>JAJEEP010000084.1 GCA_022820945.1 Alphaproteobacteria bacterium | reverse complement strand
TGCTCGGGTCGAAGGCGGCGCGCCGAACCGTGTTGCCTGCCGCTGCCGCCTGAGGCGCCTCGCCTGCGCGGCGCGGGGCCGGCGCGCGGCCACTGCCTGCCGCCGGTGCGGGCGGGGGTGCGACGTCGGCCAAGGCTCCAGCGCGCGCGCCTGCGCCGGCCGCAGCCCCGGCAAGCGCCGGGTCCCGGCGGGTCTCCTGCATCTGCGGCGCGCGCCGCTCCGGCACGGGCGACTCTTCCTCTTCGGGCCCCGCGATCCGCAGCTCGACGTGGCTGAGCAGCTGGGTTGTCTGCTCCCTGAGGCTCGCGAGCATGTTCTCGAACATCTCGAAGGCCTCGCCCCTGTACTCGTTGAGCGGGTCGCGCTGACCGTAGGCCCTGAGGCCGATGCCCTGGCGCAGGTGGTCGAGGGTGAGCAGATGGTCCTTCCAGCTCTGATCGAGGATCTGCAGCAGCAGGCTCTTCTCCGCGAGGCGCCAGACCTCGTTGCCGTAGGTGGCAAGCTTGGCGGCGGCGTGGATATCCGCTTCCTTGGTGATGCGCTCGCGGATCTCCTCGTCGGCGATGCCCTCCTCCTTGGCCCAGTCCTTGATCGGCAGGTCGATGCCGAGCAGGCGCCGGCATGAATCGTGCATGCCGTCCAGGTCCCATTGCTCAGGGTACGCCTTCTCCGGGATGTGGTCGTCGACGATGTTCTCGACCACCTCGTGGCGCATGTCGGTGACCGTCTCCGAGACGTCGTCGGTGCGCATCAGGTCCTTGCGCTGCTCGTAGACCACCGAGCGCTGGTCGTTCATCACGTCGTCGAACTTGAGAAGGTTCTTACGGATCTCGTAGTTGCGGGCCTCGACCTTCTGCTGCGCCTTTTCGAGCGCCTTGTTGATCCACGGGTGGACGATCGCCTCGCCGTCCTTCAGCCCGAGCTTGGACAGCATGGTGTCCATTTTCTCGGAGCCGAAAATGCGCATGAGGTCGTCTTCGAGGGAGAGGAAGAAGAGCGAGGCGCCGGGGTCGCCCTGCCGGCCCGAGCGGCCGCGCAGCTGGTTGTCGATGCGCCGGGCCTCGTGGCGCTCGCTGCCGACCACCAGCAGCCCGCCTGCCGCCAGCACCTTCTCGCGCCCGGCTGCGACCTCGGCGCGGATGTTGGCGGCGGCCCGCTCCTTCGCCACTTCGTCCTCGTCCTCGCCAATTTCGTCGGCGATGCGGAACTCGATGTTGCCGCCGAGCTGAATGTCGGTGCCGCGGCCTGCCATGTTGGTAGCGATGGTGAGCGCGCCCTGACGGCCGGCCTGCGCGATGATGTGCGCCTCCTGTTCGTGATAGCGCGCGTTGAGCACGTTGTGCGGCATCGATTCCTTCTTGAGCCGCTCCGAGAGCAGCTCGGACTTCTCGATGCTGGTCGTGCCCACCAGCACCGGCTGGCCCCGCTTCTGGCAATCGCGCAGCAGCTCGACGATCGCGTTCCACTTCTCGCCTGCGGTGCGGTAGACCTCGTCGTCGCGGTCTTCGCGGATGCAGGGCTCGTTGGTTGGGATCTGGATCACGTCGAGGCGGTAGATGTCGCCGAGCTCGGCGGCCTCGGTCGCCGCGGTGCCGGTCATGCCGGCGAGCTTCGGATACATGCGGAAGTAATTCTGGAAGGTGATCGAGGCCAGCGTCTGGTTCTCCTGCTGGACCCGCACGTGCTCCTTGGCCTCGAGCGCCTGGTGCAGCCCCTCGGAGAAGCGGCGCCCTGGCATCATGCGCCCGGTGAACTCGTCGATGATGACGACGCGCCCCTCGTTCACGATGTAGTCGGTATCGCGCTCGAACATCTTGTGGGCGCGGACCGCCTGGTTGAGGTGATGCACGACCGAGACGTTCTCGATGTCGTAAAGGTTGGGGCTCTTCAGCAGGTCGTGCTTGGCGAGCAGCGCCTCGACCCGCTCGGCGCCTTCGTCGGTGAGCGTGGCTGCGCGCGCCTTCTCGTCGATCTCGAAGTCGCCTTCCTGCAGCTCCGGGATGACCTGGTCGACCTTCTGGTACATCTCCGAGCTGTCCTCGGACGGCCCCGAAATGATGAGCGGCGTGCGCGCCTCGTCGATCAGGATGCTGTCGACCTCGTCGACGATGGCGAAGTTGAAGGGACGCTGGACCATGGTTTCCAGCGTGAACTTCATGTTGTCGCGCAGGTAGTCGAAGCCGAAATCGTTGTTGGTCCCGTAGGTGACGTCGGCGCCGTACTGCTCGCGCCGCTGGTCGTCGCTGAGGCCGTGGACGATGCAGCCCACCTTGAGGCCCAGGAACTGATAGATCTCGCCCATCCAGGCGGCGTCGCGCTGGGCCAGGTAGTCGTTCACGGTGATGACGTGCACGCCCTTGCCTTCGAGCGCGTTGAGGTAGACGGGCAGGGTGGCGACGAGGTTCTTGCCCTCGCCGGTCGCCATTTCGGCGACCCTGCCCTGGTGCAGGACGATGCCGCCGACGAGCTGCACGTCGTAGTGGCGCTGGCCGAGCGTGCGCTTCGAGGCCTCGCGCGTGACCGCGAAGGCCTCGACCAGCAGGTCTTCCAGGGTCTCGCCGTTCTCGACCCGCTTCCTGAACTCGGAGGTCTTGGCGCGGAGCTCCTCGTCGCTCAGCGCCTCCAGCGAGCTTTCGAGCTTGTTGATGGCGCCGATCTGCGCAGCATGGGCCTTGACGATGCGCTCATTGACCGTGCCGAACAGTTTCTTGGAAAGGCCTTGAAGCATGGCATCATCCCGACAACCATCGCCCGCCGCCGCACGCAGCGACACCGGTGACCGAGAGATAGGCGCGCACCTCGGTCCTGTCAACGCAGGCTGCGGTATTCGTCTCGTTCGGGCTCTGCCTGTATGGTTGGCGCGGCTCGCCATCAGGAGAGGTCGATGACCGCGATATCCCCCCTCGCGCCCCCGCACTTTCCCGATTTGCCCGTCGTTTCCGGCGTTCGGCTCGCCGCCGCCGAGGCGCGGCTGCGCTACACGGGTCGGCCCGATCTGCTGCTCGCGTCCTTCGCGCCGGGGACGACGGTCGCCGGCACGCTCACCCGCTCGCATACCGCCGCGCCGCCGGTGATTTGGTGCCGGGCGCTGCTGGGCGACGGCGATGGCACGGCACGGGCGCTGGTGGTCAATGCAGGCAATGCGAACGCGGCAACCGGGGAGCAGGGCCACGCCGCCGTGCTACAGACGGCGGACGCGGCAGCGGCGCTCGTCGGCTGCCGGGCGGACGAGGTCTACGTCAGCTCGACCGGCGTGATCGGGGAGCAGTTGCCGGTGGAGACGCTGACCGCGGCGCTGCCGGCGATGCACGCGCGCCTCGCGGACGACACCTGGCCCGAAGCCGCCGCCGCGATCATGACCACGGATACCTTCCCCAAAGGCGCCAGCGCGCGGGCCGAGATCGACGGCGTGCCGGTGGTCATCAACGGCATCGCCAAGGGCTCCGGCATGATCGCGCCGAACATGGCTACCATGCTCGCCTACGTGTTCACCGACGCGAACCTGCCGGCGGCGGTGCTGGGGCCGGCGCTCCGGCGCGGCGTGAACCGCTCGTTCAACGCCATCACAGTGGACGGCGATACCTCGACCAACGACACTTGCCTGCTGTTCGCCACCGGCGCGGCCGAGCACAGGCCGGTCGCGCGCGCGGGCGACCCGCGGCTCCAAGGGTTCCGCGCCGCGCTGGAGGCGGTGCTGACCGATCTCGCGCAACAGATCGTGCGGGACGGGGAGGGGGCCCAGAAGCTCGTCTCGATCACGGTGCGCGGCGCGGCTTCGGAGGCGGCGGCCCGCAAGCTCGGGCTCGCCATTGCCAACTCGCCGCTGGTCAAGACCGCGATTGCCGGGGAGGACCCCAACTGGGGGCGGATCGTCGCGGTGGTGGGCCGGGCCGGTGTGGCCTTCGACCAGGCGCGGCTCTCGATCTGGCTCGGCGGCGAGCGCGCGGCCAAGGACGGCGTGGCCGATGCCGCCTTCGACGAGCCGGCGGCGGCCCGCCACATGAAGGGGCAGGAGGTCGATCTCGCGGTCGAGATCGGCACCGGACCCGGCTCGGCGACCGTCTGGACCTGCGACCTGACCCACGGCTACATCGAGATTAATGCCGACTACCGCACCTGACGGGTCGCGGCCTCTTGTCCTGGTGGCTGCGGTCGCGCTGGTCGATGCCGACGGCCGCGTGCTGCTGGCGCGCAGGCCGCCGGGCAAGGCCATGGCGGGACTATGGGAGTTCCCCGGCGGCAAGCTCGGCCCCGGCGAGACGCCCGAGCGTGCGCTGATCCGCGAGCTGCGCGAGGAGCTCGGGATCGACACCGAGCAAAGCTGCCTCGCGCCTCTCGCCTTCGCCTCCCACGAGTACGAGGACTTTCACCTGCTCATGCCGCTCTACGTCTGCCGGATCTGGAACGGCTTCGTGACGCCGAAGGAGGGGCAGGAACTCCGCTGGGTGCGGCCGGCGCGGCTGCGCGACTACCTCATGCCGCCGGCCGATGCGCCGTTGATCCCCGTGCTGCGCGATCTTCTCTGATCGCCCCGTCGCGTTCCTCCATGAAGATCGTTGCCATTGAAATCACCCGGCACCGCATCCCGCTCGAGCCGCCGGTGCCGGTCTCGTGGGACAGCAGGCCGCGCGAGAGTTTCACAATAAACCTCGTTCGCGTGCGCACCGACCAGGGGTTGGAGGGCGTGGCAGCGGGCGATTCGATGGGCGGATTCGACGAGCACGCCGATCTGTTTCTCGGCCGCGATCCGCGCGACATCGAGCGGCACCACGCCGTGCTCGACAATCTCTGCTTCCACTACGGGCGCTGGTGGCCGCTCGACCTCGCGCTCTGGGACCTGCGCGGCAAGATCGAGGGCGAGCCGGTGTTCCGGCTGCTGGGCGGCACCGACAACCGCGTGCGGGCCTATGCCTCCACGGCGCTAAGGCGCGACGAGGCCGAGAGCCGCGAGACCGCGCGAGCACTCGTCGCCCGGGGCTTCGGGGCCATCAAGCTGCGCTTTTCCACCGACGACTGGCGCCGGGATCTCGCGCGTGCCAACGCCGTGCGCGACGCCGTCGGCCCCGGCATCGACCTCATGGTCGATTGCAATCAGGCCTGGCGCATGTCCTGGGATACCGCGCCGCCGTGGGAGCTCGCGACCGCCCGCGAGGTGGCGCTCGCGCTCGCCGAGCTCGACATCTACTGGATGGAGGAGCCGCTGCACCGGGGCGATTACGCTGGAATGGCGGCGCTGCGGGCCGAGACTGACGTGAGAATCGCGGGCGGCGAAGTGACCCGCGAGGCCCACGAATTCCGCACCCTGATCGAGCGCGGCTGCCTGGACGTGCTGCAGCCAGACTGCGTGTTCGTCGGCGGCATTACGGGATGCGCGCGCATCGCCACAGCGGCGCGCGAGGCCGGCCTGATGTTCACGCCGCACACCTGGGGGAGCGGCCTCGGCCTCCTGGCCAACGCACAGCTGACAGTCGGCGTCGGCGGCGCGCCCTACCTAGAGTTCCCCTTCGACCCACCGGACTGGGTGCCGGCGCGGCGCGACTTCGGCCTCAAGGAGACCATCGAGACCGACGACGAGGGGTGGCTGACGCTGTCGGATCGCCCTGGGCTCGGCGCCGACCTCGACGAGGACGTGCTGCGGGAGACGCGGGTCGGTTAGGCCGCGCGCCGCAATCGGATTCCGCGCCACCCCCCGGACCATGGTGCGGTGCACGACGCGCGTTACCCGCGCCAGAATCGCGCCATGTAGATCGAGAGCAAGCCAAGCGTCGCAGGCCGTGACGCGGTCGCGAGGCGCGGGCATTCGTGCCATCATCGCCCCGAGGGGCCTTCGCCCCGGCGGTGCGACGCGGGAGAGGGGAGACATGGCGCGCAAGGTCATCATCACCTGTGCGGTGACGGGCTCGGCGGACACGGTGGCGAAGAACCCGGCGGTGCCGGTGACGCCGGCCGAGATCGCGCACTCCGCGCTCGATGCGGCCAGGGCCGGCGCAGCCATCGTGCACGTCCACGTGCGCAACCCCGAGACCGGCAAGGCCAGCATGGCGCTGGATCACTACCGCGAGACCGCCGGCCTCATCCGCCAGAGCGAGACCGACGTCGTGCTGAACCTCACCACGGGCTACGGCGCCCGTCTCAGCGCCGGCGTCTACTCCGCCGCCTCGGCCTCCGGGCGGGCCCAGCGGCGCTCGAAGGCCCAGACGTCCTCGAAGCCCATGAGCGCGTGCATCTCGGGCAGCGAGATCATCGGCGCATCGACGTTGGCGGTTGAGCCGTCGCGCTTGAGGGACGCAAACGCGCTCCGCATCGCACCTGCCGCCGGCAGCATGCCGATGGCGGGATAGATCGCGATGTTGAAACCCAAGGCCGCGAGGCGATCCGCCGGCACGATCGGGGTGTTGCCGCTGTCCACCATGTTGGCGAGCAGGGGCTTGTCGAAGGTCTCGCCGATCCGTGCGATCTCGTCCTCGTTCTCCGGCGCTTCGATGAAGATCACGTCGGCACCGGCGTCCGCGAAGACCTGGCCCCGCGCAAGGGCCTCGTCGAGCCCGAGGCTCGTGCGCGCATCGGTGCGCGCAATAATCAGGAAGTTGGGGTCGCGGCGCGCTTCGGCGGCGACCCTGATCTTCTCCACCATGTCCTCGATGGGGACCACGCGGCGGCCCGGCGTGTGGCCGCACTTCTTGGGGATTTCCTGGTCCTCGAGCTGGATTGCGCTGCAGCCTGCGTCCTCGTAGCCCTGCACGGTGTGCTGCACGTTGAGCAGACCGCCGAAGCCCGTGTCCGCATCGCAGATCAGCGGCGAGTTGGTGCCGCCGGCGATGGTGCGCACCCGGCTTACGACGTCGGCGTAGCTCGCGATCCCGGCATCGGGCAGGCCGAGATGCGAAGCCGCGACGCCGTAGCCGGTCATGTAGAGCGCCCGGAACCCCATGCCGTCGGCGACCTTGGCGGAGATCATGTCGTAGACGCCGGGCGCCACGACGAACTGGCCGTCCCTGATCGCGCCGGCGAGCGCGGCGCGCTTCTCGCTCGCATTCATGGTCGTGCTCCTCCGTCTTGGGCCGGCGCCTGCGCGGGCGCTAGCCTCGATGGGCGTCGAGGAAGCCCAGCAGGGTCTCGAAATATGGCTCCGGCTCCTCGTACATCGGGAGATGCGACGAGTTCGGGAAGACCTTGATCCGGGAGTTGGGCAACGCTGCGTGAAGCTTCATCGAGCACGCGGGCGTCAGCTCGTCGTGCTGGCCGCACAGCACCAGCGCCGGCTGGTGAATCCGATGCAGCTCCGGCAGCCAGTTCTTGTCCTTGATGCTGCCGGTGTAGCAGAACTCGTTGGGCCCCTGGATCGCCTCGTAGGGCCCCATGTTCCAGTCGCCCAGCGAGCGCATCACCGGCGCCGGCCACGTGTCCAGCCGGCAGACGTGGCGGTAGTTGAGGATGGTGATCGCCGCCTGGTAGGTGGGGTGGTCGATGGTGCCTTCCGCCTCGTGGCGCTGCATCATCGCCTCGGTCTCGTGGCCGAGGGCATGACGCAGCCGGTGCAGCTCGCTCACCAGATGCGGGATGTCGCCCGCGCCGTTGGCAAGCGTGAAGGTCTTGAAGCTCTCAGGATACGCGAGCGCCCACTCCTGCCCGAGCCAGGTGCCCCAGGACTGCCCGTAGTAGTGCACCGGCCCGAGCCCGAGCGCGGTGCGCACGGTCTCCGTCTCCTCGACATAGCGCTCGATGGTCCAGAGCGCAGCATCATCCGGCCGGTCGGACTTGCCGGTGCCGAGCTGGTCGAAGGCCACGACCCGGTAGCCCTTGTCCGCGAGCCAGGAGTGCGCGTCCCGCACGTAGTCGCAGGGCAGCCCCGGCCCGCCGTTGACGCAGAACAGCACCTCGTCGCCGGAGCCGAAGCTGTAGGCCACGACATTGTAGCCGTCCACGGTGACGTCGATGGTCTCGTCCGGCGCGCGATCGTCCATCATGGCCTGCGTCTCTCCCCGATGCGGCACGGCGGAGTGTTCCACATTTGCCAATTCCCTCCAAGCCGGGCCGGCGGCGCGCCAGCGGTCCGTGCTAGGATGGCTGTACGACCGGTCGGCGCCGCAAGAACAAGCAACAACGGCGCCCGCAAGCGCCGCGCCCCGGCGGCGGCGACGGAAGAGGGGAGGAGAGAGATGGCGCGCATTCTCATCACCGATGTGACGATCTTCGACGGCTCGGGCCGCGAGCCCTTCGCGGGCGAGGTGCTGGTGCAGGGCAACCGCATCGCCAAGGTGGCGGCCGGCGGCTTCCCCAGCGGTACGGCGGCCGACCGGGTGATCGACGGCTGCGGCGCCACGCTGATGCCGGGCCTGGTCAACTGCCACGGCCACCCGACCTATCCCAACATGGGTGCGGATTTCTACAGCACCGGCGAGCTCCCGGTGGAGGAGCACGTCTACCGCACCATGCACAACGTGAAGGCGATGCTGGATGCGGGCTTCACCGCCTCGGTCAACGGCTCCTCGGCCAAGACACGGCTCGACATCGCGACCCGCAACGAGATCGACGCCGGCGGCATCCCCGGCCCGCGGATGCGCGCGGCCACGCCCGAGATCACCGTCACCGGCGGCCTCGGCGACCTGCGCCAGTACCACATGCACCACGAGGGCTTCGCCGTGGTCTGCGACGGGCCGGAGGAGATCCGCAAGTTCTCCCGCCTGATGATCCGCGAGGGCGCGGACAGCCTCAAGCTGATGATCTCGGGCGACTTCTTCGTCCACGACACCGCCACCGGAGACATGACCGTGATGCAGGAGGACGAGATCGTCGCCTGCACCAGCATCGCCCACATCCACAAGCGGCGCGTCATCGCGCATGCGCGCACGGCGGAGGCGGTCAAGCGCTGCGTGAAGCACGGGATCGACCTGATTTACCACGCCAACTTCTGCGACGAGGAGGCGCTGGACCTGCTGGAGGCGAACAAGGACCGCTTCTTCGTCAACCCCGCCATCGGCCTCACCTACACCACCCTCTACGAGATGGCGGACTACGGCATGCCGCAGGAGAAGGCCGAGGAATGGGGCTTCAAGCGCGAGCTCGACGGCGCCATCGCGGTGACGAAGGAGCTGCACCGGCGCGGCGTGCGCGTGCTGCCCTTCGGCGACTACGGCTTCGAGTGGAACCCGGTGGGCCGCGACGCCCGCGACCTGGAGCTCTGGCAGGAGCTCATGGGCTTCTCGGCGATCGAGCTGCTGACCATGGCGACGCGCTACGGCGGCGAGTGTTTTGGGGACGCCGTGGGCCTGGTGGCGGAGGGCTATCTCGCCGACCTGATCGTGGTGGAGGGCGACCCGCTCGCCGATGTCCGTATCCTGCAGGACACCGACCGGATCGCGATGATCATGAAGGATGGCGCCGTCTACAAGGAGCCGCGCGAACGCCAGCGCCAGCAGGCCGCCGCCGAGTAGGCGCGCGCCTTCGTCGCTCGCTCGACGACGGTCTTGAAGCACGCCCCGGTTGCTTCTATATCCGGCCCGCACGCCCGACGAGGGTGGCGATTTGGAGACGTCATCGAGCGAGAGAGATGAGCGAAGCCAAGAGCACCAAGAAGAAGGACACGAAGGCCAAGGCCGATCCGGCGCCCAAGGCCGAAGCCAAGAGCGAGAGCGCCGCCAAGAGCACGGCCAAGGACGACACGGCAAGCAAGTCCGACGCTTCCTCCGATGCGAAGCCGTCCGACAGCGGCAAGGAGGCCGGCAAGTCCGCCCGCGAGTCGGCCGGCGGCAAGTCCGACGTTCACTACGGCTACTTCTCCAGCGTGCGGACGCCCGCCTACCGCAGCGGATGGGACGAGATCTGGGGCAGCAGGAACGGGGAGAACGGCGCGGACGAAGACGAGGCGCCGCGCCAGCGCCGGGCGGCACGCGCGCGCCGGCCCGCGAAGGCGCGGAAGCGGCGCGACCCGATCACCGTCACCCTCGACCTCGAGAACCTGCCGCCCGAGCTCAAGGACGCTTTGGTCGAGATCGCCAGCGCCGAGCTCCGAAAATCCCGCGTGAGCTACGCGCGGCGCGACAAGGCCGGCGCCATCGACTGGCGCATCACCTGCCGCGTGGATTGAGGGAGCCGGGCCGAAGGCCCGGACGGCGCACCTCGCGCACGACATCCCACCACCCCCAGGCCCCCAACCCCAAAGGGCGGGGGGGGAACGCAAGCTGAGACGGCGCGGATCTTATTATACCTCTCCACCCAGGGGGGGTGA
>JAJEEP010000117.1 GCA_022820945.1 Alphaproteobacteria bacterium | reverse complement strand
GCACCGCCGAGCGTGCGGATTGTGGGCACGATGCGCGCGAGCGTGGCGGCGACTTCGGGCGCGCCGGCCGAGGCCGTGCCGCGCAGCGCGAGCGCCGTCACCGCCGGCCGGGCAAATGCGAAGATGAAGCGGTCGCCGTCGCCGATGCCGTCGAGAATGGCGTCGAGCTCGGTGCCGATCGGGCCGAACTGTATGAAGCTGCTGCCCCCGCGCCCGTGCGCCGTCACGGGAAGCGAGGCAACGCCCGCCGCAGTCTGGACGTAGAGCGTGAGATCGGCGCCGGCGCCGCCGGGGCCGAAATACTCCGTCAGGCTCAAGGGGTCGTCGTCGTTGACCGCGAGCATGGTGCCGTTGCGCCGCCTGATCCGCGTGACGGCGGCCTCGCCCGCGCCGAGGCCGAGCTCGCCGTCGAGCAGCGTGCCGACGCTGCCGCGCGGCGGTGTCGCGAAGATCGTGCCGTCGCCGCCCGCGCCGGCGCGGATCAGCGCGAGCGCGTCGAGCTCCAGACCGTCCGTGTCGAAGTCCGCGAGCGTGAGCGCCGGCAGTACCTCCAGCCGAGCGCGGGCCTCCGCCCCGCCGGCCGAGGCCGTGCCGCGCGTCGCGCGCACAGGCATGCTGTGCACCGTGGCGCTCGCCTCCGCCCCGCCGGCCTGGGCCGCGCCGCGCACCTGGTGCTGCGCATGCCGGCCCACGGTGGCGTGCGCCTCCGCCGCGCCGGCGGAGGCCGTGCCGTGCACCGGAATCGTCGGCACCACGCCGTCGTCGAGGATGAGCGCGAACGCGCCGGACGAGAGGTCGAACCATTGCCCCATCGCGGCGCCGTTGTCCGGCGTCCAGAAATAGGGCTCGGTGGCGTCGACGAAGACGTTGTCCGCGTGGCCGGGGCCTTTGAGCGTGATCGTGACGCCGGTGTCCGAGACAAAGGTGAAGGCGCGGGCCGCGCCCTCGAAAGCCTCGGTGAACTCCGGCCCCGCGCCGTCGGGGTTGTCGGTCTCGTTCGGCGCGAGCCGGACCTGGAGGTTGTTGCCGTTCCGGCGGATATGGCGCAGGTACGCGGTGGCGCCGCCCTCGATCAGGGCGGCGTCGATACGCACCGCGCCCCGCCAGCCCTCGCCGCCGAGGCCGGTGAGATCGAGGACCTGCCGCGTCATCTAACGCGCTCCGGCGTTGTTGTTTGCGCCCTACCGCTGCGCTGCTTGAGGGCTAGAGCGCGCCGGCGGGGATGCGGACCACGACGGCGCCGGCCGGCACCCGCAGGATGTCGTCGGTGCTGGCCTGGCTCACCGTGGCGTCGTCGCCCGCGCCGTCGACCAGCTTGCCCCAGGCGCGCACGGTGCCGCCGTTGGCGGCCGTCATGATGGCGAAGTGCGTGGCGTTCTGGACCAGGGCGGTCGGCGCGAAGTCCACTTGCGCGAGGTTCTTGATCTCGCCCGTCGGGTCGCCGGCTTCGCGGCCGAGGTCGATCTCGGCCCGGCCGGCGGCAGCGATCAGGTTGTTGCCCGCCGCCGTCGGGTCGGCCGTGGCAAGCGCCAGGTAATCGTCGCCGGCGTTCGCGATGGCGAGCGCCGCCCGGTTCTGTTCCGCCGCTGCAATCGGCATGGTCTCTCTCCTTTGGGTTGCTAGAGCTCTGCGCCCTCAAGCGTGAGGGCCGCCTCCCACGTGCGCCGGCCGTCGCCGCCGACGCGCGCGGTGTATTCGATGCCGCCGGCGCCGCCGCGCACGCGCACCCGGTGCAAGGTGCCGGTCTCGGGCGCGGTCCAGGCGAACCAGCGGTGCGCGCAGTCCCGCGCCCATGCGCGGAAGCGCGTATAGTCGCGGTCGCCGTCGATGATCGCGGTGATGGCAAGGGCCGTGAGCGCGCTTGCGAAGCGGCGCTCCTGGCGGACGAAGCCATCGTCGAAGGGCGTGCGCGCCACGTTGGAATCGTCGGCCACGGCGTAGCCGTCCGCGACGGTCGCCACGTAGTCGGGCCAGACCAAGCCTGCTTGGCTCACGGCAGCCTGCCCCCGAGCTCGCGGGCCAGGGTCTGGCGGATCGGCCCGCCACGCCTGAGATCGTCCGTCACCACGGTCACGATCAAGCCGCGCGGTTCGAGGCGCACCTCGTGGCTTACCTCCCGCTGCGGCGTGCCGCGATTCTCGAAGGTAATTTCGACTGAGGGCGCGGCGATCTGAGCGCCGCGCGGCACAATAGTCTCGCCGCGCTGCGCTATGATCGGCACCTCGTCGGCGCGCAAGCCCGCGACGCCGCCGGCATGAAAGCGCTCGGCGCCGGCGAAGATCGCCGGCGGCACGGTACGCGAGACGCCACCTGGGGTGCCGACCCGGCCGCCGGCGTGGCGGATCCCGATGCCGAGACCGCCGAGTGAAGTGGGATCGGACGCACCGCCGAAGAGACCCGGCAGAAGGCCGAACAAGGCACCCGCCAGCGGCTGCGTGATATAGCGCCGCGTCGCGAGCCGCGCGAGATCGGCAATCACGGAGTCGACTAAGCCTGAAAACGAGGTCTCGCCCGTCGTGATGAAACGGGTGAGCGCGGATTCCATGGCGCCGAAGGCGCTCTCGGCTGCGTTCCTGGCCTGGCCGAGGGTGCTTTCGCTTTGCCGACCCAAGGTTCCGAGCGCCACCGTGAACGCCTGCGTCGAGCCAGTCGCACCAGCCAGGGAAGCGCCGGCTTCGTCGCCTCGTCGCGCCGTATCTCCCAAGGACTTATTGAGCGCGCCGATTCGCTGCAGCGCCTCCTGCATGTCCGCGCGGACCCGCAGCGAGAGGTCGAGATCACCGGGCATTAGTCGTGTTCCTCAGGCGCCGGCGCTCGCTCCGCTCGCTTGGCTACGCGCTGCGCGCGCGGCGCGGTCGCGCCGTCCGGGCCTGCGGCCCGGCACTCCTGATGCACCACCTTCTTATGTCCCGGGGCGCTCATTCCGTCGCCGCGCGGAAGAAGAGGACGATCTGCCGCCACGTCAGGCGCTCGCCGAGGTCGACGTGGCCGCGCCCGTGGCCGGCACGGACGAGGGTGTCGAGCACGCGGTAGAGCGGCACGGGCTCTCCTCCGTCGCCTTTGTCCGAGCCGCCACCTGGACCACCACGCGGCGCAAAAAAAAGCCGCCGTTGGCCGCCCACATCGCCTCCGAGAGCGCGCGGCCGTCCGCATCGCCGAGCCGGGCGAGCCAGGCCGCATCCCGGCCGCAGGCGCGGGCGACGAGCTCCAGCCAGGTCGCCGCGTGGGCGGCGAGCGCGGCTTCGATCGCCAGTGCGTCGGGTCCCTCGTCCTCGTCAGGATCCGACACCAGCTCCGCCAGTGCCGCGACTAAGGGGCGTGCCGAAGCCGTCGCCTCCAGCCCTTCGAGGAAGCGGTATTCCCGCACGGTGAGCGTGACCGGGGCGCCTGAGTCCGGATCCCGCACCGTCACCTCGCGGTCCGGGAACAGCACCTCAAGCTCGTCGGCCGCGCCCATCACGCGGCCTGTCCGTCGATATAGAGCGCGGGCTGACCGCCGCCGGGCTCCAGCATCGAGACGGCGAGGCGGATCTGCTGCTCGGTCGAGCGTCCGTCGAGCAGGGTGAGCCCGCCGGCCGGCTGGATCGAACAGCGCGGCGCATAGATGTTCCGCCCCTGGCCCTCGGCCGAATCCTCGATGTAACGAAAGGCGCCGATCACCTGCCCGAGCGCGCTTTGCACCTGCTCGCGGGCTGCATCGTCCGGCGTGTAATCGATCCCGATCTCGGTACCATCCACCACGCCGGCCTTCGCCTCGTGGAGCGCGTGGTCCGCCGGCAGCCAGTAGACGCGAGCGCGCTCGAAATCGACGATGTACTGCCCCGTTTGTTCGGTCTCGCTCACACCTTCGCCGAAGCGCTTGGCCGCGATCGCCTGCGTCGCCGTCACCGGTGTCTGGGCCGCCGACGCGACGGCCACGGCGTTGACCGCCGCCGCCTTGCTGGCAGGCGTCGCCAGACTGAGCACGCCGGCAGGCCGTGCTGCCCCCCCAAGCTGATACCACCGGCCGGGGCGGAAGACGGCAGGCTCATCGGATACCGGCGCGGCAGCAGCGAGGCGCTTCACCGAACCCAGCGTGAAGAGGGCAAGGTTCTCCAGGCTGATGTCGTGAAGGGTGAGCGTCACGGTACGTGTGACGCTGCGGGCAATGCGCGCCAGCTCCCGCGCGACGGGCCCTGAGCCCGAGAAGACCGTGGTCTCCTCGGTCGTGATCTCCAGTGCAGCCCCCACGGCGTCGCCGAGATAGCGCTCGCCGGTGGGCGTGCCACCTTCATGGCGGTCAAGATAGACCTCGCCCGCCCCGATCACGATGTTGTCGGTGCGCTTGTCGATGTTTCGCGCGGTCATTCTGGTATCTCCCTATTCCGCCTCGATGACGCCGGCGCGGGCGATGCGGCGGATTTCGTATTCGTCGAGCCATTGCAGGCGCCCGTCCTCCAGCGAGACCAGCTGCCCGCGACGGAAGGACAGAACCTCGCGCTGGCCGGGCGGTGTCCAGCCGGCAAGCGCCTGCCTGGCCTGTGCAAGAAGGGTGGAGAGGCGCCCGCGCCCGCGGACGCCTCTGCGGTCGTTGGGCGCCGCGACCATCACCGAGACGCCGACGCGGACGACGTGTTGTACCGGCGCGTTTTCGACCCGGCGCGTCGTGCTCTCATCCGCCTCGTCCGAGACCGGCAGCACCAACGCCGCCGGAGTCTTGGGCCAGGCCGAGAGTGCCGCGGTGTCGAGGGCGCTCAGCACGGCGGCGAAGAGGGGCGCACCACCCTCGGCCTTGAGCGCGGTGAGGCGCTCGGCCATGGCATCGGCGAGGTGCATTTCCAGTGCGGCAAGCGTCATGTCCCCGCCCTTTCGATTGCCCGGGCGACGATGCGAAGGATGTTGGCCCGGTCGCGCTCGTCGATGCCGAGATAAGGGCGAGCCGGCAGCCTGACCTTGCGGCCCCTGCCGGCCCGGCCACCGAACTGGTGAATTGCGGCGTAAAGAACGTGCGAGCCGACTTCGACGGCGCGTCCGCCCTCGGTGACCGTGTGTGCGATCGAGCCTCGCAACCGGCCGGTGTCGGTGAGGGTCTTGCCGCCCTCCGCGAGGGCACGGGCGCTCTTCAGCCAGGGTGAGCCGTCAGGTGCCCGCTCGCGCTCGAAGCGCCGCAGCGTTGAGGCGACGAGGTAGCGCCCGATCCGGTCCATCGCAGCGTGAGGGTTGGCCAGCGCCGCCGCCATGCGTGTGAGCTTTGCGTTGAGCGCCGCGCCCTCGATCTCGACGCCGATCCGTTGGGCCACCATTATTCCGCCCTACCGCTTCGCTGCTTGAGGGCGTCTTTTTCCACCCTACCGCTGCGCTGCTTGAGGGTGGCCATCACAACCCCGCCAGGGTGTCGGATGTCAGGGAAGGCGCAGGGCCTCCGCGCACCGCCTTGTCGCGGCGGGGAACCGGATTGCCGGCGTCGTCGAGGAGCGCCTCCTCACCGGACGCGAGACGGACGAGCGCCGCCTGCGCCCTCTCGGCCCTCGCGGTCACCTCCTCCGGCGAGACGTCGTCGTAGAGCGCGCGCCGAGCCAGGTCGCAGGCGATCCCCACCAATCGGGGCCAAGAGCTTCCGGCCAACGGAAGCCGGAAGGCGGCGGCGAGCGCCGCATCGATCTCCGCGGCAGCGTCGGCGAGCGCGGACGCGATCCGCCCGGCCTCCATCCCGGCAAGGTCCAGCGCCTCTTCCGCGCCGAAGCGAGCCTCCATGTCCGTGCGGGTGGCGTAGGTCATGTCCGCATCTCCCGCACTTGAGCGGGCGTGAGTGCGGCCTGATAACGATCGCGGCGGCGATGAGCCAAGCGGAAGGAGACGCCGTTGACGGTTTCGCGTCGGCCGTCGAGCGTGGGCTCGCCGAACGCGCGCAGCGTGCCGCCCCGTCGGCCCCGATCGACCAGCACAAGGCGGCGGGCGAAGGGCGGCGCGGTCTCGGGCGTAGGCGAGAGGAACGTCTTGCGCCAGCCGCGCGAGACGACCCGCCAGGTAACCGTCAAGCCCATCTCGGGCACAGGCGCGTCAGTTGCCTCCGCCTCCTGGTCCACAGCCTCACCGGCCGGGCCGAGCCCGGCGTCCGCCAGCGCGCGTCGGCGCTCGCGCTCGTAGACCGCGATGCGCGCCTCCAGGTCGGCAGCGACTCGGGCGGCTTCGGCCGGAGTCTCGGTCACGCCGGTATCGGACATGGCTTGCTGGCGCCGCGATTCCTCCGCCCGCTCACGCTCGATGGCCTGCGTCATGCGAACGGCGTATTCGCGGGCGCTCACCTGGCGGGCCGCGAGCGCGGCCTGTTCGGCATCCGCGCTCATCCGCTCGCACGCCTCCCGCACCGCATCCGGGATCGGCGGCTGCGGATAGTCGATCTCCTTGCGGGGCGTGTAGGCCGGCACCGCCTGGCGTGCGCGGGCGGCGTACTCGAGCACCGCGAGCAGGGTCACGCTCGGCTCTTCGATGATCCGCCTCTCGGCATCACGGAGCGCACGCATCTCGGGCACGATCCGCTCGTAAAGGGTGCGGCTCATGGCGTCGCCACGCAGCCACCCTGTCCACGAATCGCGGATTTCGCAGTAGGCGTGAACCATGTTCAGCAGGCGCTCGGCGTGCCGGCAGACCTCGCCTTCGGCCACGCTTTGGCGCGGGTCTGCCGGCGAGTAGCCGAGGCCACAGAGGTGATCGGGAGGGGATGCGGCCATCGGCTAGGCCACCGCGTTACGCCAAAGGTAGCCGGCGCGGCTGTAGGCCACGAGCTCTTTGACGCATTCGCTGACCTTGACGACGGTCGAGCCGCGATTGACGCCCCGCGCCGGCTCCTCGTAGGTGCCGACCTGCAACCCGCCGAGGGCATCGGCGGTCCAGCAGAATTTGGGCATTCGGTCGCGGGACGACGCCATGTCGCGGCGCACGTGAATGGCGCAGGCGTGCTTGCCCCACAGGCGGGCGAAGGTGTCCTCCTGGCCGCGCTTGGCGCTCTGGTACCAGGCCATGCCGACCAGCACGCGGTCGACCTCGAAGAGCTCGGCCACCGCCTCCTTCACCACGATGCCGGAGGCCTGGTCGCCGGCGCCGGTGGCAGCCACCGCCTCCACGATCTTCGGATGCTGGCGGAGGGCGGTCCACACCTTCTGGCCGAACACCAGCACGTTGGGGCGCACCAGCGGCACGTCGAGGGCCTCCAGGATCGCCTTGCGCGGATTCGAGCTGGCGTGGCTCCACTGGGCGTTGCCGTTGAGCGTGGTGGAGTGGCCGGCGGCAAAGTTGGCCGCGGTGGTCACCAGGTCGGCGACACGCCGCTCGCGCGCGAGCTTCACCAACTCGGCGGTGGAGATCGCGGCCTGCTCCAGCGGGTCGTAGGCGACCTCTTGGGCCCGTGCTTCCTCGATGTCGCGGGAGGGGACCGGGTCCTCGAGGCCGTAATCGAGGACGCTCGCGGTGGTGTCCGTCGCGCCGAACTCGACCTGATTGAGGTGCCCGGCGCGGGAGGCCCGCACGTCCGGGATGGTGAGCAGGTCCTCCTCGGTGAGCGTGGTGTAGGTGAACTTGTAGCCGGTGCGGACGCGCGGGCAGACCTCATCGGCGATCAGGCCGGACGGCATCGCCGCCTGCGCGATCTGCGTGAGCCGGGTCTGGACCTCGTAGGGGCCGGAAGCGAGCTGGGTGGTGTGCGAGTCCATGGTGTTTCCCTTAGTGAAGGCCGGGGGCGAGCAGCACCTGGCCGATGTCGCCGGCGGCGCCGGAAACCTCGGCCACGCCGATGACGCGGTTGCCGTCGGCGGCGGTCACTGCCTTGCCGTCGCCATCGGCGGTGAGCAGCGCGCCCCGCGCGACGTTGGCGCCGTATTCGATGTCGGCGATGCCAGCACGGGCGACCTCGATACGCCCGCCCGAGGCCGCAGACGCCCGGCCGGAGACCCCGACGTGGTCGTCTCCGGCAGCGGTGGATTGCACCACCTTGCCGTCGGCGTCGCCGTATTTGACGATTCGGTGGGGGGCGACGGCACCGCCGGCGTCCGCCGCCCGCCACATCAACACATGACTCATTGCGTTCCTCCTTGGGTGCCGAGCCCGCGCTTGGCGCGCGCCCGGTCGACAGCCTCGGCGGGGGTAAGGGTGAGGCCCCTCTCCGCCTCGACCGCAATCAGCACACGGGCTTCGGCAGCGATCCGCTCGCTGTCCTCGCCCGCATTCTCGTGAGTGCCCGCAAGTCCCGATGCGCCCGGCACCGGGCCGCCCGCGAGCGTCCGGTAATCCACGCGCCTGGGAAGGCCCTCGATGAACCGTTCCAGAATGGCGACGGGCCGCATCCGCTCCTCACCGCCCGAGGCCGAAGCGAAGGCGATGGTGGTGTTCCCACCTGCGACGCCCTCGTCGCTGTTGTCCCGTTGGTCGCCGAGCGCTGCGAACAGCGCGACCAGCCCCGCGCGCTCCGCAGGCAGGACTCGCCCCGCCTCCACGTGGCGCGCGATCGCCGCTTCGGCAGCCCGTCGCCTCTCGTCGACCGCCGCCGCAGCCTCTCGCGCGAGCAGCGCTGCCTCCCGCGCCGCGAGCGCTGTTTCCCTCTCGGCAAGCGCTACACGTCCGGCGTCTGCCTCTCCGTTCTCGGACGGAGCGCTGGAGGAAACGCTGCCCTCCTCCTCGGCCTCTCCCCGCGCCTGGGGCGCGCAGAGCGGGACGAGGCTGTTGCCATCTTCGTCCCCTCTCGGCTCCGGGGCACGGAGAGAGTCGGGCTGTGCTTCGGATGTGTCCTGCGGAGCCTCTGCGGCGCCGTCGGCGAAAGCGATCACCGTCTCCGGCGCGGAGGCGAAACAGGTCGGCGCGAGCCCCGGCACCGCCGGAGCACGGCCGCCGAGGAAGCCGAGATGGCGGAGGGTGTCGCCCTGGAGCGCGATGGAGCGGCCGGCGTAGTGCCCAGCCTCGACGGCTTCGCGGAAGGGCGCGGAAATGTCGCGCAGCTTCGCCTGGAGCCTGTCACCCGTGCGGCGCAGCCCGGCCACCCAGGCATAGGCTGGCGCGTCAGCTTCCGGGTGGCCCACCACGACGGGCGCAGGGTCGGCGGCGGCGTGCTCGGCGACGATGCGGTCGAGACGAGCCTCGTCGATCACCACCTCGCGCCCGGCGATGTCGCGCCAGGTGCCGGCGCGGCAGATGTCGATCCAGCCGTCGAGCGCGCTCACGAGCAGCCTCGGATCGCGCCGGAGGCGCGTGGAATTTGGGTCGCGCCGGAGGCACGCGGTATGGGGGCGCCAGAGGCGCGCGGAGTCTGAGTCAGGCCCCTACGAGCGCGGCATCGACGAGCCGCGTCCGGGGCGGGGCGGTAGGTGGGTGAGGGAGCGTTCAGAGCGTTCATGGCGCGGACCATGCCTCGCGCCGCCCTGCCTGTGCACCGCACCATGGTCCGGGGTGCCGGCGAATCGCTATCCGCGCGATTCGCCCCGTTGGCTCAAGGGGTGTGAGTGGGTGTCGCGCGAGGAATACCGCCGGGCATCGCGGCCGGCCGCCGGAGAAGGCAGAGACAGCCTATCCCGTCCTGGCCTTGTTTACTGGAGACGGGTACCGCCGAGTAACGGGCGGCACCGGGGGCTCTCAGGTTACAGCTTCAATGGCTCGACGATCACGCGGCGACGCCCGCGTCGGATCAGATAACCGCCCCGCGGGATTGTCAGCGAGCCATCCCGGACGAACGGCCACAGCGTATCGACGATCAACGCGGCGTCATGATCCTCCTCGACCACCTCCGGCTTCGGCTGCGTGGCGAGCCACGCGGCAAACGCGCGCGCGCCGATCTCGTCACCCACAGATTTGCGCAGCGTGTCGAGCTTGCGTTTCTGCCCCTTTGTCAGCGTGCTTTCGTCGATCCTGGACGAAGACCGTCTTGCCATAAACTCGCCTCCGAGGAACTTAAGCGAATCGGTTCTGCATAGTTATATAGCATACATTTCGTCGATCTAAAGCATCGATTAAATGTAACTGCCCAGGTGGTTCATGGGCATAATTCCGCTGTTGGAGAGCCCTTGCCGGGCGGGCTTACGCGCACTTGACGGTGGCGATGAGCCGATCCGATGGGCTGGTCAGGGCTTCGATGATGTTCCAGCCCTGCTTTCTG
>JAJEEP010000171.1 GCA_022820945.1 Alphaproteobacteria bacterium | reverse complement strand
CTATGGGGTGGAAATCCTCGAACCGCCCTATCCGCACATCGCAGATCCGCAGAAATCTGCGATGCTTCTGGGGTAAGAAAAGTCTCGGGTCAGCTGGAGCCCTTGATCACCAAGGGATTCACGACAGCGCACACGCCTCTACCCGGACCACCGGAATTGCAGCCATCGGGCTTGCTGGCGCCCCGCCTTGGGATGGGGTTCGCGCCTCAAT
The DNA here is from genome assembly GCA_022820945.1 of Alphaproteobacteria bacterium. GTDB lineage: Bacteria > Pseudomonadota > Alphaproteobacteria > UBA828 > UBA828 > WTGU01. Next base: position 17,255 of record JAJEEP010000171.1, on the reverse strand, counting down.
CAGGCTAAGCCCTTCGCTTCCGCGCCGCTTCGCGCCGTGGTAAAAGCCGCCCCGCCTGGGGCGTAGCCAAGCGGTAAGGCAACGGGTTTTGGTCCCGTGATCCCAGGTTCGAATCCTGGCGCCCCAGCCATGCCCTGCCGCCGGCACCTGAGGAGAGGGTGGATCCCCCGCCGCGATAGCCCATGATCCCGCGTTATTCACGCCCGGAGATGGCCGCGGTCTGGGCACCCGAAACCAGGTTCGCCATCTGGCTGGAGATCGAGCGCCACGCGCTCGACGCGCAGGTTACGCTCGGGCAGGCGCCGCAGGCGGCGGCCGATGCGCTCGCGCGCGCCATCGCCGAGCATTCGGAGGCGCTGGTCGATCCCGAGAAAATTGACGCCATCGAGCGCGAGACCCGTCACGACGTGATCGCCTTTCTCACCAATCTCGCGGAACACGTGGGGCCGGAGGCGCGCTTCATCCACCAGGGCCTCACGTCATCGGACGTGCTCGATACCTGTTTCGCGGTGCAGCTCGACCGCGCCGGCGCCTTGCTGGCGGAGGGTGTCGAGGCCGTGTGCGCGGCGCTTGAGCGGCGCGCCTTCGAGCACAAGGAGACGCTCTGCGTCGGGCGTAGCCACGGTGTCCACGCCGAGCCCACCAGCTTCGGCCTCAAGCTCGCCGGTCACTATGCCGAGTTTGCCCGTGCCGCAGACCGGCTGAAGGCGGCGCGCCGCGAGATCGCCACCTGCGCCATCTCCGGCCCGGTCGGCACCTTCGCGAGCGTGGACCCGGTTGTGGAGGCGCACGTCGCGGAGCAGATGGGGCTAACGCCGGAGCCCGTCTCGACCCAGGTGATTCCGCGCGACCGCCACGCCATGTATTTCGCGGTGCTCGGCGTCATCGCCGGCGCCATCGAGCGGCTGGCGGTGGAGATCAGGCACCTGCAGCGAAGCGAAGTGGGGGAGGCGGCCGAAGCCTTCGGCAAGGGCCAAAAGGGCTCGTCGGCGATGCCCCACAAGAAGAACCCGATCCTGACCGAGAACCTGACCGGCCTTGCCCGCATCGTGCGCGCGGCCGTGGTGCCGGCGCTGGAGAACATCGCCCTCTGGCACGAGCGCGACATCAGCCACTCGGCGGTCGAGCGCGTATTCGCGCCGGATGCGACCGTCGCGCTGGACTTTGCGCTGACCAGGCTCGCCGGCGTCGTCGATGGCCTCGTGGTCGACGAGGTGGCGATGCGGCGCAATCTGGAAAGCAGGGGCGGGCTGGTCTACAGCCAGCGCGTCTTGCTGACGCTGATCGAGCGCGGCCTGTCGCGCGAGGAAGCTTACGCCATTATTCAGGAAATCGCGCTAACGGTTTGGGAAAGAGGCGGTGATTTCGAGGCCGCTCTCGCCGCGGATGTGAGAGTCGCCGACGTGCTCGACCGCGCGGAACTTGCCGCGCTGTTCGCGCCTGAGCCCTACCTCACGCACGTCGATACAATCTTCGCCCGCGTGTTCGGGCGAACGGAGTGAACGACCGACAAGAAAGGGAGTGGACGGTCATGATCGAAATGCAGGACCACATCGCCGTGATTACCGGTGCCGGCAGCGGCTTCGGCGAGGCTAGCGCGCTCAGGCTCGCGCGGGAGGGGATGCCGATCTTCTGCCAGGACATCAACGAGGAGAACGCTCAGCGCACGGCCGCCAAGGTGCGCGAGGGCAACGGCCGGGCCGAGGCGATCGGCGGCGATGTCGCGAACGAGTCCGACGTGAAGGAGATGTTCGCGGCTTGCCGCAATGCCTTCGGCGACTGCACGCTGCTCTTCGCCAATGCCGGCTACGCCCAGCTGTCGCCGTTCGTGGAGATGAAAACGGAGGACTTCGACCGCATGGTGGCGGTGCTTCTGCGCGGCGTCTTCCTCTGTGATCGCGAGGCGCTCGGCCCGATGCTGGAGAAGGGAGAGGGCGTGATCATCAACACCGCCTCGCAGCTCGGCCACAAGGGTGCTAATGAAATGGCCCATTACGCAGCTGCGAAAGCCGGCGTGATCGGACTCACCAAGTCGCTCGCGCTGGAAGTCTCGAGTCGCGGCGTGCGGGTCAACGCCATCGGCCCCGGCCCCTGCAACACCCCGATCCTCAACGACATCTCCAAGGAGTGGCAGCAGGCAAAGGCCGCCGAGTTGCCGCTCGGGCGCTTCGGCGAAGCGTGGGAGATCGCCGAGACCGTGGCCTTCCTCGCGGGCCCCGGCGGCGCCATCTACGTCGGCCAGACCCTCGGGCCCAACTCGGGCGACGTGATGCTGTGAGCGGGCGCCCGTCTTACGCGCCGTCGCCGTCCCGATCCGGCGGCGGTGCTGCGGCCTTTCGTTCGCTCTTCTGGCGCTTGCGCCGGCGCAGGTTCTCTCGCAGCGCGGCGGCGAGCCGTGCCTCGCGCTCGGGCCGCTTGCCGGCGCCTGGCGCGGCCGGTTCCTGCTTGCGTCCGTCGCTCACCATGATGCTTGCCAACGTAGCACGGATGGCAGAGCTTCGCGGCGTACGGCGATCCGCCGGGCGGCATGGTACCGGGAGTGAGGGCGATGGCTGACCCACTGGCCTTCAAGCGCGACACGCTGAGCCTGCAAGCGGGCCAGAAGCCGGACCCCACGACCGGCGCGCGCGCCGTTCCGATCTACCAGACGACCTCCTACGTCTTTGACGATACGGAGCAGGCGGCCTCGCTGTTCAATCTGGAACGTGCCGGCCATATCTACACGCGCATCTCCAACCCCACGGTGGCGGTGCTGGAGGAGCGCATCGCGGCGCTGGAAGGGGGCGTCGGCGCGGTCTGCACGGCGAGCGGGCAGGCGGCGCTTCATCTCGCCGTGGCGACCTTGATGGACGCCGGCGGGCACATCGTTTCCTCCGCCTCGATCTACGGCGGCAGCCACAACCTCTTCACCCACACCCTGCCACGCTTCGGGATCGAGACGAGTTTCGTCCATCCCCGCGATACCGAGGGCTTCCGCAAGGCGATCCGGGCGGAGACCCGCCTCGTCTTCGGTGAGACCCTGGGCAATCCCGGCCTGGAGATCATGGACATGCCGGCGGTCGCTGCCATCGCCCATGATGCCGGCATTCCCCTGATGATCGACAGCACTTTCGCCACGCCCTGCCTCTGCCGCCCGATCGAGCACGGCTGCGACATCGTCATGCACTCGGCGACCAAGTTCTTAGGCGGGCACGGGGTCGCCATCGGCGGCGTCATCGTCGATGCCGGCAAACTCGACTGGGAGGCTTCGGGCAAGTTCCCGACGCTGACCGAGCCCTATCTCGGCTATCACGGCATCGACTTCGCCGAGGAATTCGGGCCCGCGGCCTTCATCGCGCGCGCCAGGGCCGAGGGCCTGCGGGATTTTGGGGCGTGCATGAGCCCGACCAACGCTTTTCACATCCTCCAGGGCGTCGAGAGCCTGCCGGTTCGCATGGCGCGGCATGTCGAGAACGCGCGCAAGATCGTGGCCTTTCTAGACGGGCACGATGCCGTCTCGTGGGTGAGCTACCCGGAGCTGCCGTCGCATCCCGATCACGAGCGCGCGAAAACCTTGTTGCCGCAGGGCTCTGGCGCCATCTTCTGCTTCGGCGTGAAGGGCGGTCGCGAGGCGGGACGGGCCTTCATCGAGGCGGTGGAGCTGCTCTCGCACTTGGCCAACGTGGGCGATGCCAAGAGCCTCGTGATCCATCCCGCCAGCACCACCCATCAGCAGATGGACGCCGCGGCGCTGGAGGCCGCAGGCGTGGGCGAGGACATGGTGCGGCTCTCCATCGGGCTGGAAGACCCGGATGATCTGATCGCCGATCTCGAACGCGGCCTGCGGGCGGCTGCGCGCGCCGCCAAGAGGCGCTAGCCGTGGAGATCCAGGTCAACGGCGCGACGGCCTTCGCCGCCACCGGCGGCCGTGCGTTCGATCCCAGCCTGCCGGTGACCGTGTTCGTGCACGGCGCCGCCTTCGATCACACGGTCTGGAAGCTGCAGGCGCGCTATTTCGCCTGGAACGGCGGTAGCGTGCTGGCGGTCGACCTGCCCGGCCACGGCCGTTCGGAGGGGCCGCCGCAGCCCACGATCCCAGCGATGGCGGACTGGCTCGTTGCGCTCATGGATGCGGCGGGGGTCGGCGAGGCCAATCTCGTTGGCCACAGCATGGGCGCCCTGGTCGCGATGGACGCTGCGGCGCGTCACGGCACGAGGGTGCGAAAGCTCGCGCTGCTCGGCGCGGCGTCTGCGATCCCGGTCAACGACCTGCTGCTCGATAGCTCGGCCAAGGACGATCACCACGCGCTGGAGCTGCTCACCGGCTGGGGCTACGGCCGTCGCGCGCACTATGGCGTCCACAAGATGCCGGGAATCTGGATGACCGGCGGCGGGCTCCGCACCCTTGAGCGTGCCGCTCCCGGCGTGCTGCACACCGACCTGGTCGCGACCAATACCTACGAGGGCGGCGAGGCGGCTGCCGCAGCCGTCGATAGCCCGACGCTGGTTGTGATCGGTGCGCGCGACCTGATGACGCCGGCGAAGCGCGGACACGCGCTTTCCGCGATGCTGCCCGATGCGACCACGGTGGTGATACCGCACGCCGGTCACATCATGCTCGACGAGGAGCCCGATGCGACCCTGGATGCGCTTAAGGATTTCCTGGTCGATTGATTGCTGCCGCCCCGCTGGCGGCAGATGCGGTAACGCCTACGCCACCAGCCTGTAGCCGCCGCCCTCGGTGATCAGCAGGCGGGGCTCCGAGGGTTCGGCCTCGATCTTCTGGCGCAGCCGGTAGATGTGGGTTTCCAACGTGTGGGTGGCGACGTTGGCGTTGTAGCCCCACACCTCGCTCAGCAGCACGTCGCGGGCGATGACCCGATCACGCGCGCGATAGAGGTACTTGAGAATCGCGGCTTCCTTTTCCGTCAGGCGAATCTTGCCCTTGCCGTCGGGCCGGAGCAGGAGCTTCGACGCGGGCTTGAAGGTGTACTCGCCGATGGTGAAGGTCGCGTCCTCGCTGTGCTCGTGCTGGCGCAGCTGGGCGCGGATGCGGGCGAGCAGGGCGCCGAGGCGGAACGGCTTGGTGACGTAGTCGTTGGCGCCCGAATCGAGGCCGAGGATGGTGTCCGCCTCGCTGTCGGCGGCAGTCAACATGATGATCGGCACCGCGATGCCGCTCCGGCGCATGAGCTTGCAGAGCTCCCGGCCGTCCATGTCGGGCAGGCCGAGATCCAGCAGGATGAGGTCGAAGCGGTTGCTCTTGACCGCATCGAGGGCCGCGCGCCCGGTCGGGGCCTCGCTTGCCGCGAACTCCTCGTACATGTGCAGTTGCTCGGCCAGGGACTGGCGCAGCGCCTGGTCGTCGTCGACGATCAGAATGTTCTTCTGGGCGCTCACGTTGGCGCTACCTCGGCGGCCGGAATGGTGGAGCCAGGGGGAGTCGAACCCCCGACCTCTTGAATGCCATTCAAGCGCTCTCCCAACTGAGCTATGGCCCCGCAATTCCGGGTGCGCCGCGCGGCGGGTGGAACCCTAGGCGCTCCGCCGCTCTAGACGCAAGATGAAACAAGAATTAGGCACGGTCCGCCGTGGGTCAAGACTCGGCTTGTGCCGGCTCTCCCTTGTCGATGCCTTCGACAAGATCGTCAGTGCCGTCATCGATGTCGTCGATCACATCGTCGCCATCGTCGGCAGCCTCCTCCACCGCCCCAACCACGACCTGGTCGTCATTGGCTGGCGGCGGTGGTGCCGGCGGTCGGCGTCGGTTGGGCCGAACAATCGCCACTTCGATCTCGATGCCGCACTTGGGACATTTGATTGGTTTGCGATGCAAGTCGTAGAACTTCACGCCGCACCCCGTACAGGTGTGCTTGGCGCCCCATTCCCGCTTTGCCACTCCCGTGCCTCCCTGCCTATTGCTCGTATTGTGGCCGTCGCCAATGCCAGTTTGGCGCCCGCCTGTCAAAACCAAATTTGCGATCGATTCCGGACCGCTTGACGACGCTCGGCGCTGTGCTAGAGACGGGGCGTGTCCCACGTCATTGCCACGCCATGCGCACACCGCGAGGACAGCGCCGGAGAGCACGTGTCGTACCCCTTGATTTCCTCTGCTGCCGGCCCCCTGACGGGCACGTGCACCGTGCCGGGCGACAAGTCCATCTCCCACCGCGCGCTCATGCTCAGTGCGCTCGCGGTCGGCGAAACACGCGTGAGCGGGCTTCTGGAAGGGGAGGACGTGGCGGCGACGGCGGCCGCTCTCCGCGCCCTCGGTGCGACCATCGAGTGGGCCGATGACGGAAGCTGGCGTGTGAATGGCGTCGGCGTCGGCGGGCTGGCCGAGCCTGACGAAGTGCTCGACCTCGGCAACTCGGGGACTGCGGTGCGCCTGCTTGCGGGCATCTGCGCGAGCCACGGGTTCACCACCTTCATGACCGGCGACGCCTCGCTCCGGCGCCGGCCCATGGGCCGGATCATCGAGCCGCTGGAACATATGGGTGCGCGGTTCGAGGCACGCGACGGCGGGCGGCTGCCGCTCGCGGTCATCGGTGCCGCCCAGCCGATGCCCATCGAGTATCGGCTTCCGATTCCGTCTGCGCAGGTGAAGTCGGCGGTGCTGCTCGCGGGCCTCAACGCGCCGGGGGAGACTCGCGTCATCGAACCTGCGCCGAGCCGCGACCACAGCGAGCGCATGCTGCGCCGCTTCGGCGCGCGGGTCAGCGTCGAGACCGATACCGATGGCGCGAGCGTGATTTCCGTCACCGGCTATCCGGAACTCCAACCTTGCGTGCTTACCGTGCCGGGCGACCCGAGCGCTGCGGCGTTTCCGATGGCTGCCGCCTTGATGGTGCCAGGCTCCGACATCGTGATCCGCCGGGTGGGCGTCAATCCCGGCAGAATCGGCCTGTTCGAGACCCTGCGCGAGATGGGTGCCAGGATCGAAATGGGGCCGCGTCGCGAGTTGGGGGGCGAGCCGCTTGCCGATATCGCGGTGCGCTCTGGCCCGTTGCGTGGGGTCGATGTGCCGGCCGAGCGGGCGCCCCGCATGATCGACGAGTATCCCATATTGAGCGTGATCGCCGCGTGCGCGGAGGGCACCACGCGGCTCAACGGAATCGCCGAGCTACGCGTGAAGGAGAGCGACAGGTTGGGCGCGACCGCCGCGGGCCTGCGCGCGGCCGGCGTGACGGTGACGGAGCGGGACGACGGGCTGGACATCGAGGGCGGGGGCGGCCCACCGCCCGGGGGCGGTCTGGTCGCGACCCACCTCGATCATCGTATCGCCATGGCCTTTCTCGTTCTCGGGATGGCAAGCGAAAAGCCCATGACGGTCGATGACGGGTCGATGATCGGCACGAGCTATCCGGGCTTCGTCGACGACATGAATCGCCTGGGAGCCTCGATTGCCGCGCGGTGAGCGGGCGCCGCTGGTGATCGCCATCGATGGGCCGGCGGCGGTGGGCAAGGGAACCCTCGCGCGCCGCCTCGCCGACCATTATGACCTGCGCCACCTCGATACCGGCGCGCTTTACCGCGCGACGGCGATCCGCCTGCTGCGCGTGAACGGCGATCCGTCGCAGGAGGCGGCGGCGGAGGCCGCCGCGCGCAATATCGGCGACGTCGACTTGCACGATCCGGCTCTGCGGGGCGAAGAGGTGGGACAGGCGGCGTCGGTGGTGGCGGCCCACGGCGCCGTGCGCCGGGCTCTGCTCGACTATCAGCGGGCCTTTGCCGCCGAGCCGCCGGGCGCCGTGCTGGACGGGCGGGATATCGGCACCGTCGTCTGCCCGGATGCGCAGGTGAAGATTTATCTCGAAGCGACTCCCGAAGTGCGGGCCAGACGCCGCCTTTGTGAGTTGCGGTCGCGCGGCGTCGAGAGTATAGAATCTCGCGTTTTGGAAGAAATAATCGCTCGCGACGCACGCGACCGCCGGCGAAGCGCCGCACCGTTGAAACCGGCGGCAGACGCAAGTCGGATCGATACCAGCGCCCTCGGACCCGATGAGGTGTTCGAGCGGGCGGTGGCGACCGCCGACTCGCGTCTTTCCTCCTCCTAGCGACGCGTATCGGAGTCCCCGCCGAGGCGACGCTCTCACCCATCGCAGCCCGCGGAATATGCCGGGCAAGCATCGCGCGAAAGCGCCCACGATAATGCTGGAGATCAGATGACGGCCGAGACAGCAGAAGCAACAGAACAGTCCCCTGCGGCGAAAGAGTCGTTCGCCGACATGCTCGACACGTTCCTCGACGACACGCCCCGCTTCGAAGGCGGCGTGGTCAAGGGCACCGTTCTCGCGATCGAGAACGACTCGGCCCTGATCGATGTCGGGCTCAAGGTGGAGGGCCGGGTTCCGCTCAAGGAGTTCGCCGCGCCCGGACAGGCGGCCGAGGTGAAGGTCGGCGACGAGGTCGAGGTCTACATCGAGCGCTTCGAGACTGCGCGCGGAGAGGCTTCGCTCAGCCGCGAGCGCGCGCGCCGCGAGGAGGCCTGGGAGAAGCTGGAGCAGGCCTACAAGGACGGCGAGCGCGTCTCGGGCGTCATCTTCGGCAGGGTCAAGGGCGGCTTCACGGTCGATCTCGACGGTGCTGTGGCGTTCTTGCCGGGAAGCCAGGTCGATATTCGGCCGGTGCGCGACATCGCGCCGCTGGTCGGCACCGACCAGCCGTTCCAGATCCTCAAGATGGACCGCCGCCGCGGCAACATCGTCGTCTCTCGCCGTGCGGTGCTGGAGGATACCCGCGCCGAACAGCGCAACGAGCTGATCGCCAACCTGCACGAGGGTCAAATCCTCGAGGGCGTGGTCAAGAACATCACCGACTACGGCGCCTTCGTCGATCTGGGTGGCGTCGACGGCTTGCTGCACGTGACCGATATCTCGTGGCGCCGGGTCAATCATCCGGCGGACGCCCTGCAGATCGGCCAGACCGTCAACGTCCAGGTGATCCGCTTCAACCCGGAGACCCAGCGCATCTCCCTCGGCATGAAGCAGCTCGAGGCTGATCCGTGGGAGGGCGTGGAGGCCAAGTATCCGGTCCGGACGAAGTTCACCGGCCGGGTGACGAATATCACCGATTACGGCGCGTTCGTGGAGTTGGAGCCCGGCGTCGAGGGCCTGGTCCACGTCTCGGAGATGAGCTGGACCAAGAAGAACGTGCATCCGGGCAAGATCATCTCGACCAGTCAGGAGGTCGAGGTGATGGTGCTCGATGTCGATCCTGAGAAGCGCCGCGTGAGCCTCGGTCTCAAGCAGTGCCTGGACAATCCCTGGATCGTCTTCGCCGACACCCATCCCGAGGGCGCCATCGTCGAGGGCGAGATCAAGAATATCACCGAGTTCGGCCTGTTCATCGAGTTGCCCGGCGAGATCTACGGCATGGCGCATCTCTCCGATCTGGACTGGCTGACGCCAGGCGAAGAAGCGCTCAAGCAGTTTAAGAAGGGCGACGAGGTCAAGGCCAAGGTGCTGACCGTCGACGTGGAGAAGGAGCGAATCGGCCTCGGCCTCAAGCAGCTCGACGACGATCCGTTCCAGGGTGCGGACGCCCGCCGCGGCAAGACGGTGACCTGCACCGTGACGGCCGTGCACGAGCACAGCGTCGAGGTCGAAATATTCGGCTCGCTGCCCGGCGACATCAAGCGCTCCGATCTCGCCCGCGACCGCGACGAGCAGCGTCCCTCGCGCTTCGCGCCGGGCGACAAGGTGGACGCCAAGCTGTTACAGATCGACCGTAACAACCGACGGGTCACGCTCTCCATCAAGGCCCTGGAGGTCCAGGAAGAGAAGCAGGCGATGGAGGAGTACGGCTCGACCGACAGCGGCGCGAGCCTCGGCGACATTCTCGGCGCCGCGCTCGATCGCAAGACCCAGGAAGAAGCCGCGCGCGCGGCAGAGGTTGAGGACACGCCCGACGAGAGTTGAGGAGGGCGGCCTGACCCTCTAGGCCGCGATCCGGGAGGGAGATGGCGAGCCTGGATCCAGACCGGCTGCTAGACCGCCGCCGTCTCAAGCGAGGCGTCGCCATATGGCGCGCGCTTGCCATCGTGGCGCTGGTGGCAGCTGCTCTGGTCGGTGCGATGCCCTTTGCCTTCGACGGCGGCGAGCGCGTGGCCCGGCTCTGGGTCTCCGGGTTCATCGAAGACGATCCCGGGCGCGACCGTATCGTCGCCGATCTCCGGGATGACGATGCGGTCAAGGCGGTGGTCCTGCGGCTCGATTCGGCGGGCGGCACGGCGGTCGGCGGCGAAGCTCTCTATCTGAGCCTGCGATCCCTTGCCGAGAAGAAGCCCGTGGTGGCCGTTCTCGGTACCACCGCGACCTCGGCGGCCTACATGGCTGCGCTGGCCTCGGATCACCTGCTGGCTCGCGAAGCGTCGCTCACCGGCTCGATCGGGGTCCTGTTCCAGACCGCAGAGTTCACCGCGCTCCTGGAAGAAATCGGCGTGCGCGCGGAGGCGATCCGAAGCGGACCGTTGAAGGCGAAGCCGACCCCCTACGAGCAACTGGACGACCCGACCCGCCAGGCCATGCGGAGCGTGGTGAGCGATACCTACGAGTATTTCTTGCGCCTCTTGATGGAACGGCGCTCCCTCGACCGAGAGACGGCGCTGACACTGGCTGACGGCCGGGTCTTCACTGGCCGCCAGGCCGTGCAGGCGGGCCTGGTCGATGCCATTGGCGGTGAAGAGGAAGCGCGGGCGTGGCTCGCGCAGGCTCACGGCGTGCCCAAGACCGTTCCGGCCGCGGACGTGACGACCGGCGACGAAGGCGGTCTGCTGGGCACCATCGACATGGCGCTACAGCGAACCCTCCCGGCGCGTACGCTCGCCCTTGACGGTCTCATCGCCGTTTGGCACCCTGAGTTATCGGACTGAAATGACGACGTTCTCGGTGCTTCGGCACGTGCGCCGGGATCGCGCGTGTGGCGAGGTATCTTCGGAATGACAAAGTCCGAACTCATTCAGCTGCTGGCGGAAAAGCATGCCGACCAGCACCTCTATCACCGCGACTATCAGCGCGTGGTGAACCGGATTTTCAATGAGATCAGCGATGCGCTCGCGCAGGGCGACCGGGTCGAGCTTCGCGGATTCGGTGCGTTCTCGGTTCGCCCGCGGGGGGCGCGGGTCGGCCGCAATCCGCGCACGGGTGCAGCGGTGCGGGTCGACAAGAAGTTCCTGCCATTCTTCAAGACCGGCAAGGAACTGCGTGAGCGGCTCAACAACCCATGAGCGCGGCGGTTTGAACGACGCTCGGCGGTCCGGGACCACGACCGCCGAACGTCGCGGTTGACGGGCCGCGCAATGCGGCGCAAAAGAGCCGGCCCATGAGAATACTCGCCTGGGCGATCGCAGGGGCGGTTGCGGTGATCGTCGTCGCCTTTGCCGTGGCGAACCGCGATCCCGTCACGATCAGCGTGGCACCGCTCCCCTACATGCTCGATATTCCGATGTGGGCGCTGGCGGTAGGGGCGTTGGTGATGGGGTTTCTCGCCGGTGCGCTCATTCGCTGGCTGCTCGACCACAAGGTGCGCCGCATGGCGCGACGGGGCCGGCGGCGCACGCGCGCGCTCGAGCACGAACTGGCGGGGGTGCGCAAGAAGCTGGACGAGGCGGTGCGCGGCCAGAGGGCGACGGTGACGACAGCCGCACCTGTGTCGCTGACGCCCAAGGACCTCGCTTGAGCCCTGGAGTCATGACGAGCAATCCGGGGTAAGGTAGGCCATGCCTGTTGCGGTCAAGACCTGCGGACTGAGCGATCGCCCCGCCGTCGATGCGGCGCTGGCCGGCGGCGCGCGGTTTCTGGGCTTCGTGTTTTTTCCGCCGTCGCCGCGCGACGTGGCGCCGGGCCGGGCGGCGGCGCTGAGCGCAGGCCTCCCCGACGGCATCGCCACCGTCGGCGTCGTGGTCGAGCCGGACGACGAATTCCTCGATGGTATTCTCTCCGAGATGCGACTCGATTATATCCAACTCCACGGAAAGGAGAGTCCGGCGCGGGCGCAGGCCATTCGCGTGCGCACCGGCTGCCGCATCATCAAGGCGATCAGCGTGTCTCAAGCCTCCGATATTGCCCGTGCCGAGGACTACGGCGAGAGCGCCGACCTGATCCTGTTCGACGCCAAGGCGACGGCCGACGATACGCGCCCCGGCGGTAATGCGCGGACGTTCGACTGGCGCCTGTTCGAGGGCGCGCCGCCGCCATCGACCGGGTGGCTGCTCTCCGGCGGGCTGGACGCCGAGAACGTGGGCGAGGCCATCAGGATCACGGGTGCCCGGGCGGTCGATGTGTCGTCTGGCATCGAGTCCGCGCCGGGGCGCAAGGACCCGGAGAAGATCGGCGCCTTCCTCGCCGCGGCGGCGGCCGCGGCGGCGCCGACACCGAATGAGGCACAGGCATGAATGCACGCGGCGCCAATCGGCCCGGTCCGGACGCGGAGGGACACTTCGGTATCTACGGCGGCCGCTATGTTGCCGAGACGCTGATGCCGCTGATCCTCGATCTGGAGAAGGCCTACGAGGCAGCCAAGGACGATCCCGAGTTCACCGCGGAGTTCGAACGGCTGCTCGGTCACTACGTCGGCCGGCCGAGCCCGCTCTATCACGCAGAACGCCTCAGCGCGCATCTCGGCGGTGCGCGCATCTACTTCAAGCGGGACGAGCTCAACCACACCGGCGCGCACAAGATCAACAACTGCATCGGCCAGATCCTGCTGGCGCGGCGCATGGGCAAGACGCGGATCATCGCCGAGACCGGGGCGGGCCAGCACGGCGTCGCGACGGCGACCGTCTGCGCGCTCTTCGGCCTGCCGTGCACCGTCTACATGGGCGAGACCGATATCGAGCGGCAGCAGCCCAACGTCTTTCGCATGAAGCTGCTGGGTGCCGAGGTGGTGCCCGTGGACTCAGGCTCGCGCACGCTCAAGGACGCGATGAACGAAGCGCTGCGCGACTGGGTCACCAACGTCGAGACGACGTTCTACCTGATCGGCACCGTTGCGGGTCCGCATCCCTATCCCGCCATGGTGCGCGACTTCCAGTCGGTGATCGGGCACGAGACCCGCGAGCAGATTATGGCGGCGGAGGGCCGGCTGCCGGACACGCTGGTCGCCTGCGTCGGCGGCGGCTCCAACGCCATCGGCCTGTTCCACCCCTTCCTCGACGAGGAGAACGTGCGCATGGTCGGTGTCGAGGCCGCCGGCCACGGGATCGAGAGCGGCAAGCACGCCGCGTCGCTAAGCGCCGGCTCGCCGGGGGTGCTGCACGGCAACCGGACCTATCTGCTGCAGGACGAGCACGGCCAGATCATCGAGGCGCACTCGATCTCCGCCGGTCTCGACTATCCCGGTATCGGGCCGGAGCACGCCTGGTTGCGCGACTCGGGCCGGGTCTCCTACGTGGCGATTACCGATGAGCAGGCGCTGGATGCCTTTCACCTGTGCGCGCGGCTGGAGGGAATTATCCCGGCCCTCGAGCCCGCCCACGCGCTGGCTCATGTGGTGGAGTTGGCGCCGGGCCTGCCGAACGACCACATCCTGGTCATGAACATGTGCGGGCGCGGCGACAAGGACATCTTCACCGTCGCCGACACGATGGGTGCGGCGCTGTGAGCGGGCGCATCGAGCGGCGCTTCGCGGCGCTGGCGGAGGAGGGGCGTGCCGGGCTCGTCACCTTCACGATGATGGGCGATCCGGACATTGAGACTTCTTACGCCATCCTCGAAGGGCTGGCGGAGGCGGGTGCCGATGTCATCGAGATCGGCTCGCCCTTCACCGACCCGATGGCCGACGGGCCGGTGATCCAGCGCGCGGGCCAGCGTGCGCTCCGGGCCGGCATCACCCTCGGCAAGTCGCTCGAGCTGGTGCGGCGCTTCCGGGCGCAGGACGACGCGACGCCGCTGGTGCTGATGGGCTACTACAACCCGATCTACATCTATGGCGTTGAGCGCTTCCTGAACGACGCACTGGAGGTCGGGCTCGACGGCATGATCGTGGTCGACCTGCCGCCCGAGGAGGACAGCGAGCTGTGTCGGCCGGCGCTCGACGCCGGACTCTCCTTCGTGCGGCTGGTGGCACCGACCACCGACGAGGCCCGTCTGCCGGCGGTGCTCACCAACACCAGCGGCTTCGTCTATTACATCTCGATCACCGGGATTACCGGTGCGGCGGGCGCCACCGCCGCCGCGACGCAGACGGCGATTGACAGGCTGCGGCGCCACACGGCGTTGCCCATCGCGGTGGGCTTCGGCATCAAGACGCCGGATCAGGCGGCAGAGGTAGCAAGGGTGGCGGATGCCGCGGTCGTCGGCTCCGCCCTGGTCTCGGAGATCGAGAACGGTTTGGACGCGGACGGCGGGACGACGGCCGCCTGCCGCGACAACGCGCTCGCGCTGGTGCGCGCGCTCGGCAAGGGCGTGCGGGCGGCGCGGCAGGAGGCTGCATCGTGAGCTGGCTCGAGCGATTTGCGCGCCCCAAGGTGAGCGGCCTGTTCCGCAAGCCCGACATCCCGCACGACCTGTGGGAGAAGTGCGAGAAGTGCGAGCAGATGATTTTTCACCGGGAGCTGGAGAGCAATCTCCGGGTCTGCCCGCGCTGCGACCATCACATGCGGCTCGGCGCCGATCAGCGGCTCGCGCTGCTCTTCGACGAGGGAGACTACCAGACCATAGAGCTGCCGGCGGTGGACGAGGATCCCCTTCGGTTTCGCGACCGCAAGCGCTACGCGGACCGCCTGCGCGAGGCGCGCAGCAAGACCGGCCATGACGATGCAATCGTGGTCGCCCACGGCCAGATCGGGGGCTCGCCGGTGGTGGTCGCCGCGTTCGACTTCGGCTTCCTCGGTGGCTCGATGGGCACCGCCGTGGGCGAAAGCCTGCTGGCCGCCGCCCGACTCGCCATCCTGCAGCAAGCACCCCTGATGGTGATTCCCTCCTCGGGCGGCGCGCGGATGCAGGAGGGCGTGCTCTCGCTGATGCAGATGGCGCGCACCACCATCGCAGTCGACGAGCTGAAGGAAGCGGGCATCCCCTACATCGTGCTGCTCACCAACCCGACGACCGGCGGTGTGACGGCCTCCTTCGCCATGCTCGGCGATATTGCCATTGCCGAGCCCGGTGCGGTGATCGGATTCGCCGGCCCGCGCGTGATCGAGGAGACGATTCGGGAGCGCTTGCCCGAGGGCTTCCAGCGCTCCGAGTACCTGCGCGATCACGGCATGGTCGACATGGTGGTGCACCGCCGCAAGCTGCGCGAGATCCTGTCGCAGCTGCTCTCGCTGCTGCGCGACAAGAAGCCCGCGGCGGAGGTGATTTCCCTGCATGGTGACGGGCCCGGCACAGGCGAGGGCAAGGACCGGGCTGCAGCCGCCGGCGCCGAGTGAGGCGCACCGTCACGTCCACCCTCTCGTCTTGTCGGCTGACGTGAGCGCGGCACCTGAGCAAACCGCGCTGCGCGAGAGCGACGCGATCCTGGCGCGGCTGCTCGGTCTTCACCCCAAGGTCATCGATCTCTCGCTCGGGCGCATGACCCGGCTGCTCGATGCGCTCGGCAACCCGGAGCGCGCCATGCCGCCGGTGATTCACGTGGCCGGCACCAACGGCAAGGGCAGCGTCGTCGCCTGTCTCGACGCGATGCTGCGCGCGGCAGGCTACCGGGTGAACAGCTACGTGTCGCCGCATCTGGTGCGCTTCGCCGAGCGGATCAGGCTGGGCGGCGTGCCGATTGCCGAGGACTCGTTGCGTGCGAGTCTCGCGCATTGCGAAGAGGTCAACGGCGGCGCGCCGATCACTTTCTTCGAGATCACCACTGGTGCGGCGTTCCACGCTTTCGCGCGCAATCCCGCCGATGTGTTGTTGCTGGAAGTAGGGCTCGGCGGCCGACTCGACGCCACCAACGTGATCGCGCGGCCGGCGCTCACCGTGATCACCCCGGTCTCCATCGACCACACGCACTACCTTGGCGAGACGCTCGAACTCATTGCCGCCGAGAAGGCCGGCATCCTGAAGCAAGGCGCGACCGGCGTGATCGGCTGCCAGGAGCCGGCGGCCGATGCGGTGATTGGGAGCGTTGCCGGCAGGGTGGGGGCGCCGCTCTTGCGGCACGGCCGGGAGTGGTCGTTCGAGCGCACCGATTCAAACGTGGTTGTGCGGGATGCAAGAGGCGACGGGCGCTACCCGTCGCCTGGACTCCTGGGCGGTCATCAGGTCGAGAACGCGGCGCTTGCCGCGGTCTGCGCGCGGGCTCTTCCGGGTTTCGATGTCGGCGACGCTGCCATCGCCCGGGGATTACGCGAGGCGCGCTGGCCGGGGCGGCTGCAGCACATCCCCTGCAACGGTCTCGCCGACGACTGGGAGCTCTGGGTCGATGGCGGTCACAACGCGGCTGCTGCGGCTGCGCTCGCCCGCGTCGCCGAGGACTGGGCCGACCGGCCCCTCGATCTCGTGGTCGGCATGCTGAACACGAGGCCGCCCGAGGATTTCCTGCGGTCGCTCGCGCCGTTCGTGCGGCGGCTGGCGGCGGTGGCGATTCCCGATCAGGCCGCGAGCAGGACGGCGGACGAGATCGCTTCGACCGCGCGCTCCCTCGGCATGGAATCGCAGGCAGCCGCCAGCGTCGGCGAGGCCGTCAGGCGCCTTTCGTCAGGCGCGGCTCAACCTGGCCGCATCCTGGTGTGCGGCTCGCTCTATCTGATCGGTGACGTGCTGGCGACCGCCGGCGTGCCGGCCGCGTGAGGGGGGAGCGTCAGACTGCGCCGCGCAGCCACTCCGCGAGCTTGGCCTTGGGCAGCGCGCCGACCTTGGTGTCTGCCACTTCGCCGTCCTTGAAGAGAATTAGAGTCGGAATTCCGCGGATGCCGTACTTCGCCGGCGTCGAGGGGTTCGAGTCCACGTCCAGCTTGGTGACCGAGAGCGAATCGCTCATCTCGCCGGCAAGCTCTTCCAGCGCGGGCGCGATCGCCTTGCAGGGGCCGCACCAGTCGGCCCAGAAGTCGACCAGGACCGGGCCTTCGGCGTTGAGGACCTTCTCTTCGAACTCGGCGTCGGTGACGTGGGTCACGCTCATGGATACTCCTCCGGGACGGCAACAATCGGAATGTAGGGAGCGCTCGGGGGGCCGTCAACGGGGCCTGCCCCGAGGCACACCCGTCAATACAGGTGGCAGTGCCGGGGCTAGTGTCCTGTTTCATAAATTACTAGCCAAAGCTGTTGGCCTGTGATTCGCTGTGCTTCGGGTCATCGATTCGGAGGGGGCCATGGCGCGGGGCAAGGCGGTTGCGATTGTTCTGA
>JAJEEP010000109.1 GCA_022820945.1 Alphaproteobacteria bacterium | reverse complement strand
AGGCTGTCGCCATCATCCGCGCGGAGGTGGAGGGCCCGCCAGACCGGCCGCACCCCCGCACCGTCACATCGGTGCCGGTGGACCCGTGGAACCCCGCAGAGTTCCCCTTGTCCCGCTCGCCCCACCCGATCCCAGCAGATCCCGCCGCATCCCACCAAATGGAGCCCGGCGAACGCTGGCCAGAGATTAGGCCGCGGGTGTATCGCACCAGCCCCACATCGATCCTGTCACTCGGGCCGGAGTGAGGTAGGGGCGCGAACTTTTTCATTTCCCTCAACGGCGGGCGCTGACTCTTTCAGTTCCCTCAGGCGCCGAGCGCTCGCTCCGCTCGCTTGGCTTACGCGCTACGCGCGCGGCGCATGCGCGCCGTCCGGGCTGCTGCGCAGCCCGGTCCCGATCGTGGTCGGACTCCTCGCGGGTTGCCGGGCGCATCGTGCGCTCTGCGCACGTGGAAGTCTGACTCGCGGTCGCTCGCTCCAGGCTGCTCCGCAGCCTGGCTCCACACACGGAATACACTCTGTCTGTTTCCGCGCGGCGGATGCGCGCCGTCCGGGCTGCTGCGCACCCTCGCCTCGTCTCCCGCGACCGGGAAGCGCACCTCGGAGAAGACGATCGCCTCGTTGTCGCTACGCCTCAAGGTGGTCGGGATAGCTCGGTGTCACAACGCGGGCACCCGCAAGGGTCACTGGTCGGCGCCGGCCTGCGGGACCGCCGGGGTGGGCGCGGCGTCGCTGAGGAACGGGCGCTCCGCCCGCGGCGCGACGACGGGCTCGGGCTCGCCGCCCTCGGCCACCGTCACTCGAACCTCCAGGCTGGACTCCCCACCGCCGAACACCGCGCCCCGTGTCGGCGCCGCGTCGGCGTAGTCGCGGCCCACGGCGATGCGCACGTGGCGGTGATCGGCGATCGTGTCGTTGGTGGGATCGATGCCGAACCAGCCCAGATCGGGCAGCAGGAACTCCGCCCAGGCGTGGCTTGCGCCTTCGGGGGTCTGCTCGCCTGACACGCCCTCCCGATGCAGGTATCCCGAGACGTAGCGGCTCGGAATCCCCCACGCGCGCGCGATGGCGATCATCACGTGGGTGTAGTCCTGGCAGACCCCGCTGCCGGTCTCCAGGATGTGCTCGATCGGCGAATCCACCGCCGTGCTGCCCGGCTCGTAGCGGAAGGCCCCGTGCAGCGCGCGGCCCAGCTCCAGAAGGGAGGAGAGCGGATCGGTGCCCCGGCTGAGCCCCTTGTCCTCGACGAACGTCGCGAGCGCCGGACCCGGTCGCGCGAAGGCGCTGGGCGCCAGGAACTCCCAGTGCCGGAGCGGGGCCGCGGCCTCCGCCACCGCATCCCAGGCGTCCGTCTCCATGCGGTCCGGCAGGTCCGGCGCCGGCGCCGTTTCCACCTCCGCCCGCGAGTGCACGGCGGTGTGCTCGTGCGTCCGATGGACGTTGAACAGGTGACAGGCATTGCCGAAGGAGTCCTCGAACGCGAGCGGTGCGGCGACGGGGTCGATGTCGAGGGCGAAGGACGCGAGCCGCTGCCCGCCGTCCGTCCGTGGCTGAAGGCGCAGCACCATCAGGCTGCCCTGCGCCGGCGCCTCGTAGCGAAAGTCCGAGAGGTGCTCGACCACGAACCGGCTCGGCGTGTCCCTGCTCACGGCGCGTCCTTGACCTCGTAGTTGAAGTAAGCAGCCGCGATGTCCTCGTGCAGCAGCCGGCACGACTCGCCGATCTCCCGTAGCGCCGCGCGCGTGGCATCGTCGTCGTCGCGGTCGCGGTCGGGCCAGTCGAGGTCGATGCTGGCGGCCATGCGGCCCGCGCGGCGCTCCGCTTCGATCTTGAGCGCCGGGCCGACCGCCACGGCGTCGAGCGCGTCGACGATGCGTCCCAGCCCATGGCGGATCGAATGCGACAGCGAGGGGTCGGTGACCAGGAAGTCGACCATGCGGCTCGGGCTGCGTTCCAGTGAGTAGAGGCGGCGGTAGGCGAAATGCGCCTCGCTGATCCAGAGCAGCGAGAGCCAGTCTGCTTCGCAGTCGGGCGCGTCGGTCGGGAACAGCGCAATGTGCGCGTCCATCAGCGCGGCGGTGGACTGCACCCGTTCGACGAAGCGCCCGAGCTGGAGGAAGTGCCAGCCTTCGTCCCGATAGATCGTGCCCTCGGCCACACCCGAGATCGTGCGGATGGCGCCCTCGGTGCGCTCGTAGAACGAGCCCGGCTGGTCGTTCCAGATGTTCTCGATCTCGACATCGCGCAGGTCGAAGTACGCGAGGTTGAGGGCGGACCACATCTTGTCGGGGATGATGTTGCGGACCTGCCGGGCGCTCTCGCGCGCCGACGCGAAGCAGTTGCGGATCGCATTGGGGTTGGTCGGCTCGAAGGTCAGGTCGTCGGCCAGCGTGTAGGCGTCGGCCAGCATGAAGTCTTCGTCGTCGGGCGGCGGGTCCAGGTGGCCGCCCAGCGGGGTGCGGCCGGCGGCAATGTAGAGGCGCCGCCAACTCTGGTCGATCTGCTCGACCGGCCGGTCCTCGATGATGATGAACTGCTCCGCCAGCAGGCGGCAGCCGTTCTGCGCCCGCTCCAGATAGCGGGCCATCCAGTAGAGTCCTTCGGCGGTGCGTGAGAGCATCGGCCTACTCGGAGAGCACCCAGAGGTCCTTGCCGCCGCCGCCCTGGCTCGAATTCACGACGAGCGAGCCCTCGACCAGGGCGACCCGGCAGAAGGCGCCGGGGACGAGGCGGGTCTCGTTCCCGCGCAGGACGAAGGGGCGGAGGTCGACGTGGCGCGGTGCCGCGCCAGTCTCCGTGAGGCAGGGCGAGACCGAGAGGTCCAGCACCGGCTGGGAGACGTAGTTGGCCGGGTTCTTGCGCAGCTCTTCGGCGTAGGCCGCGCGCTGGGCGGGCGTCGCGTGGGGGCCGACCAGCATGCCGTATCCGCCGGATTCGCCCACCATCTTGACGACGAGCTTGTCCAGGTTGTCGAGCGTGTACTCCAGCCCTTCCGGCTCCCGGCAGAGACGGGTGTCCACGTTGGCGAGCAGCGGCTCCTCGCCCAGGTAGTAGCGGATCATCTCCGGTACGTAGACGTAGACGCTCTTATCGTCGGCGACGCCTGTGCCCGGCGCATTCGCAATCGTCACGTTGCCGAGTTTGTAGGCGTAGAAGAGGCCCGGCGTGCCGAGCTGCGAATCGGGGCGAAACGCCAGCGGGTCGATGAAGTCGTCGTCGATGCGCCGGTAGATCACGTCCACTTTCCGAAGCCCCGCGGTGGTCCGCATGTAGACGAAGCCGTTGTGGACCAGCAGGTCGCTGCCCTGCACCAGCTCCACGCCCATCTCCTGCGCCAGGAACATGTGCTCGTAGAAGGCGGAGTTGTAGACGCCGGGGGTGAGCAGGACGATGCAGGGATCGGAGACGCCGGGCGGCGCAAGCTCGGCGAGGGTCTGTCTCAACAGCTGGCCGTAATGCTCGATGCCGCGCACGTGGTGGCGGCGGAACAGGTTGCGCAGGCTGGTTTTCAACGCCCGCCGGTTGGCCAGCATGTAGGAGACGCCGGAGGGCACCCGCAGGTTGTCCTCCAGCACCACGAAGCCGTCGTTGGTGCGCACGATGTCGGTGCCGCAGAGCGCGACGTAGACGCCGTGGGGCACCTCCAGGCCGCGCATCTCGACCCGGTACTGCGGACAGCCCCGCACCAGGTCCACCGGCACCACCCCGTCCTCCAGGATCCGCCCCGGCCCGTAGACATCGGCGAGGAAGCGGTTCAGCGCCTCCAGCCTCTGCCGCAGGCCCCGCTCGACAAGATCCCAGTCGGCGGCGTCGACGAGCCGCGGCAGGAAGTCGATGGGGATGATCCGCTCCTGCGCGCCTTCCTCGCCGTAGACCGCAAACGTGATCCCCTGGTGCATGAAGGAGCGCTCGGCGTACTCCTGCATGGCGGCGATCTCGGCTGGGCGCATCCCGTCGAGCGCCTCGCAGAGCTCCCGGCAGTGCGCGCGCGGCACGCCGGTGGCCTCGAACATCTCGTCGTAGAACGCCGGGCGGGTCTCGTACGCGGCGAAGAGCCGCCGTCCCGCGTCTGCCGGGCCGCCGCTATCGTCCTCCGATGGCCTGCCGCGCGAATCGCACTGCATGGATCATGCTCGCAGTCTGCCGAACCCCGGTCGATTGTGGTTTGGAACCAAGGCGATTCGCAAGCGCGCCGGCGGCTGCGTCTCGAAGAACTCGGCCCGCCTCAAGCGCCGGCCTCACATAGAGCGCGGCGAGGCCGTTCGTGTCCCTCGAAGGGCCGAGTGAGAGGCCGTAACGGAGGGTTTCGCCCTTGTCCGCGAGGTTGAGGGTGCCCCCGAGCCAGTCCCAGAGCGAGAGCACCGTGCCGAAATTCTTGTCGTGGTGCCGCTCTTCGACGGAGTGGTGGATCTGATGCTGGGCCGGCGACATCAGCACCCTTTCCAGCCGCCGCCCGTAGCTTATGCGCACGTGCGAGTGGCGCAGGTTGGAGCCTGCGGCGTTGAACGCGAACAGGAAAACGCTCGCGCCGAGCACCGTGAAGAGGTCCACCGCGCTGCCGAAGAAGAAGATGAACACGGCGACCACCACCGCCTGCACCGCGGTGCCGCGCAGGCTGAAGAGCACGGCCTCCAGCGGATGGGTGCGATAGACCGTGAGCGGCGTCAGCGTCGTCGCCGAGTGGTGCACCTTGTGAAAGGCCCAGAGCACCGACCAGCGGTGCAGCGCGCGGTGCACCAGATACTTCGACAGGTCGTCGCAGAGGAAGTGGCAGAGCGTGAAGCTCGCGACGACGAGCCAGCCGGGGAGCATGAGCGCGCCGTCCGGCCGTCCGCCGATCAGCGTGTGCAGGCCCGAGAAGAGCGCGGTGGCGATCGCCATGCGGCCCACCAGCCGGGGCGCGATCGCCATCATCAGCGCCTGGTTGACCGCGAACATCTTGTAGTCGGCCCGCGCCGAGGCCGACCACCAGATCGCGCGGGAGAAGATCACGCGGCGGCCGGATGCGGCGCCCGCGCGAAGGTTCCACCCCGCCGCGCCGAGCGTCACGACGCAGGCGACGGCCAAAGCCGCAGCCAGGTAGCCCACGAAGACGCGCTTCTTGGGATTGACGAAGCCGTCGACCAGCCCGCCGAGATAGTCGAGGACGACCGACTCCACCGCGCCCGCGCCTGCCTCCTATCTCCCCGCGACGCCCGCTCAATCGTTCTCGGCGCTGGCTCCGTCGCCGAGCTTCTCCAGCAGCGATTCCATGTCGGCGAGCTGATCGTTCTGCCGGGCTTGGACGCCGAAGGCGGAGACCATGAGGTCCTGCAGCTTCAGCATGTCGTACCGGTAGGTCGCGAGCGGCTTGGACTCGTCCTTTACGTAGTTGCCCTGGCTGTCGATGTCGGTGACCTGGCTCAGGTTGAGCAGCACCGGGCCGAAGCCGATGATCCGGTTGAGCCTGACCGCCGTCTCGCCCAGGTTGCCGCGGCCGGTCTGGAGCGCGAGCGCGAAGCCCTTCAGCTCGCCCCAGTGCTTGGCGTAGGCGCGAAACGCCTTGGCGGGGTCGCCGCCGGAATCGAGGATGACCTCCAGCTTGCCGAGATCCTTGTAGACCGAGCCCGCGTACTTGAAGACGGCCTCGGCCAGCACCCGCTCCCAATTGGTGCGGATCGTCTCCGCATGGCCTTGGAGCGCGCCGCGCTGCTCGTCGGTGAGCGCAGCACCGTTCGCCTCCGCGATCACCTTGCGCCCGTCGAGGAAGGCGCGGGTGATGGTGTGGAGGTAATCGGTGCCGGACTTGTCGAAAGCGGCGGCGTAGTAGGCCGGCCCGAAGGTCATCTCGCTCTTGAGGTCGACCGCGCCGTCCCGGTCGTGATCGGCATAGGCCAGCGCGTCTTCCGGCTTCTCCGACTTGGAGCCCTGCTTGGCGATTTCGTAGACCGCCTGCGGGGTCAGCGTCAGCGTGTGGGCGGGCGTGCCGAAGTAGCCGAATGCCTCGTCCCAGGAATGCTCCTTGCCGGTGTAGGCGGCGCCTTCCTTGTAGGGCTGGTCGTTGGGCTTGGTGTCGGCGCGCAGCTTCTCGTCCAGGTAGTTGTCGACCGCCTGGTTGTAGAACACCGCGCCGAGCAGGAACTTGGAGATGAGCTGTGGGTAGTCGTAGCCGTTCGCCGCGTCGAAGCCCTTCTCCGCCGCCGACGCCTTGTCGATCCAGAACGCGATGAGCTCCGGCCCGGTCATGTTGTTGGGCATGCCCGGCACGGCGCCCTTGTAGGTCTTGCCCGCGAGGTTCGTACCCTTGCTGAGCTCGTCGACGCCGGTCTGCCTCACCACGAACGGATCCTTGCTGGCCGGCGCGACGATCGCGCGGCCCTCGTCCTTGCCCTCGAAGTAGGAGAGCATCGTGGCCTTCAGCGCGTCGTCCGGCGCGCCGGTGCCCTTGCCAGCGAGCTTCTTCAGGGAATCGTGCAGGACCTGGCGGGCGATCTGGCCGCCGTAGGAGACCGACGTCGTCGCCGAGCCCTCGTAACCCTTCAGGGTAACCGGAAAGCCCGCGTAGACATCGTCCTGCCCGTGCGCTGCCGCGGGCAGCACGGCGAGGGCGAAGACGGCGGTTCCTGCAGCAATCGTTCGCTTCATGGTGTCGACTCCCTTGTCTCTAGCTTGGGGTGACCCGCGCGCGGGATTCCGGCGCGGGCTAATGCAGCGTGTGCGGCGCAGCCGCTTCAGGCGATGTTCCCGCGGGGCAACCCGCGCTCTCGGCGAGCAAGAGCCGCTGCGGCAGCTGGAATCCGGCCTCGCGCAGCGCCCGTGCGAACGCGGCACCGTCGGCCGCGGCGATCCGCACCCCTGCCGGCGGCAGGAACCAGGTGAGGAGGGCGGCGGCGTGGCGGTGGTTGCCTTCCTGGCAGCTCGCGAGGAACGACAGGAAGAGCCGCTCGTCGTTGCTGACGAAGCGGCAGCACATGGGGTTGAGGCGCAGGCTGCGCGCGCCTGCGCGGCCGAAGATGTCGAGGGTGCGCTCCAGCGCTGCCGCCGCTTCCGTTCCGGCCGCAGGCCCTCCGGTCGGGCAGAGCGCAACGCTGAGCTCGCCGCCGACGCGCGCCAGGACGTCTTGCCGGCAGGCCGAGGCCTCGGTCTCGGTCGCCGCTGTGCCATGCCCGGCGGCGGCCAGCCTGCGCGCCGACCAGAGCACGAGCTGTTCCGCGAAGGTGAGCCGGGGAATCGTTATCCCCGGCGCGGCCGAGCGGCGCGGTCCCGGTGCCTGCGCCTCCCGTTGCGTCGCGCCGTCGTTCATCGCGCCCTTCATCCCTGTCCTCGCCCTGACCTGCGAATAACTCTCATTTCGGGCAGTCTAACTTCCGACTCAGCAAATGCAACTCATTATTATTATCGATGGCTGCGGTCGGCGGAGTGTCGATGCGTCTGCCTCCACCGTGTCCCGGGGCAGAGGGCATACCAGAAGAGTGGTGAATAATTTGCGCGGGTCCGCTATCCATCCGGGAGCGCGACGCCCCGCAACCCTCTCGGGAGGCCTTGAGCCATGAAATTCCAGCTTGCCATCAACATGGAGCGTCTCGCGCCCGACCTCGACATGACCGATGTCGAGCGCCACACGCTGGAGATGGTGCAGATGGCGGACGAGGGCGGCTTCGCCATCGCCTGGGCCGCCGAGCACCACGCGCTGGAGATGACCATCGCGCCCAACCCGTTCCAGATCCTCACTTGGTGGGCCGCCCACACGTCCCGCATCCGGCTCGGCTCGGCGGTGGTGGTCGCGGCCTACTGGCACCCGATCAAGGCGGCGGGCGGCTCGAGTTCGGCATCGGCTCCGGCGCTTACCAGCGCGAGTTCGACCGCATGCACCCCGGCCTGCAGCGCAACGACGCATTCCAGTACATGTTCGAGATGCTGCCCGTGGTGAAGGCGCTCTGGCAGGGCGATTACGCGCACGAGGGCGAGTTCTGGTCTTTCCCGGCCGCGACCTCGGTGCCCAAGCCGCTGCAGAAGCCGCATCCGCCGATCTGGATCGCGGCGCGCTCGCCCGACACCTACGACTTCGCTGTGAAGCAGGAGTGCAACATCCTCTCCTGGCCGCTCACCCGCCCGATGTCGGAGGTCGAGGCCTACAAGGGGCGCATGGAGGACGCGCTCGCCGCCAACCCCGGCAAGCGGCGGCCGATCTTCGCCACCATGCGCCACTCGGTGGTGTACGACCGCAAGGAGGACTGGGAGGTCCCGGTGAAGGCCGCGATTCGCCAGTTCGGCCAGTTCGAGAACCTGTTCAAGAACCTGGGCGACGTCGCCAACGGCTTCCCGCGCACCATTCCCCTCTCGGAGCTGGAGAACCGGGGCGAATACGACCCGCGCATGCTCCACGACAATCTGATGTTCGGCACGCCCGACCAGGTAATCGAGAAGCTCCGGGCCTACGAGGCGCTCGGCGTCGACCAGTTCACCTACTACGCGAGCCTCGGCCTCGGCATGAAGGAGCAGAAGCGCTCGCTCAGGCTGTTCATCGACGAGGTGATGCCGGCCTTCGCGTGAGGACGCCTGCGGTCTCGGCGATCACCGGCAGCCGCCGATGAGCGCGCCCGACGCGGGCGAGACCGCCTGGGAGCGGCACGGCAGCGGGCCCCCGGTCGTGCTGATCCACGGCTTCGGGCTTAACCGCGCGATGTGGCAGTGGCAGCTGCCGGCGCTCACCCCACACTTCAGCGTGCTAACCTACGATCTGCTGGGGCACAGGGAGAGCCCGCCGCCAGCCGGCACGCCCAGTCTCGCCATGTTCTCCCGCCAGTTGCTCGGGCTTATGGATCGCTGCGATATCGAGCGCGCGGCCCTGGTCGGCTTCTCCCTCGGCGGCATGATCGCGCGCCGCGCCGCGCTGGATCACGCCGACCGTCTCTCGGCCCTCGCGATCCTGAACTCGCCGCACGACCGCAGCCCCGCGGAGCGCGAGGTGGTCCGCCTGCACGTCCGTCAGACCGAGGCGCAGGGGCCATCCGCGAACGTGAAGCCCGCCCTTGAGCGCTGGTTCACGCCGGCCTTCCGTGCCGAGGCGCCGGAAACCATCGCGCTCGTCCGCGCGTGGATCGCGGGCAACGATCCCGCCCTCTACCCGCGGATCTACCGCGTGCTGGCCGAAGGCGATGCCGAATTAGTCCAGGGGCTGGAGCGGATCGCGTGTCCCACGCTGGTGATGACCGGCGAGGACGACCCCGGCAACACGCCCGCCATGGCGCGGACCATGGCCGGGCGGATCCCCGGCGCCCGTCTCGCGATTCTGCCCGGCCTCAGGCACATGGCGCTCGCCGAGGCGCCGCAGGCGGTCAACGCGCCGCTCCGCGCCTTCCTCCGCGACGCGCTGCTGGACATCCGAACCGGCTGAAGCAAGGCCGACCGGAGGGGTTCGCACCCGGTCGCCGGGTGGCTCCTGTTGCCCATGCAGTGCGGTCCGACACCCCCCACCTCACCCCGGCCCTCTCCGCCAACCCTTTCGTATCCCTCAGTCGCCGGGCACTCTCGCTCCGCTCGCTTGGCTCGGGGGCGGAGAGGGAGAGTAGGCGGCGCTGTCTGCGTTCCCCCTCCGCCTTTGGGGGAGGGGGACAGGGAGAGGTGGAATTCGTTCGGACCGCTGCGATCTCGCCCAGTTGGAGCTTGCTCTACCCGAACGCGGCGAGGACCCCGACGCCGCCGACCACCATGGCGACTCCGCCCCATTGCAGCGCAGACACCGGCTCGCGCAGGAAGATCCGCGCGAGCACCACCGTCACCACCGTGTAGCCCACGCTCGCCACGATCGCATACTCGCCGTTGGGGAGACCGAGTCCGGTGTAGAGCAGCAGGTGCCCGAGGGTGTCGAGGAACCCGAAGGCTGCGAGGATCGGCCAGGCCCGCACCGGCAGGCGCACGCGCTCGCGACGGGCGAGCACGATCGCCGTCAGCGCTACGAAGCCGATGAGCCGGACCATCAGCACGGTCTGCCAGGGGCCGTAGATGTCGATGGCCCGGTCGGCGGCGGTGAGCGAGGCGGCAAAGGTCGCCGCGGCGATCAGGGAAAACAGGATCGTTCGCCGGATCACGGCGGGCGCGTATTCCGGCGCAGTTCTGTCGCTTGCAGGCGTCGCCCGTGCAACCACCCAGACACCGCCCATGGTGGCGACCATCGCACCCCAATGGAGCGGGTCGGGACGGGCGCCCAGGGCGACCGAAATCGGCACCGCGATGGCCGGGTAGCAGGCCACCACCGGCGATGCGAGCGACACCGGACCGTGGGTTATCGCGTGGTAGAAGAAGATCGAGCCGATCACGGTGCCGCCGCCGATGCCGACGAGCCAGTGGATGCCGTCGAGGCGCCAGTCGAAGGGCTGGCCCGACGCCGCCATGATCGCCGCAATCAGCGCGGCGCCCACCATCATCATCGTGCAAGTCGCAACCAGCACGCCCACCGAGCGGCCGGCGAAACGCGCGATGATATCCGAGATACCCCAGGAGAGCGCGCAGCCCGCGCCCCAGGCGGCCGCGCTCTCCATCAGGAACTCGCGGTCACGATGTCAGGCGATCGTGCGGGGCAGCCGTCTGCGCACGCGAGAGCGGCCGGGTGAGCGTTGGCGGTGCGGGGGTAGGGCCATGGCGGCGCGGATTATGGGCGAGGGTGCCTGCAATGGCGACCCGGCCGTTTCCGCCCCGGCATCAGAAACCTGTTGCTCTATCCACCGGGTGATGTCGTAATTGGAATAGTGCGCCGTGCGTGCATGACAAGATCGGCCGGGGAGGCGCCTGACCGGCGTCGATGCGATGAGAGCCAACGACCCCGGGAGCCAATTCGGCTTCCTGATGGTCCCGAAGTTCTCGCTCGGTGCGCTCTCCAGCGCGATCGAGTCGCTCCGGCTCGCCAACTACGTCAGCGGCCAGACTCTCTACGAGTGGCGCACCGTCTCCGTGGACGGCAGCCCCGTGGCGTCGTCGGCCGGGCTAAGCGTCGCCGCCGATCTATCCATGGACGCGGCCGGGCGCCTGTCCACGGTCTTCGTCTGCGGCGGCATCGATACCCACCTGTTCGAAGACGCGCGCCTCGCAGTCTGGCTGCGGCAGATCGAGCGGCGCGGCACCAACATCGGCGCGCTCTGCACCGGCAGCCACGTGCTCGCGCGCCTCGGGCTTCTCGACGGCTACCGCTGCACCATCCATTGGGAGAACCTGCCGGGCTTCATCGAGGATTTTCCCAGCGTGGAGGTCAGCGAGGACATCTTCGTCATCGACCGCAACCGCTACACCTGCGCGGGCGGCATGGCAGCCTCCGACATGATGCTCAGCTTCATCAACCGCGACCACGGCTACGAGCTGGCCGCCGCGGTCTCGGAGGGTCTAGTGTGCGAGCGTATCAGGGGCGAGGACGACCACCAGAGGATGGCGCTGCGGCTGCGCCTCGCGGTGAGCCAGCCCAAGCTGCTCGCCACCATCAACGTGATGTCGGAGAACATCGAGGCGCCGCTCAGCCAGACCGAGCTCGCGCGGGAAATCGGCCTCTCGACCCGCCAGCTCGAACGGTTGTTCCTGAAGTACCTGAACTGCACGCCGAGCCGCTACTACCTCGAAATGCGGCTTAACCGCGCGCGTGCCCTGCTACAGCAGACCTGCATGTCGGTGACCAACGTGGCGCTGGCCACGGGCTTCGTCTCGGCATCGCATTTCTCGAAGTCGTACCGACTGCACTTCGGCCACGCGCCGCGCGACACCAAGCGGCTGACCAGCGGCTCGCCGCCCTTCCGCGCGGTCGATGCCGAGCTGCCGGAGTCGGCCACCCTCTAACCGGCGCCGCGCAAACACGACACGGTCAGGCGAATTCGGGCTTTGTCGCAGCCCGGCAAGCCAGTGTCGCGTCTGGGACAGCCCGCCTTCCCCCATGTGATTGAAGAGAAACGGGGATAAAGTGCCGCGCCGCACTCCTGCAACGCGGGCGTGCGGTGTCAACGAGCAACGGCCCTGCGACGTCGACGCCCGGATCAGGACAGTGCCCATGTCGGACGACGATCTCGATCTGAAATCGCTGAGCGACGCCGATCTCGTCGAGCAGATGCACGACGACCTCTACGACGGCCTCAAAGAGGAGATCGAGGAAGGCGTCAACATCTTGCTGGAGCGCGGCTGGGCCCCCTACACGATCCTGACCGACGCGCTGGTCGAGGGCATGCGCATCGTCGGCATCGACTTTCGGGACGGCATCCTGTTCGTGCCGGAGGTGCTCAAGTCCGCCAACGCGATGAA
Source organism: Alphaproteobacteria bacterium (assembly GCA_022820945.1). Lineage (GTDB taxonomy): Bacteria > Pseudomonadota > Alphaproteobacteria > UBA828 > UBA828 > WTGU01. Next base: position 36,856 of record JAJEEP010000109.1, on the reverse strand, counting down.
GGGCGGCATGAAGATCCTCCGCCCGCTGCTGGCCGAGACCGGCGCGCCGCGCGCCGGCAAGATGGTCATCGGCACGGTCAAGGGCGACATCCACGACATCGGCAAGAACCTCGTCACGATGATGATGGAGGGCGCCGGCTTCGAGGTGATCGACCTCGGCATCAACAACCCGGTGGAGAACTACCTGGCCGCGCTGGAGGAGCACGAACCCGACATCCTCGGCATGTCTGCGCTGCTCACCACCACCATGCCCTACATGAAGGTCGTGATCGACACGATGAAGGAGAAGGGCATCCGCGACGACTACGTCGTGATGGTGGGCGGCGCGCCGCTCAACCAGGAATTCGCGACGGCGGTGGGCGCCGACGCCTATTGCGCCGATGCCGCGATCACGGTGGAGACCGCCAAGGAGCTGATGAAGCGTCTGCACAACCTGCGCGGCGCGGCCGGGGCGAACGCCGCCTGAGGGCGGCGCACGATCTCAAGACTGCCGCGATGGCGACGCCCGAGCACACCGACCTTTCGGTCGACGACGAGGCCGCCTTCGCGTCCGCCGGGCCGGCCCGTGTGCTGGTCATCGCCTGTGGCGCACTCGCCCGCGAGATCGTGGATTTTCGCGCGGCCAACGGCTTCGATCACCTCGACATCACCTGCCTGCCGGCCAAGCTGCACAACCGCCCGCACCTGATCCCCGAGGCGGTGCGCACGAAGATTCAGGCGAACAGGGCCGACTACCGCGCCATCTTCGTCGCCTACGGCGATTGCGGCACCGGCGGCCTGCTCGACAAGGTGATCGAGGAGGAAGGCGTCGAGCGCATCGACGGGCCGCACTGCTACGCCTTCTACACCGGCCAGGAGGCGTTCGCCGCCATCACCGATGACGACCCCACCCAGTTCTTCCTGACCGACTACATGGTGCGCCAATTCGACCGGCTGATCATCGAAGGCCTGGGGCTGGACCGCTGGCCCGAGCTGCGTGACGACTACTTCGGCAACTACACCAACTGCGTCTACATCTCCCAGGTCCGCGACGAGGCGCTGGAGGCCAAGGCCCGCGTGGCGGCGGAGCGGCTGGGGCTCGGCTACGTCCACCGCCATGTCGGCTACGGCGAGCTCGCGGAATTCATGGAAGCGGCCGCCACCGCCGGCGAGGAAGCAGGAGCAGCATGACACGCACCATCGTCAGTTCCGCCAGCAGGGAGGTCGTGATCGGCTTCGACGAGCCCTTCTGCATCATCGGGGAGCGGATCAACCCGACCGGCCGCAAGCTGCTGATGGCGGAGATGGCGGCGGGCGATTATTCGCGGGTGGAGAGGGACGCGCTGGCTCAGGTCGCCGCCGGTGCGCACATGCTGGACGTGAACGCGGGCGTGCCGCTCGCCGACGAGCCGAAGATCCTCGCCGAGTGCATCCAGCTGGTGCAGTCGCTGGTGGATGTGCCGCTCTCCATCGACAGCTCCATCGTGGCGGCGCTGGAGGCCGGATTGGAGGTCTACCAGGGCAAGCCGCTGCTCAACTCGGTGACCGGCGAGGAGGAGCGGCTGGAATCGGTGCTGCCGCTGGTGAAGAAGTACGGCTGCGCCGTCGTCGCCATCTCCAACGACGAGAGCGGCATCTCCGAAGACCCGGACGAGCGCTTCGCCATCGCGAAGATGATCGTCGAACGCGCCATGGACCACGGCATCCCCAAGGAGGACGTGGTGGTGGACCCCCTGGTCATGCCCATCGGCGCCATCAACAAGGCGGGCGTGCAGGCCTTCGCGATCATGCGCCGGCTCAAGGAGGAGCTCGGCGTCAACTCCACCTGCGGCGCGTCCAACATCGGCTTCGGACTGCCCAACCGGCCCAGCGTGAACGCGGCCTTCCTCAGCATGGCCGCGCGCTCGGGGCTGACCTCCGCGATCATGAACCCGCTGCACGAGGCCGAGATCGCCGCGGTCATGGCCGCCGACATGATGAACGGCAACGACCCCGACTGCGCGCGCTGGCTCGGCCGCTTCCGCGAGCCGGCGGGCGCGAACGGCAGCGAGGGCAGGCGCGGCCGGCGCGAGGGGCGCCGGCGCCGGCGGGAGGGCGCCGCCGTCAGCGCGTGACGGCATGACCGAAACGGCTTTCGTCGTCTTCACGCCGTCCGGCAAGCGCGGGCGCTTCGCCCACGGCACGTCGGTGCTCGACGCCGCGCGCTCCATCGGCGTCGATCTCGATTCGGTGTGCGGCGGCCTGGGCCTCTGCGGTCGCTGCCAGGTGGAGGCCGGCTCCGGCCACTTCGCCAAGTTCGGGATCGAGAGCGCACCCGCGCATCTCAGTCCACCCGGCGAGAAGGAGGACCGCTACGCCAACCGCCGCGGCCTCGCTGACGGCCGCCGGCTGGGCTGCTCGGCCCAGATCCAGGGCGATGTCGTCATCGACGTCCCGCCCGAGAGCCAGGTCCACAAGCAGGTCGTGCGCAAGCGCGCCGAGGCGCGGGATTACACCATCGACCCCGCGATCCGGCTGCACTACGTCGAGGTCGCGGAGCCCGACATGCACAATCCGCGCAGCGATTTCGAGCGCCTGACAGACGCGCTCGGCGAGCAGTGGAGTCTGGATGGCCTCACCGCCGACCTGCATGTCCTGCAGGGCTTGCAGCGCGCGCTCCGGGAGGGCGAGTGGTCGGCGACCGTCGCGGTCCACCGGGCTCAGCGCATCGTCACCGTCTGGCCCGGATTCCACGAGCGCGCGTACGGCGCGGCCTTCGACATCGGCTCCACCACCATCGCCTGCCATCTGGCCGAGATATCGAGCGGCAGCGTCGCCGCCTCCGCCGGGCGCATGAACCCGCAGATCCGCTTCGGCGAGGACCTGATGAGCCGGGTCTCCTACGTCATGATGAACCCCGGCGGCGAGGCCGAGCTGACCGAGGCCGTGCGCGGTGCGGTGAACGCGCTGATCGGCGAGGTCGCCGAGCAGGCGGGCGTCGCGCGCGGAGACATCCTGAACGCGGCCTTCGTCGGCAACCCGATCATGCACCACCTGCTGCTGGGCATCGACCCGACCGAGCTTGGCGGCGCGCCCTTCGCGCTCGCGGCCTCCGGCGGGCTGACCCTGCAGGCGGCCGGCATCGACCTGGACATCAATCCGGGCGCGCGCATCTACGTCCTGCCCTGCATCGCGGGCCATGTCGGCGCGGACGCGGCGGGCGTCGTGCTCTCCGAAGCCCCGCACCGGGCCGACGAGACGGTGCTCATCGTTGATGTCGGCACCAATGCGGAGATCGTTCTCGGCAACAGCGAGCGGCTGCTGGCCGCGTCCTCGCCCACGGGGCCTGCGTTCGAGGGCGCGCAGATCGTGGCCGGCCAGCGCGCGGCCCCCGGCGCGATCGAGCGCGTCCGCATCGACCGCGACACGCTGGAGGCCCGCGTCAAGGTCATCGGCTGCGACCTCTGGTCTGACGAGGAGGGGTTCTGGGAGGCCACCGCCGCCACCGGCGTCACCGGCATCTGCGGCTCGGGCATCATCGAGGCGCTGGCCGAGATGTACCTCGCCGGCATTCTGCTCGCCGACGGCACCATCGCCGGCGCCGCGCGCGCCAGGACCGAGCGCATCGCGGAAGAGGGGCGCACCTTCCGCTACCTGCTCCACCCGGGCGAGCCCGCGATCGCCATCCATCAGAACGACGTGCGCGCCATCCAGCTCGCCAAGGCGGCGCTCATGGCCGGCGCGCGGCTGCTGATGGACCGCTTCGAGATCGCGCGCGTGGACCGCATCGTGCTGACCGGCGCCTTCGGCAGCCACATCGACCCGCTCTATGCCATGGTGCTCGGCATGATCCCCGACTGCCCGCTCGACAAGGTCAGCGCCGCGGGAAACGCCGCCGGCACGGGTGCGCTGATCGCTCTGCTCGATTGCGCGGCGCGCGCGGAGATCGAGACCGTGGTGCGCGCGATCGAGAAGGTGGAGACCGCCGTCGAGCCCGCGTTCCAGCGCCACTTCGTGGACGCCATGGCGATCCCCCACGGCACGGCTGACTACGTCCACCTGCCGCGAGCCGTCACCCTTCCCGCTGCGGAGAGCGCGCCCGCACCCGCCGGCCGCCGCCGCACCGGCCGCCGCAAACGGTAACGGCCTAAGCGAAGGCGTCGGGCATGGAGGCCTTCTTCTTCGCGATGAACTCCCTGAGCGCCTCGTCGACGCCGGGGTCGATGGGCGGCGCTTCGTAAGCGGCCAGCATCGACTTGAACACCTCGTGCGCCCGTTGCGTGGTGTCCTTGGAGCCGTCCGACTGCCACTGCTCGAAGCTGGAATTGTCGGCGACGGGGGAGCGGTAGAACGCGGTCTCGAAGTTCGCCTGGGTATGGGCGCAGCCGAGGAAGTGGCTGCCGGGCCCGACCTCCCGGATCGCATCCAGCGCCTGGCCGTTGGCAGAGAGGTCGTAGCCGTTCGCCAGCACCTGCATCATGCCGAGCTGGTCGGCGTCCATGACGAACTTCTCGTAGCCGCTGGCCAGCCCGCCCTCCAGCCAGCCAGCGCCGTGGAGCACGAAGTTGGTGCCGGCGAGCACGGTCGGCAGCAGCGTGTTCGCGCTCTCGTAGGCCGCCTGCGCATCGGGCAGCTTCGAGGCGGTGAGCGCGCCCCCGCTACGGAAGGGGACGCCGAGGCGCCGCGCCAGGGCCGCGAGGCCGAAGATGGCGAGCGTCGCCTCCGGCGTGCCGAAGGTCGGAGCGCCGCTCTGCATCGACATGGAGCTGAGGAAGCTGCCGAAGATCACCGGCGCCCCCGGCCGGCAAAGCTGGGCGAGCGCGATGCCGGCCATGGCCTCCGCCAGCGTCTGCGCCATGGTGCCCGCGACCGAGACCGGCGCCATCGCGCCCGCCAGGATGAACGGGGTGATCAGCAGGCCCTGGTTGGCGCGGGCGTAGACCTTGAGCGCGCCCAGCATGGTCGCGTCGAAGGTCATCGGCGAGTTGGCGTTGATCAGGCTGACCATGACGGCCTGGGAATCGACCACGTCGGCGCCGAAGAGAATCTTCGCCATCTCCACCGAATCCGCCGCGCGCTCGGGGTGCGTGACCGAGCCCATGAACGGCTTGTCGGAATAGCGCATGTGCGCGTAGACCATGTCGAGGTGGCGCTTGTTGACCGGCACGTCCACCGGCTCGCACACCGTGCCGCCGGAGTGGTGCATCGCCGGCGTCATGTAGGCCAGCTTGACGATGTTCTGGAAATCCTCCAGCTGGGCGTAGCGCCGCCCCTTCTCGATATCGAAGATGAAGGGCGGGCCGTAGACCGGCGCGAAGACCGTGTTGCGGCCGCCCATCTCGACCGACCGCTCCGGGTTGCGGGCGAGCTGCGTGAACGTGGACGGCGCGGTCGAGACCAGGTGGCGTGCGAGCCCGCGCGGGAAGCGCACCCGCTCGCCCTCGATGTCGGCGCCGGCACCCTTGAACAGCGCGAGCGCTTCAGGGTCGTCGCGGAAGTCGATCCCGATCTCCTCCAGGATCGTGTCCGCATTCTCCTCGATCAGGGCGAGCCCCTCGTCGGTCAGCAGCCCGACCGAGGGGATGTCGCGCGTGATGTAGCGCAGCTGCTCGATGCCGCCGCCGGTTCGCTCCGCGCGCCGCGCCGCGCGTCCGCCGCCGCGGCGGCCGCCTCGTCTCGTCATGATCTGCCGCCGTCCGAAGCCTGTCCCATGGGGTGAGAATCTATCGCCGTTTGGACATGGCTGCACCTTGCGGCGCAGAGTGGGCGCGTGCGGCCCGCCGTACTAGCGGAATTGCGACGGATAACGGTCATGTCGCGCCCCGGAGCGCGTCTGTCCTTGCGGGCGCGCGACCGGCCGCGACCGTGGCGCACCTGGGACGAGCCCCCAAACTTTTGGCGGGATTCTCCGGGATTGGGAGGGATAGCTGAGATGGCCGGGGTGAGCGGGACAGGCGGGATTGAGTGGGATAAGCGGGATTGAGTGGGATATGCGAGATGTCGCCCGCGCCCGAAAGGTCGCGGCCGCGGAACACTTGAGTTCGCTCACGGCCTTTCACCCCGCCCACAGCGGTCCGTTCGCGCTCACGATGCATGAAGATATGCTCGCACGGCCGACCAGCGCCGTGCACCGCACCATGGTCCGGAGAACCAGGTGGAGCGGGCCGGCGGGCCGGGATCGCGCAGCCGCGCGTAAACGCGAGCGTTCCGCGCGACGCACGGCCCGACTATGGTGAGAAATGCGGGTTAGCTGCTGCCCCCGTCCAGGTCTTCGGCCAAGGCGGCGCGGGTCTCCTCCGGCATGACGGCGAGGTGGCCGTAAGCCGGGTGCTCGACGCCGAGCAGGACGCGGGCGCCTGGTGTGCAGAACGCGGCGGCCTCCGCCGCCTGGAAGGGGAAGCGGAGGAAATGGATCGAGGAGGTCTTGCCGTCCTCGCTGGTCCGCGCGACCTCGTCCTCGATCGGCCGGGCGGCGACAGCGGCCCCGCCGACCTCCAGCCTGACGGTGTCCTCGATCCCCGCCAGCCGATAGAGCTCGCGCTCCCTGCGCGCCGGATCGTCGATCTCCAGCATGAGCGTTGCGATCAGGGCGTCGCCCTGTGGGATGAGAGGGTTGTAAGCCTCAAGCTCGCCCGCGATCTGCTCCTCGCCGCCCTGCTCGATATGGAGCATCTCGTGGACCTGCATCCACATGGTCTCGAAGCACTCGAAGTGAAACGTGGCGAAGGGGCCGACGGCGAGCCGCCGGTCGCGCTTCAGCGTCGTGATCGCGGCGCGGCGTTCCTTGCGGACCTTCGCATAGTCCGCCATGTCCATGATGTCGGCGCGGGTGAGTGCGCGGCGCGGCTCGCTCATGGTCTCAGGCGAGGCCGTAGGCGCGGGCCAGCAGCTCGATCGGATGATGGGCACGTCCGGCAGCGGGTGCTACGGCGGCAGAGTCGCCGTCCTTGGCCGCCTGGCGTGCCATCCCGTTCACGATGTGGGCGCCGGCGAGCGGGCATTCCGAGGCGAGATAGGGGTTCCCCGCCTCGCGCGCGCGCCGCGCGGTGGTCCGGCCGACCTTCAGCGCGGTCTCGTGGAAGCCCTTGGTGACGCCGATAGAGCCGCCGTGGCCGGAGCAGCGCTCAATGATCGAGACCTCGGTGTCCGGCACAAGGGACAGCATGTCGGCGGACTTGCGCCCCACGTTCTGGGCCCGCTCGTGGCAGGGCAGATGAAGCGTGACGGCGCCGTCGATGGGGGCGAGGCCCGGCGCCAGCCCCTCCTCGCGGGAGATGCCGACGACGTATTCGCAAATATCGTAGCTGCGCTCGGATAGGCGCTTGACCGCCGGATCGTCCGGCAGGATCAGCGGCCATTCGAGCTTGAGCATGAGCGCGCAGCTCGCCACCAGCGCGATCACGTCGTAGCCCTTGTCGATCCACTCGCCGAGCGCCGCCGCCACCTGCCGGGCGCTGTCCGCGACACGCTCGATATCGCCCTCTTCCAGCTGCGGCATACCGCAGCACTGGGGATAGACCACGGCGGTCTCGACGCCGTTGTGCGCCAGCACCTTGCGCGCTGCCGCACCGACCTCCGGCTGGTTGTAGTTGGCGAAGCAGGTGGCATAGATCACCGCCTTGCGCCCGTTCGCCGGCGCCTGTCGGTTGACCGCCGGCCCTCCCTTGGCCGCGCGGTCGAGCATGGTGCGGCGGTGATAGCGCGGTAGCGGCGCCTCCCTGTGGACGCCGGCGACGGCCTCGATCAGCGGCCGGGTGAATCGGTTGTCTTGAGCGGAGCCCCAGTTCATGACCGGCGCGAAAGTGCGGGCCAAACGGCCGTTGCGGTCGGTCTCCGCGAGCCGCTTGGATGCGGTGGTATGGCGCCGGCCCGCGCGGCGATCCGTGGCGCGGTGGCGCAGCATGAGATGGGGAAAGTCCACGTCCCACTCGTGCGGCGGCGTGTAGGGGCACATGGTCATGAAGCACATGTCGCAGAGCGTGCAGGCGTCCACGACCGCCTTGAAGCCGGACGAGTCCACCGAATCCAGCTCGCCCGATTCGGACTCGTCGATCAGGTCGAAGAGCCGCGGGAAGGAATCGCAGAGGCTGAAGCAGCGCCGGCAGCCGTGGCAGATGTCGAAGACCCGGCGCGTCTCCCGCTCCAGGGCCTCGCCGTCATAGAATTCGGGGTTTCGCCAGTCTACCGGATGGCGGAAGGGCGCACCCTCGTCGGCCATCGCGATGGCAATGTTACCGGCACGAACCGCAGAGCCGGTTGCCCGGCCCCGCGCTGTCGAAGAGGCGGCTGCAGCGCAGGCAGCGGCGCTGGCTCTCTTGCGCCTCCAGGCGATCGAGCTCAGCGAGTTCGTCGGAGAGCGAGATCATCCCCGGTCCGCGATCCACATTCCTGGCGGCTTCACGCCGCGCATCCCATTTGGTCCGTCGTTGAGGCGCGAGCGACATCATTTAGCGCGAGTTCCCTGGCGAGGTTGTCGGTGAATAGTCCGGTAGGACCATTGTAGCGGAACACGGCGCCCGATCTAAGCCAAATCTTCATATCGAACGCCCAAAATGGGCACTCCTGGCCCTCTCGAAGGGTCTATTCGGCGGCTTCGGTACTGCCGGCAGGGGTGCGAAAGGCCGGAATCACCGCTTCGGCGAAAAGGCGAAGGCTTTTCAACAGATTATCCGCGCCATAGTAGGGCGGATAGTGAAGCAGCAGGGAATCCAGGCCGGTGGCGGCGCGCAGCGCCCGGATGCGGGCGATCACGGTCTCGGGCGAGCCGTGGATCAGGGTGGTCTCCAGCAGCGTCTCGTAGTCGAACGCCACGGCGCTCTCCTTCTCCGAGACGTTGCCGAGGTAGCCGGCGGTCTTCTTGCCGAGGAACGCTTCGAGGTGGCGGACGATCCCTGCCTCGCTCTCCTCCCGCGCCTTGGCATCGGTCTCGGCCACGTAGACCCAGCGGGCGATGTTGATGGAACCGAAAGCGGGGTTGGCGTTCCACGGCGCCGGCGCGTGCGCCATGGCCTCGCGGTAAAGCGCGATCTGCCCGGCAAGGGTTTCGAACGAGGGCAGGGTGGAGAGCATCAGGCCGAAGCCGTGGCGCGCGGCGATCTCGATGGAACGGGTCGTGCCGGCAGCCATGTAGAAGGGCGGATGCGGCTGCTGCAGGCTCACCGGGTAGATCTCGTAGTCGCCCTCGATCCGGTGCTGGAAGTGGGCGCCCTCGTGGCTGACCTTCCGATTGTGGAAGGCGTCGAGGATCAGGGGGAAGGCCTCTTCCTGAATGTCGTGGCGGGCGTCGAACGGTATGCCGAAGCCGTCATACTCGTAGGGCCGGTAGCCGGAGCCGAGGCCGAGGCTGAGCCGGCCTTCGCTCAGGATGTCCACGAAGGCCGCGTTCTCGACGATCCGCACCGGGTTGTGCAGCGGCAGCGTCATCACCGCCGTGCCGAGCCCGATCTTGGCGGTCTTGGGCGCGAGATACGCCAGATAGACGAAGGGGTCCGGCAGCACGCCGTACTGGTTGGAGAAGTGGTGCTCGGCGATCCAGGCGGTGTCGTAGCCGAGCCGGTCCGCCTCCACGATCTCGCGCGTCACGCGGGCGTGCACGGCGCGGTGCGGATAGGGCTCCACGTCGAGATTGGGCTGCGATGTCACGAGAACGCCGAATTTCATCATGTGCTCCACGGGCCGCCCCCGAAGGTAGCGGCTCCTAATCGCTGTAGATTGTCCACGCGCCGTCCTCTCCGGTCAGCAGACCTTCGCCCGGCGGAATCTCGTCCGGATCGTCCTTCCACTTGCTGGGATGGAGCGGCTCGCCGCAGGCTGCGAGCCCGACCGCCGCCGCGATGGCCAGCACCGGGACGACGCGCGCGACAGCGCGGCGCAGGCGGGCTGTCGCCCGGCGCGGCGGGCGCAAATTCTTTTCCATACTCCGCTATTCCGCCGTGTCTTCGACCGGTGCCTCGACGCGCGCCCTGAGGTCGCCCAGCAGGCCGTCGATGCCCTTGCGGTTGACGACCGAGGCGAACTCGACCCGGTGGGTATGTAGCATGCTGATGCCTTCCACGCTCACATCGATGACCTTGTAGCCCTCGTTCCGCATCCGCACGCGGAAATCGACCCCGATGGGGTCGCCGCCGGAGGGCCGCACGATCTGCGCCCGCACGATCTTATCGCCGCTCTCGTCATTGATCACCGAGCGTGCCGTGAAGGTCTCGCCGCCGTATGAATCGAAGCGGCTGGCGTACACGCGGACGATGAAGTCGACGAAGATCGTCCGGTATTCCTTGCGTTGCTCCTTGCTGGCTGTCCTCCAGTGACGCCCGAGCACGAAGCGGCTGACGATCGGAATGTCGAAGCCCTCCACCATGACCTCGCGGAAGGCGGCCTCCCGCTCCTCGAAGGTCGAGTCGGCCTTGTCCTTCAGCACGGCGATGGCCTGGTCGCCGAGGCCCTGAATGAAGGCCTGCGCGGAGTCTCCGGATGCGCCGGCCTGCTGCGTGCCGAGCGCGGAAAGCAATACGGCCGCAGCGATTACGGCGACCACAAAAGAGCGTCGAGAGATGAGAATGCCCATGGGATGCCTTCTCTCGCTTAGCCAGGTGCGCCACGCGGCGGGCTCTGCCCCGGATCACTCCTCATCGAAATCCTCGTCAAAATCTTCATCGAAGTCGAAGTCGGGGATCTCCATCGCGGGCGGCGGCGCACCGTCCCTGATCTCCGTGGCCCGATACTGCCGGTACAGCTCACGCAATGCAGCATAATAATCCACCGAAGTGGCTTCCAGCGTTTCCAGCTCTTCGAGGTACTGGGCGCGCTGAGAGACGCCGCTGGTGACGCCGCGGGCGAGGCCGGCCTCGGCCGGCAGGAGATAGGCGAAGGGATCCGCCGCCCAGTCGACCACGAAGGCCGACGCGTCGCGGGGATTGGTCGGCCCCAGCAGCGGCAGCATGAGGAAGGGCTCGTCGCCGACGCCCCATGCCGCGAGGGTTTGCCCGAAATCCTCCGGCGTGCGCTCGTATCCCCAGTCCGTGGCCACATCGAAGATGCCGCCGACGCCGAGCGTGGAGTTGACCGTGAAGCGCATGAGCGTCGAGCCCGCCCGTTCGAACTTGCCCTGGGCCGCGTTGTTCACCAAGTTGAGCGGCTCTGCCAGATTGCCGAGAACATTGGCGATTCTGAGGCGCACTTCGTCCGGAAAGATGAACACGTAGGCCTCGGCCACCGGCTTCAACAGGAAGCGGTCGATGGTCTGGTTGACCTCGAACATCGCCCGGTTGAAGTCCTCGAGCGGATCGTTCGCGTCGAAGGGGTCCTGAGCGCGGGCGTCGGCGACAGCGAAGAGCAGCCCGCCGGCGAGCAGCAGGATTGCCAGAAAGCGCTGCGGGGCGGCGAATAAGCCGATGGCTCGGCGCGGAGCGGACTGTCGCGGAAGGCTCTCGCTCATGCCGTCGGTCAGTCGTCCTCCTTCGCTGCGGCGAGCACGTCGTCGGCGAGCCGCCCGGTGAGCTCCTGGAGGCGGTCGAACTGGGATTCGAACGTGCCGACGCCCAGTGTGAGCGAGCGCAGCTCGATGATCAGGTCGTGCATTTCCGCCTGCGGCATCTGGCTCGTGACCTCGTCCCAGCCGGACCAGTCCTCGCGAGTCTGGAAGCCCAGAACCTGACCGCGCCGGCCGGTCACCAGGCGCTGCACGTTCGGTGTGAACTCGCTCGGTATCGAGATCTTGACCTCGCAGATGGGTTCCAGCAGCACCGGGTTGCACTTGGGCATCGCTTCCGCCATCGCCATGCGGCCGGCCGTCTTGAAGGCCATCTCCGAGCTGTCGACGGAGTGGTGCTTGCCGTCGGTGAGCGTCACCGAGACGTCCACCACCGGGAAGCCGAGCGGCCCGCTGGTGAGGAAGTCACGTACGCCGGCTTCCACCGCAGGGATGTACTGGCGCGGCACGGCGCCGCCAACGACTTTCTCCTGAAACTCGAAGCCGGTGCCGCGCGGCAGCGGCTTCACGTCGATATGCACGTCGCCGAACTGGCCGTGGCCGCCGGTCTGCTTCTTGAAGCGCGCATGCTGGGAGACCGGCTTACGGATCGCCTCCTTGTAGGCGACCTTCGGCCTCTCGGTCTGCAGGCTGAGCCCGTACTTGCCGGCGAGGCGGTCGAGCGCCACCTTCAGATGCATCTCGCCCTGGCCCCAGAGCACCGCCTCCTGGGTGTCGGGATTGGGCTGGAAGCTGAGCGAGGGGTCCTCCTGGGCCAGACGGCTCATCGCACCGGAGACCTTGACCTCGTCCTCCCGCTTGCTCGCGCGCACGGCATAGGCATAGACCGAGGACGGCAGGTCCGCTCGCGGCATGGGCTCCACCCCCGGCCCGTCGGCGGGTGCGACGGTGTCGCCGGTGGATACGGATTCGAGCCGCCCGAGGCCGACGATGTCGCCGGCCTGCGCCTTGTCGATTTTGTTCTGCTGCTGGCCCTGCATCCGGTACATCCCGCCGATGCGCTGGCCGTCGTTGAGCGTCATGCCGTCTTCGATGGTGCCCGCCCAGACCCGCGCCAGCGAGACCTTGCCGCCGTGCTGAGTCATGTAGGTCTTGACGACCTGCGCCACTGAGGCGCCGTCGGCGCCGGCCGGCAGCCGCCGCGCCGCGAGCGCGTCGCCGGGCGCGAAGTCGATCAGCGATTCAAGCAGGCGGCGCACGCCCCAATCCCGCTCGGCAGAGCCCATCATCACCGGGACCACGCCCGCATCGGCCAGCACGCCGCGCAGGTAGGCCTGAATCTCTTCGGGCTCCGGAATCTCGTCCTCCAGCAGCCTCTCCAGCAGCGTGTCGTCGAAGTCCGCCAGGCTCTCGAGAAGCTGCGTGCGCGCGTCTTCCCGGCGCTCCGAAACCGTCTCGGGCGCGTCGACGCCGACGGCACCCTCCTGGTCGCGGTACTCGTAGGCCTTGCCGGTGATCAGATCGACGTAGCCATTGACGTTGTCGCCGTCGCGGATCGCGACCTGGCAGGGCACCAGCGGACGGTCGCTGACCGGCTGCACCGCCTCGATCAGCTCGGCGACTCGCACCGCCGTCTCGTCCATCCGGTTGGCGAACAGGACGTGCGGGATCTCGTGCTGAGCCAGGAACTTGAACAGCCGCCCCATGGTCCAGACCCGATTCAGATCGGGCGTGCAGACGATGATGGCGAGATCGACGCCCATGAGCGCATTGGCGGTCTCGGCGAAGAACTCGATCGAGCCCGGACAGTCCAGGATCGTAAAGCGGTGGTCCCGATACTCGAACGAGGCGGCGTTGACCTCCACGCTCGACTGGCGCCCGCGCGCCTCGTCGGACCAGTCGCCGACCGTGTTGCCGTCCGTCACCTTGCCCTTGCGGCCGATGGCCCCGGCGACGAACAACATGCTCTCCAGAAGTGTGGTCTTGCCGCTCGTATAGGGGCCGACAAGCGCGATGTTCAGCGCCCCGGTCGAATCACTCATGCTATCTCCCTTTACCAAGAGCCACGCCGGCGGGCTGCATCCCGCGGTCACGGCGGCGGCATGTTTCCAGTGCCCCGGCCGGAATGCAACCGCGATTAGCACCGGATCCGTAACAAGCGGTCAGGGCGGCCGGCCCAGTCTGGCGTGGCCAGGGTGGGACGGCTATGGTGCGCGCGGTCAGGCTGCGAGGATGGGCTTCGGTTGAGCATCTGGGGCAAGATCATCGGAGGCGCCGCAGGGTTCGCGCTGGGCGGCCCCATCGGCGCGATTCTGGGCGTGGCCGCCGGTCATTTCGTGGACCGCATGGCCACCGGCCGCCGCGTCCGGCGCATCGGCGCGGGCGATCAGGAGACCAAGCAGGCTGCGGTCTCGATCGCGCTGGTGGTTCTCGCGGCCAAGATGGCGAAGGCCGACGGCCGCGTGACCCGCGAGGAGATCGACGCGTTCAAGCGGGTCTTCGCCGTTCCCGACGCCCATGCCGCCGCCATCGGGCGCGTTTGGGACGAGGCGCGGCGCGAGGCGACCGGCTTCGAGCCCTATGCCGAGCAGATCGTCCAGATCTTCCCGCACGACACCACCATGCGGGAGGAGCTGCTCGGTGCGCTCTTCCAGATTGCCATGGCGGATGGCGAGCTGCACGAGGGGGAGCGCGCCTACCTCGCCCGCGTGGCCGAAATCTTTGGCTTCGACGAGCGTGGCTTCGCGCAGATCATGTCGCGCCACATGGGCGGCGGCAAGTCAGACCCCTATCAGGTGCTGGGCGTCGAGCCCAGCGCCTCGGACGACGAGATCAAGCAGACCTACCGTCGGCTGATCCGCGAGCATCACCCCGACAAGCTCATCGCCGAGGGCATGCCGGAGGAGATGGTCCAGGTTGCCAACGACCAGATGGCCGCGATCAACGCGGCCTACGACAGGATCGCCAAGCTTCGCGGGATGCGCTGATCGCGCTCAGCCCGCGCTGAGCGCGCCCGCGCCGCCGTTACTCCCGCTTCCGCTGCGCCAGCCGTCCAATGCCGCCGAGTCATATTGCGATCGCGCTCGGCACGGCCCTGCTCTGGGGCTTCGGCTTCGTGACCAGCAAGTACGGCGCGGACCATATGCCGCCGCTGTTCTTCCTGGCACTGCGCTTCGCGCTGATGGCGCTGATGCTGCTCTGGTTCGTGCGCCCGCCCAGCGGGCGCTGGCTCGCCGTGAGCCTCTTCGCGCTGACCATGGGGGCCGGGCATTTCGGCCTCTTCTACGTCGCCCTCAACATTGGCGTGGAGGCCTCTACCGCCGCGATCATCTGGATCACGCAAGTGCCGCTCAGCGCACTGATGGCCGCGCTTATCCTGCGGGAGCGCCCCGGCTGGCTGGCCGTCGTCGGCATAGCGATTGCCTTCGGCGGCGCCGTGCTGCTGGTGGGCGAGCCGCGCCATACCGGCAACGCGATGGGCATCGCGCTCATGTTCGGCTCCAGCATCGCGTGGGCAGTCGCCAACGTGCAGGTCAAGCGCCTCACCGACATTTCTCCGCTGGCGCTGAACGGCTGGATGTCGGCGATCTCCGCCTTGCTCCTGTTCCCGCTCTCCTTTGCGTTGGAGGAGGGGCAGATCGCGAGCCTTCTGCAGCCCGACTGGCGCCTGCACGGCTCACTGGTCTATCAGGTGGTGGGCTCGACTCTGCTGGCCTATTGGGCCTGGTACTATCTGCTCGCGCACAACAAGGTGGCGACGGTGGCGGGCTTCATGCTGCTCGTGCCGGTAGTGGGCGTCATCTTCGGCGTCTTCATCCTGGGCGATCCGATCACCTGGCAGACCCTGGTGGGCGGCGCGATCATCGTCTCCGGCGTGGCCCTCATCGTCCTCAAGCGCGCGCCAGAGCCTGCGATAAAGGCTCGATGACGCCGCGTCCGGGATAGGCGGCGGGAGAGAGCGGAGCGGAGCGTGAGCAAGGAGAGCGTCGCCGGGCGTGCCGTGGTCGACAGGCCTTCGCCCAACCGGGACGAGCGGCCTGCGGACGCCGGGCCGGTGGATACGCTGGTGCTGCACTACACGGGCATGGTCTCGGCCGAGGCTGCGCTTGCGCGGATGACGGACCCTACGGCCAGGGTCAGCGCACACTGGTGCGTGGGTGAGGACGGCACCCTCTGGCGGCTGGTGTCCGAGGAGCGCCGCGCCTGGCACGCGGGGCGGAGCGAATGGCGTGGCCGGCGCTCGGTGAACGATCGCTCCATCGGGATCGAGCTGGTCAATCCCGGTCACGAGCACGGCTACCGCCCGTTCCCTCCTGCCCAGATGGATGCTCTGCTCGACCTCGCCCGTGCCATCGTCGCGCGTCACCCCATCGACCCGCGCAACGTGGTGGCGCATTCCGATATCGCGCCCACGCGCCGGCAGGACCCCGGCGAGCTCTTCGACTGGGCGCGCCTCGCGCAGGCGGGCATCGGAATCTGGCCCGAGGATGCGGCGCCGCCTGTGCAAGCGGAGCGTGCCCTCAGAGAGGGCGACAGTGGCGCCGCCGTGCGGCTGCATCAGGAGCGCCTGCGTGCGGTCGGTTACGGTCTCGTGGCTGACGGCGAGTTCGGCGCGACAACTGCGGCGGTAGTGCGCGCCTTTCAACGGCACTACCGCCAGGCGCGTATCGACGGTGAGATCGATGCCGGCACGGCCGCCGTCATCGGCCAGGTTCATGCACTTGCGTTGGGGCAGTCCTGAGACGGGCTTGACCGGCTCTCCGGGCGCGCGTAGTCAGGGCGGGCCAGACGGCCGGATGGCCGCCGTCGCCGCCCCAGGCGCGCGGCGGAGGAAAGTCCGGGCTCCACGGAAGCACGGAGCCGGGTAACACCCGGCGGGGGCGACCCCAGGGAAAGTGCCACAGAGAGCAGACCGCTCGCTCCGGGCCGCAAGGCCGGCGAGCAAGGGTGAAAGGGTGCGGTAAGAGCGCACCGCGCTCCCGGCAACGGGGGCGGCATGGCAAACCCCTCCGGGAGCAAGACCAAGTAGGGGCGGCCCAGGGGGCGGTCGCAGGACCGTTTCCAGGTTGGTTTCCGGGCCTGCTGCCCGGGTCGGTCGCGCGAGGCGCCCGGTGACGGGCGTCCCAGATGAATGGCCAT
The DNA here is from genome assembly GCA_022820945.1 of Alphaproteobacteria bacterium. Lineage (GTDB taxonomy): Bacteria > Pseudomonadota > Alphaproteobacteria > UBA828 > UBA828 > WTGU01. Next base: position 20,331 of record JAJEEP010000109.1, on the reverse strand, counting down.
CGCGCGGGCCCGCGTGACCCGCGACAGAACCCGGCTTACAGGCCGTCTGGCGCTTCTCTCCCAGCGTACCCCAATATGTTGCGGGGTCTGAGTGCCGGTACGCAAGATATTCCACTATCGACTGTTGTCTTTGCAGTCGAATTCAATAACCATAATAGAACATAAAGAGAACACGTAGTCGATATCGGCCGAGACTTGAGTCCTCGGCCCCGTAACTGGCGCTCTAGTTTTTCCTCGCCGGTCTTCATCCGTCGTCAGGTCAGAGAGGTCGGACTGCTGCTTTTGCAGGTCCACCTGAACACTTGAAATTATGTCTTGCAACCATGTTTTCCCATAGAGTACCATGTATTCCCATGACATCCCGGATCAGAGCGGGAACGGCATAGAGCGAAGGTACGACGAACGGGGCGCGACCCAAGGAGCAACGCGGTGGCTCTCTTTACTTACACGTTCGTCAACAAGGTGGACCGGAAGGGACGGGTCTCCGTTCCCGCGTCCTTCCGCAACGAGCTCGCTCGGCAATCCTTCAACGGTGTTGCGGTCTATCCCTCCATCGACGGCAGCAGGTCTCTCACCGGCTGCGAGGAAGACGTGCTCCGGCAGTGGAGCGACAACTATCGCGCCGACGATCCCTTCGACACCGATACCACCGAGAAACGCAGGAAGCTCTTCTCTGCCGTCCAGCGTCTCCCCCTGGACCCCGACGGTCGCGTGCTGCTGCCGAGCGAGCTGCTTGCCCATGCGGGCATCACCACCCATGCCGCATTCGTGGGTATGGGCCACGAGTTTCAGATCTGGGACCCCGCAACGTACGACGCCGACAAAAATCCGGAAGACGGGCAATCCGCCGCGCCGGAGGGCGATCGATGAGTGACCCGCCAGGCCACATCCCTGTGATGAAGGACGCGATGCTCTCCCTCATCGCGCCCAGGGACGGCGGTATCTACATCGATGGCACCTTCGGCGGCGGCGGATACAGCCGGGCCCTGCTCGAGGCCGCCTCCTGCACGGTCTACGGGATCGACCGCGATGCCGACGCGCTGCGCGCGGGCAACGCGCTTTCCGTCCGGTTCGACGGCCGGCTGATCCTGGTCCACGGCCGCTTCTCCGAGATGGAGACCCTTCTCGCGCCCCATCACGTGAGTGCGGTGGACGGGATCGCCCTCGATCTCGGCCTCTCCTCTTGCCAGCTCGACGACGGCGCGCGGGGCTTCTCGTTCCGCCTGGACGGGCCCTTGGACATGCGCATGGACCGGGACGATCCGGGGCCGACGGCTGCCGACCTGGTCAACAACGAGTCCGAGGCCGCGTTGGCCAGGATCATCGCGGGCTTCGGCGAGGAGCGGCGCGCGCGAGCCATCGCACGGGCCATCGTCGCGGCCCGCGCAGAGGGGCCCATCACCAGCACCGGCCAGCTTGCCGAGATCGTCCGGGGTGCAGTGGCGCGGCGGCGGCCGGGCGGGATCGACGTGGCGACGCGCACTTTTATGGCCCTCCGCCTCCGCGTTAACGACGAAATCGGCGAGATCGAGCGGGGGCTCCGCCAGATCGAGCGGCTCCTGCGGCCGGGCGGGCGCGCCATCGTGGTGTCCTTCCATTCCCTGGAGGACCGGCCGGTGAAGCGTTTCTTCCGCGAGCGCAGCGGCGGGCGCCAGCCCAATCGCCATGAGCCGCCCGCTGCCACGAAATCGCCCGATCCGACCTTCACACTGCTGACCCGCCGGGCGCGCAAGCCGGACGGGGCAGAAGTCACGGCCAACCCGCGGGCGCGCTCGGCACGGCTGCGGGCGGCCGAGCGCACCGGCGCGCCGCCGTGGCACGAGAGGCTGGTCGCATGATGCGGCACCTGGTCCTCATATCGATCGCAACGTTCGTCGTCGCGATGCTCGCCCTCTTCCTCGTCAAGCACGAGGTGAGGGGGCTGGAGCGCGAGCTCGCGGCGCTCGAGCACGAGCGTCAGAGCCACGTCGAGGCAATCCGGGTGCTTCGCTCCGAGTGGAGCTACCTCACCCGCCCGGCCAGGCTCGCGGCCCTGGCCGAGCGCAACTTGCCGCTCGAGCCGGTGGCGCCCGCGCAGGTCCGGTGGCTGCCGCAACGGCCTGTCGGTCCTTCCGCACTGGTGTTGCCGATCAGCGGGGATGCCGAGCGGTGAAGGACCTGGCGACACAGCGCTGGTGGCGCCGCGGTTCGACTTCCGGCCGCGAAGGCACGGAAGCGCAAACACAGCCTGCGCTGCTGGAGCGCGCGCGTGGCCGCCTGCTGGCGACCGGCGTGATCTTCCTGCTCTGCTTCTGTGCGCTGGTGGTTCGCACGCTCGACGTGGCGGTGATCGGCGCGCCCGTCGTCATCAGCACCGCAGGAGACGCGAGCGCCTTCGACCCGGCCGCACGGGCCGACATCGTGGACCGCAACGGCGTCCTCCTGGCGTCGAACCTTCCCACGCATGCCCTCTACGTCGAGCCCGGCAAGATCTTCGATCGCGAGGAGACGGCGGCCGCGCTCGGTCGCCTGTTTCCCGATCTCGACCCGGAGCGCACGGCCTCCCTCATCGCCTCCGGCAAGAAGACCGCCCTGTTGCGGCACGACCTCACGCCGGAGCAGGCGCACGCCATCAACCGGCTCGGCATCCCCGGCCTCTGGCTGGAACGCCAGGAGCAGCGCGTCTATCCGCAAGGGCGCCTCTTCGCCCACGCGGTCGGGTTCACGGACGTGGACAATCGCGGTCTCGCCGGCGTCGAAAAGGCGGCCGACGCGGAGCTGCGGCGGCGTGCCGAAGCGCACAGCGGCCCGCTCGCGCTTTCGCTCGATATCCGGGTCCAGCACGCTCTCGCCCAAGCGCTTCAGGACACCATGACCGCCCATCGCGCGCTCGGCGCCGCCGGCATGGTGATGGACGTGGAGACCGGCGAGCTGCTGGCCCTGGTGAGCCTCCCGTCGTTCGATCCCAAGGCACCGGATCGCAGCCCGGCCGAGTCTCTCTTCAACCGCGCCACGCTGGGTACCTACGAGCTCGGCTCCACCTTCAAGCCCTTCACCATTGCTATGGCTCTCGACCTCGACATCGCCGGCATCGAGGACAGCTACGACGCCACCGAGCCGCTCAGGGTCTCGCGCTACCTGATCCGCGACCATCATCCCGAGAACCGCTGGCTGACGGTGCCGGAGATCCTCATCCATTCCTCCAACATCGGCGCAGCGCGGATGGCAGTGGAGGTGGGTGGCGAGCGTCAGAGGGCCTTCCTCGAGACGCTCGGCATGTTCGAGCGAATGCCGCTGGAGACATCCGAGCGCGGCCGGCCCCTCGCGCCCCGGCGCTGGTCCGAGCACACCACGATGACGGTGAGCTACGGTCACGGGCTCGCCGTAACTCCCGTGCACCTGATCGCGAACTACGCCGCGCTGGTCAACGGCGGCGTCACCGTGACGCCGACGCTGCTGAAACGCGAACCGGGAGCACCTCTGGTTCAAAGGCGGGTGATCAGCGCAGAGACCTCCGCCGTCATGCGGATGCTGCTCTACGCCGTGGTGGCCGAGGGCACAGGCAAGAATGCGGCGGTTCCCGGCTACCTGGTGGGCGGCAAGACCGGCACCGCCGAGAAGGCCATCGGTGGCAAATACAAACGCGACAGCATGATCACCAACTTCGTGGGCGTTTTTCCCATCGACCGGCCCCGCTACGCGGTGCTCACGATGATGGACGAGCCCAAGGGGACCAAGGAGACCTACGGCTTCGCGACGGCGGGCTGGACCGCTGCACCGGTCGCCGGCGCGGTCATCGAGCGCATCGCGCCGCTTCTCGGCATTCCGGCCATCGTCGAGCCCGATGAGATCGAAGAGCAGCCCGAGTTCGCCTGGCGGGACGCCGGGGGGCGTCATGCGTCTTTCTGAGTTGATCCCCCGGTCGGCGGCCAGCGACGTGGAGATCGCGGGCCTTGCCTCGGATTCGCGCGACGTGCAGCCGGATTACCTGTTCGCGGCGCTCCCCGGCACGCGAGCCAATGGTGTCGACTTCATCCCCGATGCACTGGCGCGCGGTGCGACCGCCGTGCTCGCGCCCGAGGGAACCGATCCCGCCCTCGCAGGGGGGATCAGCCTGGTGACGGACCCTAACCCACGTCTCCGGCTCGCAGTCGCTGCCGCGCATTACTACGGCTCTCAACCGGAAGTCGTGGTCTGCGTCACCGGCACCAACGGCAAGACCTCGGTGTCGGATTTTACTCGCCAGATCTGGCGGGCGTCGGGCCGCAAGGCGGCCTCCCTCGGCACCCTTGGCGTGAATGCGGAAGGCGAATTGCGGCCGCTGCGGCACACCACACCGGATCCGATCGAGCTGCATCGGGTGCTCGCCGAGCTCTCGGAACACGGCATCGACCATCTGGCGCTGGAAGCATCCAGTCACGGGCTCGCGCAGTACCGGCTGGACGGGGTGCGCGTCGCGGCGGCGGCCTTCACCAACGTCACCCGCGACCACATGGATTACCACCCGGACGCCGACGCCTATTTCGCGGCCAAGGCGGGCCTCTTCGAGCGGGTCATGGCGGCGGACGGGACCGCCGTGCTCAACGCCGACGACGAGCGTGTTGCGGGCCTCGCCGAGCGCTGCCGGGCGCGCGGACAGCGCGTGCTCACCTTCGGCACCGGCCACGCGGATATTCGGCTCCTGGCCCGGCGCGATACCCAGGCGGGGCAGCGGCTCAGCATTGCCGTCGCCGGCGCGGTGCACGAGGTCGCCCTGCCGCTCCCCGGCGCGTTTCAGGCCCTGAACGCGCTGGCGGCGCTCGGCCTCGCACTGGCAACCGGCGTGGACGCGGCGGACGCGATCCAGGCGCTCCATGGTGTGGAGGGCGTGCCGGGCAGGCTGCAACGGGTCGCGGGCCATCCTGCCGGCGCCGCCGTCTTCGTGGACTACGCACACACGCCTGACGCTCTGGCCACGGCGCTCGCTTCCGTGCGCCCCCTGGTTCCGGGCACGCTGGTGGTGGTCTTCGGCTGCGGCGGCGAGCGGGACGTCGGCAAGCGGCGCGAGATGGGCGAGATCGCCGCGCGCTTCGCCGACCGGGCGATCGTCACCGACGACAACCCCCGCCGTGAGAACCCGGCGGCAATCCGCCGCGCGATCCTCGACACCTGCCCCGGTGCCGTGGAGATCGGCGATCGCGCCGAGGCCATCCGTATTTCCATCGAAGGGCTCGGTTCGGGCGACGGCCTCCTCATTGCCGGCAAGGGCCACGAGCGGGAGCAGATTGTGGGCGAGCGCGCCATCGCGTTCGACGATGTCGGCGTCGCGCGGTGTGCCGTGGCTGAAATCGCCGGCGGGCGGGCGGCATGAGCCGGCCTCTTCATAACGTCCCGCTGTGGACCTCGGCGGAGGCTGCCAACGCCACCGGCGGGGAGGCGCCCGAGCCCTGGAACGCGACCGGCGTCTCCATCGACAGCCGCAGCGTCGAGGCGGGAGACCTGTTCGTCGCGCTCGCGGGCCCTAACCATGACGGCCACGACTACGTGCAGGCCGCGTTCGACCGCGAGGCCGCGGCAGCGATGGTAAGCCGCCGGTTGGACGCGCGGCCCGAGGGCGCGCCGCTGCTGCTGGTCGTCGATACCTTCGAGGGTCTCCGCACCCTCGCCGCCCGCGCCCGCGAGCGGAGCAACGCCCACGTCGTTGCGGTCACGGGCAGCGTCGGCAAGACCGGGACCAAGGAGCTGCTGGCTGGCGCGCTCGCCGGCTGCGGCCCCACGCACGCAAGCGCGGGCAACCTCAACAACCATGTTGGCGCGCCGCTGAGCCTCGCGCGTTTGCCGCAGGACGCCGCCTACGGCGTGTTCGAACTCGGCATGAACCACCCCGGTGAGATCGCCCCGCTCTCGCGCCTGGTCCGCCCGCACACCGCGCTGATCACCACGATCGCGGCGGTCCATACTGAGTTCTTCACCGGCCTCGATGCCGTCGCCGACGCCAAGGCCGAGATCTTCGAGGGGCTCGAGCCGGGCGGCACGGCCGTGCTGAACCGTGACAACGCTTACTTCGAGCGCCTGGCTGCCGCCGCGCGCAGCGCCGGCGCAGGGCGGATCGTCTCGTTCGGCGAGAGCGCGCAAGCCGATGCGCGCCTCCGCGCCTGGCACCCCGCCGAGTCCGGTGGCACCGTGACCGCCGCCATCGACGGGGACGAGATCGACTACGAGATCGCCTTCTCGGGCCGGCACTGGGCGCTGAACAGCGTGGGCGCGCTGGCCTGCATCCGGGCTGCCGATGCGCCGGTCGAGCAGGCCGCCTGGGCGCTGGGTGCAGTCGCGCCGGTGGCGGGCCGGGGTGTGCGCTACCGCATTCCGATCCAGGGCGGCGCCTACGAGCTGATCGACGAGAGCTACAACGCGAGCCCGGCGGCCGTCAGCGCCGCGATCGGAACGCTCGCCGAGACCGCGCCGCTCGCGTCTGGTGGACGGCGGATCGCCGTCCTCGGCGACATGCTGGAGCTCGGCGAGGACGCGGTGCGCTGGCACGTCGAACTCGCCGACGATCTGGAGGCGGCAGGGATCGACCTCGTCTACACCGCGGGCCCGCTGATGGCCCACCTCCACACCGCCCTCGACCCCGCCCGGCGCGGCGTCCACGCGCCCGACGCGGAAAGCCTGATCGACACCCTGCGCGCGGAGATCCGCGCCGGCGACGTCGTTCTGGTCAAGGGCTCGCTCGGCAGTCGTATGGGGCCGATCGTGCGGCAGCTCGCCGCCGACGCGTCGGCCGCTCGCCGGCCATGACTGGGAAAGGCGAGCCGAGCGATGTTCTTCAACCTGCTGTATCCGCTCTCGGACTCGGTCGGCATCTTCAACGTATTCCAATATCTGACGTTCCGTACCGGCGCGGCGGTGCTGACCGCGCTGCTCATCAGCTTCGCCTTCGGCCCCCCGCTGATCCGCCTGCTGCGCGCGCGTCAGGAGCACGGGCAGCCGATCCGCAGCGACGGGCCGGAGAGCCACGCCGCCAAGGCGGGGACGCCGACCATGGGCGGGGTGATCATCCTCCTCGCCGTCACGGTCTCGACGCTGCTCTGGGCCGACATGACCAACCCGCTCATCTGGGCGCTGCTGGTGGTCACGATCGGCTTCGGCGCCATCGGCTTTACCGACGACGCGATGAAGCTGCTGAACCGCAGCCACCGCGGCCTGAACATTCGCGTCAAGGTCGCAGCCGAGCTGGTGCTCGCGGTCGGGGGTGTCTTCTGGGTCACGATGATCCTGGAGGCGCCGCTCGATCACGGTCTCGCGCTGCCCTTCGTCAAGTCGGTGCTGCTGGACATCGGCTGGTTCTCGGTGCCCTTCGCTGCCTTCGTGGTGATCGGCTCGTCCAATGCGGTCAACCTGACCGACGGTCTCGACGGGCTCGCGATCGTGCCGATCATGATCGCCGCCGCGTGCTTCGCGCTAATCGCCTACGTGGTCGGCAACACCGTGTTCACGGAATACCTGCAGGTCCACCACGTGGCCGGCACCGGCGAACTGGCGGTGTTCTGCGGCGCCCTGGTGGGTGCGGGGCTGGGCTTCCTCTGGTTCAACGCGCCGCCGGCGATGGTCTTCATGGGCGACACCGGCTCGCTCTCCACAGGCGCGGCGTTAGGCCTCATCGCCGTGATGACCAAGCACGAGATTGTGCTCGCCATCGTGGGCGGACTGTTCGTGTTGGAAGCGGTCTCGGTGATCGTGCAAGTCGCCTCGTTCAAGCTCCTTGGGCGGCGGGTCTTCGCCATGGCGCCGCTGCACCATCACTTCGAGCAGAAGGGGGTCGCGGAGCCCACCATCGTCATCCGCTTTTGGGTGATTGCCGTGATTCTCGCCCTGATCGGGCTTTCGACCCTGAAGCTGAGGTGAGCCAGTGATCCGGGTCCCCCTCTACCGCAACCGCACCGTCGCCGTGCTCGGGCTCGCGCGCTCCGGCCTCGCCGCCGCGCGGGCGCTCGGTGCCGGCGGCGCCCGCGTGATCTGCTGGGACGATGCGCCGGATGCGCGGTCGGCGGCACGCGATCAGGGCTTCGAGGTCCGACCCGCCGGGCCCGAGGACGGGATCGCCGCCCTGGTGCCGAGCCCCGGCGTGCCGCTGACGCACCCGATGATCGCGGCTGCGCACGACGCCGGCGTCGAAGTGGTGGGCGATATCGAGCTTCTCTGGCGCACGCTGCCGGAGCCCCGCTACGTCGCCGTGACCGGCACCAACGGAAAGTCGACGACCACGGCGCTCATCGGTCACCTGCTTCACGCCGGCGGTGCCCGCCACATCCGCGTAGGCGGTAATCTGGGGACGCCCGCGCTCGATCTAACGCCGGTGCCGGGGGACGGGACAATCGTCCTTGAGCTCTCCTCCTACCAGCTCGACCTCACCGTCGAGGCGACCTTCGACATCGCTGTGCTCTTGAACGTGGCCCCGGATCATCTGGACCGCCACGGGACGATGGCAGCCTACGTCGAGGCGAAGCGTCAGGTCTTCCGCCCCGGCCGGCTCCGGACCGCCGTCCTCGGCATCGACGATGCGATCTCGCGCCACGTCCGTGACGCGCTCGTGGCGCGAGACCAGCTCCACGTGACTTCGGTGACAGTTGAGCGACCGTCGCGCCACGGCGTATCCGTCGTGAACGGCCTCCTCCACGAAGACGGCGAGTCTGTCTGCGACCTCACGCGCGCGGCGGCGCTGCCGGGCCCGCACAACTGGCAGAACGCGGCGGCGGCCTACGCGGCGGCGCGGGCCTGCGGGCTCGCGCGCGAGCGTCTTGTGCCGGCGCTTCTCGACTTCCCCGGCCTGCCGCACCGCATGGAGAGAATCGGCAGCGTCAGCGGCATCCCGGTCATCAACGACAGCAAGGCCACGAATGCCGAAGCGGCGGCGCGGGCCATCGCCTGCTTCGACAACGTCTACTGGATCGCCGGCGGGCGGCCCAAGGAGGGCGGGCTCGACGCCATCGCGCCTCTGTTCTCGCATATCGCCCACGCCTTCCTCATCGGCGAGGCGGAAGACGGCTTCGCCGCCACGCTCGAAGGCCGGTTGCCGGTGACCCGCTGCGGCACGCTCGACCGCGCGGTGGCAGCCGCCCTCGATGCCGCATGCAGCAACGGGCGCGACGGTACCGTGGTCCTGTTTTCGCCTGCCTGCGCATCGTTCGACCAGTTCCGCGACTTCGAGCAGCGCGGCGATCGGTTCCGTGCGCTGGTTCCCGTCGAGCCGTCTGCCGCGTCGAAGGAGGCTGCACCTTGGACCAGGTGACGCCCTTCTCCCGCGCGGATACCAGCGTCGTCGGTCGCTGGTGGTGGACCGTCGACCGCTGGATGCTGATGGCCGTCCTGCTGCTCATGCTGCTCGGCGCGGCCATGGCGCTTGCCTCGAGCCCCGCGGCGGCCGAGCGGATCGGCCTCGATCCGTTCCACTTCGCCCGGCACCAGCTTCTCTTCCTGCCGGTGGCGCTGGTCGTGATGATCGTGGTCTCGCTGCTCTCCCGCGCCGGCATTCAGCGCATCGGCACCGCTGGCACCGTGTTCGGCATGGCCCTGCTCGCGCTCACCCTCATCGTCGGCCTGGAATTGAACGGCGCGAGCCGCTGGCTGTCGCTGGGCGGCTTCCATCTGCAGCCGTCGGAATTCGTGAAGCCCTGCCTCGCGGTGTTCGTGGCGGCCGTCCTGACGCGACCGCGGGAGGACAAGCTGTCCTACGGCACGGTTCTCGCAGCGCTGCCTGTGGCGCTCGCGGCACTCATCCTCGTCCTGCAGCCCGATATCGGGATGGCGGTGACGGTGGTCGCCGTCTGGTTCGTGCAGATGTTCGTGTTCGGCATGCCGCTCGTCTTTGCTGTGCTGGGCGGGGTGGCGACGGCAGGCGGCCTCGTGTTCGCCTACCACAATCTGACGCACGTCAAGGCACGCATCGACCAGTTCATCGACCCCACGACCGGCGATACCTATCAGGTCGACACCTCGCTCCGCGCCTTCGAGGCCGGCGGGCTCTTCGGCCGAGGGCCCGGCGAGGGAGTCGTCAAGCACGTGCTGCCCGATGCCCACACCGACTTCATCTTCGCCGTTGCCGCCGAGGAATTCGGCGTCATCGCCTGCATCGTGATCATCGGGCTGTTCGGCTTCATCGTCGTCCGCGGCTTCGCCCGCGCCATGCGCGGTCGCGACCTGTTCGCGGTGATCGCCGTCTCCGGCCTGCTCGCCCAGTTCGGCTTTCAGGCCCTGATCAATATGGGAGTCGCCATCAGGCTCCTGCCCGCCAAGGGAATGACCCTTCCGTTCCTGAGCTACGGAGGCTCGTCGGCGATGGCGACGGCCATCGGCCTCGGGATGGTGCTCGCGCTGACTCGCGAGCGGCGGAGCGACGAAGGATTCGCACTTTGAGAACGCCTGCGCCCAACCCTCCCATTCTCCTCGCAGCAGGCGGAACTGGCGGCCACGTGTTCCCGGCGGAAGCCCTCGCGGCGGAACTCGAGGCGCGTGGCCGTCGTCTTGTTCTCATGACGGATCGGAGGGGCGTCGCCTTCGGCGACGTTCTCGGGCGCATCGAACGCCACGCCATCGCGGCCCGGAGCCCGAGCGTGCGCGGTCCCGTGGCGCGTGCCATCGCCATCCTCGGCCTCGCTCGCGCAGTGTTTCAGGCGGTGCGCGTGCTGCGTCGAATTCGGCCGGCCGCCGCCGTGGGCTTTGGCGGCTACCCGTCGGTGCCGCCGCTGGTGGCGAGCGGGCGGCTCGGTATCCCGAGTGTGCTGCACGAGCAGAATGCGGTGCTAGGCCGGGCAAACCGGATGCTCGCGCGCCGCGCGTCGGCCATCGCCACCTCGTTCCCCGAGACCGCGCGCATCCCCCGCGACCGCGTCGGCCTCGTCACCTGCGTGGGCAACCCGGTCCGCGCCGCGATCGCGGCGTTGCGCGGTACCCCGTTCGCGCAGCCCGCGCAGGACGGGCCGTTCCGGCTGCTTGTCACCGGCGGCAGTCAGGGCGCCCGCATCTTCGCCGAAGTGGTGCCGGAGGCCATCGCGGCGCTGCCGCAGGCGCTGCGCCAGCGGATCGAGGTGAGCCAGCAGTGCCGGCCGGAGGATTTGGCCGATGTCGAGCGCCACTACGCCGAGGCCGATGTGGACGCGCGGCTTGCGCCCTTCTTCGACGACATGCCCGCAAGACTCGGCGCGGCGCACCTCGTGATCTGCCGCGCCGGCGCGTCGACCATCGCGGAGCTCGCTGCGGCGGGGCGGCCGGCGATCCTGGTGCCGCTACCGATCGCCGCCGACGATCACCAGAGCGCGAACGGCCGCGCCCTGGTCGCGGCCGATGCCGCGATCATGATCGCGCAGGAAGAGTTCACGGCGGAGCGGCTGGCTCGCGAGCTCGCGACGCTGATGGGTGCGCCCGCGCAGCTGGCTCGCCGCGCAGCCGCCGCACGCAAATTCGCCCGGCCGGATTCGGCGCAGGCGCTGGCAGACCTCGTCGAGGGGCTGATTGGCGCGCAAACTCCGGAGCAAGCGGCGCCGCAAGGCGTGGGGGGCGCGGCATGAAACCGATGCCCTTCGCCATCGGTACGATCCATTTCGTCGGCATCGGCGGGATCGGCATGAGTGGCATCGCCGAGGTCATGCACAACCTCGGCTACCGCATCCAGGGCAGCGACATTGCCGAGAGCGCGACGGTGCGCCGCCTGCGCGGATTGGGCGTCCCGATCGCCCGCGGCCACGGCGCCGAGACGATGGATGGCGTCGCGGTGGCGGTCGTCTCCTCGGCCATCGGCGAGGACAACGTCGAGGTCGTAGCCGCGCGCGAGCGCCACATCCCCGTGGTGCGCCGGGCCGAAATGCTGGCCGAGCTGATGCGGCTCAAGTGGTCGGTGGCGGTTGCCGGCACCCACGGCAAGACCACCACGACCTCGATCATCGCGGCCTTGCTCGACGGCGCCGGCCTCGACCCCACCGTCATCAACGGCGGCATCATCAATGCCTACGGCACCAACGCGCGCCTCGGCGAAGGCGAGTGGATGGTCGTCGAGGCCGACGAATCTGACGGCAGCTTCGTCAAGCTGCCGGCGATCGCCGCCGTCATCACCAATATCGACCGCGAGCACATGGAGTTCTACGGCGACTTCGACGCCGTGCGCTGGGCCTATCAGTCCTTTGTCGAGAACATCCCCTTCTACGGGGTCGCCGCGCTCTGCATCGACCACCCCGAGGTTCAGGCCCTGATCGGGCGCATCGAGGACCGCCGCATCGTGACCTACGGCATGAGCCCGCAGGCCGAGGTGCGGGCGGTCAATGTCGCGGGCGACCCCCTGGGCTCGAGCTTCGACGTCGTCATCTCCGGCTACGTCCACGATCACCACGGCGCCATGGAGGGTGTGCGGCTGCCGATGCTCGGCGGGCACAACGTGCAAAACGCCCTTGCGGCGATCGCCATCGGCCGCGAGATGGGTTTCTCCGAAGGCGTGATCCGCCGGGCGCTCGCCGATTTCAAGGGCGTCGAGCGCCGCTTCACCAAGGTCGGCGTCGTCGGCGGAGTTACGGTGATCGACGACTACGGGCACCACCCGGTCGAGATCGCCGCTGTCCTCAGCGCAGCCCGCAGCGCCTACAGCCGGCGGATCGTCGCCGTCGTGCAGCCCCACCGCTACACCCGCCTGCGCGACTTGTTCGAGGAATTTTGCTCCTGCTTCAACGATGCCGACACGGTCGTCGTCGCCGACGTTCATCCCGCCGGCGAGGAGCCCATCGAGGGGATCGACCGCGAGGCGCTGGTCGAGGGCCTCTGGCGCCACGGCCACCGCCACGTGCTCCCGCTCGAATCGGCAGACGCCTTGCCGGCCCTGATCGACACCCTGGTGGAGCCCGGCGACCTCGTGGTCTGCCTGGGCGCCGGCAGCATCACCCACTGGGCGCGGGCCCTGCCCGATGCCCTCGACGACCTCAGGGGCGGCGCGCGGGCGGCAAGCCCGGCCGGGCAGTCGTCATGATCGCGCATTCCGAGATGGCGGACTGGATCGAACGGCTGCCTGCGGTGCGGGGCCGCTACGTCCTGGACGTCGATCTCTCCCGCACCGTCTGGTTTCGCGCCGGTGGGCGCGCGGACGTGGTGTTCCGGCCGGCGGACATCGACGACCTGGCGCACTTCCTCGCCGCTCGGCCCGCCGAGGTGCCGGTGACGGTGGTCGGCCTCGGCTCCAACGTGTTGGTGCGCGACGGCGGTGTGGAAGGCGTCGTCGTCCGCCTGCGCCAAGGCTTTCGTGAGGCGACCGTGCGCTGGGAAGGCGAGCGTGCGCTGGTGGCGGTCGGCGCCGGCGCTCTCGACATGAACGTCGCCCGCTACTGCCGCGACCAGGGGGTGGACGGACTGGCCTTCCTGAGCGGTATCCCCGGCACGGTCGGCGGCGCGCTGCGCATGAATGCCGGCGCCTACGGATACGAGATGGCGGACGTCCTCGTCGAGGCGCGGGCGCTGGACGGCGATGGTGCCCTGCACGTGCTCGGGCCGGACGCGATGGGCTTTTCCTACCGCCACTCGGCGGTTCCGGAGGACTGGATCTTCGTCTCGGCGGTGCTCGCCGGGCGGCGCGGGGATCCGGCCGCCATCGCCCGCCACATGGAAGAGATCAACGCCCAGCGCGAGGCGAGCCAGCCGATCCGCTCTCGCACCGGCGGGAGCACCTTCACCAACCCCGAGGCGCATTCGGCCTGGGAGCTGATCGACGAGGCCGGCTGCCGCGGGCTCACGCGCGGGGGCGCACAGATCTCGGAGCAGCACTGCAACTTCATCGTCAATGCCGGCGGCGCGACGGCCTCCGACATCGAGGGGCTGGGCGAGGAGGTCCGCCGCAGGGTCGTGGAGAAGACCGGCCTCTCGCTCCAGTGGGAGATCCGCAGGATCGGCCGCCACGGAAGCTGGCCGCAAGGCCAGGACGGGGAGGACGCGCAATGAGCGCTGCAGGCAAGCATGTCGCCGTGCTGATGGGCGGGTGGTCCGCCGAGCGCGAGGTGTCGCTGGTTTCCGGCGCCGCCGTGGAGCGCGCGCTTGTCGAGAGCGGTTATCGCGTCACCGGCATCGACATGACCCGCGACCTGCCGACGACGCTAGCGGAGGTTCGGCCGGACGTCGTGTTCAACGCCCTGCACGGCTCCATCGGCGAAGATGGCTGCGTCCAGGGTCTGCTCGAGGTCATGGGCCTGCCCTACACCCATTCGGGTGTGCTGGCCTCGGCCCTGGCGATGGACAAGCCGGCGGCGAAGCGGCTCTTCGCCGATGCCGGGCTCACGTGCCCAGAGGGCCAGGTGATGTGCCGTGCCGATATCGCGGCGGGCGCCGCCGGCGAGCCGCCCTACGTGATCAAACCGCTCGACCAAGGCTCCAGTGTAGGCGTCCACCTGGTCTTCGGCGGCGACAATGCACGGCTCCCCAACGGCGAATGGACCTTTGGCGAGCAGGTGCTCGTCGAGCGCTACATCCCGGGCCGCGAGATCCAGGTCGCGGTGATGGGGGAGCGCGCGCTCGGCGCCATCGAGATCAGGCCGAAGAGCCGCTTCTACGACTACGAGGCGAAGTATACCGAGGGACGGGCCGATCATCATATGCCGGCCCCCATCCACCCCGACTCGTACCAGGAGGCGCTGGAGATCGCGCTTACCGCCCATCGGGCGCTCGGCTGCCGCGGCGTGACCCGTGCCGATCTGCGCTACGACGATACCGCCGGCGAGCCCGGCCGCTTCTATCTGCTCGAAATCAACACCCAGCCGGGCATGACGCCGCTCTCGCTCGTGCCCGAGATCGCTGCCGACGTCGGTATCAGCTTCGAGGATCTCGTCGTCTGGCTGGTGGAGAACGCCGCATGCGACAGCTGAGCCTCTTCGGCGCTCAGAAGCAGGGTGCGCAACCGGCGCGGCGCCCGGTCGCTTCCCGGCTTGTTTCGCGGCGCGCGTTCAAGTGGGGGGCGGTCGCGCTGGCGGGCGGCGTGGCGGTCGTTGCTGCAATCTGGGTGGTTCAGCCGGGCACGCTTGCAGCTGTGGGCGAGGACATCCGGACCGGCTTCGTGTCGGCCACGGCGGGTGCGGGCATGACGGTGCAGCAGATCGATACGTCGGGGGGCGAGCGAATCTCGGCCCGGGCGATCCGCACGGCAACCGGTATCGATATCGGCACGCCCATCTTCGCGGTCGATCTCGCCGCTGCGCGCGGCCGGGTCGAAGCCATCGGCTGGGTCGAAAGCGCGTCGGTTGAGCGGCGCCTGCCGTCCACGCTTCACGTGCGCATCGTCGAGCGCAAAGCGGTGGCGCTGTGGCAGCGCAACCAGCGCTTGGTCATGGTCGACCGCGCTGGAACGGAGATCGGTGGGGAGCCGATTGGCCGCTTCGCCCACCTGCCGATCGTCGTGGGCAACGGTGCGCTCAACCACATGCCAACACTGCTCGACGCGATGGCGACCGATCGGGCGCTGTCCAGCCGGGTTCAGGCGGCCATCTGGATCGGCGGGCGGCGCTGGACGATCCATTTCGACAATGGTCTCGAGGCCAAGCTGCCGGAGAGCGAAATCGGCGCGGCATGGGCCCGCCTCGTGAGAGAGATCGGCGACCACCGCCTGCTCGACGAGCCGATCGCCGTGGTCGACCTGCGCCTTCCCGACCGGACCATCGTCCGCGCCCGGCCGCCCGAGCCGCCGGCCGACGACCGGACATGACGAGAATGGGAGCGAACGCAGCGTGATCGCCGCCCTCGACATCGGCACGACCAAGGTGGCCTGCCTCCTCGCGCAGCGCGACTCCGAAGGCACGCTCGCCGTCGTCGGCAGC
Source organism: Alphaproteobacteria bacterium (assembly GCA_022820945.1). GTDB lineage: Bacteria > Pseudomonadota > Alphaproteobacteria > UBA828 > UBA828 > WTGU01. Next base: position 4,543 of record JAJEEP010000109.1, on the reverse strand, counting down.
GGTCAGGAGGTCGCCGCCGGCATGCATGCCGGCCGGGTCGTCGACATGGAGGCGGCGGAGGGAGCGATCCGCACCGCCGTCCACCGGGCCGAGCGGATGGCCGGCGAGAACGTCCGCAGCGTCTTCGTCGGCACCTCGGGCGGTGCGCCCAGCTCCAGCTTCGCCGATGTCGAGGTCGAGATCGGCGGGCGCGAGGTCGCGGATCACGACATCCAGCGAGCGTTCGACCAGCTTCACGTGTCGGACGAGACGGGCGAGCGCGACATCGTGCACGCCGTGCCCATCGACTACGCCCTCGACGGGGCGCCCGGGATCAGGGATCCGCGCGGCATGTACGCGGACAGCCTCCAGGTGCGCCTGCACATGGTGAGCGTCGCGCACGGCGGCCTTCGCAACCTGCTTTCCTGCGTTTCCCGCTGCGATCTTCAGGTCGCAGCCCCGGTGGCCGCCGGCTACGCCTCGGGCCTCGCGTGTCTGGTCTCCGACGAGTTCGATCTGGGTGCCACCTGCATCGACATCGGCGGCGGCACCACCAAGCTCGCGATCTTCGGCGGCGGCAATCTGATGTGGACCGAGACGCTTCCCATCGGTGGGGATCACGTCACCAACGACATTGCGCAGGGACTGTCGACGCCGATCGCAAGCGCGGAGCGCATGAAGCGGCTGCACGGCAGCCCCGCGGACAAATCCGCGGATGCAAACGACAGCATCGAGGTGCCGGAGATCGGCCCCGAGAACGGCCGCTCCGGCTCCGTTCATCATGTGCCGCGCTCGATGCTCACGCGAATCGTGAGCGCCCGCATGGAAGAAATCCTCGAATTCGCTCGCGCCCGCATCGAGGCGAGCGGGCTCGACAAGTGGTCGGGGAACCGCGTCGTCATCAGCGGCGGCGCGAGCCAGACATTTGCCATGCCCGAACTCGCGAGCCGCATCCTCGACAAGCAGGTGCGGTTCGCCCGCCCGCTTTCACTCCCCGGTTTGGCGCAAGCCGTCTCGGGGCCTGAGTTCGCAACCTGCGCCGGCCTGCTCGTCTACGCAATGCGCAAGCACGCGGAGCCGTGGGCCAGGTCCGCCCGAGGCGAATCGGTCGGGCGCTTCACGAACACCCTGTCGCATCTCGGCCGCTGGCTGAGGGGCAATTTCTCGGAACACGCGGATCAAAGAACACCGTAAAGGAGGGTACCATGACCATCGATTTCATGCCGGAGCGGCAACCGGAAAACCGACCCCGCATCACGGTCTTCGGAGTCGGCGGCGCTGGCGGCAATGCCGTCAACAACATGATCGCCGGCGAGCTGGAGGGCGTCGATTTCGTCGCCGCCAACACCGACGCGCAGTCGCTCTTCCAGTCGCTGTGCGAGAATCGAGTCCGCCTCGGTGTCAACATCACCCAGGGGCTGGGCGCCGGCGCACGCGCCGACATCGGCAAGGTGGCTGCGGAGGAGGCCCTCGACGATATCCAGAGCTACCTCGAAGGGAACAACATGGGGTTCATCGCCGCCGGCCTGGGCGGCGGCACCGGCACAGGTGCCGCGCCCGTGATCGCCCGCGCGGCGCGGGAGCACGGCATCCTCACCGTGGGCGTCGTCACCAAGCCCTTCCACTTCGAAGGCTCGCAGCGCATGCGGATCGCGGAGCGCGGCATCCAGGAGCTCCACCAGTACGTGGACACGCTGATCGTCATCCCCAACCAGAACCTGTTCTGCGTGGCGAGCGAAGACACCACCTTCGCTGACGCCTTCGGCATGGCCGATGACGTGCTGCACGCGGGCGTGCGCGGTGTGACCGATCTGATGGTCAATCCCGGCCTCATCAACCTCGATTTCGCCGACATCCGCACGGTGATGGGCACCATGGGCAAGGCAATGATGGGAACCGGGGAGGCCGAGGGCGAGAGCCGCGCCACGGAGGCGGCCGAAGCGGCGATCAACAACCCGCTGCTCGACAATGCGTCGATCGAAGGGGCGCGCGGCGTGCTGATCAACGTCACCGGCGGCACGGATGTTACGCTTCACGAAGTGGATACGGCGGCATCACGTATCTGCAAGCAGGTTGACGAGGAAGCCACCATCATCTTTGGCACCAGCCTCGATCAGAAGATGGACGGCTACATGCGCGTTGCCGTCATCGCCACGGGAATCGATTCGGACGAGGTTCGCGCGCCGATCCCCGAGTCCACCGACAATATCCACGTCCTCGGTTTCTCCGATCGCAAGGGCGCGAGCGGCGGGGGCAGCACTCTGTCCGCTGAGGAGCCCGAGAAGGAAGCGGCCGAACCGGCAGCGGCACCGTCCGCCGCCGCCACCGGAACGGACGAATCGGACCTCGTCATCCCCGTGGCCGAGGCGGTCGCGGAGTCGGCCGCAGCCGTCGGCGGCAGTGGGACCCAGCCCGCGCCTGCCGTCACCACCGCGCCACCGCCTGCGGCCTCTCCGCAGGCCAGGGCCCCTGCATCGCCCGAGCCCAGGGCCAGGCATGAGCACAGGGCGGTGGCGGCGAGCGCTTCCGGCGCCATCGCGGCCCGGGCGACCGTCGCGCCCGCCGAGGCGAAAGCCGAGCGGCCGGCAGCGCGGTTCACGCCTCCCGAAGCCAGGACGCCCGAGAAGAAGCCCAGTCTGCCGCTCGACCGCCCGGCAACCGATCGCCAGCGGTCCGAGCGCCACGCAATCGACCGCCCGACGCCCTCGGTCCGCCGTGCGGAGGATGCCGACGGGACGCCGCCCGGCAGGCCGTCGCTCTTCGAGCGGATGACCGGCACAGGGCGGGCGCGGCGGAATGGCGCCCACGGCGAAACGCCTTCGACCGGCACGGCACCGAGCACGCCCCCATCGGCGGAGGCGAAGCCGGGTGGCTTGCGGAAGAGCGCTCGTGAGACCCGGCTCCGTTCCGAACCGTCGTCGCGTTCGCCTTCGTCGCCGACACGCGGAGGTGAGACGCAAAAACCGGCAGCCCCTTCGCCCGCCCCGACACTGGGCGGGGAAACGCGCGGGACGCCGGCACCGGCGTTGGGAAGCGATGCGCCCAAAGCCGCGGCGCCTTCGCCCGGTCCGCTCCTCGACGGGTTCTCGCCCTCCAGCAGGGCGCCCGGCGGCACGGAGGACCCGCTCGACATTCCGGCGTTTCTCCGGCGTCAGGCCAACTGAGCGTGGCACCAGGCCCGGTGAACGGGAGAACAAGTCTGTAACAACTCGTAACAAACAGTGATTTGCCCGCTGATGGCGCGTTTGCCAGGATCGTTCCCGATCTGGATCGCAGATCCTCTTCGCGGTTGGTCGGGCTGGCAAACGTGCCGTCCGCCAATCCACGGCCAGAGAGACGAAGAGCGGCGATCCGACGTGAATGGCCAAGGGGGCGGCTCGCGCCCAGAACAATAGAGTGATGATTCCGCAGCAAACTCTCAAATCGGCCATTCACTGCGCCGGCATCGGCGTCCATAGCAACCGCAAGGTGCGCATGGAGCTGCGCCCGGCGCCGCCCGGCACCGGCATCGTCTTCTGCCGCACCGACCGGCCGGCGGGCTCCGATCGGACGATCGAGGCGGTCTACGGCAATGTCGTCGACGCGACGCTGTGTACGGCGATCGGCAACGGCAGGGTCTCGGTCCGGACCATCGAGCACCTCATGGCCGCCTTCGCCGGATGCGGCATCGACAATGCGGTGGTCGAACTGGATGGCGAGGAGGTTCCCGCGATGGACGGGAGCGCCGCGCCGTTCGTCTTCCTCATCGAGTGCGCCGGTATCGTGGAGCAGTGCGCCCCCCGGCGCATGATCGAGGTGCTCAAGCCGATCAGTCTCGGCGATGACGATCGGTATATCAGCGTGACTCCATCGGAGACGTTCTCGATTCGCTGCGATATCGACTTCGATCATCCAGAGCTCGGCTATCAGTCGGTGGTCTTCGATCCGCTGAGCACCAGCTTCCGCACCGAGCTCGCACGGGCCCGGACCTTCTGCCGGGAGTCCGATGTGGCAGGCATCCTCGCTGCCGGCATGGGCCAGGGCGGGTCCTTGGAGAACACCGTCGTCATCGGCGACGACGGCCCCCTCAACGAGGACGGGCTGCGCTATGACGACGAGTGCGCGCGTCACAAGGCGCTCGACCTCATCGGCGATCTTTACCTCGCCGGTGCGCCGATCGTCGGCCATGTCCGCTGCCTGCGCTCCGGCCACGGCATGAACCACGCGCTGCTCTCCGCCTTGTTCGACGATCCCGGCGCGTGGCGCCTCGTCGGCGCGGACCACGACGGGGACTATGGAGAACCGGACCGCGAGCCGGTGGCCGCCATCGCGTGAAGCTGGGCCGCTCGAATGGCGGCACCGCACGGCTAATTCCACTCTCGAAATTCAACAGTCGTATGAGGCGCCCGCGCGTCTGGTCTACGCCCGCGGGCGGGGTCGTCTGGCTCATCTTCAACAGTTTGGCCGCTGATTTGACGCTCTCGGATTGAAAAAAGCCCGGATTTCCGGGCTTTTCCATCCTGCCCCGGTGGCAAGCTGCGAAAAACGTGGTGCCACAGGACGGGCGAAAATGTTGGTCGATATC
>JAJEEP010000100.1 GCA_022820945.1 Alphaproteobacteria bacterium | reverse complement strand
TCACCGCCCGTTTCGGCGAGGACGGCGAGGTGAACGTCGTCGACGACTATCTGAAGCGGCGCGGCTGGCGGGAAACCGCGCCGGGCAGGCGCTACCTGGAGTCGCTCAGGGATTCCATGGTGTCTCTCTACGAGGTCGTCGACATCGATCCGGGGCGCAGCATGACGGTCCATGATCTCATCCGGGGCGGCGATGCGGTCATCGTGCACGAGAAGCTGGGCTCGAAGTCGGCGGCACCGTGGGACCGCCTGGCCGCGCGCATCGTTGAGGTGAACGGCAAGATGTACTTCACGGGCGCCGTTCTGCGCTTTCGCCACGAGCTGTCGCTTCTGTTCCTGTCGATGTTCGACGAGACGGCGACGGAGATGGAGGAGGACATTCCTGAGGAGGCCCGCAGAGAGATCGAAGAGTCGGCGGACATCCGGTCCATGGTGCGCGAAGTCATCCTCGGCGGCGGAGCCGGCGCCCGGATGTTCACGCACGTCTGGCTGCTCGATACCCTCCTGCAGGCCCAGGCTCCGCTGCCTGCGCTGCACAACACCGACGACGAGCCGATCGTGTTCTGCAGGGTGCGCTTCCCCGTCGTGGGCGACGAGGCGGAAGTTGCCACCATGCTCGACGGGATCGAGTGCTTCGAGAGGGACGAGGAGGACGAGGCGAGCTGGACGTGGTCCGTTCCCGGCTCGCCCCTGCACCGGATGGCGCTCCGCCGCAGAGGGGGCGAAGCTCCTGAATCGGAGAGCGTCATCGGCAACACGTCGCTCGGCCACGCGGAGATGGATGCGGGGGCAGTGACGCTGTTCGTCAACTCGCGCGAGCGAGCCGAGAGGGGACGGGACCTTCTGGCGTCCTGCCTGGGCGATCTTGTCGGTCCTGCACTGATCTCGCATGAGGATCCGGAGAGGGCAATGGAGGACCACGCGGGGCAATCGGACGTCGAGCCCGAGGTTCCGCCCGGTGAAGCGGTGCAGGTGATCCACTCCTATCTCGACGACTACTACCGCCGCATCCTCGACGACCCGCACCCCTCGGTGGACGGCAAGACGCTGCGGCAGGCGGCCGGGACGAGAAAGGGGCGCGAAAAGGTGATCGACTGGCTGAAGCAGCTGGAAAACACCGAGTACCGCCGCGCCATGCAGCAGCGCCACAAGCCCTACGACACCGGCTGGATATGGCGCGAGCTCGGGATCGAGGCGCCGGAATAGTCCCCGGCGGCGCAGCATATCAACGCCTGGGGCGCGGCCGGTCGAGCGGCTCCGAAGCATCCGTTGGCGGGGTAGCCGCACCGCAGCTTTCCGCCTGCATGTGAGCGCGTCAGCCGGCGCCGGGCGCGGCAACTTCAGCTTCGACCCCCGACAATTGCTCGATGCCGAAACTCTCCTGCGGAATGCGCCGTTCTTCGGACCAGAGCTCCATGAGCGCCCTCGCGAGGTCGGCGGGAAACACATCGTCGAGTCCGTCGATCCCCGCATTCTCCGGTGTCCGTTCCAGGGGCCGCCGGTGGCCGTGGGCGAGCAGCCAGCGATAGAGCCCGCGATGGGGCCGCAGCGCCGCCCGCCCCTCGGATTGCCGCCGCCGGTTGACCCCGATCAGTATCCGGGCGCCGGCCGGATCGAGGTCGCCGAGGTATATGGCGCCCTCCGCCTGCGTGCAGTCGATCAGGTCGTCGAGGTTGCCGGCGCCCTGCCGGAAGGCGTTGCCGCCGCCGTAGGCGATGGCGGCATAGAGCGCAGCCTCCCGGTTCCACCGGCGGAAGCTATCCCAGGAGTGATAGTTCTCCAGCACCAGGATCGGGCGCCCCGGCACCCGTTTCGGGGGCGATTCGTGCGGCAGCGGCGGCGCGACCGGATAGCAGTAGAGATCGGCCAGCGTGACGCGTCCTTCGAACAGGACGGGCTCGCCCTTGCGCAGGTCGTCGAGGCGCTTCTCGTCGCCGAATATCTGCAGCGAGCGCTCCCTTGTCGGCGCCGGCACGGGCTCCTTGCCGCGCATGGACAGCAGGAACGCGTTGACGGCCTGAAGGTCGGCGCGCCGCACGGGGTGGCGCTCGTCGGCGGCAAACGCCAGGGCCGGCAGCCATGCTTGCGGCGTTGGGGCGCGCCGGCCTTGCTCGGCATCCCGGAAGCTGACCGTGCGCGGCAGCGCGGGAGAGCCCGAGGTGTCCCATCCCCGTTTCGGAAGGTCGACGAGTCCCTCGCGCTCCAGGCCACGCAGCGCGTCGAGGAGCAGGCGCCTCTGCTCCGGCTGATCGCGGGCTTCGGGATGGGCGCGGAGCCAGGCGGCGCGCAGCTCGGACAGGCCGATGCGCCGCTTGCCCAGCGCGCGCAGCTCGTCCTCGAACGAGGACATCCTATTCGGCGGCCACGGCCGGCCTTACGCTGTCCTCGGCCCCCCGCCTGTCGATGTGGGCGCGCATGGCCTCGACCTCCACGTGGATGCGGCGCGAGCCGCGCGACTGGCCGATGCGCCGCAGCCGCACGATGTTCTCGAACTCGGCCAGCGCGTTCGTGTCCTGCACCCCGGTGGTGTAGAAGAGCTGGATCCCCATGGCGTCCGCGAGGCCGATCTGGGTCTTTAGCAGCAGGGCCTTGTTGGCCTTGCCCAGGGGATTGTCCATGATCAGGACGCCGCCTTCGCCCGCGCCGCCGTGCATGGCCTCCGCGCGCAACCGCGCCAGCACCAGGTAGATCATCATTGCGGCGGTCAGCAGCTCGCCGCCCGAGACGCTCACCCGGTCGATCGGCATGTGCTCGGTGTCGCCCTCGCCCTTGGGCTTCAGCAGCCGGATGCCGAGAGAGTCCCTGCCCAGCGCCGCAGTCATGCGCTCGACCAGCTCGGAGGCGATGTCCTGACCCGTCTCCGGAATCCGGTCGGCCTCCGCCAGGTCGGTGACGTAGCTGCGCAGGATCTCCCGGCGCTGATCGGCGGCGACCCGGGAGAGGTCGGCGCTCATGCGGAACACCGGCTGCCCGCCGAAGCGGGGAACATGGTCCGGGATGCGCCCGTCGCGGACCATGCGGCGCAGGATGTGCAGGGCGGTCCGAAGCAGACGTTCCAGCTCAGCCACGCAGGCCTCGAGGTCTTCGTCGAGGCGGGAGAGGTCGTGCTCGATGGTCTTCAGGCGGTCGTCGATCAGGCCCGCCGTCCTCTCCGCGTTCTCTGCCGCGGCCAGCGGATCGTTGGCGCCGAGGTGGGCGGCGACCTCCCGCTCGCTCTCGAGCTCCCTGAAGGCGTCGGAGTTGGTGAACCTGCGGATATCGTCATAGCTCTCGTAGACGGCCCTGTGCGCCTCGCCCAGGGCGTCGCGGGACCGGCCGAGCGCGGCGACGGTGGCG
>JAJEEP010000060.1 GCA_022820945.1 Alphaproteobacteria bacterium | reverse complement strand
GCGCCTGACCACTTCCCCACAGGCCCAGCAGCAACAGAAGCGGTCAATTCATCGGGGACAAAAACCCGTCAACTACATCGCCACCGAAAGCACGCGCCCCCAAAAAAGCGAATAAGCGCCGGTCTAGACCGTCATCAACATTAGGCCACCTGGTGGGGCCGCTGCGCACGCCGGGCTGGCGCGGGGCCATCGCCAGCGTGTCGAAGGAAAAGGCGGCGGAGCTGCGCAACCAGGTGGCGGCGATAGCCGAGGCGAGCGGGCTTGATGTGACGGTGCGCCGCAGCCCGTATCCGGGCGCCATCCTGTCGCGAACCGGGAGCCTGGAAACACTGAGCGCCGACCGGACGGCGGGGCATTCGTCGAGCTTCGACTTGGTGGTTGTGGACGAAACCGGCTTGCTCCCCGAGCGCGCCCGCGAGCTGCTGGCCGGCCTGCGGTCGAGCGTGTCAGCGAAGGCCGGGCGGATCGTCCATATCAGCGTGCGGGGCGACTCTCCGCTCTTTGCCGAGGTTCTGGAAAATCCGGCCACGGTGGCGCACGTCTACGCCGCGCCGGACGGGTGCGCCCTGGATGACAGGGCGGCATGGCACGCGGCCAACCCCGGCCTGAAAGCCGGCATTAAGCAGCTGGGCTACATGGCGCACGAGGTCATGCGGGTGCAGGGCGCGCCCACGGATGAGCCGTCATTCCGCGCCTTCGACTTGAACCAGGCGCTATCGCCGACGCGGGAAATGATCCTGTCTCCCGACGACCTGCGGGCGTGCTTCGCCGACGATCCGCCGGCACGCCGGGGGCCGTGCTTCCTGGGCTTCGACTTTGGCGAGGCGGTATCGAGCACGGCGGCGGTGGCAATCTGGCCGGACTCGGGCCGGGTGGAGACCTGGCAAGCGTTCGGCGACGTGCCGAGCCTCGTGGAGCGCCAGCGCCGCGACTCCGCGCCCTATGTCGCGATGGAAGCGCGGGGCGAGCTGCGCACCTATGCCGGCCGGATCGTGCGCCCCGACGCCTTCCTGGCGGACCTGCAATCGGACTTGGCGGGCTGCCGAGTCGAGCGGGCGGCGGCCGACTCGTACAAGGACTCTGAGGTCATGGACTTTCTCGACCGAGCGGCGGTGCGCTGGCCGATTGACTTTCGGCGCGTCGGCGCCGGGCGCGACGGCGGGCGCGACGTGCGGGCCTTCCAACGCCTCGTGCTCCAACGCAAGCTGGCCCTGACGGAGAACCTGTCCCTTGTGACGGCCATCGCCAAATCGACCCTGCGGCGCGACGGCAACGGCAACCCCGGACTCGACCGGGCCACGTCGCGAGGCCGTATCGACGTGCTTTCTGCCGCCGTCATCGCGTGCGGCCTGGCGGAGCCGCGGTTTGACCGGCCGAAGCGGCGGCGCCTGCGCCACGCCTTGGCCGGATGAGCCGGCATCACGTCACGCTGAACGGCCGGCGCTGGGCACAGGTGCGCCGGGCGGCGTTCCGGCGCGACGGCTACCGCTGCCGGGAATGCGGGCGCGCGGGGCGACTGGAGGCGCACCACGAGCCGCCGTTGCGCGACGGTGCCGACCCCTACGACCTGGCCGGCATCGTGACGATGTGCCGGACCTGTCATATCGAGCGACACCGCCCGGACGCCATGACGCCGGGCCGGGCAGCGTGGCAAGAACTGGTGCAGGAACTTTCGGACTAGCACCCCGGCGCACGATCTGTTACGCTGCACCGTATGACTAGGCAATGGCTTACCATCCGCCTCGTGACGCCGGCAGCGGCGGCATGGCTGTGGGGAATTTCGACAGCACGGATGCGCCGGCTTCGGCTCGACGGAAAGCTGCGCACCCGCACCGTCCGCTGGGGGGGCAAGCCGTTTCAAGCCTACGAATTCGAGTCGCTTCGGGAGCGCTGGGGCGATCCTGACCCCGACCGGCTGGACATGACGGTCAAGGTCGAGTGGGGGGACCTGACGGTCCCGAGAGACGTTGGCGGCGTGAAGTGGGTGCTGCACGAGGTGCTGCCGCACGTGGAGTGGGAGGATTGAACACATGACGAAGGCACAAAAGCGGCTTCGCGAGCTGCAGGACCGGAAGTCCAAAGAGCGGGCGCGCATGGCCGAACTTAGCAGCGTCGACGAGTGGACCGACGAAACCCGCGCCGAGTACGACGGGCTGGAGGCGGGCATCCCCGACCTGGAGCGGCATTTGCGGGCTGCGCAAACGGCCGTCGAGGACGAGGAACGCGAGGTGCAGGACAAGGCCGGCAACGGCGGCCCCAAGCCGGACGCCGAGCAGCGGGAGCGTATCGAGCTGCGCAGCAAGGCCAGCGTGGGCCGCTACCTAGCGGCCGCCCTGCGGGGCCGTGCGCCGGACGGCGCGGAAGCCGAGTTGCAGGCGGCTGCGGGAGTCGAGGGTATCCCCTTCGAGCTGTGGCAGCCGCCGGCGCGGGAACAACGCCAGGGCGAAGATCGCGCCATCACGCCGGCACCCGGCACCGTGGGCATCAACCTGGACGTCCTGCGGCCCTACGTTTTCGCCCCCGCCGTGGTTTCGCGCCTGGGCATCGACATGCCGATGGTGCCGAGCGGCACCTACGCAAGCGGCACCATCACGACTCCTGCCACGTCCGGTGCGGTGCCCAAGGGCGGCGCCGGGGACGTGGGCGACGTGCCGGAGACGGCCGCAGCGTTCACCGTCGCGACCACCACCGCGCACCGCATCGGCGCCAGCCTCCTCCTCTCGCTGGAGGATATCGCCAACGTGGGGCAGGCGAACTTCGAGGCGCTTCTCCGCGAGCACATCAGCGTTGCCGTGTCCGATGAGCTGGACGATCAGGCGCTGAACGGCGACGGTTCGGATGATGACCTGACCGGCATTTTCGAGCGCCTCACCGATCCGAGTCGGACCACCGCCGTGGCGGACTTCGACGGCTACGCCGCAGCGCACGCGGGCGGCGTGGATGGGCTCTGGGCCAGCGGCATCAAAGATGTGGGCATTGTGGTGGGGCCGGAGACCTACCAGCACGCCTCCAAGACGTTCCAGACCGCCGCCAACTACAAGGGCGAGCTGTCCGCAGCGGCCTACGCCATGGCGAACACGGGCGGTTTCTGGACCAACAAGCGGATGCCGGCCAAGGGCACGTTCGACACCGTGGACGACGTGCAGCAGGCGATCCTGTACCGCATGGGCCGCTCGCAGATGCCGACGCCGATGCGCACGGCCGTCTGCCCGCATTGGGGCTACTTCACCATTGACGACATCTACACCACCGCCCGGAAGGGCCAACGGCGTTTCGTCATCAACACGCTTGTTGGCGACGTGATCCTGGTGCAGCCGGACGCCTACGCGCAAATCGCCTTCCAGCTCGCGTGATGCCGTCATGGCTTCGCAGGACTTCGACGCGACGGGCGAGCCGCAGGACATCGTAGCGAGGCTGTCCCTGGCCGCGGGTACGGCCTACACGGCGCAGAACGTGTCTGCGTTCGCCACGCTGCGGGTGCGCGAGGCCAGCGCCGCACCCGAGGCGGATGCCCGCGCGCACAAGGTCGAAGCCGGCGGGTATTTCACCATCACGCCGAGCGCGGGCCAGGGTGTCTATCTGTGGACCAATGAGTCGACCGGCTGCGCGGTAGTCGTTACCGAGGCGGCATGAAGCCGGAGCGCCGCAGCGTCGGCGAGGTCCGGGCGGAGGGCCGGCGCCTGTCGGGCATGGTCATGGCCTACGGCGATATCTCGCCGTCGCACCGCGAGCGCTTCGAGCCGGGTAGCCTGCGCATGGCCGATGCCGTCCACCTGGACCTGCACCATGACGCCATGCGCGCCGTCGCCTGGCACCCTGGCGGTGGCCTGGAGCTGCGCCAGGACGACGAGGCGCTGCGCATGGTCGCCACGCTGCCGCCCATCCCCGCTGCCGACAAAGCCCTGGAGGAAGTGCGGAGCGGCCGAACCACGGGCCTTAGCGTCGAATTCCGCTGCCTGAAAGAACGCCGCGAAGGCGGCCTGCGGGTGATCGAGGCGGCCACGCTAAACGGCATCGGCCTGGTGCGCAGCCCGTCCTACCAGCAATCCCACGTCGAAGCCCGGCGCCGATCCGGGCGGACGATGCGCGCCACCATCCCATCCGATGCGGAAGTGGAGTGCAGGTGCAGCGGCGTGACCTGCAAATTCGCCCGCATCACGGGCGAAGCGATGCAGGAAGCCTTCGACAAGGCGTTCCGGCAATTCGAGCGCGAAGTAGTGGCGGGCTTCGGAAGCTACGACATGCCCCTGGCGAGCGCATCGGCCGGCACGCTTCGCGGGCGCATCAACGAGAACGGCGACGGCGAGGTCGAAATCGACCTGCCGGACGACTCGAACGGCGCGGCGACGGTGGCCGCCCACGAGGCGGCGGGCGTGATCGTGCGCCCGCACATCGACCGGCAGGACGAGGTTTCGACGGTCGAAGGCGAGACTCGCATCTACCAGCGCGCGCCCATCCGGGCTTTCCTGGTGAGCGCCACGGATGCGCGCCAGGGCTGGCCGGCGCCCCAGCTGGTGGCGACGCCGGACGAGCTGGCGGCGGCCCTGGCGTCACGGCGGCGGAGGCGGCGGGCATGGCTCTAAGCCCGTGGCCGACAACGCCGGCAGCGCTGGCCGCTGCCACCGCGAGCCTGCGGGCCGCGCTCAACCTTAAGCCGGGCGTGGACGATGAGCCAGTGCAGCGAGTCGGGGCCGTGGCCGCTGCCCTGGTCGAGCGCTATGCGCCGGCCGCGCCGCAGGCGGTGAAGGATGAGGCGGTCATCCGCGCGGCCGGATGGCTGGCCGATCAACCGCCGGCCGTCGCCAAGGAAACGGTGGGGCCGATGAGCGTGGAGTACATGCCCGCGCGGCAATCGGCGCTGCGGCACTCCGGGGCAATGGCGATGCTGTCACCCTGGAAGGTGCGCCGGGCGGGGGCCATCGGCTGATGCGCTGGCCCTGGCAGACCCGCGAGGCGCGCCAGTCCGGGGGCGGGTACGCCGATGCGATCGTGGCCGCAATCGAGGCGCAGGCGGCGGCCAAGGTGGCGGACGTGTCGGCGACGGCCGCAATCGAGGCGGCAGCCGGCGCCCTGTCGCGGGCCTTCGCGGCTGCGGCGGTCGAGGCGCCGTCCTGGGTGCGGGACGCCGTGACGCCTGTATGGCTGGCGCAGGTGGGCCGCTCCCTGGTGCGCGAAGGCGCCAGCCTGTCCGTGATCGTGATGGCCGGCGACGGCACGGTTGAACTGGTGCCGGCGGCGTACTGGAATTTCGAGAACGTCAACCCCGGTGCGCAGGAAGGCGAGCGCGAGTCGACCTGGGAAGCCCGCGCGACCACCTACGGGCCGTCATCGTCCTGGACGCGCCTGGTGCAACGCGAGGGCCTGGTATTCGTGCGCTGGGGTACGTCGCCAGGGGAGCGCTACCGAGGCCGGGGGCCTACGTCATGGGCGCACCTGACGGCGCGGCTGTCGGGCGAAGCCGAGCGCTCCCTGGCCGATGAAGCCGCGGGCCCGGTGGCGCAGCTGATGGCGGTGCCGCAGGACGGCGGCGACGGCGACGAAGAAACCGACCCGCTGGCGCAGCTGAAAGCCGATATCGGGAAGGCGAAGGGCAAGGCCGTTCTGGTCGAGACCACGAGCGCCGGCTGGGGCGAAGGCAAGGGCGCCGCGCCCACGAAAGACTGGAAAGCCGAGCGCCTGGGGCCGCAGCCGCCCGAGTCGGTTGTGCGGCTCGCCGATGCCGCATTCGCGCGGATGCTGGCGGCCTGCGGATGCAGCCCGGCGCTGTTCGACGACTCGGACGGCACGAGCAAGCGCGAAGCCCTGCGCCAATGGCACCTGGGCACCGTCATGCCGCTGGCGCGGATCCTGGAGCACGAGATCTCCATGCGTCTTGAGGCGCCCGTGCGGCTGCGCTTCGACGCCTACCCACTCGACCTGGCCGGCCGGGCGCAGGCGTTCCAAAGGCTGGTTGCCGGGGGCGTGGCCGTCAACGAGGCGCTGGTGACGGCCGGGTTGCTGGCGGACGATGCGACATGACCGAGTCCTATTGCCCCGTTTTCCGCGACGGCCGCCAGCTGGCCGTGGGCGAGCGCGACAGGCGGGAGGCACCCGAGGCCGAGGCGCCCGCGTCATCGGTCGATGCCGACCGGCCGGACGGCACCCCGGCGCGGCCCTGTTCGAATTGCGGAAGGTCGTTCAAGCCGACGCCACGGCGCCGGATGCTCTGCGCCGATTGCTACAGGCGGAACGGCACCGGCAGCCCCTACGAGCCGGCGTATTTGTGATGCGCAGCTGCAGCCTGCCAGGGTGCGACGCGCCGGCCAAGACGCGGGGGCTGTGCCAAAAGCACTACCTGCGCCTCCACCGGCATGGCGACCCGCTCACCAACAAGCGGGGCGACCCATGGACGCCGGCAGAGGATGCCCGGCTGTTGGAAGCCTGCGGCCTTGGCCGTGCACCCTATGGCGGCATCAAAGCACTGGCGCCGCGCCTGGAGCGCTCCGAGAAAGCCCTGAAGCGCCGGTTGTACCTGTTGCGGCAGCGCCAGGCGGCCCGGATTGCCCCACGTGATGCAATTGTCCCATCTTCCGGGGCGCCCCGCCAGGGGCATGTGGAGCTGAACGACTCGGCGTAACGGAACCAAAGAAACGGCCCGGCCACTGTGGGGAGGCACCCCCTGGACCGGGCCAAACTCCAAAGCAGGGGTACAACGTACCATGCCAGCCCGCACATGCCAGCCGAAAAGCCTTGCGCTCTACGCCGCAGCAATCGGCCGCGCGCACACCACGGGGGCGCCTTCCTGACATCCCCGGCCTGCTACCCCGACGCGCATTGTGGCACCAGGGGGATGTAACGCGGGCAAGCCGTCACTGGGGGATGCTGCCAAAGCGGCAGGGCCAGACCGAGGGGCGCAAAGCCAGACCGCGAGCGAAAGCCGGGATGGGGGCGCGACCTGGGGCGGACGGCCGGCAGCACGGGCAACAAGCGCAGCCCGAGAGGAACCGCCAGGGCAGGACGTGCGCAGGGGGCCACATGCCCCGTGCCTGCCCCGCCAACAGCGACCGACCGATTCCCATCCGCCGGTCTTGGCGACGGTCTCACCTGCTACCCTGCGGGGTGCGGGATGAGACCGTTGCGCCTTCGCTCCCTCCCTCAAACCCTCCGCCAAGCCCTGACAGACGTTGACCGGGTGGGCCGTGGGTTTAACCGTGGGAACATGGCTCAATCTTCTTCAAAATTCCCCTTTATTTCAAATTCTTAGGCTCATCATCTGGTAGCGGGGGAGGGACTCGAACCCCCGACCCATGGATTATGATTCCACTGCTCTACCGACTGAGCTACCCCGCCCCAGGAGCTGGAAGCGCATCGCTATACGCGGCGCCCTCGCCGCCTGTCAAGCGCACCGAGGAGAGAGCTGACATCGGCTAACGAAACGGGGGCGAATAGAGGATGCCGCCGTCGCGATAGAGGGCGCTGAGGCCGCGCGGCAGGCCGAGTGGGCTGCCGGCGCCCAGGGTCCCCTCGAAGATCTCGGCGTAGTTGCCGCCCGCCGCGATCGCGCGGACAGCCCACTGCGGATCGAGGCCCAGCATCTCGCCGAGCGAGCCTTCCGTACCAAGCATCCGGTTGATCTCCCGATGATCGCCCGCAGCAGCGGCCAGCTCTTCCACGTTCGCCTGGGTGACGCCGAGCTCTTCGGCGGTGATCAGCGCATTCAGCACCCAGCGCCCGATGTCCGCCCACTGGTCGTCGCCGTGGCGCACTAGGGGGCCCAGCGGCTCCTTCGAGATGATCTCCGGGTAAATCATGTGGGCGTCCCGGTCGTGGAAGGTCGATTTCGTCGCAGCCAGGCCCGAAACGTCCGTCGTGTAGACATCGCACCGCTCCGCCTCGTAGGCCGCGCGGGCCTCGGCGTTGGTCTCGAGCGGCACCGGCTCGTAGGTGATGCCGTTGACGCGGAAAAAGTCCGCGAGGTTGAGCTCGGTGGTGGTGCCGGTCTGGATGCAGATCGAGGCGCCGTCGAGCTCCGTGGCGCTCTCCACGCCGAGGTCGCGGCGGCCGAGGAAGCCCTGGCCGTCGTAGTAGTTGATGCCGACGAAGGTGAAGCCGAGGTCGACATCGCGCGAGAAGGTCCACGTGGTATTGCGCGACAGGATGTCGACCTCGCCGGAGGCCAGTGCTGGGAAGCGTGTCTTCCCGGTCAGGGTGACAAAGGAGACCCTCTCCGGATCGCCCAGCACGGCCGCCGCCAGCGCCCGGCAGTAGGCCGTCTCGAAGCCGGACCATCGGCCCGTGTCGTCGGTGTGGGAAAACCCCGGCAGGCCCGGATTGATGCCGCATCTGAGCCGGTCATTGGCCCGCACGTTGTCGAGCGTCGTCGCTTGAACCGGAAGCCCCGCCGCAATCGTCAGTGCGCCGGCCAACGCAATGGTTGCCGCAATCTTCGAAAGGCTCACCACTCTTCCCCGAGAATTGGCGTTTTGAGAAACCGGATGCAGACCGTATACGCGATACATCTAGGGAAAGGTCAATATATATTGTCTCCAAACAATTATAAGAAAATATTATAGAGAGCGGGGCCGCGTCGCTTCCTGAGCTTCGGCCTATGGAAGCGGCCCTGGGTGTTTTCGGGTGCAGGGGGACAAACACCTCTTCCGTTGCGGCACATCGTCACCACCAGTCGCCGTTGTCGTTGGTGTAGGCGAAATCCACTAGGCCGTGACTGATTCCGCACAACCGCTTGTCGGCGGTCTTTACCTCGTCGAGTGCCGCTGCGTTGCTCGGCAAAGCGAACGCTATCAATCACTCGCCGGCCGCCGTGACGGCGCCGGCAAACATCTTGAAGCTCATCCCTGTCCTCCGGGAGCTTCGCGTGATGAAGAGGCATGAAACGGCTCTGCTGGAATGCTCTCACGGTCTCCCTCCAATTCAAAGTGCTGTCAGCGCGGTGCCCGCACTTGAACGCACCGCCCGGTGGTTGCCTCAGGGCCGGTCTCCCCATAACATCCTGCCGCCCGGCACACGGGGAGGCCGGGCCATGATCGAATCGGCGCGTCGTCGAGCCCGAACGGCCCGGCGTGCGCCTCACTGCGTGGGAGAGTGGTGTTGACGGATTATCTTGTCGGGATCGACGTCGGAGGCACGTTCACGGATTTCGTGAGCTACAATTCTGAGACCAGGGCGGTCGATGTTTGGAAGATCCTGTCGACGCCCCACGACCCCAACGAAGGCATCCTGGGCGGGCTCGGGCGCTTCGAGGCGCCGTCGGATATCCGCAACATCAGGCTGGGGACGACGGTGGCGACCAACGCGATCCTGGAGCGCAAGGGCGCGAAGGTCGCCTACGTGACCACCGAGGGCTTTCGCGACATCCCCTTCATCCAGCGGGGCAACCGGCGCAGCCACTACGACATCACCTGGATCAAGCCGAAGCCGCTGGTGAAGCGCCGCAACTGCTACGAGGTGAACGAGCGGATCATGTCCGACGGCGCGGTGCACGTGCCGCTCGACGAGGACGGGGTCCGCGCCATCGCGCAGCAGATCAGGGAGGAGGGCTCCATCGAGGCGGTGGCGGTCAACTTCCTGTTCTCGTACGTGACGCCGGACCACGAACGGCGCGCCAAGGAGATTCTGGAGGAGGAGCTGCCTGATATTCCGATCTCCATCTCCTACGACGTGCTGCCGAAGTGGAAGGAATACGAGCGTGCGTCCACCACCATCGCGGACGCCTACGTCAAGCCGGTGGTGAACAGCCAGGTCGCCAACCTGCGCGAGCGCTTCAAGGGGAGCGGGGTGACCGACCAGGCCGTGGTCATCAAGTCCAACGGCGGCGAGATGACCCTGGAGGCGGCGCAGCGGACGCCGATCCAGATGACCGTCTCCGGCCCGACGGGCGGCGTGATCGCGGGCAAGCATGTCGCCAAGCTGAGCGGCATCAGCCATCTCGTCACCCTCGACATGGGCGGCACGTCCACCGACACATCGACCATCGTGGGCGGGCAGGAGAACTTCACCACCGACTACGAGGTCGAGTTCGGCGTCCCCATCCAGATCCCCATGATCGACATCCGCACCATCGGCGCGGGCGGCGGCTCCATCGCCTGGATCGACAAGGGCGGCATGCTGCGCGTGGGGCCCGAGAGCGCGGGCGCGAACCCCGGCCCCGCCTGCTACGGCACCGGCGGCGAGCGCCCGGCGGTGACCGACGCCAACCTGCTGCTCGGCCGTATCAACCCCGAGAACTTCCTGGGCGGCGAAATGGCCCTCGACGTCGCGGCGGCGGAGAAGGCGATTGCGACCGTTGCGGAGCCCTTGGGCCGCACCGCCGAGGAGACGGCACTCGCCATCGTGCAGATCGCCAACAACAACATGGTGGGGGCGCTGCGCTCAGTGCTGATCGAGCGCGGTCTCGACCCGCGCGACTTCGCGCTCTTGGCCTTCGGCGGGGCGGGGCCGCTGCATTCGGCCGATTTGATGAACGACGCCGGCATCCCGTCGGGCGTCATTCCCAACTACCCCGGCCAGTTCTCGGCCTTCGGCTTCATTCTCACCGATGCACGCGTCGACGTGCAGCGCACGGTGCAGATGACCTCCAAGCGCTTCGACCAGGCGCGGGCGTCGGAGGTAATGCACGCGCTGATCGAGACCGGCATCGCCGAGCTGAAGGCGCAGGGCTACGTCAAGAATATCGAGATCTACCGCTCGCTGGAGATGCGCTATCTCGGCCAGAACTACGAGCTGGAGATCCCGGTCGCCTTCGATTCCTTCACCGACGAGACCACGCCCAAGGTCTGGCAGGCGTTCCACGACATGCACCTCGCGCGCTTCGGCTTCAACATCCCGCGCGAGGTGATCGAGGTCATCACGGTCAAGGCGACCGTGGTCTCGCTTACTGAAAAGCCCGATCTCGCCACCATCGGCAAGGCCGACGGCGAGCCCGAGGTCGTCTCCACGCGCTCGGTCGTGTTCGACGACGGGCGCCACGACACGCCGATCTACAACCGCGCCCAGCTGCGCGACGGCCACGCGATCACCGGGCCTGCGGTCATCGAGGAACCGGTCTCGGTGACCGTGCTGCGCCCCGGCCAACCCATGAAGGTGGATCAGTACGGCAATCTTCTGATCGGCCGCATCGCCGAGGAGTCCTGACCATGACCCAGAAGCCCGACGTCGACATGGTCGCCATGTCGATCATCGACTCCACCATGACCGCGGTCTGCCGCGAGATGGGCATCGTCCTGATGAAGACGTCGTACTCGACGATCTTCAACGAGGCGCTGGACTTCACCTGCGCGCTCGCGAGCCCCGAAGGCGAGATGATCGCGCAGGCCGAATACTGCCCGTCGATGATCGGCGGCGTGCCCCTGCTGGTGCGCAGCTGCGTCAAGGAGATCCCGCTGGAGACCCTCGAGCCCGGCGACGTGATCTGCCACAACGACCCCTATCGCGGCGGCCTGCACTGCCCCGAGCACACCCTGATCAAGCCGGTCTTCGTCGACGACGAGCTCATGGGCTTCGCCATGACCATCGGCCATTTGCAGGAGATCGGCGGCATGGTGCCCGGCGCCTTCGCCGGCGAAGCGACCGAGATCTTCCACGAGGGCATCCGCGTGCCTCCGGTCAAGATCAAGAGCCGCGGAGAGGACGTGGAGGAGGTGTGGAAGCTGCTCCTCGCGAACGTCCGTACCCCCCGCTACAACTACGGCGACCTGCGCGCGCTGATCGCGGGCGTGGACGTGGGCGAGCGCGGGCTCGCCAAGCTCATCCGCAAGTACGGCAAGGACACCTTCCGCCGCAACGTGCTGGACCTGATGGACTACTCCGAGAGCCGCATGCGTGCGGAGATCGGGGCCATCGAGGACGGCGTCTATCGCTTCCAGGACCAGGTCGAGGACGACGGCATCGAGAGCAAGCCCTACGACATCAAGGTGGCGGTCCACGTCCAGGGCGGGGAGGTGGTGATCGACTATTCCGGCACCTCGCCGCAGGCGCTGGGCCCGATCAACGCCACCCTCGGCGTCTCCTACTCCGCCGCCTACAACGGCATCCTGCAGGTCACCGACGAGACCATCCCCAAGAACTCGGGCTGCTTCCGCCCGATCCGCGTGGTCTCGCCGCCCGGTACCCTGCTCAACGTGGACTATCCGGGGCCGGAGGTCGGCGGCAACACCGAGACCCACTGCAAGATCGCGGGTGCTGTGATCGGCGCGCTGGCGCCGGCGCTGCCGGATCGCACCATGGCGGCGGAAGGCGCGACGCACACCAACTTCGTCTTCGGCGGCACCGACGAGGAGACCGGGGAGGCGTTCGTCTGCTACGCCATCGAGCTTTCGGGCTGGGGCGGGCGCAGCTTCGCCGACGGCAACGACGCCACCGATTCGATCAACGGCAACTGCCGGGTGGTGCCGGTGGAGGTGTTCGAGACCCGCTTTCCGTTCCGCACCGAGTCCTACATCCTGGTGCAGGACTCCGGCGGGGCCGGCCTGAACCGAGGCGGGCTCAGCACCCAGCGCACGCTCAAGAGCCTGGATACCGAGATCATGGGCAGCCAGATGTCCGACCGCCACCGCAACCGGCCCTGGGGGCTAGGTGGCGGCCAGCCCGGCGGCCTCGCCGGCACCTGGTATCAGCAGGCCAACACGACCAACTGGCACATGATCGACGAGGCCTTCGGCAAGGCCAGCCCGAGCAAGTGGAGCAACGTGCGCATCCGGCCGGGCGATTCGATCCGCTTCCAGACTCCGGGCGGCGGCGGCTGGGGCGATCCGCGCGAGCGCTCGCGCGAGCAGGTGATCGAGGATCTCGCCGAGGGCTACATCTCGCCGGCCTCGGCGCGGGAACACTACGGCCTGGATGGCGCCGCGGAAGCAGCGGAGTAGGGCGCCTTCGGGCATGACCGTGTGAGGGCGATACCGGATCGGCGCGAAGACGCACTGATTTGTCCTGGCGCTGACGCCGGAGCCAGCCTGCCTTCTCGCGCCGGCACTTCCTCCGCCAGGGAGGGAGAGTGCAGTGAGGCCCTCGCTGTCGCGCTTCCTTCTACGCTTAAGAAAATTACCTAATAGATTGATTCTTACAGATTTGTATGGAGGGTCTGTTCGCCCATCTCTATCCGTAGAGGCACTTGAGCGTCGGGAAGACGACGCCCAGCGGCTCGTGAGTGATGGTGACCCGTTTCGGTGACAACGGCCGTACCCGAGCCGGGGCAGTGGGGAGACGAAAGCCTGTGGCCTGTCGGCAATGGGCGTGGGTCACACCCAACTCGAAGCGAATGCCGGCGATGGACGCGGGGCCAATCTGGCCTCGCCGGGCACTCTTTCGCCTGAACCGGGCCTGCGCCCGTGTCGATCGAGTCCAGCGTCGGAAGGACAGCGGCTACAGATAGCCGCAGGCCTCGGGAGTCGTTCCAATCGTGGCCCATTCACCGTCCCGCTCTCCGATGCAACCATCCTGCCATTCCCCCTGGAACACATTGCCGTCGGCGTTGGTGTAGGTCCCGTATCCGTGCGGTTTTCCGTCGCGCCACTCGCCTTCGAACGCTTCTCCGTTGTCGGTCTTGTAGAGTCCATGGCCGTGGCGCTTGCCCTGCCAATACTCGCCCTCGTACTGCTCGCCTCCGGCCAGATTTTCAGTTCCGCGTCCGTGCGGCTCCCCATTTACCCACGTGCCCTGGTAGCGATAACCCTCGGAACTGACGATGGTCCCGTGTCCATCCAGCATGCCGGCACTCATCGTTCCTTCGTAGATGTAATCGCCATGAAGGAAGGTCAATCGGCCTTCGCCCGAGGCCTTGCCGTCAACGCACGCACCTGACCACGTGAAAGGGTAACTGCCCAGGTGGTCTGGTTTGTCATTTTGATCCAGTGGGTTGAGGCGTGTCTCGTTCGGAATTGGCGCGAAGGGCTTGACGGGAATTTCGGGAAATGACTCAACAACGACATGAGCAGTCCCGAGTCGCCGTGCGG
>JAJEEP010000044.1 GCA_022820945.1 Alphaproteobacteria bacterium | reverse complement strand
GCCGAACCGTTCCGACGGCGGATCGTCTCGGAGATCGATGCTAACTACTGGTGATCGCCAGGCTGCCGGCTTCTCTCACCTCACGGGAACGCTGACGAGCGAACCCTACGACGCCAACTCCGCGTAGCGGCTTCGTTCAAGGCCTGCAGGAAACACGGCCACGAGAACGGCTGCCGCGAAGAGCACGGATTTCGGATTGAAGAGATTGAGGAGGAAGCCTTGCCGGAATGCACGTCCGGCTGGGGGAGTTTGCGCGTTGGCGGGCGCGGATGCGTTCCTCCACATCTTGCACGCCAGGTACAGAAGATAGGCGCCCCCTGCGATTTTTGCGCCGATGTACGCCATCGGGAACAACTCGAAGACCACGGCAAGACCAAGGAGAGCCATCATCGTCCAGATCGCGGCCATCAGGCCGAGGCCGAGCCCGGCTGCGACTCCGGCTGCGCGACCCCTGCTTGCGGACGCATGGGTTGCCATCAGTAGCGCGGGTCCCGGACTCGCAATGGCGACCAGCAGGGCGACGTTGAATGCGACGAGCTGTTCCCACGTCATGACGTAATCCGGTGTCCGATGCTGTGGGCTGGGCGGTGAGGACCTGCCGGCGCCAGGTCGGCGACGGGCTGTGCCTTCCGCTCGTCAGGTGACGGGCTTCCAGTCGCCGGCAGGCTTGAGCTTCTTGGCTTCGGGGATGACCTCGGCGCCGAAGCGCTCGATCTGGTCCAGCTGCTCGGAAAGTTCGCCCGAGGGGCACTCCAGCATGCAGACCGCCATCGAGAAGCCGGCGTCGGCCAGCGCCGCGAGATCCTCGACGATCTGCTCGCCGGTGCCGGTACAGGTTTGGCGCGGATTGGCCTGAGAAGCCGGGTCGCTGGCGTCGGTGATGCGCGCGGTCGCGGCGCACAGCATCAGGAAGTCGGACGGGCTGCGGCCTTGCGCCTCCAGCTCGCGGCGCACCTCGTCCTGCAGGTGAGCATAGCGGCCCGCCTCGGTGTACGAGTCGAGGAACAGCGGATAGAGGCCGTCGCAGAAGCGTGCGGCACGCCTCGCGCCCCGGATCGTGTTGCCGCCGAAGACGATGGGCGGGTGCGGGTTCTGCTGTACAGGCTTCGGGTCCTGGGAGACGTCCCTGAAGCTGTAGTAGGTGCCTTCGAAGCTGGCGAGGTCGCCGGTCCAAGAGGCCTTGTAGATCTGGATGCACTCCTCGGTGCGCCGGTTGCGCTCCTCGTAGTCGATACCGACCGCGTCGAACTCCTCGACCATCCAGCCGACTCCGACGCCCAGCATGAGCCGGCCGCCCGAGAGCCGATCCACGGTCATGAACTGGCGCGCGTCCGAGAGCGGGTGGCGATAGGGCGCGATGAGCACGCTGGTCGCGAGCTTGATGGTCGTGGTCTGCACCGCGACCGCGCCCATGACGACGGCGGCGTCCAGCATGTTGTGGCGGCGCTGGTAGGCGCGCTGACCGGAGACGTTCGCGGTGTGGTGGCTCTCGGAATCGTAGGGCATGCAGACATGGTCGGGGTACCAGATCGAGTGAATCCCCGCGCGCTCGGCAGTCTGGGCGACCCTGAGCGGGTCCATCTGCTCCGCCGGCGTGTGGTGGAGGAACATGTTGGTCTCGTCGCGGTAGGACTGACCGTGGGTGTTTCCGTAAAGCCCGACTTCCATGATGCATTCCCTTTCGTTCGCCCGCTTTCCGGCGCGGCGCGATTATGCCGCCCGCACCGCCTGCCTGGAAGCGCCGTCGCGCGCGCGGTAGCCTCGAAGCGCCGTGCGAATCGAGGAGCCGCGCGGCCCCGATGCAAACGGAGCAAGGGCGGCCATGCGAGTATTCATCGCCTGTCTCGGAACGGAGACCAACACCTTCTCGTCGCTGCCGACGGGCGAGCAGACCTATCGCGACACAGCCGTCTTCGACGGCGATGCGACCCGCCATGCGCCCAATCCCTTCAGCCTGCCGCTGCATATCTGGCGCGAGCGCGCCGAGGCGGAGGGGCACGATGTGGTCGAGGGCCTCTGCGCCTTCGCGCAGCCGGCGGGTCGGACGATCCGGCGCGTCTACGAGGCCTATCGCGATCGTATTCTGGAACAGGCGCGGGCCGCGCTGCCGCTCGACCTCGTGCTGGTCAACATGCACGGCGCGATGGTGGCGGAGGGCTACGACGACTGCGAGGGCGACCTGCTGGCCCGGCTGCGCGAGGTCATCGGCCCGGACGCGGTGCTGGGCGGCGAGCTCGATCTGCACTGCCACATCACGCCGCTGATGCTGGCGGCGGCGACCGCGCTGGTCACATACAAGGAATATCCCCACATCGACATCGGCGAGCGGGCAGAGGACCTGTTCCGGCTCTGCCACGACGCGGCGGAGGGGCGCACGGCGCCGGTGATGGCCGCCCACGATTGCCGCATGATCAGCATGTGGCGCACCACAGCCGAGCCGATGCGGGACTTCGTCGCCGGCATGAAGGCGCGCGAGGGGAAGGACGGAATCCTCGCCGTCTCCTTCGGGCACGGCTTCCCCTGGGGCGACGTGGCCGAGGTGGGCGCGAAGACGCTGGTGGTGGCCGACGGGGACGAGGGCAAGGCGGCGGCGCTCGCGGCCGATCTCGGCGCCCGGCTCTGGGCCATGCGCGAGGCGACGCGGCCCACTGCCATGGGGATCGACGAGGCCATCGACCGGGCGCTCGCCGTCGACGGCGGACCGGTGGTGCTGGCGGATGTCTCCGACAACGCAGGCGGCGGCGCGCCGAGCGATTCCACCTTCATCCTGGAGCGCCTGATCGCGCGGGGCGTTGGCGATGCGGCGAGCGGGCTCTACTGGGACCCGGTGGCGGTGCGCTTCTGCATGGAGGCAGGGGAGGGGGCGTCGCTCCGGCTGCGCATCGGCGGCAAGTGCGGCCCGGATTCGGGCTCCCCGGTGGACCTCGCTGTCACGGTTAAGCGGATCGTGACCGGCGCCAAGCAGACCTTCGGCGCAGCCCGCAACAGAATCGGGGATGCGGTGTGGGTGCGCGCGGAGGGCGGGCTCGACCTCGTGCTCAACACGGTGCGCACGCAGGTCTTCCATCCGGACGCATTCACCGCCGTCGGGCTCGATCCGGCGGAGAGGAAGATCGTGGTGGTGAAATCCACCCAGCACTTCCACGCGGGCTTCGCGCCGATCGCGAAGGAGATCCTCTACGTCGCGGCACCGGGTGCGATCGCGCCGGACTTCGCGGCGATCCCCTATACCAAGCTGGCGAAACCGTACTGGCCGCGAGTGGACGACCCTTGGGCAGGATAGGAGAGGCCTGGCGGTTGCCGCGTCTGATCATGGTCGTGAAACAGTTCTGACCGATTCTTGTAACTTGGCGTGGATCGCGATCCCGACCATGATTATGCCGCTAACCAATTCTCGCTATGCTCGTGGCGAAGCAATTGATTTGACCGCACCTCGATACGGTGCGCGTCACAGGCAAGGGTCGCCGCGAGCGCGAACTGCCGCTGTGGAGAGAAACACGATCCGTCCCGCGCGATTGGCTTGCGGTCCGTCCTGACAGTGTCGACCGGCATCTCTTTCTCAACGCCAGGGGTGGGCCTATGAGCCGACACGGCTTCAATCATCGTTTGGCACTCCATGTCGCCACAGCCCGACAAAAGGTGCTGTCTCTGGCCGGAAAGCGCGTCACTCCGCATAGCTTGAGACATGCCTGCGCCCTCCGTGCGCTGGAAGCAACGCACGACATCCGCAAGGTGTCGTTATGGCTCGGCCATGCGACCGTCAAGAGCACAGAAATCTACCTTCGGGCCGATCCGGCGGAGAAGCTGGACGTGCTCGCCGCCGGGCTTCCTCCAAAGATCCAGAAGGGGATCTTCCGAAGCGCGCCGGACAGGTTGTTGGCGATACTCGGCGACGCAAGGACGTGATTATGTTGAGTGTCTTGGCCCTCGGAGACAGTGTCTCCAGGGCCGGGACCGCTCGAACTCAACATAAGTCCGGACCCCACATAACGTCCGCACATGGTTCCGCGCCTCGCGCCGATGCCGCCCGCGCCGCCTACCAGGCGGTCCAGCCGAGGTCGATCATGAGGTGCGCGCCGTGCACGGCGTCCGCCTCCGATGACACGAGGTAGGCCACGGCGCCGGAGACGTCGTCGGCCTCCATCCAGTAGCGGCCCATCGGCGCGATGGCCTCCATCCGCTCCTCCTTGCCGGGCTGGGCGCGAATCGCCGCGTTCATGTCGGTTCTCGTGGCGCCGGGCCCCACCGCGTTGACGTTGACCCCGTGCGGTCCGAGCTCCAGGCCGAGCGCCTTGGTGAGCAGCATCTGGCCGCCCTTCGACGCGCAATAGGCGGCGCCGGCGCTTGAGCCGACGATGCCGAGCGTGGACGTGATGTTGACGATCTTGCCCGCGCCCTTCGCTTTCATCGAGGGTGCCACCGCCTTGGCCATGAAGAAGCTGCCCTTGAGGTTGATGTCGATCTGCGCGTCCCAGAGCGCCTCGGTGGTCTCCTCCATGGGGAGCGGGTGGTAGACGCCGGCGTTGTTGATGAGGATGTCGATCGTACCGAAGGCGTCGATCACCTCCGCCGCCAGCCGCTCGCAGTCCGCCACCTGCGAGACATCCGCCTGAAACGGCGCGGCGCGGCCGCCTGCGTCCACGATCTCCTGCACCACGGCTTCGGCCTTGTCGCGCGCGGTGTGCGCGATCACCGCGATCACGGCGCCGTCCGCAGCCAGCCGGCGCGCGATGCTGGCGCCGATCCCGCGTGAGCCGCCGGTGACGATCGCGACCTTGCCCTCGAGCCTCATGCCCTGCCTCCCCTGGTTCGAGGCGCGCACGATAGCATGGGAGGCTGGCTCCGACGCCGGCATGGCGTGCTCCCTGCGCGGCGATCAGACTCACGAACTGGTCCTCTCGTCCCACTGGATCCATCAGAATCAACGGTTACCGCACTGATCGGCATCCGGTCAGCACGCCGATCGACACTGAGGAGTGGAATTTGCGCGTTTTCGATCCCCATTCTCCGCATCGTGTATGTTGTCTTGCTGCTGCAACCGGGCCGAAGGAGTGCAGCCGATGACTCGTATCGACATCCAGTTCACCCTGTTCTCGGCATTCTATTCGCCGCTGATCGCGACGATGGCCGGCGGGTTCCTGGCCGAGGAGGGGCTGGAGGCGGACTGGTCGGTCTCGCCGCCGGGAGGGTCCGCCATCGCGGCCCTGAAGGACGGCACGGCCCATGTCGTTCAGTCGGCGCCGAGCCAGGCCTTCGGGCCGCTCTCCAGGGGCGAGAGTCCCGGCGTCGTCCACTTCGCCCAGATCAACGAGACGGACGGCTTTTTCCTGACCGGGCGGGAGCCGGACCCCGATTTCGACTGGCGCAAGCTGGAGGGCGCCGAGGTGGTGCTGTTCGGCGGCGGCCAGCCGCTTTCCATGTTCAGGTACGCCTGCCACAAGGTCGGCATCGACTACGGCCGGCTGAAGGCGATCCACCCCGGCAGCGCCTCGGAGATCGACCGCGCCTTTCGCGACGGTGCAGGTCAGTACGTGCAGCAACAGGGTCCGTTCCCCCAGCAGCTGGAAGCGGATGGCATCGGCCAGGTCGTGGCGCAGGTCGGCCGGCAGGTTGGCCGCTGCGCCTTCTCCAGCCTATGTGCCCGGGCGGACTGGCTCGAGACCTCCATGGCGCAGGCTTTTGCCCGCGCTTATCGCAAGGCTCGGCTCTGGCTCAATGAGACGCCGGCCGCCGAGGTCGCCCTCGCCGAGCGATCCTTCTTCCCGGAGACCGACCTGCCGGCGCTC
>JAJEEP010000149.1 GCA_022820945.1 Alphaproteobacteria bacterium | reverse complement strand
CACCAGTACGGCGCCGACGATGTCGGCCGCCTCGCGCACCATGGCGTCGGACAGATGGGTGTATTTCAGCGTCGTCGCCGGATTGCGGTGCCCGAGGAGGCGGCCGATGGTCAGCACCGTCTCGCCCTGCGCGAGCGCCATACTGGCGTACGTGTGCCGGCAATCGTGAAGGCGGACGTCGGACAGACCGGCTTCCGCCCGCACGCGGTGCCAGAATTTGCCGAGCGTCACCACGTGCACGAAGCCGTCCGTCCGGGGCGAGGGGAAGATCCAGGTTGCCGTGCGAGGCAGTCGGTCGAGGATCGTGCGCGCGGCGGACGAGAGCCAGACCGTGCGCGGCCCGACCTTGCTGTCGCGCAGGAACAGATTACCCTCGCGGTAGTCGCGCCATTTGAGCGAGACGATCTCGCCCTTGCGGCATCCGGTGAGCAGCAGCAGCCGCACGATCGCCACGGCCTGAGCATTATCGGCCTCGTGGCGCGTCAGCACTTCGCCCAGCCGGCGCATGTCGGCGGTAGACAGGTAGCGCTCCCGGCCCTGGCGGCGGTAGCGCTTGATGCCGGCGCACGGGTTGGTGCCCTCGGGCCGGTAGCCGTAGACCTCGGCCTGGCTCATGATGACCGAGAGCACCGGAGCCGAGCGGTCTGCCGCCACCGGGGTCTCGTGAAGGGAGGCGAACCAGCGCTTGACGTCGCTCGCGGCGATGTCCGCGATGGGACGCCCCTCGAACCAGGGCAGGATCTGGTTCTTGTAGTAGCCCCGGTTGACGTTGAGCGTCGAGGGCTTCCAGTTCCGGGCGTAGCGGCGGAAGACTTCCTCTGCGACCGTCTCGAAGGCGATGTCCGGCGGTGCTGCGGTCTCGTCGCCGCTACCGTTGCGGATTGCGGCCAGCAGGGTCCTGGCCCGGCTGCGTGCTTCGTCCAGGCCGATGTCTCCGACTTGGCCGACGATCTTCCAGAACCGCCGCCCGTTGTGCTGGCTGTGGATGAAGTAGCGCCTGGCGCCCGAGGTCAGGACCCTTACGCCGAAACCCTTGAGTTCCCGGTCGCGCACGTCGTAGGCGGACTTGCGGGGCTTGAGCGCGTCGACGCGGCGCTCGCTGAGGCGAAGCGTGACCATCGGCATTCCTCCTGCGTTCCGTTGCAGCCGGGGCGAAATCGGGGACCGATTCCGTGTCCTCCGGCTAAATCAGGAGGAAAAAAGCAACGCTGTGTCAGTACGTTAGAACCGTAGGTGCGCCGTCCGGTGTGAGATAGAAGCGGCTCTGCCGTAGAGCGGTGACTATGGAGGGCAGTAGAAGCGGTCAGGCCCCAAGCCTGCGGTGACGGCTGCTTTCGGCATTTTGCAGCGATTGAGCGAGAGGTCCGGGTGGATGCCGGTGCGCGGCGAAGCCGCGACCGGCGAGGCTCGGGTGCATGGCGAGGAAGTTGGGCGGCATGCGATGCTGGCGCAGTCTGCGAGCCCGGTCGCTGCAGCGACCGCGGACGGCGCCAGCGCAAAGCGCGGCGACGCCGGCGTTCGAGCGGGGCACTCGGAGGTGGTGCGCGATCTGACGGGCGGGCGCACGGTGCAGCGCACACGACGCCCGACGTGAAGCACGAAGAAAGCGGCCGGTGCCGAGAGGCACCGGCCGCTTCGTCGAAGCGCGCGCGGCTCACGCGGCCTTCATCTGTATCACCGGTATACCCAGCTGCTTCGCTTTGTCGACGAGGTTGCCTGTGATGCCGCTGCCGGGAAAGGCGATGGCGTCCTTGGGCAGGCCTCCCGGAATGTTTGCTCAGGGGCTTTGATCGGGAGGGGCGGTGATGGCCGCGAAGCCTCCAAGGCGGCCGCAACCATGCGATCCGCAATGAGGGAATAAACGTGGGATACAAGCTACCGGCAATATGAAATTTTTCGTAAATTCAATACTCTAACGAGTGTACTCGGCGGAGCGAGCGCCCGGCGACTGAGGGTAATGAACAAGTCGGGAGGGGGACAGGGGGAGGTGGGGGGTGGGCCCGCGCCTACTCCCTGTAGTCGGGCTCGGTGCGGTCGAGGATCCGCTTGATCGCCCCGAAGTGCTCGACCGCGTAGCGGTGCCTGTTGTCGCGCGATAGCTGACGCACGGCTTCCGCCTCCATCTCGGGCGGGATCGGCTTGAGCGGACGGCCGGTGCTCATGGCGAGGATCTGAACCATCGCCGCGCGCTCCAGGTAATAGAGGTCGTCGTAGGTCTTGGCGACGTCGGCGCCCCCCACCATCACGCCGTGATTGCCCATGAAGAGGATGTCCTTGCCGTCCATCGCGCGGGCCACGCGCTCGCCCTCGCTCTCGGCCAGGGCGACGCCGCCGTAGTCCCGGTCGTAGGCGACGCGACGGCTGAAGCGGAGCGCGTTCTGGCTCGCGGGCTCCAGCTTGCCGTCCTCGATCATGGCGAGCGCCAGCACCTGGGGCTGATGGGTGTGCATCAGGCAGCGCAGGTCGGGCCGCGCCCTGTGGAGGGGACCGTGAAGACAGACGGCGGTCTCCTCCACTTCGCCCTCGCCCTCGACGATGCGGCCGTCCATGTCGACGACCAGGAGCGTGCTGGCACGCACCTCGCTCCAGTGGGTGCCGTAGGAGATCAGCAGAAAGCGATCGTCGCTCCCCGGCAGCATGAGGGAAAAGTGGTTGCAGACGCCCTCGTTGAGCCCGTGGTGGCAGGCCATCCGATAGGCCGCCGCCAGGTCGATCCGCGCCTCGCGCTCTGTCTCGCCCATCGTCCCTCCGCTTCTCGCCGCAGGCCCTGCGCCCGTCCTCGCATGGCCGGGCCAAACCGGGCACAATCGGCCGGCGACCCACACACCCGAGCGCAAAGGACGGGCCGATGCCGGCCGCTGACTGGTACTTCGATTTTCTCTCTCCCTTTTCCTATCTGCAACTCGCCCAGTTCGACCGGCTGCCGCCGGACCTGGAAGTGACCTGCCGCCCGGTCCTGTTCGCAGGCTTACTCGGCCACTGGAAGCACAAGGGGCCGGCGGAGATCCCGGCCAAGCGCGTGCACACTTACCGCTGGTGCCACTGGTACGCGGCACGGCACGGCATCCCCTTCCGCATGCCGCCGGCGCACCCGTTCAACCCGCTGCGTCCGCTTCGCCTCGCCGTCGCCCAGGGCGCCGAACCGGGGCTGATACGCGCGATCTTCGACGCCATCTGGGCCGAGGGGCGCGACCCCTCCGACGACGAGGAATGGCGCGCGCTCACCGCGCGCCTCGGCATCGAGGACGCCGACGCCTTGATCGCCCAGCCCGGCGTCAAGGAGGCGCTCAGGCGGGGCACCGAGGAGGCCGCAGAACGGGGGGTGTTCGGAATACCCACGTTCGCCATTGGCGAGGAAATTATCTGGGGCCTCGATTCGACCGATCTGGTGCTGGATTACCTGAACGATCCGGCGCTCTTCGCTACCGGCGAGTACGCGCGGATCTCCGACCTCCCCGTCGCCCAGGCCCGCAAACTCTAGGAAGGTCTGATCAAGTTGCGTGTGCCATGATTTGCGCATGAGTCGCGGATTGGATGGTCGGGCCATGGCACAGGCAAGCTTTTCGGAACTGGAGCACGACTTGAAGAAGCGCCGGACGCGGCGCGAGCTGTTCCTCGAGAAGATGGACAGGCTGGTTCCCTGGGAGCGGCTGGAGCGGCGGATCGAGCCGTTCTATCCGAAGGCGGGGCGCGGTCGGCGCCCGTACCCGCTTGCGGTGATGCTGCGGGTTCACTGCGTGCAGCTGTTCTACAACCTGAGCGATCCGGGGATGGAGGACCTGCTCTACGAGGTGGAGTCGGTGCGGCGTTTCGTGGGGCTTTGCCTGACGGAGGCGCTGCCCGACGAGACCACCATCCTGAACTTCCGGCATCTGCTGGAGCGGCACGATCTGGGCGCGGGTCTGTTCGAGGAGATCAATGCGCACCTGGCGTCGCGCGGCCATCGTCTGCGCACGGGGACGATCGTTGACGCGAGCATCATCGAGGCGCCGTCGTCGACGAAGAGCCGGCGCCGCGGCCGGGACCCTGAGATGCATCAGACGAGGAAGGGCAAGCAGTGGTATTTCGGGATGAAGGCGCACATCGGGGTGGACGCGGGGTCTGGTCTGGCGCACAGCGTGGTGACGACGGCGGCCACCGCGAGCGACGTGACGCAGGCGGGAGCGCTGCTGCATGGCGCCGAGACGACGGCGTGGGGCGACGCAGGCTACCAGGGGGTGGAGAAGCGCCCTGAGCACCGGGATGGCGGTGTCGAGTGGCGTGTGGCGATGAAGCCGGGGCGGCGCCGACTGCTGGCCGAGGGTGGCGCCGAAGCGGCGGCGGAGAGGCGCAAGGCGTCGGTGCGGGCGAAGGTGGAGCATCCGTTCCTTTACGTGAAGCGGCACTTCGGCTACGCCAAGGTGCGCTACCGGGGCGTGGCGAAGAACAGGCAGCGCATCGCGCTGCTTCTGGGGTTCTCGAACCTGCTGATCGCCGGCCGCTACGCGACGCAATGACGGGGAAGCAGTCTGCCCGCCGCGGGCGGGACGGCGGGAAATGC
>JAJEEP010000123.1 GCA_022820945.1 Alphaproteobacteria bacterium | reverse complement strand
CGACTTCTCGGGCAAGACGCTGGCGCTGAGGACCGGCCGCGGCGAGAAGGATGTCGAGCTCTTCGTCGCTGTGCTGGCGCATTCCTGCCTGATCTACGCCGAGGCGGTGCCCGACCAGCGCGTGCGCCACTGGACGATGGCTCACCGCCGTGCGCTGGAATACTTCGGCGGCGTGCCGGGGCGCTGGATCATCGACAACCTCAAGGCCGGCGTCGACAAGCCGGACCGCGAGGCGCCCCGGCTCAATCCGAGCTTCCGCGAGTTCGCCAAGCACCACAACGTCGCCGTGCTCCCCGCGCGCTCGGGCCAGGCGACGGACAAGGCCAAGGTCGAGGCGGCGGTCGGCGCGATCCAGACCCGCATCCTGCTCGTGCTGCGCCACGAGATCTTCTTCTCGCTGGAGACGATGAACGGCGCGATCCGCCGCGAGCTCGACCGGCTCAACGAGGCGCCGATGGCGTGCGGCGAGAGCCGCCGCGCCATCTTCGAGGCGAGCGAGCGGGCCCATCTCCAGCCCCTGCCGGCGAACCCCTGGGAATGGGGCGAGTGGCTTCCCCGCAAGGTCGGGCCGAACGGCCATGACTATGGTTCATACTGCACCTCATTATCCGGTTAGCGGGCAAGTTCGGGGAAACGCCTTCGTTTTGAAAGCTCTCGCCTTGGTTGCTTGGTCGGTGGGGGATCGGGAATCTCGATCAAGTAGTCGGGTCTGTCGTTGTAGGCGTGTCCGCGTAGAAGCCCGGCCTTGCGCCATCTGTGGACTGTATCGCTTGTCACCCCGAGCCGGGCGGCGGCGTCATGGACGGTCAACATCCCCCGGTCGCGCAGCCTGTCGTAGCGTGACTTGAGAGCGTAGTTGTCTCGAACCACCTTGACCAACATCGCATTGAAGGCGTGGCCGTATCCGCTTCGGTATCCGCGCTCGTTGAGGATATCGGCGATCGCGCCATCGGTGTGGTCGTTCAGCAGCCTGTCGACCTCGGCGACGACCTCGTCGCTGGTCCTGTAGACCTCGGAGACGTGTCGCTCCGGCACCCAGGTGAGCTGGCGGGTGGCGCCGCCGCGCAGACGCACCCCCAGGCTTCGCGTGGCCTTGGTCAGCGTCACGTCCTCGATCAGCAACCTCGCCATACGCTTGCGCTCGCGGTGCGGCGTCCCCGGATCGTTCCATAGGCGGGGGAAGTTGCTGGCCAGTCCGAGGATCCGCTGACGCTGCTCGTCGTCCAACCCCTGGCCCGGTTCCGCGCGGCTGCGCTCGCGCTCGCGCTGTGCCTCTTCGAGGACCCGAAGCTTCGCGTTCCATTCCGCCTCCAGCACGTCGGCGACCATCCGGTTGTCGGGATGGGTCTGCATGAACCGCTGCCGCGCCAGGTCGGCCTCCTCGCGGGCGCGCTGTACCTGCTGAGAGCGCCACAGATCGGCTTCCTCGGCGCGCGCGGCCAGCTCGTCTTGAACCTGCAACGCAACTTCCAATGTGACCGGCGTCATCAGTTCCACCAGCAGCTCGCCGACCGCCTGGTCGATGGCGGCGCCGGAGATGCTCTGACACTTGGCGGACGCCGTCTCGATACCTTCACGGATGCACACGTAGTAGGGATATTGCCGCCGTTTACGGTTCTGGTAGCGCACCGTCATGTTCCTGCCGCACACGCCGCAGGTGGCCAGGCCCTGCAGCAGTGCGGACCCCTCGCGCGGGGGCCCACGTCGGCCTACGACGCCGTACGCCCGGGCATTGTCCCGGAGCCGACGCTCATTCTCCTCGAAGCGGTCCCAGGTGATATAGCCTGGGTGTGCATCGCGCAGTAGAACCGTCCATTCTTCACGCGGCAGAGGCCTGTGCTCGACACCTCCGCCGGGACGGCGCCGGGTGCGGCTGCGGCCATACACGTAAGCGCCCGCATATCGCGGGTTGTGCAGAACTTTCAGCACCCGCGAGGCCCTCAGGGGCTTCCAGCGCAGCTCACCTATGTCCGGTCCGCTACGCGGACGCTGCGGAAACAGCAGCTTCTCCTTGCGAAAATGCTTCACCGTGGCGTTGGCCGAGCCGGTCCGGGTGAAGGTGTCGAACAGAAGGTGCAGGCTGTGCTGCACTTGTTCGTCGGGATCGAGCACCACTTGTCCGAGCGGGTCGTGGACCAGCCCCACCGGCAGCGGCACCTTCAACTCCCCGCGTTTGGCCTTGGCCAGCAATCCGCCACGCAGCCGGACGCGCATCATATGCAGCTCCGCCTCCGACATGGTCCCTTTGAGGCCGAGCACGAGCCTGTCGTTGAAGTCGCCGGGATCGTAGACGCCGTCCTCGTCGAGGATCAGCGTCTCGCTCAGGGCGCAGATCTCGAC
The DNA here is from genome assembly GCA_022820945.1 of Alphaproteobacteria bacterium. Classification (GTDB taxonomy): domain Bacteria; phylum Pseudomonadota; class Alphaproteobacteria; order UBA828; family UBA828; genus WTGU01. The sequence goes on along the minus strand of JAJEEP010000123.1, from coordinate 1,943 downwards.
CAGCCGAGACCACTCGGTGGTATTGCGCGCGAGCCGGCTGACCTCGAGGCCGAGCACGATCCCGGCCCGTCCCATGCTGACTTCGGCGACCAGGCTCTTGAATCCCTCGCGGTCTCTGTCGGCGCCGGAGAGGCCCTGATCGCTATCGATCACGACGATGCGCTCGGTCGGCCAGCCCAGCGCCACCGCCCGCTCTCGCAGCGCGTACTGGCGGCGCCTGCTCTCGCCATGCTCGAACACCTGGCGCGGGGTGGATTGACGCACGTACAGATAGGCATCGCGGCTCAGGTGGCTCGTGTCTACCTTCTGATGGGATGTGCTCATGCCGGCTCCCCTTCCATATGGTCCCTGATCATTGCGAGCAGAATGTCGATCACCGGCCTTTCGACGCCGGCGGGCAGCGGCTCCGGGGAGGCGCCGCCGCTCACGGCCGCTGGCGTGGCGGGCAGCTCAGCGAACGCGTGCAGCCAGGCCGCGACGCCGCGCAGCGCCACCACGGCGAGCCCGTGGCGGTCGTGAACGACACCGGGCTGGACGGCATGACGGCGCATCCGCTCGTAACCCTGTCCGTAGGCGGAATGCTCCGCCGCGGGGAGCGCGGCACATGGTGGGCGACGCGTCATCGGCGTTTTTTTACCCGTGCGAGGGCGCGATCGATGCTGCTGCGATGGACCGAGATGCCGAAGCGTTCGCGCACCAGCTCGACCAGCTTGGCGGCGGTCAGCTCCGGCTGTTCGCTCTTCGCCGCCTGCAACGCCTCGACCACCTCGTCGCTGAGCTTGTGGGGCCGGCGCGGACCTGGCCGATCCGGCAGCAGCCCCGGCAGCCCGCCTGCCTCGTAGGCGCGTTGCGCCTGGTACCAGGTGGGCCGCGAGACGCCGAAGCTGGCCGCGACGTGGCTCACCGGCACGCCGTCCTCGCGCACGCGGCGCAGCATCTCGTACTTGACCTGGAGCAGGTCGCGCGGGTCGAAGAACGCGTTCGACAGGAACAGCTCGTCGCGCACCGTCTCCGCGTGCGGGTTCAGGCAACCGTGCTCCTTGAGGGAGCGGGTCTTTGCGTCGGCGGGGCGTCGGGCCATGGCGCGGGCTCCATCGGGAGAGGAATGTAAGAATATTTATGCACATTCCCGACATCGCATCAAGCCCTCTCTTGCCCTTAGGGGCCAAGGATACGCGAAAATACCACACATATGGGCCACTCATCGCCATCCTACTGGCCGATGCGATGCCTTCCTGTCGCCACACATGTGCAAAAACATTCTTACACATGCGGCAAAATCTCCTTGACAGTCTCCGCCCCGCCGTCGGTCTTCCTCTCGGTGCCGCCGTCCCCGGCCAGGCTGTCCAGCAATGACCCCAGCGCCAGCAGATCCGAGATACGGAACGCCGACCGACCTGCCGCCACCCTCACAAACGGATCCTCGGCAGCAAAGCTGGTCCAGGCTTGCCGTATGGTACGCAGCGCCCCGTCATCTGCGGTGTAATAGACCCACCCCACCCCCGCCACCGTGAGGGTCTCGACCGGTTCGAACTCTCGTCCCAGAAGAGGATGAAACGGGTGCGTTACACGAAATGTACGCCGCTCAGCGCAGCCAAGATGTGTAGTTGAACACTCAGGCCCAGCATCGAGGTGAAGCCGGTTTCCATTTGCTCCATCTGGCCGAACGCGCGAAGCGAGAGGCCGCCGAGCGCCGCGATGGGCAGAGAGAGCCGCGGGATCGCGCTTTGGCCGAGGCCCCGGAACGACCTCCCCACCCGATCCGCCTTCTCGCCCACCCGCTCGATAACGCCACCGACGCGTTGTATCGGCCGCGTGGCGCGGTCGACTGCGGAGAGGACCAGGGCGAGCTTAAGCGCCAACTACTCCTCCCTGGGCGAGATGCGCTCGGCGGCGTTCAACACCCTGTCCGCGTCGCCTATGGTGAGAAATCCCGCCTCCTC
>JAJEEP010000009.1 GCA_022820945.1 Alphaproteobacteria bacterium | reverse complement strand
GTCCCCGGCACCCTCGCCGCCGAGGCCGCCCGGCCCGCCGCCGGCGACGGTGCCCCCGTCCGCCTCGGCCATCCCTCCGGCGTCGCCGCGGTCGCGGTCGATCTCGCATCCGCCGACCCGCCCCGCCTCGCCCGCCTTACCGTGACTCGCACCGCCCGGCGCCTGATGGAAGGCCGCGTCCTCGTCCCCACGCGCCGCCTCGCCACCCCTCCGGGCGCCTATTAGCCAGCACCAGTCAGGAGCATCACCATGCGCGTCGGTTTCATCGGTCTCGGCACCATGGGCGGCCCGGCCGCCCGCAACATCATGCGCCGCAGATTTCCGCTGGTCGTCCACGACATCCGCGCAGAGGCCGCGCAACACCTGATCGAGGCGGGTGCGGAATGGGGCGCCACGCCGGCCGACGTTCTCGCCCGCGTGGATGCTGTCGTCACCATGGTGTTCGGGCCGAAGGAGGTCGAGCAGGTCGCGCGCGGCGAGCACGCCCTCTTCTCCGGCCCTTGCGAAGGCAAGCTCTGGATCGATCTCACCAATAGCCCGCATTTCTCACCAGGGTCACGGCCTGCGTCGCGTCCAGGCGTTCGATCCGCAAGGAGCGGGCCGAAAAGCGTATCGGGGAATACGGTTGAGGTCCGCGACGACGCGGGCGGGCGCTTGGGCGCGACCCGGAGGGCGGCGCCCTCAGGCCGACAGAGTGCGTCAAGCCGTTTGCCCGATGCACCACATCGCGCTGCGCGGCTTTCCTGCTCTGTCGGCCTGATGGCGCCGCGCAGACCATGACCGTGGTGAGAATTGCGGGCTTGCAACCCCTCGCTCATGCGCGCGCTCGGCCAGGAGTTCGCGGAACGTGGCGGCCATCCCGTGGACGCACCCGTCACCGGGGCGGTGGACGGCGCCATCCGCGGCGACATGCTCATGTTCGTCGGCGGCGACGATGCAGCGGTGGAGCGCGCGCGCCCGGTGATCCAGGCCATGGGCGAAATCCGCCGCGTCGGCCGACACGGCAACGGCTACGTCGCCAAGCTCGTCAACAACATGCTCTGGAAGGTGCAGGCCGCGGCCGTCGGCGAGGCCATGGTCGCCGCCAGGGTCGCAGGGCTGGAGCCGCAAGTCTGGTGGGAGGCGATGAAGGGCGGCGCGGCCGACAGCTACGTCATGCACCACGACGTGCCCGCCGTCTTCGCGGGTCATTATGACCCTTCGTTCCCCATCGCGCTCTGCCTCAAGGACCTGGACCTGATCGCCCAGCTCATGCAGGAGACCGGCGTCCGCAACGACCTGATCGAAGCCGCGCATGCCCGCTTCCGCGAGGCCGGCGAGCGCTACGGCCCCGGCGCCGGCGACATGACCGTCTGCAAGCTCCTGGAGGACGACGCCGGCGTGGACCTCCGCGTCCCCGGCGACTGGGTCGCCTCCTGGGAAGTCCCCCACCCCGACGACGAGAGTTGAGACAAAACCCGGCATAGTCAGGCCGACAGCTCCCGAGACCTCTCCCTGGACGCCAGAGCGCGTCCGTCTTTGACGGACGCGCGGCAGGCCGCGTCAGCGGCGCCCTCGCGGAGGCGCCGGCCTAAGGCCGGCTGCCGTGAGCGATAAAGAATCAGAGTGTTTCCGCAAAAGACGGAAACACTCTATTGATTGCGGTTGACGCACCGAATGGACACCAGATATTGTAGGTTGTCGGCCGAGCGCACCACCGCGCACGCTCGGAATCGGAACCTCGGCATTGTGTTGCACGCCATGGGTAAAACCCAACCACTGAACGTTCGTGCGCCTCTCAGGCTTGTCGTTGCTGAAACGTCCGACCCTCCTGTCGCGCAGTCCGATTCGAGCGCAGTCGAACAATCGGCCCGCGAGCAAACCGATATCCGTGAGATTGACGAGTCCCAGAAAGCAGTGACCGAGCGACTCCGCGACCGCTACTGGTCATGGTGACAGCTCCGTCAGCACACGATGCGGGGACATCCGGCAAGCACCTCGGGGACGATGCCGGCGTCGCCCTCCGCGTCTCCGGCGACTGGATTGCCTCCTGGAAAGTCGCCCAACCCGACGACGAAGCCTAAGCCGCATGCTCGTCGCACGGCGCCTATTGGCGGGTAAATTGCTGTACTCGGCTCACGGTGCTGTTAGAGCATGGGTGCGAGATGCCCCACCAATCGAGATTGGCGAATGGTGTGATTGTCCTTCGTGCAGACTCAAACCTAGTATGAGACTTGCCCCGTGAGAATCTGAATAACGGGCTTGTCCGGCTAATCATAAAGGAAGCGTTCACATGATTCGGAAGATCGCCGCGCTGGCTGTGACGGCATCCCTACTGCTCGCAGTAGGTGGAGCCCTCGCCAAAGACGACCCAGAGCTCAGGGCTGCCGCCGAGAGCTACATCCAACACCCCATTACGCAGGGAGTACTGGATAGCGTGACCTCAGTGGAGACGATGCGATCCAGTCTGGTTTCTCACCTGCAAGCAGAGGGCACTACATTATCCAATGACCAAATCGAAACGCTGAGCCGGATCCTACAAGAAGAATTCGATAGGATAAGGCCGAAGTTCGAGACTGCGATGACCAAGGCGGTCATCGAGATCTACTCATTGAAGGAAATACAGGCTCTTAACGAATTCTATAGCTCTGACGTAGGAGCGAGCGCGATGATGAAAACGGGCATGTTTATGAGGTCGTTTAATGCAGGTGCCGCGCCAATACTTAGGGAGTTTTACGAACGTTTGGATGCCAGAATCGATGCGATTTTTCCCGAATAGGGAGAAGCACTCCCTTGGCTGCGAAAATCGTTATGGAAGGGTCAGTCTACCGGAGAGGGCATTTGTCTGGGCACCTGTTGCTACTGTGATCCATCCATCCACCATTGATCGAAACGCCTTCTATCGCTATTGGATAGCCACCATCGGCGAAGGGACCCTGTGCGGCGCCGGGGCGCGGCTGCGCGGGGCAAGGGAGTGTGCGCCATGGCGAACCCCGCTGGGGGCACGGCGGCGGGCGAGAGGCCCGACCTCGACACCATCGCGCAGGCGCGAGCCGACCACGCGCGCTGGCTCGAGAGCGACGGTGCGGCGGGCGGGCGCGCCGACTTCTCCGGCATGGAGCTTTCGGACGTGCGCTTCCCCGGCGCGGACCTGCGCCGCGCGCTGTTCGCGGGCGCCAACCTCTTCCGAGCCGACTTCGCGGGCGCCGACCTCTCCGGGGCCGATTTCACCGGCGCCAACCTGAACCGCGCCGACCTCGCTGGCTCGACCCTGCAGCGTGCGGTGCTGGACAAGACCGATCTTTCCGACGCTGCCCTCGGCGATGCCCGCATGGAGCACGCCTCGCTGGTCGAGGCCAGCCTGCAGCGCGCCTGGCTCGGCCGAGCGCATCTGGAGCACGCGACGCTGACCCGCGCCGACCTGCACGGCGCCTGGGTCGGCCGCGCCAGCCTTGACCAAGCCAATTTGGAAGGCGCCATGCTGGTGGGCGCCGAGTTCCCCGGCACCAGCTTTCGCAACGCCTCGCTGAGGAGCGCCTACTTCGGCGGCGTGGCGCTGGCGGACGCCGATCTCTCCGGCGCCGACCTGGGCGAGGTGCGCAACCTCACGCCGGCGCAGCTCGAGGCGGCAACCCTCGACGAGCGGACCGTCCTGCCGCCAGAGCTCGATCTCCGCAGCGGCAAGGCGCAGGCGGCGGGGTAAGGCCGGGGCCAAGGGAGAGAGCGAGGCCGCGGCACTGCCTGCGCCGCGGCGACAACAGACGGAGCGCGGAAGGGAGGACTTCGTGACGAAGCTCAGGGTAGCGGTCGATATCGGCGGCACGTTCACCGATATCTGCATTCTGGACGAGGACTCGGGCGCGCTCAGGGTCGCCAAGACGGCATCGACGCCCGAAGACCCTCTGATCGGCGCCATGCGCGGGCTGGACGAGGCGGAGGTCTCGCTCAGGGACGTCACCCTCTTCTCCCACGGCACCACCGTCGCCACCAACGCGCTGATCACGCGCCGGCTGCCGCCCGCCGCGATGATCTGCACCGAGGGCTACCGCGACGTCATCGAGATCAGGCGCTCCAACAAGGAGGACCTCTGGGACACCTACAACGACGTGGCCCAGCCCTACATCCGCCGCCGCGACCGGCTCACCGTGCGCGAGCGCATCGACCACGGCGGCAAGGTCGCGACCCCGCTGGACGAATCGGACGCGCGCGAGAAGGCCAGAATCCTGCGCAAGCGGGGCGTCGAGGCCGTCGCCGTCTGCTTCATGAACTCCTTCATCAACCCGCAGCACGAAGCGCGCATGAAGGAGATCCTGCAGGAGGAGCTGCCGGGCGTGGAGATCACCACGTCTTCCGAGACCCTGCCCGAGATCTTCGAGCACGAGCGCTTCTCCACCACCGTCGTGAACGCGATTCTGAGCCCCGTCGTCGGCGGCTACGTGAAGCGCATGAACGACGCGCTACAGCAGGGCGGCTACGCCAGTGACCTGCTCATGCTGCACTCCGGCGGCGGCGTGATGACGCCCGCGACCGCCGGCCAGTTCGCCGGCCGCCTCGCCGGCTCCGGCATCGCCGCCGGCGCCATCGCGAGCCGCCACATCGCCATGCTCTGCGGCTACGAAAACTCCATCGGCCTCGACATGGGCGGCACCAGTTGCGACGTCTCGCTCGTCTTCGGCGGCGAATCCCGCGTTACCAAGGACTGGCACATCGAGTTCGGCTACCCCATCCGCTTCCCCAGCATCGAGGTGCTGACCATCGGCGCGGGCGGCGGCTCGCTCGCCTGGATCGACGACGCGGGCTCGCTGCACAACGGGCCGCAGTCGGCGGGCGCCGATCCCGGCCCGGCCTGTTACGGGCGCGGCAACGCCACGCCCACCAACACCGATGCGAACCTGGCGCTCGGCCGGCTCGGCACCTCGCTCGCGGGCGGGCAGATCGAGCTCGACAAGGCGGCGTCGGAAGAGGCCGTGCGCTCCGCAGTCGCCGAGCCGCTGGGCATGGACCCCGTCACCGCAGCCAAGGCCATCGTCAGCGTCGCCAACGCCAACATGGCGGACGCGGTGCGGCTCATCTCCATCAGCCGGGGCTACGACCCGCGCGACTTCGCGCTGGTCGCCTTCGGCGGCGCGGGCGCGCTGCATGGCGTCGCGCTCGCCAAGGAGCTTTCCATCCCGACCGTGATCGTGCCGCCCAATCCGGGCGTCACCTCGGCGCTGGGCTGCCTGCTCGTGGACGTGCGCCACGACCTCGCGCAGACCTACCTCGCGCTCGCGGCCGAGGCCGACCCGGCCGATATCGAGGCCCGCTTCGGCGAGATGGAGGCGGAGGCGCACCACCGGCTGGTGAAGGAAGGCGTGGCAGAGGCCGACATGGTCCTCCAGCGCAGCATCGACATGATGTACCAGGGCCAGTGGCGCTCGCTCCAGGTGCCGGTGGCCTCGCCCTTCACGTCGGTGCCGGAGGCCGTCGCCGCCTTCCACGCCGACCACGACCGCGAATACGCCTTCCGCCGAGACGACACCCCGGTGGAGCTGTTCCGCCTCAGCGTCACGGCCATCGGCACGGTGCCCAAGGCCGAGCTGATGAGTCATGCGGCGAACGGCGCCAGGGCGGTGGCGGCATCCTCGCGCATGGTCGATTTCGACGAGGTTGAGAGCGCCCTCGAGACCCCGATATACTCCCACGAGGGGCTTCCGGCGGGTGTGACCATCGAGGGGCCGGCCATCGTCGAGCAGCTCGATTCGACGACCGTCATCCCGCCCGGCGTACGCGCAGAAGTGGACGAATGGCTCAACATTCGGATCCACGTAGCGGAGGCATGAAGATGAGCAAGAACGGCAGCGGCATCACGCTCGATCCCGTCACCTTCGAGGTCCTGAAGAACTCGTTCATCACGACCGTCGACCAGATGGCGGAGCAGATCCTCCGGACCTGCTACTCCTTCGTCATCTACAACCGCGACTTCTCCTCCGCCCTCAACGACGCCAACGGCGATTCCATCGCCCAGGGCAACATGGACATCGCGGTCCACGTCGGCACGCTGCACTACACCTGCAAGGCGGTGATCGACACCTTCAAGGACGACATGCGGCCGGGCGACGTGTTCATGACCAACGACCCGTACGCCGGCGGCACCCACTTCAACGACGTGCGCATCATCCGCCCGGTGTTCGTGGGCGACGAGATCATCGCCTTCGCCCAGTCCAACGGCCACTGGTCCGATGTCGGCGGCTCCACGCCCGGCTCCTTCGACGTGCTCGCCAAGGAGATGTTCCGCGAGGGCATCCGCATCACGCCGACCCGGCTGATCGACGCCGGCAAGTGGCGCCACGACTTCGCCGAGATGATCGCCGCCAACACCCGCGATCCCGAATCGATCATCGGCGACATGAACGCGCAGGCCGAGGCCACCCGCGTCGCCGAGCGCGAGATCCTCCGGCTGGTCGAGAAGTACGGCAAGGACACCGTCGTCACCGGCTGCAAGGAGGTGCAGGACTACGTCGAGCTCGCCACCCGCCAGCGCATCTCCGAGCTTCCCGACGGCACCTGGGAGAACGTCGACTACATCGACCGCGACCCGGCGCTGGGCGAGGGCATGATCCCGATCAAGGTGAAGCTCACCATCGAGGGCGACGAGGTCACCTACGACTTCACCGGCAGCCACGACACCATCAGCACGCTCTACAACTCCGCCTTCGGCGGCACCTTCTCGGCTGTGGTTGCAGGCATGAAGACCTACTTCCCCGACCTCCCGCTCAACTCGGGCTTCTACCGGCCGATCAACGTGATCGCGCCCGAGAATTCCATCGTCGACGCCAAGTGGCCGGTGGCGGTGACGGGGTTCCTGATGCCGTTCGAGAAGATCATGAACTCGATCTACGAGATCTGGTCCGACATCATGCCCGAGCGCGCCATCGCCTGCGCCTTCAACCTGGAATACCTGCTCACCGGCGGCCGCGACCTGCGCACCGAGGACCGCAACATCTTCATGTTCTACGACTGGCTGCCCGGCGGCTGGGGCGGACGCAACGGCAAGGACGGCTGCAACGTCACCACCGCCTGCTTCGGCACCGGCCTGATGACCCAGCCGGTGGAAGGCCAGGAGCGGCTCTGCCCGATCATCGCCAACGAGTACCAGATCAACACCGATTCCCCCGGCCCCGGCAGGTGGCGGGGCGGCGCCGGCGTGGTCAAGACCAGCACCCTGCAGGACGCCGAGAGCACCGTCATCTCGTACATTTGCGATCGCGAGCGGGCGATCGTCTGGGGCATCAAGGGCGGCCTGCCCTCCATGCCCCACGGGCTCTACATCCAGCGCAAGGGCAAGAACGAGCGCGAGTGGCTCGGCTCGATCTTCTCCGACGTGCCCATCGAGTCCGGCGACATCTTCTCGCGGCCGACCGCCGGCGGCGGCGGCCTGGGCGATCCGCTCGAGCGCGACCCGGCGCTGGTGATGCGCGACGTGGAGGACGACTACGTCTCCATCGAGCGCGCGCGCAAGGACTACGGCGTCGTGCTCAAGGTCATCGATCTGGACCTCGCGAGCTACGAGGTCGACGTCGAAGCCACGCGCGCCGAGCGTGCGGCCATCGCCAAGGCGAGGCGCAGCTGGCTCGAGGAGGACGGCGCCGCCGTCGCCGAGCGCTACCGCAACGGCGAGCTCGACGAGTTCGACATGGTGCGCCGCTATGGCGTCATCGTGGACTGGGGCACGGGCGAGTACTTCCCCAAAACCACCGCCGAGTTCCGCACGATGATGAAGAAGCGCTCCGCCGCCCACTGGAACGACGCCATCGCCGAGCTCGACCAGGCCGCCGAATAGGCCGCTATCGCAGTAAAATCGTTGAGTTAAGAATCCCCGACATCACGCTGAGATGGCGGGGATTTCTTTGCCCTCCAGTCGGCGCAGCAGGGCTTCCGCGCGCTGACGCTTCTCCTCGTTTGGGTCACGCTGGACGATACGCAGCAGCGTGTCACGTGCCGTGACGTCGCCGCTCTCTGCCATCTCGAACGCCATCCGGTCGCGACGCTCGTAATAGCTGCGGTCGAGCGGCACGACATGGGGGGAGAGCGCCTTCCAGTAGTATTTCTGGTCATCGGAGGACCAGCCCGCATAGACCTCCTCCCAGGTCCCGCAACCGGAATACGGGACCATGTTGGTCTCGGCCACAGGCTGGCTTGCGGGCTGATAACGGGCATCGAAGGACTGCCGCAACTCGGCCGTATGATTGGGCAGCGCGCGGTGCACGGTGGTATCCGAGAAAATCAGCACATCTCCTGCCTCGAAGGAGCCGCTCACCCATTGACCGGGGATCGGCACACAGATGTCCATGCCACCGGCGCCACTGCCGACCTTCGTGTCCAGCACGCCTGCCACGTGCGAACCGGCCGCAACCGCCAACGGCCCCTTCTCTCTCGGGCAATCGCCCAACGGAACCCACATCGCGTGATTGGTTGCGCCGCCGATATGGACCTTGTCCTGATGCTCGCCCGTGGTGAAGTCGAAGCTCTCGCTTTGCGGGAAGATGTTGCGCTGAACGAACATCGGATGCACGAGCGCGGGCTCGCCGAAGATACCTTCGAAGAGCGCCAGTACAGCCGGATGGGTCCTGAGCCGGTGCAGCGCCTCGTCGGCCCATATGCCGCGGAACACCGCCATGTAGCGATCCTCGGGGTCCTTGCAGGCGGCATCCCGGTTTGCGATGCCCTCCTCGATCGGGTGCGCCGAATCGAGCCAGCCGCCGGCCGCCGCCTTCTCCAGCAGGCGCCGGCGAACCGCCAGCACGGCCTCGCGCGGCAACAATCCGCGCAGGAAGAGATAGCCGTCGCGTTCGAGCCTCCCGGCCAAGGCCGGCCTGTCGTCCATGAGATCGGTGGAATCGAGGAAGTCCTGCACCGCGTCTACCATCGCCGCCGCTTTCGTCCGCGCCGCCCGCGAGAGAGCAAGAGACCGGCGGGCTAGAGTTCCGGGTCTCCTTCAGTCCTTGGCAGCCCATCCACCATGTGCACCCACGGGACGCTGTCGGCCGAAAATATGTGGCGTTGGGGCGTTATCATTTCCGGGTGGTCGAGCGTTCCCACCGTGACCCACACCGACGGGCTCTGTCCCGAGGTGTAGTTGTAAAGTAACTGTCCTCCACAACGCCCGCAGAAACTCCGGGTCGCAAACGACGAGGATTTGTAGTCTTCCGCCGTTCCTTGCGTAATCGTGAGGGCGTCGTCTTCGAAGCCCGCCCAGGTCTGGAACGCGGTGCCACCCGCCCGGCGGCACATCGAGCAATGGCAATGGAAGACGTACGTGGGCGACCCGCGGACCTCGTAGCGCACGTCGCCGCAGAGGCAACCACCGGAGAGTATCTCGGACATGGATACCTCCCTCAAGAATCGAGTTCCTTCGTCCTCTAGTAGGTCACGTCGGAAGAGCGCGCAAGGGAACCTGTTTGAGTACTGAAGGAAGGGATGGCCGGGGGTGCGCCTATTCGAGGATCAACTCCTCGATCATCACCGGGAGGCCGGCGGTCAGGCCGCCGTCGACCACCAGGTTGGCGCCGTTGACGAAGCCCGCTTCGTCGGCGGCGACAAAGGCGACGGCAGCAGCGATATCCTCTGGTTGGCCGACGCGGCCCACCGGATACCAGCGGGCGAGCTGATCGAAGATCTGCGGGTTCTTCTCGCGCCGGATGCGCCAAGTCTCGATATCCGTCTCCACCGTGCCGGGCGAGACCATGTTGGTACGGACACCCTTGGGCCCGTATTCCACCGCGAGCGAGCGGGTAAAGCTGAGCAGCCCGGCCTTGGCAGCGCTATAGGCCGGGTTGCCGAGCGCCACCAGGCCGTTCACCGAGCCGATGTTGACGATGGCGCCCGCGCCGCACGCGACCATGCCGGGCAGCACGGCCTTGGCGCAGACGAACTGGCCGTCCAGGTCGATTTGCAGCTCCGCCTGCCAGTCGGCAAGCGCGGTGCTCTCCAGGTCACCCTTGACCGCCCAGGCCGCGTTGTTGACCAGCACGTCCGGCGCGCCGATGGCGTCCGTCATCTGCGTCAGCGCGGCGGCGACGGAGTCCGGGTCGGTGATCTCGGCAGCAAGCGCCAGTGCGCGGCCTCCCGCCGCCTCCACCCGCACCGCCACGTCGGCCGCCGCCTCGCCCCGGCGGTCGAGCACGCCGACCGCGGCGCCCTCCTCCGCCAGCCTGAGCGCGATGGCGCTGCCGATGCCGCCGCCCCCGCCGGTGACCAGGGCCGCCTTTCCCTCGAAGCGCATCACGACGCCTCCTCCAGCACGGCCAGCGCCTCGCGCACCCGGTCGAGCCCGCTGAGCGCGACGTGGCCATAGTTGTAGAACGCGATTCCCTGCAGCCGACCCACCTTCAGCGCGCGCGCGGCGGCGGCAGTCTCCGCCCCGTTCGCGAGGTCGGGGTGGGCCGGGCGCAGGATGTAGCTGATCCGCGCGTCCGCTCCCGCCCGGCGGCGCACGTCGCCGGCGTCGAGCGCGACCGCCGCCGCGCTCGCCTCGTAGGCCGGGACCTCCAGCGTATCCGCAGCTTCCGCGAGCAGGCGTAGATCGGTCCCTTCGGACCAGGCCGCGGCCGTCGGCCGCTGCACCGTGGGGATCACCGCGAGCGAGGTCTCCTTCGGCAACGCCGCGCGCACCTCGGCCACCAGGTCCGCCACCAGCTGGCAGCGCCAGCTCAGGAACACGGCCCACTCCGGATCTGCGATCAGGTCGGCGATCCACCACTCGGCGGCGATGTGGTCGGGCACCGGCTCCGGCCGGGCGAAGAACGCGTCGAGCGCCGCGCAGGCCTGCCAGCGCAGCCGCTCGGCGTCGATCCCGCGCGCTTCGGCCGCGGCGATGGTGCCTTCGGAGAAGCAGAGCCCGAGCAGCCAGCCGGCCCAGCGGTTCATCGGTACCAGGAAGAACTCGTGGTGAAAGCCGTGATCGAAGGGCAGGAACCCGGGGGTCTCCAGCGCCAGCCCGTCGAGCTCGTAGCGTTCGGCCATGTCGACGCAGAGCGTCACGACGTAGCGGCGCACCTCCTCGTAGGCCGGGCACAGGCTGTAGACGTAGGAATCGCCGTAGCAGTTGCGCACCGTGAACTCGGGATGGCGCATGCCGAGCGGCGTGTTGTGCAAGCACACGGTCCAGGCGACGCGGCCCATGTCGGGCGCGGCGGCCGCAAGCTCGGCGAAGACGTCGCGCTCACCCGCGAGCTTGCTCTGGATCGGCTCGATCGCGCCGTAGCGGTCCGCGCGTGGGCGGACGTAGACCGTGCCGTCCTCAGGGAAGTACACCCTGCCCGCCGGCGAGTGGGGCCGCAGGAACTTGCCGGCATGGTAGCTCGCGGCGAGGGTGACCGTGTTGATGCCGCAGTCGCGCATCCGGCCCGTGGCCGCGCCGATGCCCTCGTCCACCAGGTCCCAGGGGTACGTGTACATGCCCTTGTACACAGTCGCGCCTCCCGCGCCGCACCCGCAGCGCGGCCATCATGCTGACCGGCGCGTGGGTCAGTTGAGCCGGTCGCGAACCTCCTGGATCGATTCCTCGATCATCCGGTTGGCGCGGTCTTCGTCGATCGTCTCACTCATGAGACGGCGCGCCGCCTCGATGGCCAGCACTGCGGCGGTCTGGCGCACTTCCCGCATCGCCTCTTCCTCGGCGCGGGCGATGCGCTGCTCGGCGAGCGCGGCGCGGCGCTTCATGGTCTCCTCGAGCGCGACGCGCGCTTCCGCCGCGTGGCGCTCGGCCTCCGCCTTGGCGTGCTCCACCATCTGGCGCGCCTCTTCCTCAGCCTCCTGGCGCTTGCGCTCGTGCTCCGCCAGCAGCGCTTGCGCTTCGGCGCGGAGTGCCGCCGCCTCGTCGAGCTCGTTCTTGATCCGCTCCGCCCGCTTGTCGAGGATCTCGGTCACCTTCTTGTACGCCGCGCGGCCGAAGGCGCCGAAGAAGGTGATGAAGGCGATCAGGATCCAGAAGTTGGCCGACTCGGTGATCTGGCTGCCGACGACGACGAAGACGCAGGCGGCGACGATGACCCAGAACTCGGGCTTGCGCACCATCTTCTTCATGGTTCAGCGCCCCTCGCCCATGCTGGCCTCGACCGCCGCGCGGGCCGCGACCTCGGAAGGTGCGGTGCCCACCAGCCGCTCGGTCGCGGAACGGGCCACGTCGCCCGCCACGTCGCGCAGGCTGGCGAGCGCTGCGGCGCGCGTCTCCTGGATACGCGCCTCCGCCTCCGCAGCCTTGGCCGCGAGATCGGCGTCGAGCTCCGCGCGCAGCGCGTCCGCCTCCGCCGAGAGCTTCGCCTGGGTCTCGGCGAGCACGCCGTGGGCCTTGGAGCGCGCCTCCGCCAGCGCCTCCTCGTAGGCCTTGAGCGCGGCTTCCGCCCTGCCCTTCGCGCTCTCCGCCTCGGCCAGGTCGTCGCTGATCTTCGATTCGCGCGCCTCGATGACGCGGCGGATCCGCGGCAGGCCCACGGACCACATGATCACCATGAGCGCGACGAAGGTGACGACCAGCCAGAAGATCTGGGGCGCGTAGTCCCCCATCTCGAGTTGTGGCATCGGGCGCCTCCTGCCTCCGTCTCAGGCAGCCGGACTGCCGTCGATCAGGAGCCGAACAGGATGATGAAGGCCATGACGAGCGCGAACAGCGCGATCGCCTCGGTCAGCGCGAAGCCCAGCAGCACGTTACCGAACAGCTTCGGCGCCGCCGCCGGGTTGCGTCCCGCTGCGGAGACGTAGTTGCCGAAGATGATGCCGATACCGACACCGGAGCCCGCCACACCGATCGTGGCGAGACCGCCGCCGATGAGCTGACCGAGCAGTTTCGCTGCATCTGCTTCCATGATCCTGGTTCCCTCGGTTTGTTCGGAGTTTGTGGCTTGCGACCTGCGTCTCGCCGCTTAGTGATGCAACTCGATCGCGTCGCGGATGTAGAGGCAGGTCAGAATGGTGAAGACGTAGGCCTGGAGCACGGCGACCAGCAGTTCGAGCCCGTAGAGTGCCACGATGAACGCGAAGGGCAGGACGCCGGCGAAGCTCAGGACGAAGACGAAGGCGCCGAACACGTGCAGGATCGAGTGCCCTGCCATCATGTTGGCGAAGAGCCGCACGGAGAGGCTGATCGGCCGCGCCATGTAGGAGACGACCTCGATCGGCACCAGCAGCGGCGCCATCCACATCGGCACACCGGGCGGCAGGAAGAAGGTCAGGAAGCGGTGCTTGTGGATGACGATCGCGAGAATCGTCACACCGACGAAGACCACCAGCGCGAACGCAAGCGTCACGATTATGTGGCTGGTGAAGGTGAAGGAGTAGGGAATCAGCCCGAGTACGTTGCCGAGCAGCAGGAACATGAACAGGCTGAACACGAACGGGAAGAATTTTTGCGCGCCGCGGCCGCCCACGATGTCGCCCAGCATTCGGGCGATCATCTCGTAGCTCATCTCCACGATGGACTGCACGCGCCCCGGCACCAGCCGCCCGCGGCCCATGCCCACCGTGGTCAGCAGCGTGATGACGATCACGGTCACGCACATCATCAGCGCCGAGTTGGTGAACGACGCGTCGAAGCCGCCGAGGTCGATCTCGACGTAGCGGTTGATCGCGAATTGATCGAGCGGGCCGTGATGCGCGTCGCCGTTATGCCCGGCGGCGCCGTTATCCGTCGTTGCCACTGGCCGTCCTACCCCTGGCTTCGCTCGTCCTCTTCGTCACCCCGCTCTTCCACGCTCTCGCGGGAAAGCGGCGTGGCCCCCATTCTCTGTGCCGCCCGAAACGCATTCAGGATGCCGGCCGCGATCCCCACGAAGATGAAGACCACGAACAGCCACGGCCTTGTACCGAGCCATTCGTCGAGCAGCCAGCCAATGCCACCGCCGACGGCCAGCGCGGCCGCCATTTCGATCGCGAGGTGCAGCGCTTGCCCAAGACGCGTGCCGGGCAATCGGCCCCGATTGCCCGACTCGTTCCCGCCTCGGGCCTTGCGCAGCCGGGAGTCCAGATCCTCCAGGGATGGCCGTGGTTTGTCGTCCATGCAAACCCGCTCGGCCAGGGCGCGCGCGTGCCCCGCAGTCGAAAAGCGAGCGCACCATAGGGTCTGCCCTGCCCCCTGTCAAGCCGGGGAAGAGACGCCGAAGAACTCCCTAAAGAGCTGAAATAAAACAGGAAATCGTGTCGCGGAAATTTGCGTGCTCGAGCTCAGGCGCTCTCGCGCAACTGCACGGCGCGCTCCAGATCGACCGAGACCAGCTCGGAGACCCCCTGCTCCACCATGGTGACGCCGAACAGCCGGTCGACTCGGGCCATGGTGATGCGATGGTGGGTGACGACGATGAAGCGCGTGTCGGTCTCGCCGGCCAGCTTCGCGATGAGCGTGCAGAAGCGCTCCACGTTGCTGTCGTCGAGCGGCGCGTCCACCTCGTCCAGCACGCAGATCGGCGCCGGGTTGGTGAGGAACGCGGCGAAGAGCAGCGCGATGGCGGTCAGCGCCTTCTCGCCGCCGGAAAGCAGCGAGAGCGATTGAGGCCGCTTGCCGGGCGGGCTTGCCACCACCTCCAGGCCTGCCTCCAGGGGGTCGTCCGAATCGACCAGCGCGAGATGCGCCTTGCCGCCGGCGAACAGCTCGGTGAAGAGCCGCCGGAAGTGCCCGTCGATCTGGCCGAACGCCGCCAGCATCCGCTCCCGACCCTCGCGGTTGAGGCCGGCGATGCCCCGGCGCAGGCGCCCGATCGCCTCCAGCAGGTCCGCGCGGGACTCCTGCATCTCCCGAATGCGCGCGTCGAGCTCACCCGCTTCCTCTTCGGCCCGCAGGTTCACGGCGCCGATGTTCTCGCGCTCGCGCGTCAGCCGCTGCAGCTTGATCTCCACCGCTTCGGCATCGGGATCGAGCCCGGCAATCTCCTGCGCCTGCTCCGGCGCGACGCCGAGGCGCTCCGTGATCTGGGCGCCGGCAACCGTCTCCGCCTGCCCGGCCTCGGTCATGAGGCCGTCCAGCCGGGCCGCAGCCTCACGCGCCTCGCCCAGTACCGCCTCGGCGTGCTTGAGCGCGGCGGCCGTCGCCTTCGCCTCGGTCTCGGCGCTCGTCAGGGCATCGACTGCGGCGCGGTGCTCGCCCTGCGCCGCCTCGATCGTGCCGAGAAGCCCGGCGCGCCGCGCTTCGAGCTCGGCCGGCCGCGCGTCGAGTGCCGTCTGCTCCGACTGGGCCTCGTCAAGGCGGTCGGCGAGCTCGCTGAGCCGCTTCCTCGCGCTGCCAGCGCGCGTTGCCCAGCCCTCGCTTTCCCGCCCCAGCTCGGCGAGCCGGGCGCCGCGTCCATCCGCCGCCTGCGCAACCTGGTGATGGCGTTGGGCAGCCTCCTCGTGGCGCGCGCGAAGTCCCACGAGAGTGGTCCGCAGCCGTTCGCTCTCGTCCTCACCGTGGGCGCCCTCTGCGGGCAGCGCGTCAAGCGCGGTGCAGGCAGCGCGCTCCGCCTCTCCGGTCTCGGCGATTTCATGTTCGAGCCGCGCCGCGGTCTCGTCGAGTGCGGCGAGACGCGAGCGCGCTGCCGCAGCCTCGGTCGAGGCCGTCGCACGCGCTTCTCTTGCCGTCCGCAAGTCCTCTGCCGCCTCGTCGGCAAGCGTGCGGGAGCGCCGGCAAGCCGATTCAGCGTCTTCTCTGGCCGCAGCCGCCGCTGCGACCGCGTTCTCCGCCGTGCGCTTGTCACCTTCCGCTTGTGCGCAGGTCTCCGCCAGCACGACCAACCTGTTGCGCGCCTCCAGTCGGCGGGCTGCCGCGGTCGGCGCCTCGGCGGTTACCGTGAAGCCGTCCCAGCGCCAGAGCGAGCCTTCCTTGCTCACCAGGCGCTGGCCGGTGCTGAGCGACGACTGCAGCCGCGCCCCGTCCGCCTCCGCCACCACCCCGATCTGGGCGAGGCGTGCCGCCAGCGCTTCGGGCGCGCGCACCGCATCCGCCAGCGGCGCAGCACCTTCAGGCAGTGGCGCCGGATCGCCCGACCGCGATAGCGTGCGCCAGTACACCGGCGCGTCGGTGTCCGTGCTGGCCTGAAGGTCGTCGCCGAGCGCGGCACCAACGGCTGCCTCGAAACCGGGCTTGACCGTAACCCGATCCCAGAGCGCCCGGCCGGGTCCGGCGGTCGGGTCGTCCAGCAGCGCGGTGAGGGCCGCTCGTTCAGCTTCGCTGCCCGCGAGCGCGGCGTCGGCCTCGCGCAGCTCTTCGCGGAGCGCGCGTTCGTGGTCCACGGCCCCGGCCCGCGCCGCCTCCGCCTCTTGCAACTCGGCGCGCGCGGCCTCGAAGCGCGCGGCCTGATCCTGCTCCGCCGCTTCGGCCGCCGTCAGAGCATCCACGGTGGGCTCGGCTCTCTCCAGCGCAGCGCGCTCCTCCCGCGCCTGCGCGAGGTCGGGCTCGAGCCGGGCGAGTCGGCTTCGCGCCTCGTCAATCTGCCTGCCCAGCGCTTCACGCTCCGCCCCGGCCCTGGCGCGCTCCTGGGCGAGCGCCGCAAGGCGCTGCTCGACCGCCTCGACCTCGGCGCGAGCCTCCTCCCGTGCGGTGCGCGCCGCCGCCTCGGCCGCGGCATCGCCCTCGGCCGCACGGGCCAGCCTCTCGCGGATCTCGTCGACGCGCTCCTGCGCCGTTTCTGCATCCCGCGCGAGGGACTCTTCGCGTTCGATATCGGCGGCGATCTGGGACCGCCTGCGTGCGTTCTCCTCACGGGCGCCCGCGACGCGCTCCTCCTCCTCGGCCAGACGCTCATGTTCGATCCGCAGCCGATGCAGGGCCGCGGCACGCTCCGCTTCCTGCTGGCGGCGCTCGGGCAGAACCGCCTCGGCGTCCGCCTGGCGGCGCGCGGCCTGGGCAGCGTTCTCGGTCGCCTCGGCAACCCGGCGGGCGGCGTCATCCGCCTGCTGCGTCACCTCCTCGACTCGGGCCCGGGCGGCCAACCAGCGCACCAGGAGCAGCGTCGCCTCGGTCTCGCGAATCCTCTCCGAGAGCCGCTTGTACCTCTTCGCGTGGCGCGCCTGCCGCTCGAGATCGCGCAGCTGCGTCTCCAGCGTGCCGATCACGTCCTGCAGACGCTCGAGATTGGTCTCCGCCGCCCGGAGCTTCAGCTCGGCCTCGTGGCGCCTGGCGTGCAGGCCTGTGATGCCGGCCGCTTCTTCGAGAAGGTCCCGGCGCTGGACCGGCTTCGCGCCGATGATGTCGCCGATGCGCCCCTGCCCCACCAGCGCGGCGCTGTGTGCGCCGGTGGCGGCGTCGGCGAACAGGAGCTGCACGTCGCGGGCGCGGACCTCGCTGCCGTTGACGGTATAGGTCGAGCCCTCGCCACGCTCTATGAGGCGCGTCACCTCGATCTCGGCGGCGTCACTCAACTCTCGCGGCGCAGTCCGGTCAGAATTGTCGAGGCTGAGCGTGACCCCGGCGATGTCATATGCCGGGCGGCGGGCGGTGCCGCCGAAGATCACGTCCTCCATGCCGCCGCCGCGCATCTGGCGGGGCGCGGTCTCGCCCATGACCCAGCGCATCGCCTCGACGAGGTTCGACTTGCCGCAGCCGTTGGGACCTACGATTCCGGTGAGCCCCGGCTCGATGTGCAGTTCCGTCGGCTCGACGAAGGACTTGAAGCCCGCGACCCTGAGCTTCGTAACCTGCACGGCCGCGCGCTCCGTCTACGACCCCGAGAGGAGGCGGTCGATATGCCTGGCAAGCGCGTCGAAGGTCATCTTGCCCTCGTATCTCTCGCCATTGACGACCAGTGTCGGCGTTCCGCTCACGTCGTATGCGGCCTGGCCGTCGGCTATCGATTGGAATATCGCGTTTTCGAGGGCCTTGTCGTTCAGGCACGCCTCGAACTGGTCCCGGCTGACGCCGCCCAGCTCACCGATCTGGGCGAGCTTGTCCGTGTAGTCGCGCGAGCTCGCCCAGTCGTCGAAAGTCTGGAACAGCACATCGACGAACGTGAAATAGCGGTCCCGGCCGGCGCAATGAGCAAGCATCGCCGCATGCAACGCGGGCGCGTTGAGAGGGAAGTCGCGCGCCACGAAGCGCAGCTTGCCGGTATCCACGTAGTCCGACTTGAGCCGGTTGTAGATGTTCTTGTGGAACCACTCGCAATGGGGGCAAGTGAGCGAGAAAAACTCGATCAAGGTGACCGGCGCGTCGGGGTCGCCGACCGCCAGGTCGCCGGGCCTCTCCCCGATGCCGGCGGCGCGGGCGGGCGCGACCGGCACCAGCAGCGCAGTGGCCGAAACGGCCACCATTGCCCCAACCAGGAAACGGCGCGAAATCATCGCTGTATCCTCATCCGTTGATGTCGCATCCCAGGAAGGTGCGGCCCTTCTGCCGGCACGCCTCCATGACCGAGAATGAGCCGGCCGCGGGGTCGATGACCACATCGCCCGGATTGCTGACGGCCTCGATCAGCGCGCTCTGAAGTCCCACCGGCTTCGGGTGCACCCGGTCGCGTTTGCCGATGGATTCGCTCCACACGTCCGGGATGGTGTGGATCTTCCACACGCCCTTGGCCTTGCGCGGTGCCTTCTGGAGCACGATCAGGTACTCGCTCGCGCGCCTGGTGCGGTAGCCCATGCCGATCCGCTTCTTGTGCCACGTCACCATGTCCACAATCTCAAGGGACGTGCCCTCGAGCCAGTCGCCGATCCCAGTGCAGAGATGGTACTTGTCCGTCCACAGGAAGAGATGCCCGCTCGGCATCAGGCAGCGGTCGATCTCGCGGATGAATTGCGGGATCTCGTCGGTCATCTGCGGCAGGGAGGCGCGGCCGGCGCCCCGTTTGACGCCCTCGTTGCCGTAGGCGAGATAATCGAGCACGCCACGATATTGCGGATCGAGAAACGCGACCGGAACGGCGCCGGAGGGCAGCGAGCCGAGGAACTGCAGCCCTTCCATCTGGAGTCGGCAATCGAAGGCTAGGTCGGGCGACAGCGCCAGAGGCGGCTGGTCCACCTGCCGCACGGACGAGAACACCGAGACTCTTTCCGTGCCCGGCGACTCGTCCGGCGGCGTGGCGATTTCGTTCACCATTCGCGTCGGACTGTACGCCCGCCTGCGACGAAATGTATAGCGTTCAAGGCAAGCAGCCGGCACGCCACCCATGCGCGCAGCGATGACCAGCGGTTTCAGCCGAAATACTTGCGTGTTATCAAAAGTTTACCTTCTTTGCGAACGGGCGGCGACCGCCCGGCCCAGAGCCACGAGGGCCGACTTCAGACGATGGTCCCGGGTGGAATCGACGGCAGTTTCGACACGTGCGGCCGACTCCGAGTCGATTTTCTGCGGTGCCCGGCGCTCCGAAACCCGCGCTGGCTGTCGTGATGGCGCGCGGTTTACATAGGCGATCCGCGTCACCGCGCGGTAGCCGTAGAAGGCGGCGATCCGCTCCAGAATTTGGGGTTCGAGATGCTGAAGTTCGACCGCGACCGGCCCGGAGACGCACACCTTGAGCGTACCGTCCCGGCCCAGGCGCTCCGGCCACGAGGAGGCGGCCACGGCCTCGCCCACGATCGCCGGCCATTCGTTGGCGATCCCCGCCGCCACCAGCCCGCGCGCCTCGAAGGACTTGGCGGCGATCTTGCCGATCAACGAGGAGAGCGGCTGCGCCTGGCGGGGCTTGCGCATGGCTGAGGCCGGGAGTCGCAGGGTCCAGGCCATGGGTGTACGCTCTCCGGCGCCGGCTGTGAAGCACTCCTACCCATGAGCGCTGCCCTCGCCCAGGCGCTGCTCGACTGGTACGACCGCCACCGCCGCCGCCTCCCCTGGCGCGCCGCCCCCGGCGTCCGCCCGGACCCCTACCGGGTCTGGCTCAGCGAGATCATGCTGCAGCAGACCACGGTCCCGGTGGTCGCCGGCTATTACCAGCGTTTTCTGGAGCGCTGGCCGACCCTCGAATCCCTGGCCCATGCCGAGCTCGACGACGTGCTCCACGCCTGGCAGGGGCTCGGCTACTACGCCCGCGCCCGCAACCTGCACGCCTGCGCCCGGCGCCTCGTGGTCGAGCACGGCGGGTGCTTCCCCACCGAGGAGAAGGCGTTACGGGCGTTGCCGGGAATCGGGCGCTACACCGCGGCGGCGATCGCGGCCATCGCCTTCGACCGGCCGGCGACCGTGGTCGACGGCAACGTCGAACGGGTGATCGCCCGCCTGTGCGCGGTGGAGACCCCGCTGCCGCAGGCGAAGACCGCGCTCTACGCCCTCGCCGCCGAGCTCACCCCCGAGACCCGCCCCGGCGACTACGCCCAGGCGCTGATGGACCTCGGTGCGAGCGTCTGCACGCCGCGCAATCCCGGCTGCCTCGCCTGCCCCTGGCGGATCGCTTGCGAGGGCCTTGCGCTTGGCATCGCCGAGAGCCTGCCACACCGGGCGCCGAAGCGCCCGCGCCCGCTGCGCCACGGAGTCGCCTTCTGGCTGATGCGTGCGGATGGCGCCGTGCTGCTGCGACGCCGGCCGGACGACGGACTGCTCGGCGGCATGATCGAGCTGCCGACCACGCCCTGGCGGGACGAGCCGTGGAGTCTGGCGGAGGCCTCGGCCCACGGGCCGCAGTCCCTGCCGTGGCAAGCGCTGCCGGAGCCGGTGCGCCACGGCTTCACCCACTTCGAGATCGAACTGCAGGTAGCCGCCGCCGAGACCGAAAGCGATAGCGGGGAGGACGGCGATATCTGGTGCCCGCCCGCGCGCTTTTCGGAGCACGCGCTCCCCACCCTCACGCGAAAGCTCGTGCGCTACGCCGCGCGGCACAGCCCCGGCCCTGCGCGCAAATCGGAGGCCGAGCCCGGCTGAGCGCCGCCGCGTCCGTGGTAGCATCGCCGCGCGATCCACACGGCCAGCGACGGAGGCGCAGGTGGCGGCGAGCGGACGCCGGGCGGAACGGGACCAGGGCCCCAAGCTCTCGCCGACTCGTGTCCGCGAGGCGATGCGCCGCGCCGCGCGCTACGCCCGCACCGGCCGGCTTGACGAGGCACACGACCTCTACCGTACGGTGCTCGCCGCCCGCCCCGATCACCGGGAGGCGCTGAAGGCCTGCGCCCTCGTCGCCTTCCGGCGCGATGCGGTGGACGAGGCGGCGGCGCTCCTGCACCGGGCGGTCGCGCTCGACGACCGGGACGCCGGCGCCCACAACGACCTTGGCAACGTGCTCCAGGCCGCAGGCCGGCTCGATGCCGCCATCGCCGCCTACCGCCGCGCGGTCGCGCTCGGCCCGGAACGTGCCGAGGCCCACCTCAATCTCGGCCAGGCGCTGCGCGTCACGGGCGACCTCGACGGAGCCGCCGAAGCCCTGGGCCGGGCCGCCGCACTCCGCCCCGATCACGCCGGCACCCGGCTCCGCATCGGGCTGGTCCTTCATGCCAAGGGCGATCTCGACGGGGCCGCGCAGGCCTTCCGCCAGGCGCTCGACATCGAGCCCGGCAATGCCCAGGCCCATTTCGCCCTCGGCAACGTGCTCTACGCCCAGGGCCGGCTCGACGAGGCCATCGACGCCTACGGGCAAGCGGCGGCGCTCAGGGCCGACATCCTCGACGCCTCGTTCGAGGTCGGCAAACCCCGCCACGTCCATGCCCATTTGGATCGCGGCGACCCGCGCGCAGCCATCGCCGCCTGCGACGACCTGCTGGCCCGCCATCCCGGTCAGAGCGGCGCGCTGGCGATGAAGGCGGTCGCGCTCCGGGAAGCCGGCGAGCGGGACGGGGCGCGGACGCTGCTCGACTTCGACCGCCTGCTCCGGCCCGAGCGTTGCGCCCCGCCCGCCGGCTACGCCGACGTGGCGGCGTTCAATGCGGCATTGTCCGGGATCGTCCGGGATCATCCGACATTGAGGCAGGCGCCGGAGAGCTACTCCATGGAGCGTGGCCAGAGCACCGGCGAGCTGCTACCCGGCCGCGGCGCCGCAGCCGACTTCGGCGCGCTGGTGGAACAAGCCGTCTGCCGCTATCGCGACGCGCTGCCGCGGGAGGCGAACCATCCGTTCCTTGCCGATATCCCGGAGAACATCCGAATCACCGCATGGGGGGTCATCCTCGACGAAGGCGCCTACCAGGTGCCCCACATCCACCCCTCGGCCTGGCTCAGCGGCGTCTACTACGTC
Organism: Alphaproteobacteria bacterium; assembly: GCA_022820945.1. Classification (GTDB taxonomy): domain Bacteria; phylum Pseudomonadota; class Alphaproteobacteria; order UBA828; family UBA828; genus WTGU01. The sequence goes on along the minus strand of JAJEEP010000009.1, from coordinate 12,407 downwards.
GCCCTCCCTCCTGCCCTCGGCACCGGCGACGACGGCACCGCCGGGTGGATCGAGTTCGGCCGCCCCTACTGGGACTTCCAAATCAGGGCGGAGCCTGAGACCCGTCTGATCGAACCCGAGGAGGGGCTGATGCTGCTTTTCCCCTCCTATATGTTCCACCGCACCCTCCCCTTCGCCGGTACGGGCGAACGCATCAGCATCGCCTTCGACGTGCTGCGGGGAGAGTGACGGCGCACACGAACCACGGGAGCACGCGGATGAACGAGCAACGGGATCTGCCGCAGGAGGCGGGCTACAACCTGCGCAAGCGCCACCCGGAATTCGAGGACTACTTCGCAGTCTGGGAGGCCGACAGTGTCCGCGTGCGCGAGGCCCTCGCCTGCACTCTCGACGTGCGCTACGGCCCAGGCCCCAATATGACCGCCGACCTGTTCCCGGCGCCTGCCGGCGGCGCGCCGATCCAGGTCTTCATCCACGGCGGCTACTGGCGCGCCATGGACAAGGACGTCCATTCCTTTCCCGCCGAAGGCTTCGTCGCCGCCGGTGCTGCTGCCGTCTCGCTCAACTACGCGCTGGCGCCTGCGGTGACCCTCGACACCATCGTCGAGCAATGCCGCACCGCGCTCGAATGGGTTGCGGACAACGCCGGCCGGCTCAACGGCGATCCCGGCCGCATCTTCGTCTCCGGCCACTCTGCCGGCGGGCACCTGACCGCCATGATGCTTTGCACGGACTGGGCGGCGCGCGGGCGCCCTGCCGATCTGGTGAAGGGCGGAACCCCCATCTCCGGCATCTTCGACCTGGCGCCGATCCTTGAGACCAGCATCAACGACGATGTCCGGCTCGATACCGAATCGGCCGCGCGCAACAGCCCGATTCACAATCTGCCGGCGGCCGGCGCTCCCCTGATCGCCGTCGTCGGTGCGGAGGAAACGCCCGCCTTCGTCGCCCAGAACCGGGCCTTCGCCGAGGCCTGGCAGGCGCGCGGCTTCGAGGCCACGGTCATGGAGATCGAAGGCCTCCACCACTTCAACGTGGTGAGCGAGATGGGCCGCCCCGGCAGCGCCCTCACGCAGGCGGTGCTCGCCCAGATGGGGCTGTGAGGGAGATACCTTCGCGCCCCGGCCATCCCATGCCGCCGAGACACTGAACGACGGGCTTGCCCAACCGATGCGGGAGGAGTAGGCCAAGCGCCGGCGGCCCGCCCGGCCGCCGAACCCCACGAGGTGCGCCATGACCGTAAGCCGCGGCCGCGATTTCCTGGCCCTCCCCGGCCCTACCACCGTTCCTCACGAGGTGCTGCAGGCCATGCAGCGGCCGGCCGTCGACATCTACGGCGAGGAGCTGACCGCCGTCACCGACAGTTGCCTGGACGATCTGCGCCGCGTCTTCCGCACCGAGCAGGGCCGCACCTACATTTACATCGCCAACGGTCACGGCGCCTGGGAGGCGGCGCTCTCCAACGTCCTCTCGCGCGGCGACAAGGTGCTGGTGCTGGAGAGTGGGCGCTTCGCCGTCGGCTGGGGCGAGATGGCGGAGCCGCTCGGCATCGAGGTCGAGGAGCTGGAGGCCGAGCCCAACCGGGCGGTGTCGCCCGAAGCACTCGAGCAGCGCCTTCGTGCCGACAGCGCGGGCGAGATCAAGGCCATCCTGGTGGTGCAGGTGGACACGGCCTCCGGCGTCGTGAACGACATCGCGGCGTTGGGCCAGGCCATCGCACGGAGCGGTCACGGCGCGCTTTTCATGGTCGATGTCATCGCATCGCTCGCCTCGATGCCGTTCGAGATGGACTCGTGGGGCGTCGATGTCGCGGTCGGCGGCGCGCAGAAGGGGCTCATGATGACCCCCGGCCTGAGCTTCGTTGCTGCGAGGGAAAAGGCGCTGGCGGCCCACGCCAACGCTGGCCTTCGCACCCGCTACTGGGACTGGACCGTGCGCGAGGGCGAGCTGCACTACATGAAGTACTGCGGCACGCCGCCGGTGCACCTGCTGTTCGGCCTGCGCAAGTCCCTCGACATGCTGTTCGAGGAAGGCCTGGAGGCCGCCTTCCGCCGCCACGAGCTGCTGGCCGGCGCGACCCAGGCGGCGGTGGGCTGCTGGAGCGAAGGCGGCGTGCTCGCCTTCAATATTCCGGAGCCTGCCGAGCGCTCGCCCACGGTCACCACGATTCTTCTGGAAGAGCCCCATCTGGGCCGCCTACTCGACTGGGTCTGGAAGGTTTGCAACGTCAGCCTCGGCATCGGGCTCGGGCCGCTCTCGGGCCACGCCTTCCGCATCGCCCACATGGGCCATGTGAACGCGCCCATGATGCTCGGCACGCTGGGCGCCATCGAGACCGGCCTGACCGCGCTCGACATGCCCCACGGCAAAGGCGGTGTCTCCGCCGCCATCGACCATCTGAGCAGCCGCCTGAAAGCCTGAGCTGACCCCCGGGGCTACTGCTCCGTCGCCTCCTGGGCCGGCGCTGGACCGGGACCCGACGGGCCCTCGTCGGCAGGCTCTTTCAGAAACATGGCCAGCGCGACCAGGACGGCGCCAACGAACAGTGCGACGGCGGCGTCCCTCAGGAAGCGCTTCACGCTACGCGCCCCCCTCCCCCGAAGCCTCCGAGCCGCGCTTCCCTATCGCCGCCAGGGCAGCCTCCAGCGCCTTCTCGAAGTGGCCGCCCACGATGGGGCCGAAGTGCCGGCGGTACTCGCGAACGATCTCTTCCCGCACCTCGGGCGTGATGTCGTGCGCAAGGTCCAGACGATGCTCGCAGACATCGCACACCAGAGTCTCATCGCCCACCACCGGTGTGCGCCACGCGTGCGGGTTGCATCGCTCCATCGGAGTGCCCTCCCCGCTCTCCGCCTCCGCGTCTTCCGGCCAACGACAGGATACGCCTTCCGCCTACGGCGGCGAACGATCCGAAAGGAGTCGTGAGGCCCGGATGGTGCCGGACGGACTTTCAGATCCGTTCGGCGCAATTGAAAGTGTGGACGGCCTGCTCCGGGAACGCCGTCTCCCAGGCATCGTCGAAGCTAGAACGATCTTCACCCAGGCTCGCCTCGATCACAAATTCGCTGACGGCCTTCATATTGGGTGCGGACACGACCGAATAGCCCAGCGCCTCGATCTCGGCGACGCGGCGGCGCATGTATTGCTCGTTCCGGTAAACGCCGAGCGATATCCCGTTGGCCCGCGCACCTTCACGGAAGATCCAGATATCGCTTACGCCCTGACGACGGAGCGCTTCCGCCACATCGGAAGCGGCTGCCCGGCTCGCAAGTGGCGGAATGTATACGTGGTGGTTCTTGATCGCCTCGCGCTCTTCCTGGCGCACCTTGATTTCCGTTGCTCCGCGCACGCGCATCCACGCAGCCACCTCGTAAGCAGAATCGGAGTCCTTGAACCATTCCGCGCGAATACAGTTCTCTATCGACGCTTGGGCGGGCAACACTTCGGGCTCGTCAGGAACTTCGGGCTTCTCCGCCTCCGCTGTGTCTGCTTGCGTTTCGGCCTGCATCGTCGGAACTGCGGCAAGCTCTTCGGTCGCCGCTGTAGGAGCTGTGGCAGGCCCTTCGGCCTGTGTCATCGGAACCGTGGCAGGCTCCTCAGGCGTCGGCGTTGGCTCTGAGCTTTCGGCGGCTTGTCCGCCTTTATCCGGCGCCGCGTCTTCTCCCGCGCGAATCTCATGGGCACGCATGTAGGCTCGTTCAGCGAGCTGCAAATAGACGTCGCCCAAATTGGCGTACACGACCGCATCCGGCCTCAGCTCCAATGCCGTGACGAGTGTCTTCCGCGCGTCGTCTAGTCGACCGAGCTTGGCGTACAGAACGGCAAGATTGTTGTGCGCCTCGAACATCGCGGGATGATCGTCCCGAAGGCCTTCGAATATGGCGATCGCCTCGACGTAGTTTCCTTCGCGCGCGTTCAGGATGCCTTGCAGGAGCCGCACGCCGGGTGCGTCCGGTTCGCGCTTGACCAGCGGCTCGAGCGCCTCGTGTGCCTCCGCATAGCGCTCCTGGGCGACCAATGAGAGTGCGTCTGTGATCGGATCGCCGGCGCGCGCATCGACGCACGTCATTGCTGCCAGCACGCCGCAGGCGATCGCCGTCCGCCTGAGCCATGCCCTTAGCGGCACTTTTGGCTCGGCAAGTGCCGTGCTATCCACGACCGCGACCTTATTCGCTATTCGTGCAGGATCACGATAGGCGCCAACCGCGTCACAGTCCATCGCAACGATTAACGTCGCGCCCAAGAGCGACTCATGACCGAGCACATCCTGATCCTCGACTTCGGCTCCCAGGTGACCCAGCTCATCGCCCGCCGGGTGCGCGAGACCGGGGTCTACTGCGAGATCAGGCCCTTCAAGACCCCGGCGGCGGAGATCGAGCGCTTGGCGCCCCAGGGCGTCATCCTCTCGGGCGGCCCGGCGTCGGTCACCGAGGCCGAGGCGCCGCGCCCGGACGAGGCAATCTATGCGCTCGGCATCCCGCTCCTCGGCATCTGCTACGGCCAGCAGGCGATGTGCGCCGCGCTGGGCGGCGCCGTGGAATCCACGTCGCAGCGCGAGTTCGGCCGGGCGCACCTCGACATCGTCGAGGCCTGCGCCCTTTTCGACGGCGTCTGGCAGGTGGGCGCGCGCGAGCAGGTCTGGATGAGCCACGGTGACGCGGTGGCGGCGGTGCCTGAGGGCTTTCGCGTGGTGGCCCGCACCGACTCCGCACCCTTCGCCGCCATCGCGGACGATGCGCGCCACTTCTACGGCATCCAGTTCCACCCCGAAGTCGTGCACACGCCCCACGGCGCCGCGCTCCTGCAGAATTTCGCGCGCCGGGTCGCGGGCTGCGACGGCACCTGGTCCATGACCTCGTTCCGCGCCAGCGCCATCGAGGCGATTCGCGCCCAGGTGGGCGACGGGCGGGTGATCTGCGGGCTCTCTGGCGGCGTCGATTCCTCGGTGGTAGCGGTGCTGCTGCACGAGGCGGTCGGGGACCAGCTCACCTGCGTGTTCGTCGATACCGGCCTCATGCGCCAGGGCGAGGCCGACGAGGTCACGAGCCTCTTCCGCGGCAACTACAACATCCCCCTCGTCCACGAGGATGCGCAGGCCGTGTTCCTGCAGCGGCTGGCGGGCGTTACCGAGCCCGAGGAGAAGCGCAAGATCATCGGCGCCACCTTCATCGACGTGTTCGAGGCGGCCGCACGCAGCGCCGGCGACGCCGACTTCCTGGCCCAGGGGACGCTCTACCCGGACGTGATCGAGTCGGTCTCCGTCAGCGGGCCAAGCGTCGTCATCAAGTCCCACCACAACGTCGGCGGCCTGCCGGAGCGGATGAAGCTGAGTCTGGTAGAGCCGCTGCGCATGCTCTTCAAGGACGAGGTGCGCGCCCTCGGCCGCACCCTCGGAATGCCGGACGTGCTGACCGGGCGCCACCCCTTCCCCGGCCCCGGCCTCGCCATCCGCATTCCCGGCGAGGTGACGGCCGAAAAGGTCGCGATCCTGCAGCAGGCCGATGCCATCTACATCGAGGAGATCCGCAACGCCGGGCTCTACGACGCCATCTGGCAGGCTTTCGCCGTGCTGTTACCGGTGCAGACCGTGGGCGTGATGGGCGACGCGCGCACCTACGAGCACGTCTGCGCGCTCCGCGCCGTCACCTCCGTCGACGGCATGACCGCCGACTTCTACCACTTCGACATGGGCTTCCTCGGCGGTGTCGCCAACCGTATCGTCAACGAGGTGAAGGGCATCAACCGCGTTGTCTACGACGTGACCTCGAAGCCGCCAGGGACGATCGAATGGGAGTGAGCGAGAGGCTACGGCGTAGCATGCGCCGGGCACTCGTGGCGCTCGTCGCCGCGGCATTCGCGCTCGGCATTGGGTCCGCCGCCGCCAATTGGAATTCCGGACAGACCGCCTTCGAGCGGGGCGATTTCGCCGCCGCGCTGGAGGCGTGGCGGCCGCTCGCCGAGGCAGGCGACGCCCGCGCTCAGGCCGCCCTCGGCAGCCTCTACATCAACGGCCAGGGCGTCGCGGTCGACCACGCGGAGGCGCTGCGCTGGACCCGCCTTGCCGCCGAGCAGCGCGACGTCACCGGTCAGTTCAACATGGGCACCATCTACGCCGGCGGCCTCGGCGTCGACCGCGACTATGCGGCGGCGGCGGACTGGTTCCGGCGCGCGGCCGAGCAGGACGATGCGGCCAGCCGCTTCAATCTCGGCGTGCTCTATGCGCGCGGCCTCGGCGTGCCCAAGGACGACGAGGAAGCGATCTTCATGCTCAGCACCGCGACCATCATTGCCGGTGACCCGGAGGCCAACCTGCGGGAGATCGGCGCCGCCGCCGAGAACTACGCCTACGTCGTGATGATGACCATGGAGGAGCCGGAGCTCACGCGGGCGCTCGAGCGCACCCGCGCCTGGGAGAAGGAGTTCCTGCACCGCTATCTGTCGCGCAGGATTCGTCCCGCTGAGCCCAGGGTTGGCCTCGATCCCCTCCCCTACGAGTGACCCGCGCGACGCACAGGTGTCATGCGAGGACGAATTCCAGGCGCTGGGAGTCGGGCAGGGTCAGCAGCGTGCGAATATGGCCAGCGAGGCGGACCGCCCAAGTCTCGACCGCCTCCGGCGTAAGAATTTCGTCGTTACGGATTTCGATTAGCAGCGAGGGCAGGCCGCGTTCCTCGGCGTGCACCGGCAAGGTGTAGTCGGTGAGCACGCCGAAGTCGTAGGGCTCGTTCGCGCCGACCAAGAGGCCATCCGCGCGCAGGAGTTCGATCAGCGGCGCAGACATGCGCTGATCCTTGTCCCAGCAGATGCCGATCTGCCAGGGCCGCGGCGCGCCGCCGTTGAGCTGCGGGGTGAAGCTGTGGACCGCCACCAACAATGGCACCTCGCCGCCGCCGGCCATGCGGTCCAGCGCAGCGGCAATCGCGTCGTGATAGGGCGTGAAGATTTCGTCCACGCGCGCCTGCACCGCCGACTGATCCAAAGCTTCGTTGCCCGGCACCGGAATCGTGTCGCTCACCGGCGGTACCCTGTCCGGTGCCCTGGCCGGCCTGTTGCAGTCGATCACCAGCCGCGAATAGCCGGCGAGGATTGCCGGTGCGTCGAGCAGCGCCGAAAGCCGCCGCGCCACGGCCGCCGCACCGATGTCCCAGCCGATGTGCTCGGTGCGCTCTACCTCGCTCAAACCGAGGTCGTCGAGCACGGCGGGGACCCGGCAGCTCGCGTGGTCGCAGACGAGCAGCACCCGCGACGCGCTCCCCTCGTTAAGGGTTTCGAAGGGCGGCGGATCGCCCGGCCCGAGCAGCGTCGCCGTCATCTGTCGGCCTAGACCTTGTAGATGCGCCGGGCGTTCTCGACGCCGATCATGGCCGCGATGCGCTCGGCCTCCGCCACCGAGCACTCGTCGTCCTCCACCCAGCGCCCGAGCGCGCGGGCGAGTGCGGTGCGGAAGCGCAGCGCACCCATGTAGTAAAGCTCCGCGAGCCCGAACGCGTCGGTACTAAAAAGCTGCTTGGTGAAGGGCACCAGTTCCAGGGCCTCGTCCATGATCCGCTGGTAGCTCGGCCCCATCCAGTTCAGCGCGAAGCCCACGTCGAAATAGACCTGCGGGAAGTTCTCCGCCATCAGGCCCGCTTCCCGGTGGAACGGGTAGCAGTGCAGCAGCGTGATGGGGAAGCCCCAGGGCTCCACCGCCTTGATCCAGGGCGTCAGATGGCTCGGGTCCACCCGGTGCAGCTCGATGTCGGGATCGCCGATGCCGATATGGAACTGGATCGGAAAGCCCCGCTCCCGCGCGATGTCGGCGCCGGTCCAGATCAGGTGCCGCTCGAGCACCGGGTCGGTAAGGCGCACCGTTCCCGTCTCCTCGATCTCGGCGAGCCAGCGCCCCGCCGCTGTCTCGACCTCGGCATCGCTCGGCTTCCCGTAGTCGATGCGCAGCGTCGCGCGGTAGGCGAGGATGGACTTTAGCCCGCCCACCCCCTCGCCGAGGGAGCCCCGCAAGGCCGCCTCGAAGGCTCGCGCAAATCCTCCCGCCGACATGCCGCTCTCCGCGACCCGCTCGGCGACCGATTCCATGCGCACGATCTCCCGCGCCGGCGCTCCGGCGATCGCACCCACCTCGGAGACGCTGCAGAGTTCTTCCGGCCGGTTGCCGCTGTCCACGATGTAGGTCCCGATCCCCGAAGCCGCGAGGAAGCGCCGGTTCACCGCCACCGCGCCGATCGCCCGGCGCCGCTCGGCATACGCCGCCGGCGCGCAGAATGGCTCCAGATCCAGCACCGGCGCGCAGCGGCGCCGGACGCTCAGCGCCACCGGCTTGTCCCAGTGGCTCGTGCCGGGCGGCGCCGGCGCGAAGGCCTCGCTCAGCGAGTCCGCGAGCCGCTCGTCGTCCAGGTCCGCGGGAAAGAGGCCGTGGCAGTGATGGTCCACCAACGGCAGCGTGGCGGTGATGTCGTCAATAGGCATCGAGGTAGCTCCGGATCACTGCATCGGGGGAAAGCTCGGCCGCCGCCGCCAGCTCGTGGCGCTTGAGCGCACCATAGGCCTGCCAGACCGGTTCTGAAAACCAGCCTCGCACCGCCTCGTCGGCCTCTGCCGCCGCCAGCGCCTCTCCCAGAGAGCGCGGCAGCCAGCGCACGCCGAGCGCCTCGCGCTCCGCATCGCTCAAGTCGGAGGGATCGCGCTCGACCAACGGCGGCGTCGGCAGGCCCTCGCGCAGACCTTCGAGCCCCGCGTGAACCAGCACCGCCAGCGTCACGTGGGGCGAGGCGGCGGCATCGGCGGGCCGGAACTCGAAGTTGTACTGGCGCGGATCGACCCCGCCGGGACCGAGGCGGCCGGCGCAGATTCGGATCGCTGCCTCCCTGTTGTCGGCGCCGAAGGCGGCGGCACCGCCCGCCCAGTGGCCCGGCGCGAGGCGCAGGTAGGAGACCGGCGAGGGCGCCGCAAACGCCGTGAGCGCGGGCAGGCGGCGCATGATCCCGGCGACGAAGCTGCCGGCCTGCGCCGCGACCCCGGCCGGTTGGGCCGGATCGTGCGAGACCGGCGCGCCTTCGTGGTCCTGCAGACTGAGGTGCACGTGGACGCCGTTGCCGAAGCCCTGCTCGGCGATCATGGGCGTGAAGGTCGCGCGGTAGCCCTCGCGCGTCGCCACCGCGCGCACGAGCTCGCGCACCATCAACGCCCGGTCGGCGGCGGCAAGGCCGAGCGCGGGCCGGCAGTTCACCTCGTACTGCCCCGGGCCGCCTTCCGGCTCGAAGGTCTCGGGCTCCAGGCCCGCCGCGCGCAGCGCCGCCACCAATACGGCGCCGAAGTCGAGCGCCCGCTCGTGGGCGATGATGCTGTAGTTGGGACCGGGTCGGTCCAGCCCCTCCACCAGGTAGAACTCCTGCTCGAAGGCGGCCATGAGCCGCAGATCGAACTCGCGTTCGAGATCGTCCAATGCCCGCCGCAGGAACTCCCGCAAGCAGGCCTCCCACGGCGTGCCATCCGGCGCGATGCCGTCGCAGATGTAGGCGTGGAACGGCGGCCGCTCCGGCCACAGGTCGACCCTGGCGTGGGCGTCGCGGTCGGCCACCAGCCACACGTCGCCGAGCGCACCCCAGGGGCTCGGCGCCAGCGTGGAGAGCGGGCCGATCGCTTGCGCCACCGGCACCCAGCCGATCCCCGTCTCGAGGCGTTGATCGAGATCGGCCGCCGGGAAGCCCCGCCCGCGCATTAGGCCGGCCAGATCGGGCCAACCGAAAAAGACCAGCTCCTCGCCCCTCATCCGCGCCCTCGCCTTGCCGCGCCGCCACTCTAAGGCGGGGTGGGTGGCGAGTCATGCTATCGTCCGGCCGCAACCGGCGGGAGGGAAGCATGGCGATCACGTTAAAGGGCAAGGCCGCGATCGTGACCGGCGCGGGCCGCGGCATCGGCAAGGGCATCGCGACCGTGTTCGCGAACGAAGGCGCCAGGGTGCTGGTGGTGAACCGCAGCGCCGAGGCGGGCCAGGCCGCGGCCGACGAGATCGCGACCGCCGGCGGCGAGGCGTCGTTCCTCCAGGCCGACGTCAAGCAGCGCGACGACATGGAGCGGATGGCCGCGGCCTGCATCGAGCGCTATGGCGGCATCGACATTTTCTGCGCCAACGCCGGGGTCTTCCCCACCTCCCACATCGTGGACATGAACGACGAGACCTGGGACGACGTGCTCGACACCAACCTCAAGGGCGTCTTCTACGGCGTCCGGGCCTGCATCCCGCAGATGAAGGTGCAAGGCCACGGCCGCATCGTCGTCATCTCGTCCATCACCGGCCCCAACGTCGGCTGGCCGGGACTCTCCCACTACATGGCGTCCAAGGGCGGCGTGAACGCCTTTGTGCGCGGCGCAGCACTGGAGCTCGCCAAGCTCAACATAACCGTCAACGCGATCTCGCCGGGCTCGATCATGACGCCGGGGTTGGTCGAGCTGGGCGGAGACCAGGTGGAGGAAATCCGGTCGATCATCCCGGCCGGCTATATCGGCGAGACCGAGGACATCGCCTACGCCGCAGTCTACCTCGCGAGCGACCAGGCTCGCTACATCACCGGCCAGGCGCTGGTGCTCGACGGCGGCCAGATTCTGCCGGAGAGCCCCGCCGCCCTCGCCGACGCTTGAGCGACCTCTGACCCGCGCCCGACCGGCCCGATTGACAAACGCCGCGCCGCCGCTATCGATGGAGCCAGCGCGCCCGTAGCTCAGCCGGATAGAGCACTTGATTCCTAATCAAGGGGTCGCAGGTTCGAGTCCTGCCGGGCGCGCCAACTAACTCAATAGCTGAGAAATTTCAGATAGTTATAAGACAGACTTAACGACCTTGTGTCAGGGCCATGTCAGCATTAGCGATTCCCGCCCCCACGTAGCGTCGGATACCCATCCCTACGCGCAACCAAGACATCCGGCGCATAGCAGCCTGCGCTTGATTGTTTGCCAGAATTGGCGACCGTAGTTCGCGCGCGACCACTTGGGCCAGTCGGGCTTCACGTAGCAGTCGGCGTCGAACGCTGATGCTGAACAACAGGCGGTCGGCACGTGGAGCCGCGCACCTTGATTTCGCCCTGCAGGTGGACCGAGGCAATCGGCGTGCCGTCTTCCAGAAAGTCGCAGATCGCCTGCGCGCTCTCTTGGCCCATCGCGGCGACGGGCAGGCTTATGCACGTCAATCGCGGATGGCTGTGTTCGGACCAGGAGATGTGATCGAACCCCATCACCGACATGTCTTGAGGCAGCTGGAGCCCGCTGCGCTGAAGCTCGAACATCGCGCCCAGCGCGACGAGATCGGTGACGCAAAGCAGTGCCGTCGGCCGCCGCTCCCACGCCAGAATTTGCTTCGCGGAGTCGACGCCGCCGCCGACGCTCAGCTCCGTCTCTATGGTTCGCAGCGAACGCACGCCCTCGACGGTCTTCGCGCCACGAATGCGAAGGCGGGCTCGGTCGTTCTGCGCCGTGGGCCCGGAAACCAGGGCGACGTCCCTGTGGCCGAGGTCGAGCAGATGCCGCATGGCCTGGCGCCCGAGCTCGACGTTGTCGTAGCCGATGGTCGGCAGCGAAGCGGAGGCTCCGTAGATCGACGTTGCGACCATGGGCGCTCCGAACCGCTTGGCCAGACTTGTGAGCTCGGGTTCGTGATCCAGCCCGGTGACGATCAGCGCTCTCGCGCCCATTTCGAGCAGCGATCGGGCGCGCTCCAGCTCCACGCGTGGGTCCATGCCGGTCGTGGCAATGAGCAGGCGGTAACCGTTGGCGTCCAGCCTGGCCTCCAGCGCCTCCAGGAACGCCGCGAAGATCGCGTGGTTGATGGTGGGAATGACGGCGCCGACGGTGTTGGTGCCCCCGGCGTTGAGCGCGCGTGCGAGCGGGTCGGGCGCAAACTCGAGCCTGGCGAAGACGCGCAGCACGTCCTCCCGGGTTTCCGGCGAAACGGATGGCGAATTGTTCAGGACCCGCGATGCAGTGGCGATCGAAACCCCAGCCTCGCGCGCGACATCCCGCAGGGTGACTCTTCGCGACGATTGCTTGCTCCGCAGTGATCTGCGTTCAGGCATTCCGAGTTCCGGTGCAAATTATGCTGCGGGCGCCATTCGCCCCATCGGCAAGGGGTCCAGCCAAACACCAGACGGCCGCGTGTGCGACAAGCCGAACGGCGCCTGCTGCCGTCGCGACGCTTGGCGTGGCGCCAAGTCCGGCAAAGCCGCGCATGCACTCCCAGTATATCCCAAAGTCTCGAAAACCTGTCGTTCCGCGTTCAATTGAGGAATGTGCGTTGTGGCGCTTTTCGACGGCGCGCCGCTGATCTTTGGCGGCCGGATATCGACTGCCTGACCCCCGTCGGGTGAGCAGAATGCAGCGATTTGGCGTGAGATCGGAACACTACGGGAACATGATGACAC
>JAJEEP010000036.1 GCA_022820945.1 Alphaproteobacteria bacterium | reverse complement strand
CGCACGGCGACTCGGGACTGCTCATGTCGTTGTTGAGTCATTTCCCGAAATTCCCGTCAAGCCCTTCGCGCCAATTCCGAACGAGACACGCCTCAACCCACTGGATCAAAATGACAAACCAGACCACCTGGGCAGTTACGATTAAATCAATCTGTTTAACTGGCATATCCATGGCAGCTTGAGGCATATTGAGAATCCCTTCAACCAAAACTCATAGTGCGTTCTGGCAGTAAAGTTTTTCGGTCCGGAGATGGTACACACGCCAACCGTCGTTATAACAATTCGTAACTAATATAACGTTATTGCGCGGTCCATCCGCCATCTATTAGCAGGCTTGCACCCGTTATCAGGCTGGCCGCATCGCTCGCCAAAAACACGACAGCCCCCATAATATCGGGAAGCTCACCGAGACGCCCGAGCGCAATACGGTTCAGCGTGTCTTCCTTGAACGCGGAATCTTCGAGAAAAGGCCGGGTCATGGGAGTCGAAATAAAGGTCGGACCAATGGCATTAACCCGAATGTTATACGGGGCCAAATCCATCGCCATCGCCTTGGTCATGCCCTCGATGGCATGCTTGGTGGCACAGTAGACCGTGCGCCGCGGCCCGCCGACATGGCCCATCTGCGAAGACATATTGACGATGACGCCGCCCCGCTTCGCGGCGACCATCTCTCGCGCCACCGCCTGCGCACAAAAGTAGGCCCCGCGCACGTTAATCCCCATCACGGCGTCGAAGTCTTCCACCGTCACGTCGAGCAGCGATGCCGGGCGATTGCCGCCGGCGTTATTGACGAGAATATCGACTGGACCCAGTGCCGCGAGCGCTTCGGCAGCCTGCTCGACGTCGGCAATGTCGAGCGCGAGCGTCTCCGTGGTCCCGCCCGTCGCCGCGATTTCCTCCGCGACCCGCTCCAGCGCGTCTTGGCCCCGCGCCGCGAGCACGACATGGGCGCCGGCCTCGGCGAGCGCCGCGGCGCAGGCGCGGCCCAGGCCGCGGCTCGCGCCGGTAACGAGTGCCCGCTTGCCGTCGAGGCGGAAGGAGGGCGTCTTCGGCAGCGCGTCGTCCGCCGGAAGCTCAGGCAAGGTTCTTGCCGCCATACCGGCGCACACGGATATCCGCCTGCTCCTTGTGCCCGGCGAAGCCTTCGAGCGCGCAGAGCCTGGAGCAATACTCGCCGACCACGGTCGACGCCTCGTCCGTCAGCACCCGCTGGTAGGTGCAGGTCTTGAGAAACTTGCCGACCCAGAGGCCGCCGGTGTAGCGCGCGGCCTTGCGCGTGGGCAGCGTGTGGTTCGTGCCTATCACCTTGTCGCCATAAGAGACGTTGGTGCGGGGGCCGAGGAAAAGCGCCCCGTAGTTGGTCATGCGACCGAGGAACCAGTCCGGATCCTCGGTCATCACCTGCACGTGCTCGGCGGCGATCTCGTCCGCCACCGTCACCATCTCGTCGAGCGTGTCGCAGACGATCACCTGGCCGTAGTCGCGCCACGCCCGGCCCGCGATCCCCGCCGTCGGCAGGATGCCGAGCTGACGCTCGACCTCGGCCATCGTCTGCCGCGCAAGGGTCTCCGAGTTGGTCAGCAGCGTTGCCGGCGAGGTCGGACCGTGCTCGGCCTGGCCCAGAAGATCGGCGGCGCAGAGCTCGCCGTCCACGGTCTCGTCGGCGATCACCAGGGTCTCGGTCGGCCCCGCCAGCAGGTCGATACCGACGCGGCCGAAGAGCTGGCGCTTGGCCTCCGCCACGAAGGCGTTGCCGGGGCCCACCAGCATGTCCACCGGCTCGATGCTTCCCGTCCCGAGCGCCATGGCGCCCACCGCCTGGATGCCGCCCAGCACGTAGATCTCGTCAGCGCCTGCAAGGTGCTGGGCCGCGACGATGGCAGGCGCGGGGCTGCCCTCGAAGGGCGGCGCGCAGGTCGCAATGCGCTCGACGCCCGCCACCTTTGCCGTCACCACCGACATGTGGGCGGATGCCACCATCGGGTACTTGCCGCCCGGCACGTAACAGCCAATCGCATTGACCGGGATGTTCCTGTGGCCCAGCACCACGCCCGGCAGGGTCTCGACCTCGACATCCTGCAACGCGTCGCGCTGAGCCTGCGCGAAATTGCGAATTTGCTCCTGAGCAAAGAGGATGTCCTCGCGGTCCTGGCCTGGCAGCCGGTCCAGGCAGGCCTCGATCTCCGCCTCGCTGAGCCGGAAGTCGTCACGCTCCCAGCGGTCGAACTTGATCGACATCTCGCGCACGGCCGCATCGCCCCGCTTCGCGATGTCGTTCAACGCGTCTTCCACCACGCGGCGGACCTTCTCGTCGGCCTCCGCCGCTTCGGCGGCGCTGATGCCGGTCTTCAGATATCGAGGCATCGGAATTCCTGCTCCCTGTTGCGCGCCTCACGGCGCGAGCGCGAGTGTGGCCAATTGGCGCCCCGGGCTCAGGTCTCGACGGTGACACCCCGCCAGAACGCGACATGGTCGCGGATATTCTCGGCCGCAGGCTTGGGGTCAGGGTAATGCCACGCGGCATCGGCGTTTCGCGCGCCGTCGACGGTGAGCGTGTAGTAGTGGGCCGTGCCCTTCCAGCCGCAGACGGTGGTCGTCTCGCTCGGCGTAAGAAACGCGCTGTCCACGGCGTCGGGCGGAAAATAGACGTTTCCCTCCACACTTTCCCACGTCTTGGACTCTGCAATGACCTGCCCCTGCCAGAGTGCGCGCGCCATATTCGCTCCCCTCCTGCCGCTCGTCGCCTACGCCGGAGGCACCCACTTGATGATGTGCTGCGCCACGGCGACGGTCTCGCCCCGCTGATTGACCACCTCGATGTCGGAAAGCGCGCGGCGGCGCTCTTCGTCGATCTCGGCGACCGTATAGGTCACGCTCACCGTATCGTTGATGTAGACCGGCGCGGTGAAGCGAATGCGGTCGTAACCGAGCGAAACGGGGGTCTCGTCGCCCCCCCTCTCATCGCATCGGGCGATCATCATGGTCGACGTGGTCGACATGAAACCGACCAGGAGAGCCCCGTGGGCGATGCGATGCCCGTAGGACGTCCCGGACATGTACTGCTCGTTCACGTGCAGACCGTTCAGATCGCCGGTGATGCCTGCGAACAGGTAGACGTCGCTTTCGCCGACGGTCTTGGAGAACGTGACCTGCTCGCCGACGCTCACGTGGAAGTCGGACATCCCTTGCTCCGAGATCGATCCGTAGGTCTTCGCGCGGGCGGCGCGCGTGCGTGTGCGGACAGAAACCGTCAATAGCCGGCAGGCTGGCCCCAGCGGTCGGCGAATACATATTCGTTGAAGGGGCGCCGCGTGCGCGCGCCCAACTCCATCTCGCGGAGGTCGTCGGGCAGCGAATCCGGGTCTCCGGGATAGCCGACGGCGATCCCGGTTACGGGATCGTAGCCCTCCGGCACGCCATAGACTTCCCGGATCTTGTCCGCCTCGATGCCGGCCATCTGATGGGTTGCGTAGCCGAGTTCTGTGGCCTGCAGGACGAGCTGGCAGGCGGCAAGGCCGATGTCGTGGACGCAGCAACTGTTGGGCGAATCGTTGTGGTCGAAGGATCGCTTGGTGACTGTGAGGATGAGCAGCGATGCGTTCCGCGCCCACACCTGGTTGCCTGGCACCAGGCAGTCGAGCAGCAGCGCGAACCGTTCCTCCTGATCCCTGGTCGCAACCAGGAAGTGCCAGGGCTGCTGGTTGAAGCTCGACGCCGCCCAGCGGGCGGCCTCCAGCAGCGTGAGAATGTCCGCACGGGGCATGGGGCGCGGGTCGAACGCGCGCGGGCTCCAGCGTCGCTTCATTGCCTCGTTGATCGGGTGATCGGCCAGCGCCGGTTTCTCCATGTCCTTACTCTCCCGCGTCGATAACGATCATTCGTCCGACCACAGCCACCCTCCGGGGCTCCCGCGCACGCTCCGATAGTGCTTTTCCGGGTCGTACAAGTCGACTGGAAGCCCGAGCTGCTGTGCGGTCAGCGCGCCGATCGCCGCCTTCACCTGATAGGCGGCGACGATCTCTTCCCGCTTCGTCCGGATCAGGTTGATTTGCGCCCTGAAGTGCTCCTGTTCGGCGTCCAGCACATCGAGCGTGGTGCGCAAACCGACCTGCGTCTCCTGCTCGACGCCGTCCAGCGCGACGGCCGCTGCGGCCACCTGCGATTCGAACGCGGTAATTTGCGCCCGCGCCGACGTGAGCGCTCTCCAGGCCTGAGAGACCTGCTCCTGCACCGTGCGCCGGGACTGATCGAGCTCAAGCAGCCGCTGTGCCGCGATCTGCTTCGATTGACGGATGCGCGCGTTCGCGGCGCCACCCTGATAGAGCGGCACACGCACGCTGGCCCTGATCGAGGCATCCGTGGTCTGCTCAATGAGGTCCGAGGAGTCGAAGCGCTGGCTAACATCGCCCACGATGGCGACCTGCGGCCTGAGCGCCGCAGCGGCCGCTTCGATATCCGCCTGCGCCGCTTGCGCGATAAACGAGGCCGCCCTGATCGACGGGTTGGCGTCGTTTGCGGCACCCAGGGCGTCTTCCTCCGTCTTCGGCAGGCCCATGGGAACGGGCGGCCAGGAAAGCGTGCCCGGCGGGCGGCCGGTCACCTGCTGGTACATGGCGCGGGCGGACATCATGCCGCCCTCGGCCGCCACACGCTCCGCGCCGGCCTGCGCCAGTCGGGCCTCGGCCTGTGCCACATCGGTGCGTGTCACCTCGCCGACCTCGAGCCGGTCCCTCGCCGCCTGCAGCTGGCGGCCCACCACCCGCTCGCTGCTGCGGCTGAGCTCGATCTCGGCGTCGTAGCGGAGCACGTCCATGTAGGCGGTCACCGTGTTGAGCAGGATCGACTGTTCCACCGCCTGAAGCTGCGCCCTGCCCGCGACGACCCGGCTCTCGGCCGAATCGATTTGGGCGGCCACCCGCCCGCCTTGATAGACGGGGGCTGTCGCCGTGAGCCCGACGCCGTGAGGGACAACGCTATGGCTGCCGGCGTTGGGAACCATGCCGTCCGTCTTGCTGTACGAAACGCCGAGGTCGCCGGCGATCTCCACCGTGGGTTGCCAGCCGGCTAGCGCCGCGGGCACCTCCTCATCCACCGCCCGGAGCCGGGCGCGCTCCGCCTGCAGAGTCGGGTTGCTCTGGTAGGCGTGGACGAGCGCTTCCTCCAGGGTCTGCGCAGCGGCGCCTTGGGAAAACGCAGACGCGCCAGCGAAGAGTGCGCCTGCCAGTGCGCCGAGCGCGATTCTTCCGATCACGGAGTGCCGTCGAGTGTGGGTCATGGGCCGCTCCTTTCAGTAGGTCGGCATGGCGGGATCGACCATGCGCGACCACGCGTCGATGCCGCCGTCCAGATTGACCGCGTTGTCGTAACCGAGCCGCCGGAGCCAGGCGGTGACGTGGGCGCTCCGCTGGCCGTGGTGGCAGAGCACCACCAGCGGGCGATCCGCCGGCAGCGCGTCGAGCCGGTCGGGCAGCGCGTTCATGGGGATGGTCAACGCCTCCGGCAGCGCGCCGAGCGCTACCTCCCAAGGCTCTCGCACATCGAGCAGCGCATAAGACCCCCGGTCCGCGCGCAGCGCCGCGAATTCCCCGACCGAAAGCGCGGGCACCTCACCGTCCATGATCTAGAACTCGAAGCTCACGGGCCGGGCGATTCCGGGTAGCGACGGAAGCGTCGCCTCGAACAGGCTACGGCTGGAAAGCGCACCCCGATGCCGCGCCCAGAGGGTCGCCTGCCCCACACTGCCGGGTTTGCGCACGACGCCCACGATCCTGCCCGCCTCGGCCAATTGATCCGCAAGCGCCTGCGGCAGGTGATCCACCGCGCCGCCCACCAGAATCACGTCGTAGGGCGCCTGCTGAGCGTACCCTTCGGCGAGAGAGCCGGTCACCACGATCGCGTTGTCGGCGCCGACGGCGCTCAATGCACGCTCGGCCTCGGCAGCAAGAGACTCGTCGACATCCAAAGCGATGACTGTGGCGGCGAGGCGGGCCAGGACCGCCGATGCGTAGCCCGTGCCGCAGCCGACATCGAGGACCATGTCGTTCGCCGTTATGTCGGCTTCCTGCAACAGGCGCGCGAGCACCATCGGCTCCATCAGGTAGCGTCCGGACGCGATCTCCACGTCCTCGTCCACGTAGGCGACGCCCCGCTTGGCGTGCGGAACGAAGCGCTCGCGCGGGATTTCCGCCATCGCATCGATCAGCCGCTCGTCGGTGACGCGGTTGGTCATGATTTGGCCCGTCACCATATTGCGACGCGCCACAGCGTGGTCGATCATCTGATGGAAAATCCTTTAGGGGGCAGACGTTTCTGCTTCATTCTAGTGCGGACGACGCATGAATGGCAACGAGGCCGCTCGACCCGCACAATGAATCGTCGATTGCGGCATGTTTCTGTTGCCGTCAATACTTACAATATATGGCTGTTATGCTAATTTTCGTCGCTATATATTGGGGTTCTTGTCTGTTAGTGGGTGATCGCTCGCGAGAAATACTGGAGCAAGACAAGACTGCATCGCCCCACAACAAAGAGGGGTTCGAAACTCCGAATCGCCACTCACCGCCGGCGGGCGGCGCGCTTCGGCTTTTTCTTTGGTGGCACCCCGAACGGGCCGGCCACCAGCCGTCCGCGCTGGTTGAACAGATAGCACTGCTCGGGCGGGTAGACCGCCTCGTCGCCCTCGCGGTCAATGTGCTCCGGCCAGATGGCGAGGGTGGCGCGCTCCCCGGCGGCCGCCTCGTCGCTCTCCCAGGGGAGCGTGAGGACGGCGCCATCCTTGAGGCTGACCGTGACCGCGTTTTCCTCCGTCTCTTCCACGTGCGCGGCACGGAGCCTGGCGCCGAAGAGCTTGGCGACCCGGCGCGACGCCGGCCGTTCCACGATCTTCCCGGGACTCCCCATCTGCAGCCTGTGCCCCTCGTGAAGCACGACGACCCAATCGGCGAGATCCTGCGCTTCCTCGGCAGTCCCGGCGGCATAAACCACGGTGCGGCCAAACTCATCCCTGAGCCGCCGCATCTCGGAGATGGCGAGCTCGCGGACGTCCGGCTCCTCCTCCGTCGGCAGCTCGAAGAGGTAGACTCCGGGGTCGCGCACCAGCGCGCGGGCGAGGCCGACCTGGTAACACTGAACGTCGGTAAGCTTCTTGGGGCGCTGCGCGAGAATGTCGGTGATGCCGAAGTGCTCGCCGACAGCGAGCACGCGGGCCTCGATGGTCTCCCGATCGAAGCGGGCGATCCTGAGTGGATAAGCGATGTTCTCGAGAGCCGTCTTGTGGGGCATCAACGCCGCGTTTCGGAAGATCATCGCGGCTTCGCGAATCCCCTCCCGCTGCGCGAGCACGTCCTCTCCGTCGATCAGGATGGAACCGCCCTGCGGCTTCTCGATCCCGGCGATGACCTTGAGCGTCGTGAGACGGCCCGACTCCTCGTCGCCCAGGATCGCGGTGATGCGTCCCGACGGCGCCTTCATGCTCAGCTCGTCGAGGATAACGCGCCGGTGATGCCAACGGTCGACTTTACGCAACTCAAGTTCTGCCATCGCTCGCTCCACTAAACTTCGAGCACGATCTTGCCGAAGACGGCGCGCGCGGCAAGGCGTTCGTGGGCGGTGCGCATCTCGGCCAGCGGCAGGACTTCGCCGATCACAGGCCTGAGCTTGCCCTGCTCCATCAGGTGAAGGACCTCGTGATTGGTCGACTTCGGCGCGAAGTGGCAGCTGGTCATGGTGATCTGCTTGCGGAAGAACTCGATCATGTCGATCTCGACCTTCTCGCCCGCGTGCGCCCCGCAGGTCGCCAGGCGTCCGTTGAGCGCGAGCGCGTCGAGACTCTGCTGTAGCACCGAACCGCCCACCATCTCGATACAAACGTCCACGCCGCGCCCATCGGTGAGACCGCGAACCGCGTCGCCGATCTCGCGCGGGTTGTTGTAGTTGATGATCTCGTCTGCACCAAGCTGCCGGGCACGCGCGAGCTTCTCGTCAGAGCCGGCGGTGGCGATGATCCGCGCTCCGGCGACGCGAGCGCACTGGATTGCGGCCGAGCCGACGCCGCTGCCGGCGGCATTGATGAGCACGTCCTCGCCCTGGCGCACCTGCGCCTTCTTCACCACCAGCTCCCAGGCCGTGGCGAAGGCGACCTGCCCCGCCGCCGCGTCCAGCGCGGAGACACCGTCGGGAATTCGGATCACGTTGTGGTGGGAGACCTTGACGTACTCCGCATAGGTGCCCCAGCAGGTCACGCCCAGCTTCTCGAAGTCGAGGCAGATGTTGTCCATGCCCAGCGCGCAGTTGCACACCCTGTGCCGGCAGAGGCCCGACGTGATGGTGAGGAACGGCATGACCCGGTCGCCGGGCCGAAAGGCGCTTACCGCGCTGCCTGTCTCTACCACCGTGCCCGCACCCTCGACGCCCAGAATGTGCGGCATGTCGAGACTGAGATAGCCAGAGATGCCGTCGCAGACGTCGAGGTCGAAATGATTGAGGCCCACCGTCTCCAGATTGATGAGGACGTCTTCGGGTCCGACCTCGGGCGTCTCGATGTCCTCATAGACGAGTTCCTCCGGTCCGCCGTGACGGTGGATGACGACCGCCTTCATGCCTGCGCACTCCGTTTGACTGCGGCCCGCCTGCGCCTGCGGGCCGGATACTCGGCGGCGGCCACTCTCTCGGTCTGGTCCACGTCGGGCGGTCCCTTGAGCTCCACGGTGTTGCCGTCCGGGTCGGTGAGGTAGAGCGAGGGTCCGTGGCCGTCGGCGCCGTAGCGCCGCACCGTCTCGCCTGCCTCGATGCCGCGCCTCTTCAAATAGCGGCGGAGCTTCTTCTCGTCGAACGAAGCGAGCCGGAGGGCAAAATGCTCCATGTTGCGCCGCGTCTTGCCCGGCGCGCCGCCGCCAGGCTTGCCGGCCTTGCTCGCAACGGGAACCAGGTCGATCAGATTCGTCCCCGCGCGGAGCTGGTAGAGCCCGAAGCTCTCGATCCGGCGCTCGACCGTGCAGCCGAGCACCCGCTCGTACCATTCGAGCGAGGCGTCGATGTCCGCCACCCGGAGCACGACATGGTCGAGGCCCAATACGTCGACGGGGCTCGGGCGCGCGGCGGCCGGCACGGCTTCCTCCTGATCTCGGATGCGTGCGGCGCGGCGCTCAGGCCGCGACCAGCCGGGCGCTCTGGCGCTCGCGCGGGGTCTCCCGCATCACTGCCGCCATGTCGGGTGCATCGTCCGGGCCGACCGGCGCGAGATGGCGGCCAGTGAACGAGACGTCCAGGCTATCGTCGCGGAAGGGATAGGGATCGAGGCTGTAGACGCCATCGCCAAGTGCCTTGACCTCGATATCGACATCGTCGCCGACACCGCGCGGCACGTTGGCGAAGGTGCTCTCGCCGCGTCCCTCCGGATGCACGCAGTTGAAGTAGAGGGCGAAGGTGTCGAAGAACTGCAGCGCCTTGTAGTTGGCGAAGAGCCGCTCGTGCTCCACCCAGGGCGCGGTCTCGGGATCGCCCTGCAGCACGGCGGTGAGCCGCTCCTGACGCTGGCGCTCGGTATTGAGCATAGTTTGAGCGGCGAGCTTGTGCTGCTCCGGCACGATGTCGATCAGCACCTTGTCGGACATGCCGTAGCGGCCGTTGTAGAGGCCCCAGATGTGCATGCTGTCCAGCAGCCCGCAATAGGCGTGGTGCGCCTCGTTGTACTCGGGCGAGCGGCAGCCGGTGAGCGTGATGATGGGGATCGGTGTCTCCACCAGGTTGTAGGGAAAGCCGGTCTCGGGATCGAGGGGCGGGTTGTCGTCGAGATCCTTCCAGCCCTTGTCGTGCCAGCGGCAAGCGTAGCGGAAGTAATCGCGCGGCTGGGGCTGCGCGAAGTCGTCGTTGCCGAAATTCTCGGCAAACTGGTCCACCAGCTGGAGGTGCTCGTCGAGTGTGATGGCGAAGCGGGCGCCATCCGGCCGCTCTTCTGCCTGGGTCTGGATGATCATGGCGTCCCCCCTGCGTTCCCGTCGATCGCAACGGCGGCAAAGCCTGTCGGACCCTAGCAAAGGCACCATGACAAGTCACGGTGGGCGGAACTTGAAGGGATGTATCATATCGTGATACACAATTCTCGTGATCGTCAGCACGAAAGGCCGGCGCGCGGCGGACGCGGTACGGGGCCGTTACGGCAAGGGCTTTCCGAGCGACTTGGTGAAGCGAACACGAGCCATGCTCTCTGCAATGAACGCTGCCGTGGTCCTGGAGGATCTCAGGTTCCCGCCGGGAAACCATCTTGAGGAACTCAAGGGCGACAGGAAGGGTCAACACTCGATCCGTATCAACGACCGGTGGCGCATCTGCTTCGTATGGTCCGATCAGGGACCCGCAGCTGTCGAGATCGTTGATTACCACTGAAGGGGCTGACTATGACGTTGATGACTTCCCCCTCCCACCCTGGCGAAGTTCTCGCGGAACTGTATCTCAAGCCCCTCGACATGAGCGCCATCGCGCTCTCGAAACGCCTGAAGGTGCCGCGCACGCGGATCGAGCGGCTGGTCAAGGGCGAGACCTCGCTCACGGTAGACACCGCGATGCGGCTCGCCCGGTTCTTCGGCAACACGCCGGAGTTCTGGATGAACCTGCAGCGGGCTTACGACCTAGCCCGCGCCAGGGAAACGGTGGACTTGACAGACATCACGCCCCTGGAGGCCGCCTGACGGGGTCACATGAAGCTGTGGGGGTCGATATCCACCTGGAGGCGCGTGCGGGTGCGGCGGTCGAGCGCCGCGAGCCACCGCCGCATGTGAGGCTGGATCAGCGCGCCGCGCGCGGCCTTGAAGAGAAGGCGGAAGCGGTGGCGGCCGCGCAGGAGCTTGAGCGGCGCCGGCGCGGGGCCCAGCACCTGGATGCCGAGGGTCTTCTCGTCGGCACGCGCGATGCGCGCGAGGGCCGAAGCCGCACGTAGAGTGTCGGACTCGCTCGGACCGGACGCGATGACCGCCACGAGTCGGCCGAATGGCGGCAGGCCGTGGGCTTCGCGAGCAGCTGCCTCCTGCGCCATGAAGGAGTCGCGGTCGCCGGCGGCGAGCGCCGTGATGACCGGGTGCTCGGCAGCGTAGGTCTGAAGCACCACCCGGCCGGGGCGCCCGCCGCGCCCGGCACGCCCGCCCACCTGATGGAGCAGCTGATAGGTGCGCTCGGCCGCGCGCATGTCGCCGCCCGCGAGCCCCAGGTCGGCGTCGACCACACCCACCAGGGTGAGCTGGGGGAAGTGGTGCCCCTTGGCCACCATCTGCGTGCCGATCAGCACGTCGACCTCATGCGCCACGATGGCATCGACCAGGTCTTGCACCTGGCTGGGGCCGCGCACCGTATCGCTGGTGAGCACCGCCCAGCGCGCGCCGGGGAGGGCCTCGTCCACCTCCTCGGCGAGCCGCTCGACCCCTGGCCCGCAAGCCGCGAAGCTCCCATCCGCCTCGCAGGCCGGGCAGGCCTCGGGCTGCGCCTGCTGGAAGCCGCAATGGTGGCAGTCCAGCGTGCCGGCGAAGCGGTGCTCCACCAGCCAGGCACTGCAGTTGGGACAGTGGAAGCGGTGACCGCAGGCACGGCAGAGCGTGAGCGGCGCATAGCCCCGCCGGTTGAGGAAGAGCAGCGCCTGCTCGCCGGCCCCCAGGGTCTCCGCGAGGGCCGCGCGCAAGGCCGGTGCGAGCCAGGTGCCGCGTGCCGGCGGCGTTCGGCGTAGATCGACGGTCTCGATCGCCGGCAGTTGCGCGCCGCCGTGGCGGTCCGGCAGGCGCTCGCACCGGTAGCGGCCGTTCTTGACGTTGACCACGGTCTCCAGCGACGGCGTCGCAGAGACCAGGACGATGGGGCAGCCCTCGAAGCGCGCGCGCACCACCGCCATGTCGCGGGCGTGATAGATGACGCCGTCCTCCTGCTTGAAGGCGGTGTCGTGCTCCTCGTCGACCACGATGAGGCCGAGGGTGCGGAAGGGCAGCCAGAGCGCCGAGCGCGCGCCGACCACCACCTGCGCCCGGCCCTCGGCGACGGCACGCCAGGTCTCGCGACGCTGACGCGTGCCGAGCTCGGAATGCCAGACCGCGGGGTCCACGCCGAAGCGCGCGCGAAAGCGCTCGAGCCATTGGGCGCTCAGCGCGATCTCCGGCAGCATCACCAGCACCTGATGACCCTGATCGAGCGCGGCCGAGATGGCCTCGAAATAGACCTCGGTCTTGCCGGAGCCAGTCACGCCGTCGAGGACCGTGACCGAGAACGCCCGGGCGGCAACCTGCTGCCGCAACGCCTCGGCGGCCGCGCCTTGCACCTGGGACAAGCCGGGACCCGTCCGGGACAAGTCGGGACGGCCGAAGGTCGCGACCTCCCGTATCGTCACCGCTTCGAGCACGCCGAGGGTGGCGAGCCCGCGTACCACCCCGGCACTCACGCCGGCCTGGCGCGCGATCTCGGTGGCAATGAGCGGCGGCCCTTCCCGCAGCAGCGCGATGACTCGCTCTCGCGCTGCCGTCATGCGCGGCGCCTCGCCCGACCCCAACCGGTAGGCGGTGCGAACGGCCGCTGGCTCCAGGGCGCCGGGGACGCTCATCGCCATGCGCAGAACGGACCCCCGGTTGGTCAGCGTGTAATCGGCCGTCCAGTCGACCAGGCGGCGGAGCGGCTCGGTCATGGGCGGCACATCCAGCACCGCCGTCACCGGCTTGAGGCGTGCGGGCTCGACGTCGCCTTCGCCCGCACCCCAGACCACGCCGACACGCTCCATCCTGCCGAGTGGCACGCGCACGAATGCGCCGGGCACGACGTCGGCCGCGACATCGGGGGGCACGGCGTAGTCGTACGCGCGCTCCAGCGGCAACGGCATGAGGACGGCGACGGTCGCAGGTGCGCGCGCGCCCTCCCCGCCCCTTCCTTCGCCGCCGGCCGCCCCGCTCACGACACCCCACCGGCGGCGCGATGGAACCGGCGCATCGGACGTGCTATGAGGCCGCCCCAATTCGTCGCAGGCCCGAAGCCGAGTCGAGTCGCGGATGCTGCGGTCATGCTCTCGTCCTGCATCACGCGCGCGCCGGCGTCCAGCCCGATGACGGCAGGGGCCGGCTGAGGGCGGCGGCCCGCAAACGGAGCGGCGGCATGAAGTTCTTCGTAGACACCGCGGACATCGCCGAGATCGAAGACCTCGCCGCGACCGGCCTGCTCGACGGCGTGACCACCAATCCCTCGCTCATCGCCAAGAGCGGTGGCGACTTCTTCGAGGTGATCCGGAACATCTGCGACGTCGTGCCGGGGCCGGTGAGCGCCGAAGTCACTGCGACCGACGCCGAGACCATGCTCTCGGAAGGCCGGGCGCTCGCCGCCATCGCGCCCAACGTCGCGGTCAAGGTGCCGCTCACCTGGGACGGTCTCAAGGCCTGCCGCGCGCTGAGCCAGGGCGGCACCAAGGTCAACGTAACCCTCTGTTTCTCGCCGTCCCAGGCGCTGCTGGCGGCGAAGGCCGGCGCCGCCTTCATCTCGCCCTTCGTCGGCCGACTCGACGACATCAGCCAGGACGGAATGGGGCTGATCCGCGAGATCGCGACGATTTACGGCGCGTATCCTGACACCATTAACACCGAGATCCTGGTCGCCTCGATTCGCCACCCGCTCCACGTCGTGGAGGCCGCGAAGCTCGGCGCAGATGTGGCGACGGTGCCGCCGGCGGTGCTGCGCAAGCTCGCGAGCCACCCGCTCACCGACAAGGGCCTCGACGCCTTCCTCGCCGACTGGCAGAAGACCGGGCAGTCGATCCTGTCATGAGCTCACCTCTGCCGGCCGCAGCCGACCTGGCGACGGCGGTGGAGACCTGGCTCAGCCGCCTCGCCGACGAGCGGCGACGCGCCGACAACACCATCGCCGCCTACCGGCGCGATCTCGATGACTTTCTGGGATTTCTGGCGGAGCATCGGGGCGAAGCGTCCGACCTCGCGGCGCTCGGTGCGCTCAACGTGCGCGACGTGCGCGCATGGCTCGCCCGCCGGGCGGCGAAGGGCCTCGCCAAGACCTCCACAGCGCGGGCGCTCTCGGCGGTCCGCGTCTTCTTCCGCCATCTGGAGCGCGAAGGCGTACCCGTCTCGTCGGCACTCTCCCTGGTGCGCGCACCGAAGACGCCGCGCGGCGTGCCCCGGCCCCTCACCGAGGGCCAGGCCAGGGCCGTCGTCGCGCTGAACGAGGGGAACGGCGGTCCGTCCGACTGGACCGCCCGGCGGGATATCGCGGTGTTGCTGCTGCTTTACGGCTGCGGCTTACGCATCGGCGAGGCGTTGGGCCTCGACCGTGCCGATGCGCCGGCCGCAGGCGGCGACCCCCGCAGCCTGATGATCACCGGCAAGGGCGGCAAGCAGCGCGTGGTGCCTGTGCTGCCGGTGGTGGCCGACGCAATCACCGAGTACCTCGCGGCGTGCCCGCACCGGCTTGAGCCGGGCGATCCGCTCTTCGTCGGTGTGCGCGGCAGGCGGCTTCAGCCCAAGCTGGTGCAGCAGACCATGACGCGGCTGCGCGGCGCGCTCGGCCTGCCGGAATCGGCGACCCCGCACGCGCTCCGCCACAGCTTCGCCACTCATCTGCTCGCGGGCGGCGGGGATCTCCGCACGATCCAGGAACTGCTGGGACACGCGAGCCTGTCGACCACGCAACGCTACACCGAGGTGGACGAGGCCGGGCTCCTCGCGGCCTACGCGGCGGCACACCCGCGCGCTGGGTGACGGTCGCCGAACCCGGCGGCGGACGGCCCCGGGTTCCGGCGACCACGCTCAGGCGGCTTGCGCCGGCTTGAGCGACTCCACGTAGGCGAGCATGGTCTCGGCGTCGGAGACCTCGAAGGGATCGTCCGACGCGTTGTCGCAGAACCCCGGCTCCACGAACATCTTCGTGATCTCGCCGTCCTCGACCAGCATGGAGTAGCGCCAGCTGCGCAGGCCGAAGCCGAGATTGTCCTTGTCCACCAGCATGCCCATGAAGCGCGTGAAGGTGCAGGAGCCATCCGGCAGCAGGGTGACGTCCTCCACCCCCTGGTGCTTGCCCCACTGATACATGACGAAGGCGTCGTTGACTGCGAGGCAGACCACCTCGTCGATGCCGGCGTCCTCGAAGCGATCGTGCAGCGCCTCGTAGCCGGGCAGGTGGGTGCTGCTGCAGGTCGGTGTGAAGGCGCCCGGCAGCGCGAAGAGCACCACCCTGCGACCGTCGAAGATCTCGGCGGTGGTCCGGTCCTGCCAACGGAACGGGTTCGGTCCCTCGACGCTCTCGTCGCGGACGCGAGTCTTGAACGTCACCTCTGGTACACGCATGGCGATCTCTCCTGATCTGGAATGTGCGCTGAAATGCAAATAAGAACTATTATAATAATAGTCAAGGGTCAACATGTATGCCCTTCCGGCAATCGCGACTGAGCGGGGCAGTCGTGGCAGTGCCGACGGCTACGGCGCGACGGGGTTCGGCGTCCATAGACCTTCCTCATCGGCCGCGTCGCAGAGGCGCGCATCCGCATAGACGAAGGTCACCGCCTCAGCCATGCCCTCTCGCACCACGAGACAGCCCGCGAGTGGAATCGCGTCGTAGGCGCGGAGCGGGTGCCGGTCGATCAGGCGGGCTGAGGCGCCCCGCCCTACTCCGCGGCTTCGGCGATGTCGTCGGTCGTCGAGAAGTGGCTGAACATGCCGGTGAAGCGCTTGCGCTCAGGCGGGCGGTAGGTCTTGCGCTTGCTGGTCTTGAGCCCGAGCCCCACCAGCAACTCGGCCTGCTTGGTGGCGCAGACCACGCCGTCGAGCACCGGCACGCCGAGCTCCGCCTCAAGCTCGGCGGCGAAGCGGGCGAAGCCGGCGCAGCCGAGGCACACGGCCTCCGCATCGTCCTCTGCCACGGAACGGCGCACCTCGTCCCGGAGCTTCTCCATCGAGCCCTCCGGGTCGCGCTCGATGTCCAGCACGTAGAGCGGCGTGGTGCGGATGGCGACGATGCGCTCCGTCATGCCGTAGCCGTGCACCATCTCTTCGAGCAGGGTGCGGACGCGCGGAATGACAGAGACGACCGAGAAACGCGCCGCCACCATCGCCGCGGTGTAGAACGAGGCCTCAGCGATGCCGACCACTGGCTTCTCGGTCACCTCGCGCGCGGCGTGAAGGCCGGGATCGCCGTAGCAGGCGATGACGTAGGCGTCGAACCCTTCCGCCTCGCCCTTGCGCACCTCGTCGAGGACGCCGCAGGCCGCGACCTGCTCGTCGTAATAGCTCTCGATCGACTCCGGCCCGAATTCGGGGCTCACCGCCACGATCTCGGTGCCCGCAGCTGCCACCGAGCGCGCCGCCTCGCCGATCCCCTCGGTCATTTCCAGCGTGGTGTTGGGATTGATCACCTTGAGCTTCATCGGTGGCTCTCCCCTTCATGTCCCTCGTGCGGATGCCCTCGGCGGCAACGCCGCGCAACGGCTCTCACCCGCCCGTCATCATTGGCCTTAAACGGGTCCGCGCTCAACCTCATATCCGGTCCCGCTCAGCCGCGATCGGACATCGGATGCGCGGCTGCAACGCCGCCCTCGGCCCACTGCATGGCAGCAAGGGTGGCCAGCCCCGAGACGGCGAAGGCGCCGATCAGGGTGTACATGGTGCCGTCGAAGCCCTGGCCGACGAGGCCCCCCAGCGGCACCGAGATGAAGGTGGCGAGCGAAGCGATGACTGCGGCTCCCACGCCGGCGATGTGGCCGAGGGGCTCCATGGCCAGCGCGTTGAGGTTGCCGAACAGCAGGCTGACGCTCACGAATACGGAGAGGAGATAACACATGAAGAGCCAGAACGGCGGAAGCCCGTCGAATATGAAGGCAACCGGGCACGCGACAAGCGAAATCAGCGCGATGGCGCAGGCGGCAACCTTCGAAAGCCGGCGCATGCCGTACTTCATCACGAGGCGGCCGTTCACGATCGAGCCGACACCGAATGAGAGCGCAAGCACACCGAAGTAGAGGGGAAAGAGGGCGCCGGTCCCATAGGAGTCCTGGAAGATCTGCTGGGCCGAGCCGAGATAGGCCACGAACGGCGCGAACACAAAACCCGTTGCGATCGTGTATCCGAGTGCGGTCCGAATTCTTACGATTTCGCCCACGGCCTGGCCGATGGCCCGCGGCGAGAAGGGCCGCCGCTGGGCGGTGGGCAGCGTTTCCGGCTGGCGCAGCGCGAACCACGCGAAGACGATCGCGGAAATCACGAGAAACGTGACGAAGATCGCGCGCCAGCCTCCCACGATGAGCAGTCCCTGCCCGAGCGCCGGGGCGATCGTGGGAACCATGATGAACACGGCCATCGCGAACGACATGAGCTTGGCCATCAGCCGCCCTTCGTACTGATCGCGCACGAGGGCCATGGTCACGATGCGGGGCCCCGCCACGCCGATGCCTTGCAGGACACGGCCTGCGATCATTACCTCGAACGTGGGCGCGAAAATGCTCACGAGGCAGCCGATCATGAACAGGGCGAGGCCGGCATGGATGGCGGGTTTGCGCCCGATGCTGTCGGAGAGAGGGCCGAACAGCAGCTGCCCGATTGCGAGCCCCAGAAACAGGGACATGATGACCAACTGAACATCGTTCGGGCGCGAGACGCCGAGGTCGCCGCCGATCGCAGGCAGCGCTGGCAGCATCGCGTCGATCGCCAGCGCGACCAGCGACATCAGAAGGCCGACGAGGGGCACGAACTCGGCGGTGCGAAGGGCGTGTCCGCGCTCCGTCTGGCTCATTATTCCCTCTTGCGTACCGCCGCGATGGTCCTCCCGCCTACAGAGGCACGTGGCGGTCGGGCGGCGGCCCTAACCCGGATTGGCTGACAGGCGGATGGCGCGCGTGGTGCCGTTCGGACTACGGGGCGGGACTGCCACGCCGGGCTTCGGTGGCCGCTGCGTCGAGCTCGCCTGCCTCGGTGACCACGACGCCGTACGTGCTCTCGGCGGTCTCGCGCGAGATGTAGCCGTCGCGCACGTCTTCCGCCACGGCGTCCGCCGGGCGCTCGGCAGCCTCGCCGTAGCCGCCGCCGCAGGTGCCGGTGAGCGTCAGGCTCTCGCCGGCCTTGACCGCGCGGTTCGGCATCATCGAGGGAAAGTGAACGTCCTCGCCGTCGGCGCGGTGATAGATCAGCGCCGCCTCCTTCCCTTCGGCGCCGCCCTCGAAGCCCCAGGGGCGGAAAGCGTGGCCGTCGCCCTCGACCGAGATGAAGCTGTCTGAGAGAAAGGAGACCTCGCGGATGGACCCGATGCCGCCGCGCCAGCGCCCGGCCGCGGCCGCATCGTCGCGCAGCTCGTAACGGGCGATGCGAAGCGGCAGGTGGGACTCGATGTCCTCGATCGGGTTGTTGCGGGTGTTGGCGTAGAGGGTATCGACCGCGTCCATCGCATCCTTGCCGGCGCGGCCGCCGTAGCTGCCTTCGTGGATGTCCATGTGCACCCAGTGGCCGCCGTCCTTGATGCCGGAAAACGCGATCACCTTGAGGTTGCCGACGCCGGCGGAGACCTTGTCGGGTACCGCCTGGGCCAGCGCCCTCATCAGCGTGTCGGCGACGATGTTGCCGGAGACGAAGCGCGCGATGGTGGGCGCCGGGAAGGTGGGATTGGCGATCGTGCCCTCTGGCGCCTCGATGGCAATGGGGCGGATCAGGCCCGAATTCTGCGGGATTTCGCCGAAGACCTCGCTGTCCAGCAGGATCGAGCGGACCGTCAGCCAGATCGCGCAGTCCACCGTGCCTTCGAGCGGCATGTTGATGGGCCGGTCATCGCATTGCGCAGACGTTCCGGCGAGGTCCACCACCAGGTCGCTGCCCTTGACGGTGACGGCGACGGCGACCTTGAAGTGGCGGCGGTCTGGGTCGTCGAGGAAGCCGTCCACGTAGCCCTCGGCCCTGTAAGTGCCGTCGGGCAGTGCCTCGATGGCCTGGCGCATGAGCCGCTCGGAATAGTCCATCAGCGCATCCGCCGCCGCCTCCACGGTGGGCAGCCCGTGGCGCTCGATCAGCGCGAGGTAGCGCTCGGCTCCGATCCGGCTGGCAGCCACCTGCGCCTCCATGTCGCCCACCACCATGTCGGGCGCGCGGATGTTGTCGCGCATCATGTGCCAGAGCGCCTCGTTGACGACGCCCCGGTCGTAGGCCTTGAGCGCCTTGAACTGAAGGCCTTCCGCGTAGGCGTCCATGGCATCGACGATGCCGCAGCTGCCGGGGCTGAGCGCGCCGATATCGAGGTGATGCGCCGTGGTCACCGCGTAGCCCACCAGCGCGCCGTCGTGGAAGACCGGCACGATGAAGGCCACGTCCGGCCCGTGACTCGCGCCGTGATAGGCGGAGTTGTGGATGACGACGTCGCCTTCGTTGAGCGTCTGGCCGCGCTCCTCGAGGATTTGGTTCATGCCCTTCACGTAGCCCGGGATCGGCCCCGACTGCAGCGGCGTCGAGTGCTTCGATTCGCAGAGCTGGCGGCCGTGGCGGTCGATGATCGCGGCGCCGAAGTCCTCGGACTCGCGGATGATCGAGGAATACGACATGCGCATGAGCTTCCAGCCCATCTCGACCGCGATGTTCTCCAGCGCACCCTGAATCACGCTGGCGGTGACCGCGTCGATGGGGCGGACGTTCGGCGTCTCTGCCATGATCTATCCCTCCTCGCCCAGGCGCAGGATGAGGTTCGCGCTGGTATCGACGCGCACCGACCAGCCGGGCGGCACCACGGTGGTGGCGTCCGTTTGCAAAATGACTGCGGGGCCGGGGAACGGCGCCTCCACCGGCAGCGATTCGCGCCGATAGAATGCCGTGTCGTAGCCCTCCAGCGCACCGTCCACGCGGAAGACCGAGCGCGCGGTCTTCACCCGTGCCTCCTCCAGCGAGCCGCCGGCCGGCGCAGGCGGTGCCGCGATCTTGGGCATGCGGCCGACTCCGGTGATGCGGATGTTCACGATCTCGATGGGGCTCTCGGTGAAGCAGTGGCCGTATTCCTGCTCGTGCAGGGCATGGAAGGCCTGCCAGACCTCTTCAAGCCCGGCCTCGCTCAGCTCGTCTGCCGGGAAGGCCACGCGCAGCTCATAACCCTGGCCGACGTAGCGGAGATCGCCCGCGCGGCGCTCCTCCACCCGGTCCGAGCCGAGGCCGGCGGCCTCGTACTGGGCCAGGAGGTCGCGGCTCAGCCGCGCGAAGTCCGTGTTGATTCGCCCGATGTCGACCGCGCCCTTGACCTGGAAGGCGGTCATGATCTGGTCGTACTTGAGGTCGGTGGTGAGCAGCCCCGCGGCGGAGGTGATGCCGGGATGCGGCGGCACCACGACCTCGGGCACGTCGAGCATCGCCGCCACCTCGGCCCCGTGCAGCGGGCCGGCACCGCCGAAAGCGACCAGCGAGAAGTCGCGCGGGTCGAGGCCCTTCTGCACGGTCTTGGAGCGGATGGCGTTGGCCATGTTGCTGTTGACGATGGTGAGCACGCCTTCGGCGGCCTCGTGCTTGTCGACGCCAAGGATCTCGGCAAGCTCCGTCAGCGCCTGATCGGCTCGCTCGGGCGCGAGCGTCATCTCGCCGCCGAGGAAGTTGTCGGCATCCAGCCGGCCGAGCACGAGGTTGGCGTCGGTGACCGTGGGCGCATCGCCGCCCCGGCCGTAGCAGGCGGGGCCCGGCTGCGAGCCCGCGCTCTCCGGCCCCACCTTGAAGGCGCCGCCGGCATCGGTGCGGGCGATGCTGCCGCCGCCGGCGCCAATGGTGGTGATGTCGATCATCGGCACGAGCACCGGGTAGCCGCCGATCCAGGTGTCGCGCGCGGTGGCCTCGTTGTAGCGGCCGTCGATCACGATGCCGATGTCGGCGCTGGTGCCGCCCACGTCGAAGGTGATCAAGCGCCGGCGACCGGAATGCTCCGCCGCCCAGGCGCCGCCGAGCACGCCGGCGGCCGGCCCCGACATCAGTGTAATGACCGGCACGTCCGCCACCATCGCTGCGGTCGCGACGCCGCCGTTCGAGCCCATGATGTGGAGGTCGCCCGCGACGCCGCCCTGCTTCAGCCGGTCCTCGAAGCGGCGCACGTAGTTGCGCACCTTGGGACCGATGAAGGCGTTCATCGCTGCCGTGGTGAAGCGCTCGAACTCGCGGAACTGCGGCGCGACCCGGGCCGAGGTGGTGACGAAGGCCTCGGGCCATTCCTCCAGCACGATGGCCCGCGCGCGCTCCTCATGCGTGGGGTCGATGTAAGCGAAGAGGAAGCAGATGGCGACCGCCTCCACACCCTTGTCGCGCAGGGTCCGGGCGGCCTGGCGCACGCCCTCTTCGTCCAGCGGCTCCAGCACGTCGCCCTGCGGCGGCACCCGCCGCTCCTTCACGGTGAGGCGGTGGCGGCGGCGCACCAGCGGGCGCGCCTGCCACGGGATGTCCTGCATGATCGAGTAGTTCTGCGGCCGCTGGTGGCGGCCGATGTGGATGATGTCGCGGTAGCCGGCCGAGGTGATCATGCCGGTCTCGGCGCCGTCGTACTGGAGCACCGCGTTGGTCGAGATCGTGGTGCCGTGGAAGACATGGGCGATGGCGTCCGGCGCCGTGCCGCTCCGCTCGCAGAGCGCGGCGATGCCCGCTGCGGCGCCCTCCGACGGGTCGTCGGGCGTGGTGGGCACCTTGTGGATCGCGCTCTCGCGCGTCTCGCTGTCGGTAATGATAAGGTCGGTGAAGGTGCCGCCGACATCGACGCCGATCAGCTTCATGGGCCGTCCGTTCGCTGTTGCGGCCCGGCGGCCGCACGTGGTGGATGCGCGCTTGCTGCCGAGCGCCCCCGGCGGCGCGGCAGTGTCATACTCGCGCCCGAGCGGGTCAAGCACGCCCCGATCACGCACCCATGCGCGCGGGGCGCGCGGCCCCTATACTGGCGCGCCGTCACGACGAGGATGAGAATGGCGAACCAACGCCAACCCCGCTGGCAGCGGCGGGCCTACAACATCGCGACGCTTCGGGAAGAGTCCCGGCGCGTGCTGCCGCGTCCGGTCTTCGACTTCGTCGACGGCGGCGCGGGCGACGAGCACACGCTGCGCCGCAACGTCTCCGCCTTCGATGACGTCGACCTTTACCCCCGCCCCATCGGCGGCGCGCCAAGCCGCGACCTCTCGACCACGCTGTTGGGCCGGCGGCTTTCGATGCCGCTCATCGTGCCGCCCACGGGGCTTGCCGGGCTGCTATGGCCGGACGGCGAGGCCGCCTCGGCGCGCGCGGCGACCAAGGCCGGCTCCGTCTACTGCCTCAGCCACGGCTCGGTGTGCAGCCTGGAGGAGCTGGCCGAGACCGGCGTCGAGCCCCGCTGGTTCCAGACCTACATCTACAAGGACCGCGGGCTCACACACGAGATGGCGGCGCGCGCGCAGGCGGCCGGTTACGAAGTGCTGATCGTGACCGTCGACACCCAGCTCCTCGGCAATCGCGAGCGCGACATCCGCAACGGCTTCGTGATTCCGCCCACGATGTCCGCCCGCGAGATCGCCAACATGGCGACCAAGCTGGGCTGGCTGTGGCGGATGCGGAGCGCCATTCCCAGGATCACCTTCGGCAACTACCGCAGGGCGGACGGCGGCGAGGACCTCACCGCGCTCGCCCAGCGGATGGTGGGGCTGCCCGACCCCGGCATTCAGTGGCGCGACATCGCCGACCTGCGCGCCCGCTGGAAGGGGCCGCTCCTGCTCAAGGGCATCCTTCACCCGGCCGATGCCGTCGAGGCGGTGGCCAACGGCGTGGAAGGGATGTTCGTCTCCAACCACGGGGGCCGACAGCTCGACGGCGTGGCGGGTGCCGTGGACGCGCTGCCGGCCGTGGCGGAGGCGGTGGCGGGCCGCGCCGCGTTGATCCTCGACGGCGGCATCAGGCGGGGCTCCCACATCGTCAAGGCGCTCGCGCTGGGCGCGGACTGCTGCTCCATCGGGAGGCCGCAGTTCTGGGGCCTCTCGGTTGCCGGCGAGGCGGGCGTGGCGCATGTGTTCGACATCTTCCGCCGCGAGCTCGATCTCACCATGGGGCTCTGCGGACTCCCCGACATCGCCTCCATCGGGCCGGACGTGCTGGCGCGGGACGGCACGACGGTGGAGAGGGCCCGGCTTGCGGCTGCGAGCGAGGCCGTCGCAGCGGCGGCCGCAGCGGTGGTGGAGTCGGGAACTGCCGCCAACAACGGCGACGGCGCCGAAGAGCGTGTCGAACCCGTGCCCGAGGTCGGCGGCCCGGCGGGGCCGGAGCCGACGCGCTACGGCGATTGGGAGCGCAAGGGCCGCGCCATCGATTTCTGAACGCGGGGTCGCGCGGCGCTCAGGCCGCGTGGCGGGCGGACCAGGCTTCCGGGTCAGCGAGAAAGGCCCGGACCTCGCCCAGCCCCTGCTCGTCGATGCGCCCGCTGTCGAGCGCCACCGCGAGCAGCGTGTCGAGATCGCAGATGGCGGTGAGCGCGAGGCCTGCCTCCTCCAGCGCCTGCTGCGCCGATGCGCCCGCGCGCGAGAACAGCACGCTCACCCGGTCGACCTCCGCGCCCGCATCGCGCAGTGCTTGGGCGAAGGCGAGGATGCTGCCGGCGGTCGAGATCAGGTCCTCGATCAGGTGAACGCGCGCGCCGGCGACGTCGCCGCCCTCGATGCGGCCTGCGGTGCCGTGCGCCTTGGCCTCGGTGCGGACGTAGACCATGGGCAGCGCCAGCCGGTCGGCGACGAGGGTAGCGAAGGGGACGCCCGCCGTGACGCCACCGGCAACGACCGTTGTTTCCGGCTGCGGCACGGTGGCCGCCAGCGCCGCCGCCGCCTGTGCGCGCGCCTCATGCCTAGACAGGATCAACCGGCAGTTCACGTAGAAGGGCGCATAGAGCCCGGAGGTGAGGCGGAAGGGCTCGGCCGGCCGCACCAGGAAGGCGCCGGTCTCCAGCAGGACCGCCGCGATCTCCTGTGCCGTTCGGCTCATCCGCGCCCCCTGCCGCTGTTCCGCGCACCGTTAGGATTCGGATTGCATAGGAAGGTCCGAAGTGCACCGGCAATCGCTATTTGCCCGGCGCGCCGGGATTTTCCCACCTCCCCCTGTCCCCCTCCCCCAAAGGCGGAGGGGGAACGCAGACGGCATCGGCCTGCTCTCCCTCTCCGCCCTTGGGGGCGGAGAGGGCCGGGGTGAGGTGGGGGCTCGCTCCCGGTCGTGCCACTCTCGGTGCGAGGGTAAACTATCCCTGCCCGAACGGGATGGTCATGGCGAACGTCTCTCTCTACTGCGCTCTCGATGCCCGCGACCGGCCTGCGGTCGAGCGGCTGGCGGGCCTGCTCGCCCCGGCGGTGGGCGGCCTCAAGCTCGGGCTCGAGTACTTCTGTGCGCACGGGCCGGAGGGCGTGGGTGCGGTGCGTGCCGCAGGCCGGCCGCTCTTCCTCGACCTCAAGCTGCACGACATCCCGAACACAGTGGCAGGCGCCGTGCGCAGCGTGGTCGCGCTGGAGCCGCACTACCTCACCGTCCACACCGCCGGCGGCGGCGCCATGATGCGGGCGGCGTGCGGGGCGGCTGAGGAGGAGGCCGCGCAGCTTGGCGTACCGCCGCCGAACCTCCTCGGCGTGACCGTGCTGACCAGCCTCGACGCCGACGCGCTGGCGCACCAGGGTATCGCCGGCTCCACGCGCGATCAGGTGCTGCGCCTCGCGGCGCTGGCCCACGAAGCCGGGTTGGCCGGTGTCATCGCGAGCCCCCACGAGATCGCGGCGCTGCGTGCCGCTCACGGCCCGGACTTCCATATCGTCGTCCCCGGCATTCGCCCGGCAAGCGGCGCGGGCAGCGGCAAGGGCGATCAAGCGCGGGTGGCGACGCCGGCGGATGCGGCGCGCGCCGGCGCGACGGCGCTGGTCGTGGGCCGCCCGATCACGCAGGCGCCCGATCCGCTCGAAGCCGCGCGGGCCATCGCGAAGGAAATCGCGGTCGCGTCCTGATCGGGCCGGGCCGGGGTGCGGTGGTCGGCGCCGACCGCGTCCGCCAGCGAAGCGAAGCCGTCGGCCGCAAGCAGCCGCGCGAGCCCTTGCGTGATCTCGCCGACGAGGCGCGGGCCCCGATAGACCAGCGCGGTGTATAGCTGGACGAGGCTCGCGCCCGCGCGGATGCGGGCGTAGGCCGCCTCCGGCGAATCGATCCCGCCCACCCCGATCAGCGGCAGGCGTCCGCCGCTCAAGGCATAGGCGCGGCGCAGCACCTCCAGCGCGCGGGGCGCCAGCGGCGGGCCGCTGAGCCCGCCCTCCTCCGCCCGCTGGCGCGAGACCAGGCCGGGCGGGCGCGCGGTGGTCGTGTTGGTGAGAATCAGGCCGGCGATGGGCGCGCCCTCGATGGCGTCCAAAAGCGCCTCCAGGGCCTCGTCGTCGATCTCCGGCGCGAGCTTGAGCAGGATGGGCGGCGCGCGGTCGAGGCGGCCGTGAGCGTCCGCGAGCGCGGCCAGCAGGCGGTGGAGCGAATCGCCCGCCTGCCACGCGCGCAGCCCCGGCGTGTTGGGCGAGGAGACGTTCACCGCCACGTAGTCGGCGAGCGCCGCCACGCGGGCGAGGCCGGCGGCGTAGTCGCGTGCGGGATCGGCGCTCTCCTTGTTCACGCCGATATTGACCCCGAGCGGGCGCGGGTGTGCGCCATGCGTCCGGCGCCAGCGCTCCAGCCGTGCGGCGACGATATCGAGGCCCGCGCTGTTGAAGCCGTAGCGGTTGATCAGCGCGCGCTCCCGCCGCAATCGGAAGAGCCTGGGCCGGGGATTGCCCGGCTGCGGCTGTGGCGTCACCGTGCCCGCCTCGCCGAAGCCGAGGCCGAGCCTGGCCGCCGCGTCGGGGCATCGGACATCCTTGTCGAAGCCGGCGGCGAGGCCCACGGGGGTCGGGAAGCGCAGGCCCCATAGCGTCATCGCAAGCGCCGGATCGGGCGGCGGTGGCGCCAGCGGCCGCGTCAGCCCGAGCAGCGCGATTGCCGCGCCGTGCGCCGTCTCCGGCGGCAGGCAGCGGAGGCCGGCGGTGGCGATGTCGGCGTAGGACACGGGGGCGCCTAGTCGCTTGCCGCGAAGAGCGTGCGGCCGTCCACCACCGTGCGCAGGACGCGGCCCTGCACCGGCCGGCCGTCGAAGGGCGTGTTGCTCGACTTGCTGCGGAAATCGCCTCGGTCGATTTGCCAGGGCGCATCGAGATCGAAGAGCACCAGATCGGCCGGCGCGCCGCGCCGCAGCCTGCCGGCGTCGATGCCCAGCAAGTCGGCCGGCGCCGAGGTCAGCCGGCGCAGCACCTCGCGCAGCGAGAGATGCCCGCCGTGATAAAGCTCGAGCGAGAGCGGCAGCATCGTCTCCAGACCGACGATGCCGTTGGCCGCGCGCTCCATGGGCACGCGCTTGCTCTCCTGGTCGTGGGGCGCGTGGTCGCTCGCGATGGCGTCGATGGTGCCGTCCTGCAGCCCTTCGACCATCGCCTTGCGGTTGGCCTCGCTCCTGAGCGGCGGCGCCATCTTGGCGAAGGTGCGGTAGTCGCCGACGTCGTGCTCGGTGAGCGCGAAGTGGTGCGGGGCGACCTCGCAGGTGACCGGCAGCCCGGACCGCTTGGCGCGGCGCACCGCCTCCACGGCGCCGGCGGTGGAGATGTGGGCCACGTGGTAGCGGCCGCCGGTGAGCTCGACCAGGCGAATGTCGCGCTCGACCACCACGATCTCCGATTCGTCGGGGATGCCCGGCAGGCCGAGCCGGGTGGAGACCTCGCCCTCCGCCATGCAGCCGCAGCTCGTGAGCGAGAGGTCCTCGGCGTGCTGGCTCACGATCAGGTCGAAGGTGCGCGCGTAGCTGAGCGCACGGCGCATCACCTGGCTGTCCGCGACCGGAAGCCCGTCGTCGGAGAAGGCGACCGCGCCCGCTTCCGCCAGCATTCCCATCTCGGTGAGCTGCCGTCCCTCCAGCCCCTTGGTCACGGCGCCGAAGGGATAGACCTTGACCCCCTTGGCGTCGCGCGCGCGGCGCTGCACGAACTCGACCAGCGCCACGTCGTCGATCACCGGCTTGGTGTTGGGCATGCAGGCGACGCTGGTGACCCCGCCCGCCGCCGCCGCGAGGCCGCCGGTGGCGATGGTCTCCTTGTGCTCGTGGCCGGGCTCGCGGAAGTGCACGTGCATGTCGATGAGGCCGGGCGCCAGGCAATGGCCGCCGCAATCGACCGTCGCGATCCCGTCCGGCACGCCGCCCGCGAAGAGCGCGGGCCCGAAGTCGGCGACCGCGCCCTCTTTCGCCAAGAGCGCGCCGGGGCCGTCCAGGCCGCTGTCCGGGTCCAGCAGGCGGGCATTGACGTAGGCCGTGGGCTGCTCGTGGATCACGCGTGGCTCTCCCGTATCAGAACACCGGCGCCGGGCCGAGATTGCGGCTCAGCGCATCGAGGCAGGCCTGGCGCACGGCGACACCGAGCTCGACCTGGTCGAGGATGGCGCTCCGCGTGATGTCGTCGGCGACCTCGCTGTCGATCTCGACGCCCCGGTTCATGGGCCCCGGATGGAGGATCAGCGCGTTCTCGCGCGCCTCGGCGAGCTTGGTCCGGTCGAGGCCGTAGAAGCGGAAATACTCGCGGACGGACGGCACGAAGGTGCCCTGCATGCGCTCCTGCTGGAGGCGCAGCATCATGATGACGTCGCAGCCCGCGAGCCCTGCGCGCATGTCGTGGAAGATCTCCACCCCCATGCGCTCCATCGCCGCCGGCACCAGGGTCGGCGGCGCTATGATGCGCACCTGGGCGCCCATGGTGTTGAGCAGCAGGATGTTGGAGCGCGCGACCCGGCTGTGCAACACGTCGCCGCAGATGGCGACCCGGAGCCCCTCGATGCGGCCGAAGCGGTGGCGGATGGTGAGCGCATCCAGCAGCGCCTGGGTGGGGTGCTCGTGGCTGCCGTCGCCGGCGTTGATCACGGCGCACTCGACGTGGTTGGCGAGCAGGCGGGCGGCGCCGGCATCGGGGTGCCGGACGATCAGCATGTCCGGGTGCATGGCGTTGAGCGTCATCGCCGTGTCGATCAGCGTCTCGCCCTTCTTGATCGCCGAGCTCGCCACCGCGATGTTGATGACGTCGGCGCCGAGCCGCTTGCCCGCAAGCTCGAACGAGGTGCGGGTGCGGGTCGAGGTCTCGAAGAAGAGCAGCACCACCGTGCGCCCGCCGAGCAGGCTCTTGCGCTTCTGCACCTCGCGGTTGAGCGCGACGTAGCCTTCGGAAAGATCGAGCAGGTGGGTGATCGCGCCCGAGGAAAGCCCCTCGATCCCCAGCAGATGCCGGTCGCTGAAGATCGATGGCAAGAGCGCAGGCTGCATTACCATACCTTGTAGGCGCTCGTACCTCGATATGCAAGGGCTAGCGGTCGCGGGGGGCTTCGGCAGGCTGTCGGAGCGCCTTGGCGGCCGCCCGCCTCGCGCGTCAGGGGCGAACGAGCAGGGCGAAAACCCCCGGAAGAAATTTCTTTTGCGGCCTATTCCGGCCTATTCCGGCCCAAGGTGGCTCAAGGTGGTCCAAGGTGGCCCAAGAGACGGACCGGAAGGCGGCCCATGGTGGCCCATGGTGGCCCATGCGGCGATTGCGCGTGTCGCGCAGGTCCAACGGGTCTTGTGCGCGACGTAGAATCCCACACGCTGCGGTCGCGCGGGCCTGAAGTCGCGCCGGACGAATGATCGTGCGCGCGGCAAACAAGGTCGCGGGTCCACCGCTCGATCCGCCAGGAGCGGGCCGAAAGAGCAACTCGTGACGAAAGCGGGATGCCGTGTTCATAAATTATATGCGATTCGACGGGATCAGGTGGGATTAAGTGGGTCAAGCAAGATTGCACGGCCCGGCGACCGCCCGTCG
The DNA here is from genome assembly GCA_022820945.1 of Alphaproteobacteria bacterium. GTDB lineage: Bacteria > Pseudomonadota > Alphaproteobacteria > UBA828 > UBA828 > WTGU01. Next base: position 82,993 of record JAJEEP010000036.1, on the reverse strand, counting down.
CCCGTGCCTCTGCCCACCCCTTCCCGCTCACGCACCTCATGCCGCAATCCTCTCACCGACGCCGTACGCTCTGCACCGCAACATGGTCGGGGGAGTCTACCAAGGGTTTGCCTGATCCAACGCGCCAAAGAAGGATACGATGAAGAAAGCCCCCTGCCCCACCACCCCGCCGGGACTGCCTATTGTCAGGCGGTTGCCTTATCTGTACATTCGAACTTATCATTTCAGTTGCCGATTGCGATACATCCTATAGGTCACCAATAGCCCTCATCAAAACTGGTATTTCATACTTCGGTTTTTTGTGCGCTTTCTCCACATCTGCTAATTTTCTTGAAACCGAAACACGACCATACCATCGCTATAGACAAGCAGTCTCAATTGTGGTCACATACTTCTCCTTTAGTGCATAGAATACGAGGCGCAACCCCCAATGTGGATTAGACGTGAATTTCGTCGAGTTGGCGAATTTATACTTACTCAGCGTTGCGGGCAAATCGCAAGCGATATAAGAACCTCGTTGCACTTGTTGGTTCGACTTGAGCGTGACTTGCCCACTTACGGCCAAGACCAAACGTTGGACAAGCGTCTAATCCGAGTAATGACTTATTACTTGGAGCCGCGCGAAGACCACGAGATCGTTGACGAGGATGACCAGACTTGCATGCAGTGGTTCACCGACGACGCTGCATCGAATGACATGCGGGAGCTATTTCTTCGAGCTAAGCACCGTTTATCGAGCATTGGATCCGAACGTCAACGCCTTGAGAGAATCTATCTTTCGCTATATAAACGCGAGCTCTCTCAGCTAACGACAGCTGAAGTAAAGAGGACACGCGCGGAGTTGGTGAAAATACGGCGGCGTGTCATCAAGGTATGGTTACGGCAGAGATCTAGAAGACTCACTATTGATCCGAAGTTCCTGGCAGCGTCTGTGCCTGTGCTATCTTTTATTTTGATATGTGCAGGATATTTTCACGCGTCTATTGTATATAACAGTTTTGGGATTGATCCCACGCAGTATTTCTCGTTGAGCGATTATTTGTCCACTAGTTTGCAGCAAGTTGAGCACGCAATTTGGCTCCCAATTAGTCTTATTGCCACCTTTATTTTCTCATATGTTGTAGAACCGGCGATACCAAAACGTTATGTTCGCGTCAGTTTAGGGAGAAAGCTAAGGAAGCTAAGTTGGACGTTCTTGTTGTCGTCCGGCGTTCTAGCGCTGTTCTGCTTCTTCTGGAGAGAGTGGGCAGACCTGCCGATTGTTACTTGGATTATGGGCTGGTGCATGTTCGGAATTATTAGTTGTGTTCAGGAGTTCATTCCCTTTCGCTATATCGCAAATGAGGAAGTGGGAAAATTTCTGTTTGTGTCGACGGTGCTCTTTTCTGGTATGATTGTACTAACGTCCTATATGAGGGTCAATGTAATACACAATGAATCGTCTCCTCAAGAATTCACAATTGTCCATGGTGGGCAATCTATTACGGAGGCTGAGCATTCCATAATTGGATCAAATTCTGCTTATGTTTTCATTTGGGACCGTGAGAGCAGCGTCGAGATAATACCATTGAGTAAAGTTGTGAGTATCAAAAAAAGAGAGAGAGGGGTTACGCAGTGAGGCCCGACGGGTACAGGATCGTTGTCGGCGACATGGTTGCTCAGGTGGAATGCGCAGGAGCGTGTGTGTCGGGCGGTAGTCAGGTGGTTCAACAGTTTCCTCGTCGAGGGTGAGGTGTGATTGAAGGTTGTGTTGCAGCGTTGTCAGACGACGAAAGGTTGGAGCAAAATTGGCTATGGGCGCTAGTAGGATGTCCGGCCTCGATTTCGGGCTGGGCGAGACCGCCGAGATGATCCGCGCCTCGGTCGAGAGCTTCGCGCAGGCGGAGATCGCGCCGCGCGCCGAGGAGATCGACGTGAGCAACGAGTTCCCGCGCCACTTCTAGCGAGGCCCTGCAGCGGTCTCCCTTACCGCGCACCTACTTTCCCGCTGCCTCAGCCCCTGCGCTAAACCCGGCTTCTCGCCTCAGTCCGGGAAGGGCATCGCGAAGTGGCTGTCCACCGTGGTGTAGTCGGCGTAGCCGAGCCGCGCGATGGGCCGGAACTTGGACTGGTCCACGCGCCCGTCGGTGATGATCGTATCGTCGATGTGAACGCCGACCACCTCGCCCAGCACGATCCAGTTGCGGAAGCGCTCGGGCTCGTCGGCCAGCAGCTCGACCACCTTGTTGAGCCGGCATTCCAGGTGGATCGGCGCGCCCTTCACCCTGGGCGGGCGCACCAGCCGCGCCGGCTCGGTCTCGAGCCCGGCAAGCGCGAACTCGTCCACGCTGCGCTCCACGTGGCTCGACGAGAGGCGCATCGCCTCGCGCTGCTCCCAGGTCGCGAGGTTCGCGACGAACTCCCCGGTCTCCTGCACGTTGTGCAGGCTGTCCTTGGCGCCGCCCTCCGCGTGCCGCCCGCCCGGCGCGTACATCACCTGCGGCGGGCGGTCGCCGCAGGCGTTGAAGTAGCTGAAGGGCGCGAGGTTGAGCACGCCGGCCGCATCGATCGTGGTGATCCAGCCGATCGGGCGCGGCACCACGCAGGACTTGAAGGGGTCGTGCGGCAGGCCGTGATCGTTGCGCGCGGTCTCGTAGAACATGTGCCGCCTACGCCTTCGGCCTCTGGATGAACTCGACCGTGATGCCGTCGGGATCGCGGGTGTAGACCACGAGGCCGCCCTTGTTGGGCCCGGCGTTGACGGTAATGGGCTCGCCCAGCGGCTCGGAGCCCGCGTCCCGCACCGCCGCGATCGCCTCGTGGATGTCGTCCACGTCGAAGGCGATATGGGCGAAGCCGGCATCGCACGGGCGCGACTCCACCCGGCTGCGATCGGCCGGGCCGCGATACTCGATCAGCTCCAGGCGATGGCCGGGCGCCTGCAGGTAGGCGACCTCGATGTCCGCGCCGTCGACGCCGACCACCTGCTCGATGAACCTGGGGTCGCGCGGCGAGCGGTTGAGCAGCGTGAAGCCCAGCGCGCCCTGGAACAGGCCGATCGCCCGATCCAGGCTGGAGACCGTGAAGCTCGTGTGATTGGTCGCCGTGATCGTGAACCCTGCCATTGTCGCTGCTCCTCCCCCGTGGCCGCCGCTGCGCGCGCCGAGCCTATCACACGGCGCGGTCCGTCTCCCGACCGCAGCCAACACACACTGGTTGACGCCGCCGATCAGGAATATCAAGTGATTGAATTACAGTGCCTCCGATGCGTGCCCATCGACGGGAAACCGTCGCAGTAGTATCGTGGAGTGACGGCCCAGTTGCCGAACACGGAGAGGAATCATGATCTCCGACCAGACGAGAGGCGCAATCTGGCAGGGTCTGCTCGATATGGCGCGCTGGTCCAGGTATTACGACGCCACGGCGAGACGTTACCAGCTGCATCGCAACATCCTGAGAATTCTCTTGGCCTTCCTGGGAATCGCGACAGGGGTCACGCTGATCGACGTGATTCCGACGAGTTTCGTCGTCGCACCCGGTCTGGCCATACTTGCCGTGACGATCTGGGACTTGGTCGTAGACCCCGGCAGGACGGCCGCGATGCTGGGCTCCGTCAGCAAGGAGTTCAGTGACCTTGAAACGGAGTATCGCAACCTGTGGGAGAGTGTTTATGCGGATCGGATCGACGAGGATGAGGCAGTGAGTCAATCCGAAATCATGATGCGGCGGGCCGCCGCGGCCGCCAACCGACTGGACATCCACACCGACAACAAGACGAACGAGCGTTGCGCAATGGCTGCGTATGAGGCCGAGGCAAGCAGGTATGCCGCATGAATCCGATCCAATCGAGAAACTAGGACCACCGCCAAGACCGCCGAAGCCGCCACCCCCACCACCTCCTCCCCGACCGAAGCCCTGATCGACGGTCGTTTCAGGGGAATCGGCCGAGGCCGCAAATGGAAACCCAAGAGTTGGAAAACGCGGCTCTACGCGCGCTCTTCTCGCGCCGCCGCGAGGGCGCGTTCGTCGACGCGGAAGCGATGGATACGCGGCTGCAAGCGATGATCGCCGATAAGCGCCGCGCGCATGGCCTACCGTCTTGAGTTCCCGATTGAGGCCAGTGGGATAGTTGACGCCGCCCCTCACTCCGCCGCCGGTGCGCCGGCGTCGAGCCCGGGGCGGACCAGGTCGCTCGCCGCCGCACGCCGCTCGTAGCGGCGGGCCGGCGCGTTCACCACCGGGGCGAGCGGCGCCGCAGCGCGGGCGGCATCACGGCGCGCGGCAGGCGCCCGCCCGTAGAGCGTCGTCCGCTGCACCGGCGTGCGCCCCAGCCGCTGGACCAGCGCCTCGATCTCGTCGGGCGGGAACTCCTGGCCGTGGCTCGCGCCGGCGGCGCGGGTGATCGATTCGTTCATCAGCGAGCCGCCGAGATCGTTGGCGCCGGCGCGGAGGCAGGCGGCGGCGCCCTCCCGCCCCATCTTGACCCACGAGGTCTGGATGTTCGGGATGACCGGGTGCAGCGCGAGCCGCGCCACCGCGTGCATCAGCACCGCCTCGCGCCAGGTCGGCCCCCGCCGCGCGCGCCCCTTGAGGTAGAGCGGCGCCTCCGCTGCGACGAAGGGGAGCGGCACGAACTCTGTGAAGCCGCCGGTGCGCTCCTGCAAGGCGCGGACTCGCGCGAGATGCCGCGCCCAGTGACGCGGCCCGTCCACATGGCCGAACATGATCGTGGCGGTGCTGCGCAGCCCCAGCGCATGCGCCGCCTCCATCACCGAGAGCCACTGGTCGGTCGCGATCTTGTCCGGGCAGATGACGGCGCGGACCTCGTCGTCGAGGATTTCCGCCGCCGTGCCGGGGAGCGACCCCAGCCCGGCCTCCTGCAGCTCCGCGAGGAAGTCCGGCACGGTCCGGCCGAGGGTCGCGGCGCCCTGCCAGATTTCCAGCGGCGAGAAGGCGTGGACGTGGATCGCGGGCTCCGCCTGCTTGATGGCCCGGCAGATCGCGAGATAGGTCTCGCCTGTGTAGTCGGGATGGATGCCGCCCTGCAGGCAGACCTCGGTCGCGCCCCGCGCCCAGGCCTCGCGCACCCGGCGCACGATCTCGTCCAGCGTCAGGTCGTAGGGCCGGCCGCGCAGGTTCTCGCTCAGCTTGCCCTTGGAGAAGGCGCAGAACTGGCAGCGGAAGTAGCAGACGTTGGTGTAGTTGATGTTGCGGTTCACCACGTAGCTGACCTGCGGCCCGCTGACGCTCGCGCGCAGTTCGTCGGCAGCGGCGCACACCGCGTCGAACGCGCCGCCGCGCGCGCCGAAGAGCCGCACCAGCGCGTCTTCGCTTAGCCCCTCGCCCGCCTCGGCGCGGGCCAGCAGGCGCTCGACGTCCGGCGCGACGACGGCCGGCGCGGGCACGCGATCCTCCGGCGGCGGCTCGCCCGCGCCCGTGACCCAAGCGTCGGTGCGGGGATAGCCCTCGGAATCGACCAGCTTCAGCACGCGCGTATGCAGCGCCGGCGTGAGCCAACGTTCGCCCGCGCGCGCGTAAGAGGGATAGACCGTGAGCCGCTCGGCCAGGGTCTTGCCGGCGGCGGCGGTCTCACGCGCGAGCGCATCGAGGTGCGGCCACGGCGCCTCGGGATTGACGTAGTCCTGCGTCACCGGAGAGACGCCGCCCCAGTCGTTGATCCCGGCGGCGACCAGCTGCGGCAGCGCGCCGGGGCTCAGGTTGGGCGGCGCCTGGATGTTCGCCTCCGGCCCGAAGAGGATGCGGGCTGTCGCGATGGTCCAGAGCAGCTCGTCCAGTCCGGGCTCCGGCGCGTCCGCCATGCGCGTCCCCGGCTTGGCCCGGAAATTCTGGACGATGATCTCCTGGATATGCCCGTGGGCGTCGTGGGCATCGCGGAGCGCGAGCAGCGCTTCGATCCGCTCTTCCCGTGTCTCGCCGATACCGATGAGGATGCCGGAGGTGAACGGCACCGCCTCTTCGCCGGCGAGGCGCAGCGTCTCCAGCCGCGCCGCAGGCCGCTTGTCGGGCGAGCCGTAGTGCGGCCCGCCCTTGGCGGAAAGCCGCTCCGACGCGCTCTCCAGCATCATTCCCTGGGAGGCGGAGACCTGGCGCAGCGTGCGCAAGTCCTCGCGGCCCAGCACGCCGGGGTTGAGATGGGGCAGCAGCGGCGTCTTCTCCAGCACCAGCGTCGCCATCGCCGCGAGATAGGCGAGCGTGCTGTCGTAGCCCAGCGCCTCCAGCCCTTCGCGCGCCGCGCGATAGCGCAGCTCCGGCTTGTCGCCGAGGGTGAAGAGCGCCTCCTTGCAGCCCGCGGCTGCGCCGGCCTCGGCCACCTGCAGCACCTCGTCCGGCGTCATGAACGCCGTCTCGCCCCGGCGCGGCGGCCGGGCGAAGGTGCAGTAGTGGCAGACGTCGCGGCAGAGATGAGTGAGCGGGATGAAGACCTTGCGCGAGTAGGTCACGACGTCGGGGTGCGCGCGGTCCCGAAGCGCGGCCGCGCAGTCGAGCAGCGGCGCGAGGTCGTCCTCGGCCGCGAGCGCGAGGGCGTCGGCCGCATCGGGGCGGCGGCCGCCCTGCACAGCCTCGAGCAGTTCGCGGGTTGCGTCGTGCATCCGCCTCAGGCCGCGTCGGTCACCAGCAGGCGCTCGGCGATGCCGCTCTCGCGCAGATAGTCGAGCGTGCGGCCCGGGGCCGGGCCCGCGATGAAGGCGCGGAGATCGTCGGGCGTGTCGATATCCAGGCCCAGTCCCGGCAACGGCAGGATTCGGGGCGCGATGCCTTGCGCCCGCGCCGCTTCGCAGTGCGGCCCGAAGCTCACGTGGCCGAAGGCGAAGGGCAGCACGCCCGGCGGCGTGCAAAGCACGCAGTTGGTGCCGCGCCGGTCGTGCGACGGCACCAGGGTGACCGCCGGCCCGTCGCCGCCCGTGCCCTCGTGCGCCGCCAGCACCTCCGCGATCTCTTCGGCGCTCGCGCCGGGCACGTCGCCCGGCACCTGGAGCAGGCCGTCGGCCCCGGCACGATTCAGCGCCGCTGCGGCCCGCTCCACCGCTGCGCTCTGGCCGTCGTTGGAGGGCTCCGCGAGCACCCGCGCCCCGTGGCGTGCGGCGAGCGCGGCCGCCTGCCGGTCCCGTGTCACCACCACGATGTCCGACAATCCCGGCACGTGCGCGAGGGTTGCCAGCACGTCCTCCGCCATCGCGAGCGCGAGGCGCTGGCGCTCGGCCGCGCCGAGGAAACCCGCCAGCCGCTGCTTGGCGTCTCCCGTGTCCTTGACCGGAAGGACCGCCCCGATCGTCACATCGCCATCCCTTGGGCTATCCCCAGGGCCCTCCCCCGGCGCCGGCGAGCCGCGTGCCGGTGCGCGACGCTAGGAAAAAGGCCGAAACCTGTCAAACGGCACGCGCTCTCGGTCGGGGCAACCCCCCGCTCACGCCATGGTGCGCCGAACGGCCGCCTCCACGTCCTCGACCTTCGGGATGTAGAGGTCCTCGAGCTCGGGCGCGAACGGCACGGGGCAGTGCGGCGCCGTGACCTTCTCGACCGGCCCCTTCAGCGACTTGAACGCCTTCTGGGCCGCGATGGACGAGATGTCGGCCGCCATCGAGCAGCGGGGATGGCTCTCGTCCACGACGACCAGACGCCCGGTCGCCTTGACCTCTTCGAGGATGGTCTCCTCGTCCAGCGGCGAGACCGTGCGCGGGTCGATGACCGTGCAGGAGATGCCGTCGTTCGCCAGATTGTCGGCGGCTTCATTGGCCAGATGCACCATCTTGCCGATGGCAACGATGGTGACGTCATCGCCTTCGCGCACCACGTTCGCCTCGCCGAAGGGCACCGTGTAGGCCTCGTCGGGAACGTCGGCCTCGTCGTCGTACATCGCCTTGTGCTCGAAGAAGACGACAGGATCGTTGTCGCGAATGGACTGGATCATCAGCCCCTTGGCGTCATAAGGGTTCGAGGGAACGACCACCTTCACGCCGGGCACGTGGGCGAAGAGCGAATAGAGCACCTGGCTGTGCTGGGACGCGGCCCTGAGCCCCGCGCCGTACATCGTCCTGACCACCAGCGGGGTTTCGGCCTTGCCGCCGAACATGTAGCGGAACTTGCCCGCCTGGTTGTAGATCGCGTCGAAACAGACCCCCAGGAAGTCGACGAACATCAGATCGACGATGGGGCGCATGCCGGTCACCGCAGCGCCGGCCGCGGCACCGATGAACCCGCCTTCCGCGATCGGCGTGTCCAGCACCCGCGCCGGTCCGAACTCGGTATGAAGTCCCTTGGTGACGCCCAGCGGCCCGCCCCAGGCATCGTCCTCGCCGGGCGCACCGGTGCCGCCGGAGACGTCCTCGCCCATTACGATGACCGAGGGGTCGCGCCGCATCTCGCCCGCCATCGCCTCGTTGATGGCGGCCCTGTAGGATTTCATCGGCATTGTCGGTCCCCCGCTCAGTAAGAGGCGTAAACGTCGGTCATGAGATCGGCCTCGGTGGCACGCGGCGCGACCTGAGAAGCCGCAGCGGCATCCGCCACCCGCTCTCTCTCCTGCTCGAAGATGTCGTCGAGCTGCTCGCCGGTCAGCAGACCCGTCTCGACGACCTTCTCGCGGAACACCTTGAGACAGTCCTTTTCGGCGCGGAGCTTGTCGATCTCGCCGTCGCCCCGGTAGGTCTGCGCATCGCCGACGAAGTGGCCGTAGAAGCGGGCGGTCTTGATATGGACGAGGCTCGGCCCCTCGCCATTGCGGGCGCGTTCGACCGCTTCTCTCATCGCGTCGTAGACCGCGAAGAAATCGAACCCGTCGACCTCGACGGCCGGCATGCCGAAGCCGTTCGCGCGGGCCACCTGCGAGCCCGCCACCGAGTAGGACGAGGGAGTCGCCTCGGCGTAGCCGTTGTCTTCGCAAATGAAGATCACGGGCAGCTTCCAGATGTTCGCCAGGTTGTAGGCTTCGAAGATCAAGCCCTGGTTGGAACCGCCGTCGCCGTAGAAGGCCACGGCGACGCCGTTCTCGCCCTTGGCCCTTGCGGAGAGGCCGGCGCCGACCGCCAGCGGGCCGGTCGCGCCGATGATCCCGTTCGCGCCCAGCATCCCCTTGTCGAGGTCCGCGATGTGCATCGAGCCGCCCTTGCCGCCGCAGACGCCGGTGGTCGCGCCGTAGATCTCGTCCATGGTCTCCTGCAGGTCCAGGCCGCGGGCGATGCACTGGCCGTGAGCACGATGGGTGGTGGCGATCCAGTCCCGCTTGTCCAGCGCCATGTAGACACCGGCCGCCGTCGCCTCCTGCCCGGCGGACAAGTGAACGAAGCCCGGAATCTTGCCGTCGGAGAAGTTCTGAAAAACGCTTTCCTCGAAGTGCCGGGCCGTCGCCATCGTGCGGTACGCGCTCAGCAGCTCGTCCCTGCTCAGTTGCATCGAAGTCTCCCCTGCCGGTGCTGCCTGCCCCGCCGGAAGGCCGGGACGTCATCGCCGGCCGCCAGCCGCCGACGGGCGGCGGCTCGCGCCGCAATATACCGGCTCGCCCCGGCAAGTCACGGCTGGACCTCGCGCGCCGCCGGGCAATAAGCCGAAAGCTGTCAGACCGATACGTGCCCGGTCGGTTCAAGCGCCCCAAGGCGCGTTGAGGCTGGCGCCCGATCAACGCTCTTGCCTGCCGGAGAGACGGTCCTCATCGTCGATGAGGGTCACGCGAGCGGGCGGTTTGGCGGCCCATCGCCACATCACGAGATTGATATCGTCGGCACCGGCGCCGACGGCGAAGCTTCGGACCCGCATTCCGGCATAGCCCGCGGCGATCAAACGATCCGCGAGGGCCTGCGATGCGGGAACGGTGCCGGCCAGCATGTCTGCTTCCCAGGCGGCACAGACCAGATCGGCATCGCTCAAGCCCTGGTCCCGACGGCGCTCTTCGTCCAGCGCATCGAAGACGGGCTCGGCATCGACCTCGTAGGCGCAAAGGGTGAGCGGCTGCATCGGGCGGCCCAAGGGTTGCGCTTCGCGTATCGCGGTGATCGGATCGAGCGATGTGTAGAGCGCCGGCACGCCGCGCCGGTTGAAGCGCCCGCCGTGGCGGCGCGCGCCGTCGCCGGAGAGCGGCGTCCAGGACCACTGCGGATTGTGCGCCCGGTAGACCAGCCCCCGGAACCGCATCGGAACGGCTTGGGATCAGGCGTAGCCGCCTGCCGCGATCCGGTCGAGATACGCATGCACGTGCTCGGCCTTGCCCTCGCGCACCAACTGGTCCGGCGTAGCGCCGCCGAAGCCCGGCAGCGGCTCGGCGCGGAACCAGGCATAGGCCGCAATCGGGGATCCGGTGGCGGCTTCGACTCGGTTGAGGATTTCAAGCATCTGGCGCAGACGGACCTGGGTCTTCCGTGCCCGGACCCGCGACGCGCGCGTGAACGCGTCCTTGCCGAGGCCCAGGGTGCCCGCGATCTCGGCCTTGGTGGTGCGCAGTTCGTCCGCAATCAGAGCTGGCGAGAATACCCGATCCGCGACGAAATCCTGGAACTGCATGACCCAACCTCACAATTCGTCACATATAATAGCGTGATATAGTGTGTGAAACTAGGGCTATCAGGCTCTACCCAGCCGCGATCAGGAAAGAAACGCCTCCACCAGCGCGTTGAACTTGGTCGGATTCTCGTAGCACATGAAGTGAGAGCCGCCCTCGCCGGCCTTGAAGATCTCGACCTCTGCGCCGGGGATCTGGGCTGCGATCCACTCCTGCGATTCCGCCGAGAAGATGCTGGCCTCCGCGCCCACCACCAAGGTCGGCCTGCGCACGCGCTCGATCACGTCGCGCCAGTCGAGCCCGCAGTGGTCGTGCAGCAGGTCCGCCGCGTGCCGGCGCGGCAGCTTGCAGATCTCGCGCGCGAACCAGAGCAGCTCCGCCGCCGGCAGCGACGGCGAGAAGAGCCGGGCGATCACCGGCACGGTGGCCTCGGGGGTCTCCGCCGCCAGCACCTGAAGGTAGAACTCCGCGAGCGCGTTGAGGTCCGGCAGCAGGCAGCCGTAGGTCACGCACTCTTCCGCCGACCAGTCGGCCTTCGCGGTCACCGACGGCGCCTGGTCCACGAAGACGAGGCGCCCCAGGCGGTCCTCGCCGAAGAGGTCGATGTAGCTCCAGATGATCGACGAGCCGATGGAGTGGCCCATGAGATCGACCTCGTCGAGCTCCAGCCGCTCGATCACCGCACGCAGGTCGGCCGCGAGCCGGCTCACGCGGTAGCCGCCCGCCGGCGTGGTCGAATCGCCGTGGCCGCGCATGTCGAAGGCCATCACGCGCCGCGTCCCCGAGAGCGCCTGAAGCTGGTGCCGGTAGGCCGCGCCGGTGAGCGACCACGAGGGGATGATGACGAGCGGCCTGCCCTCGCCGGCCTCGACATAGTGAAGGTCGATGCCGTCCCCGATGCTCACTGTCCGGTCGACAAGCCGCGCCACCATGGCCTTCCTCCCTAGCGCAGGGCCGCGCGCATCTTATGCCAATGCCCGGATCACATGCATCCCACTTCCGCGTGAGGGTGAGGTGAACGGCTCGGCATGGCTTGCGCATTGGACATGGGCTGGCCTTTGTGGTCGATGAGGGCGGGATCGACGGACGGCGCGCATGTATTTCGACCCCAGGTTGTGGCAGTTCACCAAGGGCTTGCGCCTGCGCATCGCGGGCGCGGTCGTGCTCGGCCTGCTCTCGGCGGCGGTCGGGATCGCGCGGCTGGCTTTGCTCGGCTGGCTGCTGGGGCGGGTCTTTCAAGGCGAGAGCTTCGGCGACCTGATCCTGCCCGTCGTCGCCGTGGCCGCCGCCATGCTGGCGCGCGGCGTGCTGGAGTACTGGCGGACCATGGCGGCGCACCACACCGCCGCCCTGGTGCAGCACCAGATCCGGGCGCGGCTCTTCGACCAGATCGCGGCCCTCGGCCCTAGCCAGTTCGGCGGGCAACGCTCGGGCGAAGTGCTGCTCAGCGTGATCGACGGCGTCGAGCAGCTGGAGACCTATTTCGGCCAGTACCTGCCGCAGCTCTTCGTCGCCGCGGTCACGCCCTTCGGCATCTTCGCCTTCGCCGCCTTCCTCGACCTGCCGCTCGCCGGGGTCCTCCTCGGCTTCGCCCTGCTCACCCTGGTCGCACCCGTGGCCTTCCACCATTGGGACATGAGGGCGGCGAAGGCGCGGCAGTCGGCCTATGCGGCCTACGGCGCCGAGCTGCTCGATTCCGTGCAGGGGCTGGCGACGCTCAAGGCCTTCGGCCAGAGCACAGCGCGCGGGCGCTTCCTCGCCGGGAAGGCCCACGAGCTCTTCCGCAGCACCATGTGGGTGCTGGCCAGCAACTCGGCCTCGCGCGGCATCACCGACGCCGGCATCGCCGTCGGCGCGGCGGCAGCGCTGGGGGTCGGCGCTGCCCGTGTCGCCGACGGCACCATCGGCATCGAGGTGCTGCTGATCGTGCTGATGATGGGGGTCGAGGTCTTCCGGCCCATGCGCGACCTGCGCGCGCTGCTGCACACGGGCATGCACGGGCAGTCGGCGGCGGAGAGCCTGTTCCGTTTGCTCGACACCAGGCCCGCCATCGAGGACGCCGACGGCGCCGCGGACGCCGCCCCGCTCGCGCCAACCCTCGCCTTCGAGGACGTGCACTTCGCCTATCCGGGCGGCCGGCGCGCGGCCCACGCCGGGCTTTCATTCACCGTCGGCGCGGGCGAGCGGGTCGGCATCGTCGGCGCGAGCGGCGCTGGCAAGTCCACGATCCTGCGCCTGCTCATGCGCTTCGACGACCCGCAGGAGGGCCGCATCCTGCTCGGCGGCGAGGACCTGCGCTCGCTGGATCGCGCGGCCCTGCGCGCGCGCTTCGGCGTCGTGAACCAGGACACCTACCTCTTCCACGGCACCGCGGCTGAGAACATCCGCTTCGGCAAGCCTGACGCGAGCGATGCCGAGATCGAGGCGGCAGCCGAGGCGGCCAATGCGCACGGTTTCATGGCCCGCCTGCCGCAGGGCTACGACACGGTGATCGGCGAGCGCGGCATCCGCCTCTCGGGCGGGCAGCGACAGCGCATCGCCATCGCCCGCGCGCTGCTGCGCGATGCGCCGATCCTGCTGCTGGACGAGGCGCTTTCCTCGGTCGATGCCGAGAACGAGGCGGTGATTCAGGACGCGCTCGGGCGCCTCATGGGCGGGCGGACGGTGCTCATCATGGCGCACCGGCTTTCCAGCGTGATCGACGCCGACCGCATCCTCGTGCTGGACGATGGCCGCGTGGTGGAGAGCGGGCGCCACGCCGAGCTGATGGCCAAGCAGGGCGTCTACCACCGCCTGATGGCGGACCAGGTGCGGGAGGGGCTGGAGGCGCCCCGGTCCGCAGCGCCGGGCGCCGAGCCCGCGGTCGAGCCCACCACCGAGGACCGCCGCCTCGCCGCCGCCGCAACCATCGAGCCGGACGACGAGGTGCTGCGAGCCGAGGGCCTCGGCTGGTGGAGCGCCTGGATGCGGCTGCTCGGCCTGGTGCGGCCCTTCCGCAGCCGGGTGAACCTCGCCTTCGGGCTCGGCGTCGCCCGCGTGGTGGCCTTCATCGGCATCGGCGTGCTGAGCGCGCTGGTGGTGGCCGGGCTCAAGCTGGGCACACCGGTGGGCGGGCTGCTGATCGCGCTCTACGCCACAGCCCCGCTGGCGGGCCTGCTGCACTGGCTCGAATCCTGGGTCGCCCACGACATGGCCTTCCGGCTGCTCACCGAGATGCGGATCGCGCTCTACGACAAGCTGGACCGGCTCGCGCCCGCCTACCTGCTGCGCCGGCGCACCGGCGACATCGTCGGCATGGCGACGCAGGACGTGGAGCTGGTGGAGTACTTCTTCGCCCACACGATTGCGCCGGCGCTGGTCGCGATCCTGGTGCCGGCGGCGGTGATGGCGACGCTGCTGATCTACGGCTGGCCGACGGCAGCGGCGCTCGCGCCGTTCATCCTTCTGGTGGGGCTCAGCCCCTTCCTGCTGCGCAAGCGGCTGGACCGGCTGGGCGGGCGGGCGCGCGAGATGCTGGGCCTGCTCAACGCCCATGCGGTGGACACGATCCAGGGGCTGACGGAGCTGCTCGCCTTCGGCCAGCAGGCGGCGCGGCGCGCGGTCTTCCTCGGCTTCGTGCGCGACCACCACCGCGTGCGCATGCTCTACTACCGCGACCTCACGGTCCAGATGGCGCTGATCGAGACCGCGACCGGCCTCGGCGGCCTCGCCGTGGTGATGGCCGGCACCGCCTGGATCGCCGCCGGCTGGCTGGAAGCGGCGATGCTGCCGCTGCTCGCGATCCTCGCTATGGCGACCTTCCTGCCGGTCTCCGAGATCGCCCACATCGGCCGCCAGCTTGCGGACACGCTGGGCGCGACGCGGCGGCTGCATGCCGTGCACAGCGCACGGGTCGCGGTGGCGGACGGGCCCGGCGCCAGCCCCTCACCCGGCGCGCCGGCGCTGGAGATGGCAGGCGTCAGCTTCACCTACGTGGGCACGCAGCGGCCCGCACTCGAGGGCGTCACGCTCACCGTCCGCCCCGGCGAGACCCTGGCGCTGGTGGGCCCCTCCGGCGCAGGCAAGACCACCATCGCCCACCTCTTCATGCGCTTCTGGGACCCGGCGGAGGGCACGGTGCGACTGGACGGCGAGGACGTGCGGGACTGGACGCTCGATGCGCTCCGCGCCCGCATCGCGCTGGTGGCGCAGGACACCTACCTCTTCAACGACACGCTCCGCGCCAACATCCTGATCGCCCGGCCCGACGCCTCGGAGGCCGCGCTTGCCGAGGCGGTGCGCCGCGCGGCGCTGGAGGACTTCGTCGCCGCGCTGCCGGAGGGGCTGGAGACCCGCGTCGGCGAGCGGGGCACGCAGCTCTCGGGCGGGCAGCGCCAGCGCGTCGCGGTCGCCCGCGCCGTCCTCAAGAACGCGCCGATCCTGATCCTGGACGAGGCGACCTCGCACCTGGATGCGGTGAACGAGGCGATGCTGCGCCGCGCGCTCTCGGAGCTGATGGCCGAGCGCACCACGGTGGTGATCGCTCATCGGCTCTCCACCGTGCGCGATGCCGACACCATCGTGGTGCTCGACGACGGCCGCATCGCCGAGACCGGCACGCACGAGGACTTGGTGGCGCGCGCCGGGCTCTACAGCCAGCTCGTCACCCGCCAGCTCGCCGCTGCCGGCGGGGGGCGGTGAGCGCTACCCCGAGCTCTCTTCCACCATACGGCCCCGCAACTGGGCGATCGGCGGGTTGTCGGTATCGGCCTCGGGCCGCGCGAGCGTCATGTCGACCAGGAAGTAGCCGCCCTGCATGATCGCCTCGTCGGGCTTGCCGAACCCGCGCGCACGACGAAGCATGTCCGCGCCCTCCTGCGCCTCCAGCGGCTTGCGGTAACGGACCGGCGCGGGAAGGAAGCTCTCGGTGCGGTAGCCCCACTCGGCCCACAGCGCGTGCAGCGCGGTCCAGTTCACGTCGGGACGCGGGCTGTAGAGAAACCAGGGCGGCCGCTCGCTGCCGGCACAATCGAGCACGCGCGCGAACGCATCCGGCAACAGCACGCCGAGGGCGCCGCTCTCCACCACCAGGTGCACGCCTTGAAGGAAGCGCGCCAGCTCGCCGCTGGGCGCGTCGTCCACGAGGTTCTCGGGAAAGGCCCGGTCGACGAAGCCGAGCGCCGCGGCGTAGGCGAGCGCGTTCCCGGCAATGTCGACGCCGCCGATGTCGAAAGCCGCCGTCTCGACGCGACGGGCGGAGAAGAAGGCGATGTCGTCGGCCCAGTAGCGCCGCGCGTCGGCCGGCTGCCACTGCCTCGCGGCGTAGTGGTCATAGAGCGCCGCCATGGAGACGTCGTGACGCAACACCGCGCCGATGGCGCCGTAGCCGCAGGCGAAGTCCAGCACCCTCAGGGTCTCTTCCGCCCCGCGCGCCGCGCACAAGGGCCCGTGGATCGCTTTCAGCGCGCCCACCAACGCCATCGGCATGCGGTAATCGGCCCGCCTCAGCGTCGCGAAATATGGGCTCGGATCGTCGAGGTCGTAGACCCGTTCGAAGTGAGCCGCGTGCCGGGTGTAGCTGTCGGAGGGTTCGCTCATTCAGGGCTCGGATCGCGGGGCGATGGGAGCGGCGGCGCGCCCCCAATCCCGCGCTGACGGCAGCACACGACTGACGCTTTGTACACGCTTCCTCGATTGCACGTAGGGCCTGGACCGATGGCCATCCATCTGCTGGGATAACCTGTTCAGAATAAAGCCAGAATCTCCGCGCTGTGCAACCGGAAGCATGGGTAACTCCGTGGGCCGGCTACATGGGTGACGGTGTTCGTCGTTTGTTTGGCTTCCGCGCGGCCCTGGACAAGGAAGGCGGCCCCCTCGCTCCGCCGCCGCCGCCCGGGGTCTCGGTCGGACACGAACACCTATCCGAACGAGTCGCGAACCTATCCATTTCACCGACTGACGCGCGACTGCCCCTCCGCCTACAGTCGAGCATCCAGTTTCCTGCGCTCCATGGCACGAGGCCAATCGGCGTTGACGTTGGCGGAACGAAGGCGGATGCCGTGTTCGAGGAGGGTCGACGTGTGTTGTCGCGCGCCGGGTTGGCGCAGGCCGGGCGTTAGGGCAACATCGACGCCTTGAGGATCTAGGGAACGGACGGAGACATGGCACTCGCTGCCGCCGAGCCGGGACGCACGCCGCAGCTGCCCGACCTTCGGCGCATCATGGCCGATTCCAAGTTCTACTGGCTGGTCCTGCCGGCCTTCGTCTTCTTCCTGATCTTCTTCGTCATCCCGACCGCCTCGCTCTTCCTGATCTCCTTCGACAAGTCGATCGCGGGCGTGGTCGATATCCAGTGGGACTTCACGCTCAAGAACTACATCCGCTTCTTCAACCGCTCGCTCTACTACGAGGCGGCGATCCGGTCGATCGGGCTCGCGGCGATCGTCTCGGTCTGCACGCTGGCTCTTGGCTATCCGCTCGCCTACTTCGTCGCCAAGACCAGGCATCCGGGGCGCAACACCTTCTATATGATCCTCGTGCTGAGCGCGATGCAGCTCGACATGGTGATCCGCCTCTTCGGCCTGATGGTGCTGATGGGCGACAACGGAATCATCAACGGCGTCCTGCGCGATATCGGCGTCATCCGCGAGCCGCTGCCGCTGATGTACAATTTCTTCGGCGCGGTGGTGGGGCTGGTGCAGTTCACCCTGCCCTTCATGGTGCTCTCGCTGATCGGCATCATCCGAAGCATCCACCCGTCGCTGGAGGAGGCGGCACGAAGCCTCGGTGCCAACCGCTGGACCACCTTCTGGCGCATCACCTTCCCGCTCAGCATGCCGGGCATCCTTGCCGGCACGCTGCTGGTCTTCGCGATCTCGATCTCGTCCTACGTGGTGCCGGCGCTGATGGGCGGCTGGAAGGTGATCGTGATGCCGCTCCACATCTATCAGCAGATCGCCGAGATGGGTAAGTGGCAGTTCGGCGCGACCATCGCGGTCGTGCTCTTCGTGACCAGCATAATCGCGGTCTATGTCTATCAGCGCTTCGCGGCGCGCACCGCAGGCGGGCGGGCCTGAGATGGCGGAGATGGTGACGGATACGGCGCCCGAGCCGCGCAACGGCCGCTGGAGGCCCTTCGGCCGGCGCAACGGGCCGCGCGAGGAGCCGGCGGTCGCGCTGCCGCTGCAGATCGGCGCGTGGATCGCCTTCGTCGTGTTGCTGCTTCCGGTGGTTATCGTGGTGCTGGCCGGCCTCAACTCGGGCGACCATCTGACCTGGCCGCCGGAAGGGCTCTCGCTCCGCTGGATCTTCGCTTTCTTCGAGGCGAGCGAATTTCTCGACGCCTACGTGTTCAGCCTCTGGCTCGCCGTGGTGGTCATGGTGATCTCGACCACGCTCGGCACCATGGCAGCGATCTTCCTCACGCGCATGACCTTCCCCGGCCGCAACCTGCTCAGGGCCTACTTCCTCTCGCCGCTGATCCTGCCGGGGATCGTGCTGGGGCTCGCGCTCTACGTCTTCTACGTCTCCAGCGGCATCGGGCTCTCGCGCACGCTGCCGGGGCTCATCATCGGCCACGTGCTGGTGACGGCGCCCTACGTGATCGGCACGGTCTCCGCCGCGCTCTTCAACTTCGACATCGCGCTGGAGGAGGCCGCCCGCAGCCTCGGCGCCGGTCCCTGGACGGCATTCCGCAAGGTGACGCTGCCGATCATCGGGCCGGGCGTCGCCGCCGGCGCGATCTTCGCTTTCATCGTGTCCTTCGGGCAGTTCGACGTGTCGCTCTTCCTCAGCACGCCGAACTATACGCCGCTGCCCATCGCCCTCTATATTTCGCTGCGATACACGTTCGAGCCGACGGCGGCGGCGGCGGGCATCTTCGCGATTGCGCTGGTCGTGGTCTCGATGCTGCTCACTTCGCGACTCATCAACATCCGGCGCTTCGCCGGAATCAAGTTCTCGTAACCGACGATGCAATCGATCAAAGGAGAATGAACGATGACCGCCAAGCGCACTTTCAAGCCGTCGCGCCGCAACGTCCTCAAGGGGCTCGCGGCAGGCGGCGCGGTAGCCGCCTCGACCAAGTTCGGGCTCTTCAACATCAACCATTCCTGGTCGCAGGACGTGCACTGGGATGGCGAGCCCTTCGACGCGGGCGGTGCCACCTTCAACCTCGGCGAGTGGGGCGGCTTCTGGGAGGAGTTCGTCCGCGGCGCCCAGCTGAACGAGTTCGAGAAGACCTACAACTGCACCATCGCCTACGATTCCTCGTGGCCCTGGTTCCCGAAATACGTCGCAGGCGGGCCGGAAGACCCGGCCTTCGACATGTGCAACTGGAACCTGCCCGAGATGATGAAGACCGCGCGCGCAGGCGATTACTTCCTGCCGATCGACGACATCAAGGCCAATGTGCCCAACGCGAACGACTGCTGGGACTTCGCCTTCGGCAACGGCATCGGCGTGACCTGGGCCTTCGGCCAGTACGCCTACGTGTACCGGACCGACCTGGTCGATCCCGCGCCCACGGACTTCAAGTCGTTCTGGGAGGATCGCTTCGCCGGCAACCGCGCCACCTACATCACGTCCAACACCCTGCAGATGGTCTTCTTCATCGCCGCCAGCGCAGCCTGGGGTGAGGGGCCGGAAGACCTTGATGCCGGCTTCGACGCCATGGAGCGGGCCATGCCGATGAAGATCAGCGACTTCACCGGCAACATGCAGACCCTGGTGGAGCGCGGCGAGGTGCACCTCGGCGTGCAGTGGGAAGGCGAGGTCTACCTGCAGATGGACAAGGGCATCTCCGTCGCCCCCGTCATCTGGGACTCCAAGCCGATCCTGACCCAGACCAAGACCATCAGCCGCTACGCCGAGCCGATGCAGAAGAAGCTCGGCTATGCGCTGATGAACGAAGCGCTCGACCCTGGCTATCAGGCGAAGGCCGGCTCGATATTTTATCTGCGCCCGACCAACGGCAAGGCGGCGGTGTCGGAAAACCTCGCCAGCAAGGGCGTGGCCAACACGGCCGGCGCCATGGAAGGGCTCTGGATCCCGGATTGGAACTGGTATCTCGACAACGAGGACGACATCGTCGAGACCACCAACGAGATCTTCGGCGGCTAGCGCCTCTTGCCGGTCGGCTGAACGGAGCAGCGCGTGTCGGACGTCGAGCTTACGGGTCTGACCAAACGCTTCGGCGAGACCCTTGCGGTCGACGACGTCTCGCTCCGGGTCGAGGAGGGGGAGTTCTTCTCCCTCCTCGGCCCGTCCGGCTGCGGCAAGACGACGACGCTCCGCATGATCGCGGGTTTCGTCCGCCCCAACGAGGGCCAGGTCTTCATCGGCGGGGAGGACATGACCCTGCTCCCGCCGGAGAAGCGGGGCATCGGGATCGTCTTCCAGAACTACGCAATCTTTCCGCACATGACGGTGTTCGACAACATTGCCTTCGGCCTGAAGATGCGGAAGGTGCCGAAGCGGGAGATTCGCGGCCGCGTCGGCAAGGCGCTCGAGCAGGTCAATCTCGACGGCTACGAGCGGCGCTATCAGCGCGAGCTTTCCGGCGGCGAGCAGCAGCGCGTGGCGCTCGCCCGCGTGCTCATCACCGAGCCCAAGATCCTCCTCCTCGACGAGCCGCTCAGCGCGCTCGACAAGAAGCTCAGGGAGGAAATGAAGTACTGGATCAAGGGGCTGCAGCATTCGCTCGCCATCACCACCGTCTAAGTCACCCACTATCAGGGGGAGGCGCTCACCATGTCCGACCGCATCGCCGTGATGAACCGGGCCAAGGTGGTGCAGATCGGCGCGCCCGATACGATCTACGAGCATCCGGCCGACCGCTTCGTCACCGACTTCATCGGCGAATCCAACATCCTCGAAGCACGCGTCGCGGCGGTGGACGGAAGCGAGTGCCGCATCGCCGTGGGCCGGGTCGAGTTCGCCGTGCCCCGGCGCGACGGGATCGCGGCGGGCCAGTCGGTCGGCTTCGTGGTGCGGCCGGAGCGCGTGCTCATCGGCCCCGCCGCCGAGGCCGTCGACGGCACCCGGCTCACCGCGACCGTGGTCGATCGCAGCTACCAGGGCGCGATCATCCGCTACCGGATGCAGCTCGAAGGCCAGGAGATCGTGGCCGAGGTGCCCAACCGGCCGGATCAACCCCACCTCGCCGACGGGGCCGAGGCCATGATCGGCTGGACCGTGGCGAGCGGCGAGCTGCTGATCGACTGAACCCCGGTCAGGAGGTCAGACCAGCTCTTCGATTGGCGTGTAGACGTCGGCGATCCCGAAGTATTTGGGGCCGAACACGTCGAGCGCCTCGGGCGTGCGCATCACCGGCGGCACGCTCACGCCCACCACGCGCACCCGCTGGCCGTACTTGAGCCCCTCGGTGGTGATCGGCTCGGCGTTTTCCTGATCGAGAATGCAGATCAGGTCCGGCACCATGGCGAGCGTGCGCGCGCCCTGCTGCGCCACCAGAAACTCGTTCTGGAAGCGCACCTCCAGTTGCTCACCCACGCTCTCGCCGATCCCCTCGAAGATCACCCGCCCGATGGCCCAGCCGCGCGTGGTCTCGCGCAACAGGTCAACCACCTTGCCCTCGAACAGCACCGTGCAGAAGCGCCGGTCGCGGGAGGTTCGAAAATACTGCTGGAGCCCGGCGAAGGGGTCGCTCTGGGTCTCGCGCGCCTCGCGGATCGAGCGGCCGATCTCCATGGCGAGCGTGGTGGTGTAGAGCACGCCGGTCTCCTTCGCCTCCTTGCCCGACATGCTGTAGAGCGCGATCTCCGACTTGGTGCCCATGCGGGTGCACACCACGCGTGCGAACCACTCGGATTCGAGGTTGCTGCGCGCGCGGACGATGACTTCGTTGCCGTGTTCGTCGCGAAGCACGATGGGAGACGCCGGCACGCCGTAGACGCCGAAGGTGCACATCTGCAGCTCGGGGAAGGCGCGGCCCATGCCGTCGCCGTCCACCACCGGCAGCCCGGTCATGGCGCCGATCACCATGGGGAGCGTGCCGTTGATGCCGCCGGCCTCGGCAGAGATGAGCGCGGTGGCCTTGCGGCCCTTCTCGCGCTCGATCGAGCGCAGGCACGCCACCATGGCATGCGCGCTCGGGATCTTCTCGACCATCACGGTCGGCGCGCCCATGTTGGCCACCGAGACGACGAAGTCGTCGTCGTCGAGTTCCATCGGGTCCATGATGGTGATGTCGGCGCCTTCCTCCAGCTTCTGGCGCAGGATCAGGCCGCCGACATAGGGGTCGCCGCCGCCGCCGGTGCCGAGAAAGGCCGTGCCGCGCAGAAAATCCGGCAGCAGGTCGAGGTGCATCTTCATCGTTGGCATTGTTCGCTATCGCTCCTGCTTGGCTGCCGCTCAGCCTTCGGCGAGATCGCCCACCGCCTTGACCCGGACCCGGCAGGCGGCGCCCGGCAGGTAGGCGAGGGGTATCTCCTCGACCTCGATGATCTCGATGCTGGCGGGATCGGCGCCTGCGTCCACCGCCTTGGCTTGCGCCTCGTCCTTGGCCTGCTGAATCGCGTTCTCGCGCCCCTCCTGCTCGTAGGAGAAGACGCGGTCCACCTCGCCGCCCACCTGAGCGATGGCGGCGCCGATGGCGTTCGCGACCGCCGAATGCTCGGGCACGCTCAGGGTCGAGACGCCCGCCAGATCGCGCTCAATCAGGATGCTGCCGCCGCCCACCAGGATCGCGGGCACAGGTTCTGCGCTGGTCTTCATGCGGTCGATCGCGTCCTCCACCATGGTGTGGATGGTATCCAGCCCACGCTTCACCGCGCCCGCTTCGAGCCCCGCGACGGCCTCGCGGTCGCCGATATCCGCGAGGCCCGCGGCGACGGCGACATCGGTGGCGGTCAGCGTGTCGCCGCCGAAGACCAGCGCCTTCTCGGTCAGCTCGAAGCCTACGGAATCCGGGCCAACGGTGACCGCATCGTCGCCCCGCACCAGGCTGCCGCCGCCGAGCCCGATCGCCAGCACGTCCGGCATGCGGAAGTTGGTCCGCACCCCGCCGACATCGACCGCGACCGCCGATTCCCGCGGGAAGCCTCGGGCCAGCACGCCGACATCGGTGGTGGTGCCGCCGATGTCGACCACGACCGCGTTCTCCTGGTCGGAGAGGAAGGCCGCGCCCCGCATGCTGTTGGTGGGGCCCGAGGCGAAGGTCAGCACCGGGTAGCGCTCGACGTAGGCCGCGCTCATCAACGTGCCGTCGTTCTGGCTGATGAAGAAGGGCGCGTCGATCTTGAGTTCCTTCAACGAGTCGCCGAACGCGCCCACCACCTTGGCCGAGAGCGAGACCAGGGCCGCGTTCATCACCGCCGCGTTCTCGCGCTCGATCAGACCGACCCGGCCGATCTCGTTGGAGAGCGTAATCTGGGCCTGCGGGTGCTCAGCGCGGATGATCTCGGCGGCGCGGTCTTCCTGCGCGCTGTTGAGCGGCGCGAAGACCGAGGAGACCGCCACGGACTCGAGCCCCTTCGCGGCGATGTCGCGGGCGATGTTGGCGATCTCGGCCTCGTCCAGCGGCGAGATTTCGCGCCCGTCCACCTCGTAGCCGCCCTTGGCCATGTAGACGTTGCGCCCGATGGTATCCACCAGGTCGCGCGGCCAGTCGATCAGGGGGTTGAGGCTCTCGGTGGCCGGCAGCGCGAGGCGCACGATGGCCACCGGCACCAGGCGCCGGCGCTCGACGATGGCGTTGGTGAACTGGGTGGTACCGATCATCACCCCGGTGACGGTCTCCGGCGCGACCCCGGAGCGGGCGAGCACGCCCTCGATGGCGGCCACCACGCCCGCGCCCACGTCGGCGGTGGTCGGCGCCTTGATGGAGGCCTTGACCGTGGCGCCGTCCATCAGCACCGCGTCGGTGTTCGTGCCGCCGACGTCCACGCCAATTCTCATGCCTGTCTCCTCCTGGCCGGGCCGGCGCATCCTAGTCGGAGCGCTACATGATCGCACCGGGAAACATCCTCCCTCCGCATCCGATTGAACGAACCGCGGGGGACACGTAGACTCGCGGCCAAGCGCCGCCGCCTGCCGAGCGGCGTTCCAAGGGAAGGGCACCGGCCATGGCAATCGATGTGAGAGTGGTGACACCGATCACGACCTGGGGGTTTCGGGACAAGTCCGAGTTCGACGCGCTCATGCGGCCCGATCTGACGATCAGCCACATCGAGATCGAGACCGGCCCGGCCTCGATCGAGTGCGAATACGACGAGGCGCTCGCCGTCCCCGGCACCATCGCGAAGATCATCGAGGCCGAGCGCGAGGGCTGCGACGCGGTGGTGATCGACTGCATGGGCGATCCCGGCATGCTGCCCGGCCGCGAGTGCGTCTCGATCCCCGTGATCGGGCCGTGCGAGGCGGCGATGCACGTGGCCTCGATGCTGGGGCACACCTTCAGCGTGGTCACGGTGCTCAAGCGGCTGCGCCCGCAGTTCGAGCATCAGGCGCAGATCTATGGCGTCCGCGAGAAGCTCGCCTCGGTCCGCTCCGTCTCGATCCCGGTGCTGGAGCTGGAGCAGGACCTCGACCGCACCAAGGCGGCGCTGGCCGAAGAGGCGGTGAAGGCGGTGGAGGAGGACGGCGCCGACGCGATCATCTTCGGCTGCACCGGCATGCTGGGCTGCGCCGAGGCCGTGCGCCGCGGCCTGCTCGCCAGGGGCTACGACGTGCCGGTGATCGACCCAGTGCCGTGGGCGGTGAAGCTCGCCGCGAGCCTGGTGGACGCCGGGCTCAGCCACAGCAAGATCACCTACGAGCGCCCGCCGGCGAAGCCCGTGGTCGGCTACGAGATTCCGCCGATGACGAGCCTCGCCCGCGACGCGGCGGAGTAGACGCCGCGCCCGAGAGGCGCGAAGCTCCGAGGCCTGCGCGGCAGCCTTGGCGCCGCGCCGACGGCGGCCCGCGCTCCGCTTCGTCCAGGACGGCCGCCACGGCTTGGATAACTCCATCGCCAGTGCTTTCCCGCGCTCGGTCTCTGTTCAGCCGACAACACTCACTGACCGCAGCTAACCACGGCACTTGAATTCGTGCCGCCCTCCAAATGGACAGGTCCGCGACTCTTTCGGATAGGTGATCGCGGCCAAGCCGATAGGAGTATTGACCGGCCGAGAAGCCGCACCCGGAACAACGTTCAGTGCGGTTTGTCCAGCCCGTAACGCCGCGCGACTGAGACGGCAAGGCCGCGCTTGTTCACGCCGAGCTTTGCGTAGATGTTCTTGAGGTGAAATTTCACCGTCGGCTCCGACAGATCGAGGTGACGGGCGATGAGTTTGTTGGAATACCCCTGCGCCAGTTGTCCCATGACTTCTTGCTCACGCAGGCTGAGTATCTGCGGCGACTGTCCATTGTCCCCCGAGCCTATTCCGGACAGGAGCCGGGCAACGAATTCGACCTCGGACTCGGCCATATCGCCGATCCCGGTCGTTCTCACAATCTCATGCACCGATGCCGCAAGGGGTCTACCTTCTTCGGCAAAGCATCCGTAGAATCCGCGCGAGCTGCCAAGCGAGACGGCACGCTTGAACGGTTCGGCGGCCGAGCGACTGTCACCGGATACATGCAGCGCCATGGACTGCAGGATCAGCCCCTTTATCAGGAAGCGAACCGCATTCTCCTTTCTTGCTTTCGGAACTGCATCGTCCAGCAAGTCCAATGCATGGGCGGTGTCGCCAAATCGAATGTGGTACCGAGCCAGGGAAAACGCCGCCATGTAGCAGCCACGCCAACACGGTCTGTCATCCTTCACATCCGTATGTGTCAGGCGTTCGATATCGTGCAGAGTTAGTTCGGCCAAATCCGCCCTGTCGGCACGCACGAACAAGTCCAGCCGCTTGTAACAGATGAGACGTTGAAGCCGGCTCATGTTCCGCCGCCTGATCATCCGCTCGGCCTGATCGAGTACCTCGGCAGCGGCCTCGAGACCGCCGTTGGCAAACGCCAAGTCCATGGCTACCGAGTAACCGGGAAGATACAGCTCGCTCCAACCTTCCCTGACCTCGATATCCTGAAGCCCTTCGAAGATAGTTCGGCCGGCGCCCACCGGATCGCCCCGTTCGAGGTGGACTTCCGAGAGAAGGACGGACGCGATGCCCGCCAATCCCTTGTCGGCCGGGAAATGACGCGCAACCAGTTCGCGCGCGACCGTTCTCCTTTCGGCCGCTTCGGAGAGGAAACCCTCTTCGAGATCGACGATGCTCAAGTTGATATGAATGAAGAATTGGAGATACTTGGCATCGATATCCCGATAATACGCCATGGATCTTTCGCCAGACAGCCTGGCATTCGCCAGATCGCCTGCTTGCGTCAGCGCGACGCAAAGAAGGTTATGCAGGACGCCGCAAACGAGCGGCTCGGATTCCGGAGTCGATTCCGTCAAGCTCTTTAATCGGGCGATGTAGTCATCCGAGAGCGTTCGATCATCGTAAATTCGCAACATCGCACCGAGCATGGCGATCTGATCGGCCAGATCGCCATCGTCGGAAACGCTTTCGGCGACGACTTCGTCGAAGAGCCTGTTGGCCTCGACCAGCCTCCCGTTCTTGGCAAGGACATAAGCCGAACACAACTTGACGTGCGGGCTGGCCTGAATCAGCGAAGTCGGTATTTGGTCAAGGAGAGACTGAAGATAACCGACGCCCTGCTTGATTCCGACACGCGCACCGCCTGCGTTTTCGATATACCCTACTGCTCGGGAATAGTCGTTTGCCGCCTTGGCGTGGTCTATAGCGGACATGAGATCGCTGGCAGAGTAGTACCAATCGGCGGCGCGCAAGTTCAATAACGCGACACGCTCGCTGCCGAGATAGATTTGCTGCTGCCGCAAGAACTCCTGAAACAGGTGGTGAAGCTTGAACCAGCCGTCTTCAGGGGCGTCAAGCTCGACTATGAGCACGCCGGAGGCCGCAATGGCGCACAAGTTCTGCCATCCGTCGCTGCGGTCGCGAACGGCATCGGCCAGATCGCCGTTCAGTAGCTCCAGATGCGCAGTTTCCAGTAGAAATTGCCGCAGGTCTTCCGAAAGCTGATTGAACACGCGTTCATTCAGGTATTCGGCAACCTCGGCCTGCGAGCCGGACAGGTTACCGACGTGGCGCGCCAGGGGCACGCTCTCATCGTGGGTCAGTTGCGTCAGCTGAACCGCGACAGGCCACCCCTCGGTCCGCTCGATCAATTGTCTGGAAACCTGCTCATCCAGCGGTTGATCGAACAGTTCCGCGAGGTGCCCTTCATCGAAACAAAGGTCCCCGACCGTGATTTCGTGGACCTCGCCCTGCAATCTCAGTCCTGACACCGGGATGACCGACCGCTCTCTGGTCGCAATGACGATGTGCAAGGTTTGCGGGCTGTTGTGGATGAGATGTTCGAAAAGCTCGAGGCATGCGCTTGTACGGGCGAAGTGCGCATCGTCCACGATCAGGCATGCGTCGACGGCGGCATCGCTCAGCTTCGCCGTCAACATGGACAGGCGAACCAGCGGCTCCAGTTCGCCCGAGACCGCAGTTTGAATGCCGAGGCCAGTCTGCGCCGCCTGTTCCAGGAGTGCGATCAGCGCGGTCGGATCGCAATGGCGGCGTTCGACCTGGACCCAGATCGAGGCAATTCCGGCGCTGCCCAGCCTGGTTCGTAGCTGATTCAGAAGGGTGGTCTTGCCATATCCGGCCGGCGCATCGATCAGCGTGAGACGCCGCCCGAGGTTGTCCTGAATACGGTCTAGGAGCGTCGTCCGTTCTATCAGGACGACCCTGTTCGGCGGGGGCGATGATCCACGCTCCGACCCGCCATGCAGATCATCCCACTTCATGTGCAGTGCATCGCCCCGCTCCTGTCAGTGGGTCAATCGGCGCCATGTGACGGGGATTATAGACGAAAGGGCGTGGCCCGCCGGCTCCGATACGGCCGTGTCTCGCGCGGCCGCGACCATGGTGAGAAATGCGGGGACGGCGCTTCTGGCACCGTGCAAACCATGACATTGGCGGGAAATACGGGTTAACTGGCAGGTCCGGTGCGGGCTCGCCCCGTCCAAGGAATTCAAGCCCGCGAGCGGGGCGATGGTCGTAAGGGAGGATGAGGGGAGCGCAGGACAGAGCGCGCAAAGAGGCCGCGAAAGGGCGAGGCCGTTGACGCCTCGTCACCGCGCGCCGGTGCGGCGCATCAGGCGTATCGCCGCCCGGCTCCTGCCGCATGCCGTCCTCATCGGGTTCAGCCTCGCCATCCTACTGCCGCTGCTGTGGCTGCTCCGCGTGGCGCTTACCGACAAGAGCACGGCGTACAAGATTCCGCCGGAATGGGGGCAGGCGAGCATCGGCAACTTCGTCGAGATCTTCACCGGCTTCCCCTTCTTCAACTACTTCATCAACAGCGTGACCGTGGCCATCGGCGCGACCGCCGTCGCCCTGCCGCTCGCCGCCGCCATCGCCTATGCCTTCGCCCGTTACAACACCGGCGGCATGACGCTTCGCCTGGTCGTGCTGTCGAGCCAGATGCTGCCGCCGGTCATCTTGGTGCTGCCGCTGTTCACGCTGTTCCTCAAGGCCCAACTGCTCAACAGCCTGCCCGGCCTGATCGTCGCTCACCTGACCATCAGCCTGCCCTTCCTGGCCTGGCTGCTGGTGGCGTTCTTCGACCGGAACATCGCGCTGCTGGAACAGGCGGCACGGGTCGACGGGGCCACGCGCCTGCAGACCTTCCTGCGCATCACGCTGCCCGTGGCGGCGCCCGGGATTCTGGCCGCCGGCCTGCTCTCCTTCATCCTGAGCTGGAACGAGTTCCTGTTCGCGCTGATCCTCAGCGGCCCGCAGACCAACACGTTGCCCGTCGGGCTGTCGTCCTTCCAGACTCACCGCGGCGTCGACATCTCGCTTTTGTCGGCGGCGACGATCTGCGCAATTCTGCCGGTCTTCGTTCTGCTGCCGTTCATGCGGCGATACCTGATCAAGGGACTTTCACTGGGTGCACTGAAGTGACGCGGCACCCGCGCTCCGGCGCCGCCGGCCCGGAGCAACCACCGGAGGAGCCTGGCTCCACATCAAGGGAGGACTGACATGAGACTGTTCATCGCAGTAGCCGCCGCAACCATGCTCTTCGCGAGCGTGGCGAAGGCGGAGACCATTCGCATTCTTATGGAGACGGTGCCGGACACCCGCTACATCCAGGAGCTGCTGCCGGAGTTCGAGGAAGCATCGGGTATCGATGTCGAGATCGAGGCCATCAGCTACATCGACATGCACTCGAAGCTGGTGCCGCAGCTCATCTCGCCCCAGGGCAGCTACGACCTGATCGTGGTCGACTTCTACTGGGTCGGCGAGTTCACCAAGGCCGGCTGGCTGATGCCGCTCGACGATCTCGCCGCCCGAGACGGCGTCGATGTCGACGTGTACGTGCCCAAGCTCATGGACCTGGTCGGGCGCGTCGACGGCGTCCTCTACATGCTGCCGTTCTACAACTACTCCATGGCCGTGATCTATCGGCAGGACCTGATCGACGATCCGGCGGAGCAGGCGGCCTTCAAGGAGCAGTACGGAATCGAACTGCGCGTGCCCGAGACCTGGGACGAGTACTGGAAGCAGGTCCAGTTCTTCACGCGCGACAACGACGGCGACGGCGATCGCGACTTCTACGGGACCGTCATCCAGGGCCAGCGCGGCGACTGCATCTCGATGCAGTGGGCGAACTACCTCTATGCCCAGGGCGGCCGCTATCACGACGAGAACTGGAATCCCCTGCTGGACAGCCCCGAGGCCATCCGGGCCATGGAGTTCTATCGCGACGCCGTGGTGAACTACAGCCCGGCCGGCTCGGAAGCCTACTGCTTCGACGAGGCGTTCAACGTCATGGCGCAGGGCCGGGCCTACAGCTTCGTCACCTTCAACATCCTCTACGCCGGCTTCGAGGATCCCGAGTCCTCCGAGGTGGCCGGCAAGGTCGGCATCGCGCCCAATCCGGGCGGCGGCCTGAACGGCGGCTGGGGCTGGGCCATTCCCAACTCGAGCCCCAACGTGGAAGCGGCGTGGACCTTCATCAAGTGGGCCGAATCCGCCGATGTCGCCAAGCGGCGCGCACTGCTCGGCGGCGCTCCGACGCAGGCGCCGATCTTCACGGATCCCGATGTCGTGGCGGCGCGGCCCTACTACCCGATCCTCGGCGAGATCCTCGCCGGCACGCAGGACTTCCCGGTCTTCACCTACACGACCGAGTTCGTGGAGGAAGTGGGCCGCGAGCTGAACCTGGCCGCGATCGGTGAGAAGCCCGTTGCCGAGGCCATGGCCGACGCTCAGGAGGAGCTTCGCGCGCTCCTCGTCAAGGACGGCAAGATCGCCGAATAGCGGAGCATCCGCACGCACATGTCACCTGTTGCGGGTGGCACGTTGACGCTGACACAGCGGGACCGGCGCTTTGGGTATCTGCTCACTGCGCCGGGCCTCGCCGTGTTGGTGGTCGTCGTCACCTTTCCGCTGTTCTTCACCATCTTCACGAGCTTCTACGACTACACCCTGCTCACGCCCAACCACGACACCTTCATCGGCGGGGAGAACTACCAGGAGGCAGCCGAGGAGGAGTACCTGCCGGGCTCGCTCTGGGTCACGGTCAAGTTTGTCCTGGCCTCGGTCGTCATCGAATTCATTATCGGCTTTGTCGTGGCGCTCTCGCTCAACGCCACCACCCGCTTCAAGACCGTCTACTACCTGATTCTGCTGGCTCCGCTGCTCATCAACCCTGTGGTGGTCGGGCTGCTCTGGCGCATGCTGCTCCATTCCGAGCTCGGCATCGTCAACTACGCCATCGGCCTCGTTGGCATCAGACCGGTGAGCTGGCTCGGCGACCCCGCGATCGCGTTCTGGACCGTGGTGCTGACCGACATCTGGCACCAGGTCTCGTTCATGGCGATCCTGCTGCTGGCCGGCCTCTCGGCCTTGCCGCGCGAGCCCTACGAAGCGGCGCGCATGGATGGTGCCTCGCCGTTGCGCTGCTTCATCTTCATCACCCTGCCGCTGATGCAACCGGTCATCGCCGTCGCCCTGCTGCTGCGCATGATCTTCGCGATCAAGACCTTCGACATCGTCTTCATCATGACCAAGGGCGGCCCCGGCACCGCGACCGATCTCATCAGCTACTTCATCTATCGCGCCGCCTTCTTCGGCCTCGACATCGGGCGCGCGTCGGCGATGGCGGTGGGGCTGCTCATCATCGTCGTGCTGCTGACGGTGTTTCTGTATCGCTACATGCGGTCGCTGACGTAGGAGGGATGCGAGGTGGCCGAGATCGGGCTGCGGAATCTCACCAAGGTCTATGGGCAGGATGTCACTGCCGTCGACAGCATCGATCTCGATGTCCGGGACGGCGAGTTCATGGTTCTGCTGGGGCCGTCGGGCTGCGGCAAGTCGACGACTCTCAGGATGATCGCCGGCCTGGAGACAGTCACGGAAGGAGAAATCACGATCGACGGCGACGTGGTCAACGAGGTCGATCCCGCCGAGCGCGACCTCGCCGTCGTCTTCCAGAACTACGCGCTCTACCCGCACATGAGCGTCGCGGGGAACCTCTCCTTCGGTCTCAAGCTGCGCAAGCTCTCACGCGAGGAAATCGACCGCCGCATCGCGACGACGGCGGAGATGCTCGGCATCGGCGACCTGCTGAAGCGCCGCCCGCGGCAGCTGAGCGGCGGGCAGCAGCAGAGGGTGGCGCTCGGCCGCGCGCTGGTGCGCGA
The DNA here is from genome assembly GCA_022820945.1 of Alphaproteobacteria bacterium. GTDB lineage: Bacteria > Pseudomonadota > Alphaproteobacteria > UBA828 > UBA828 > WTGU01. The sequence continues at coordinate 51,800 of JAJEEP010000036.1, read as the reverse complement.
CCCCGTGGCGTTCCTGTTCGACGAGCCGCTCTCCAATCTGGACGCCAAGCTGCGCGCCGCGATGCGCACGGAGCTGATCAAGCTTCACCGCATGCTGGGCAAGACCATCGTCCACGTCACCCACGACCAGGTCGAGGCGATGACCATGGGCGAGCGGATCTGCATCATGCGCGACGGCAAGATCGTGCAGGTCGGGCCTCCGCTGGAGGTCTACCGCAACCCGGTCGATACCTTCGTTGCGGGCTTTCTCGCGAGTCCGCCGATGAATCTGCTCGATGCCCGCTTCGGCGGCGCGACGGGCCTGGAGTCCGTCGAGCTTCCGTCGGTCAGCCTGCCGCTGCTTGCGGCCCACAAGGAGGCGCTGCGCGGCCACGCGGGGGAGGCAATCACCCTCGGCATTCGGCCCGAGGACCTCGACGCCGAGCCCTCCGCCGCCCGGCACGCCGCGATGACGGTGAGCGTGGTGGCGGTGGAGTCGCTGGGGCCGGAAGTGATCCTGGTGGCGGCCCTGCCGGGCGGCCAGGAAATCTCCGCGCGCCTCGACCGCGACTTCGTGGCGCGGGCCGGCTCCGAGCTGCAGCTCCACGTCGATCTGGAGCGCCTGCACTTCTTCGACACCGCCGCGGGACGGGCCGTGACCGCCGCCTGAGAGACCGATCAGGCGGCAGGCAGGTCGGCCAGCGACGGATAGAGCGTCTCCAGCCGGCGGTAGAGATCGCGATAGATGCCGTAGGCGTCGCGGTAGGCCCCGGTTCGGCCGGCGTCGGGCTCGAAGACGCGATCGCACCGGGCGTAGCGGCCGATCGCCGACCAGTCGTCGAGCGCGCCGGTGCCCATGCCCGCGACGAAGGCCGCCCCGAGGCTGGAGCCAGGATGCTCGAGCAGCCGCTCGACTGGCCGTTCCAGAACGTCCGCCGTGATCTGCATCCAGAGGTCGCTGGCCGCGCCGCCGTCGCACGCCAGAACGCGGCCCACGCCGCAGTCCATCTCCTCGAACACGTCCATGTGGTGGCGGAAGCCGAACGCCACCGATTCGAGGGCGGCGCGCCAGATGTGGCGCAGCTCGTGGTGCAGCCCGAGGCCCACCAGCGTGCCCTTCGCGCGCGGGTCGTGCAGGGGCGTCTTCTCGCCGAGGAAATAGGGCAGCAGCACGAGGCCGCCGGCGCCGGGCGGCAGGTCGCTTGCCCGTTCGTCCAGCCAGGCGTGCGGCGACTGCCCTGCGGCCCGCGCGGCGTCTGCTTCCGCTTGCCCGAGCTGCGCCACGATCCAGTTCAGCACGCTGCCGCTTGCGGCCATGCAGCCGTTGGAGACGTAGAGTTCCGGCACGATGTGAAAGTCGATGAACATGCGCGGGTCGGTGACCGGCCGCTCGCACGTGAGCATGATGTCCCCGGCGCCCCCGAACTTGACCACCAGGTCGCCCTGATCGCAGGCGCCGGCGACGAACGCCGAGGCGATGTGGTCGGCGCAGCCCGTCACCACCGGCGTGCCGGGGACGAGGCCGGTCTCGTCGGCTGCCTGCGGCGTGACCGCGCCGGCGGGCTCGCCCGAGGCCCTGAGCGGCGGCAGCCGGTCGGGCGCCATGCCGCCCAGGCGCACCAGGTCTTCGTCGAGGCCACCCCGCACGAGGTTGTAGAACCCCGCCTCCAGCGCCCAGTTCCCCTCGATCGAGAGCGCTCCGGTCAGCCGGTACGTGATGTAGTCGTAGGAGCCCATCACGGTGCTGGCCTGCGCGAAGCACTCCGCCTCGTGTCGCGCCAGCCAGAGAAGCTTGGGCGCCACCACCTGCTGATTGATGCTGCCGCCGGTGCGCCGGAACCAGTCGTCGCCGTCGATTCGCTGCTTCAGCGCCTCGATTTCACCGACGGCGCGGGCATCGTTCTGCTGGATGGAGGGGCGCAGCGGCCTCCCCGAGGCGTCCAGCAGGATCACCGTGGGCACCATCCCGGTCACGCCGACCGCCGCGATCGCGCCGGCCTCCAGCCCGGCGCTCTGCAGCAGGGCGGGCACGAGCGCGCAGACATTGGACCACCACAGCTCCGTGTCCTCTTCGGCCCAGTTGGCATGGCGCGAGACGAGCGCGCTGGGCCGCGACTCGGTGGCGAGGATGCCGCCCTCGGTGTCGATCAGGATTCCGATTGTGGACGTGGTCCCGATGTCGAGACCGAGCAGCGTGCTCACGACCCGTGAGCCTTCGAGACGACCTCCATGAAGCGGGCGACGCGGTCCGGGTCGACGGCGTTCCAGGTGTCGCCGTCGATCTTGAAGTGGGTGCCGACGATACAGCCGTCGGCCACCCGCAGAATGTCGGCGATGTTGTCGATGGTGCAGCCGGTGTTGGCGAGCACCGGCGTGCCGGGCACGGCGCGCGCGACGCGTTCGAGGCTCGACCGGTCCACGGCCTGCCCGGTCATCGGGCCCGAGACCAGCACCGCGTCGGCGAGCGAGGAGAAGACGGCGCTCGCCGCCCGCGCCTCGACCGAGCGGTCCCCCACCGGCGCGGCGAACTCCGCATTGACGTTGAACATGAGCTTGAGATCGTCGCGGCCGAGGTCGTGGCGCATGCGCAGCGCCCTGGCGGCGGAAGGCTGCCACAGGCCCATGTCGGAATCGTAGACCCCGGTGAAGATCTCGCGGGCGAACACGGCATCCGTCGCGACGGCAAGCGCCACGGTCGCCACCGGATCCCACAGGTAGTTGACGCCGCAGGGCACGCGGATGTCGCCCTTGACCGCCGCGATCACGGCCGCCATGGCCGCGAGGCTTTCCGGCGAGGCCTCCAGCAGGTACGGGCGGTCGCCCTCGTTGCCGAACATGATCGCGTCGACGCCGCCGGCCTGCAGCGCCTCGATATCCCGCGCAACGTGGTCGACGATGGCCTGCATCCCGCCATCCGCGTCGTAGAGCGGCGCGCCGGGCAGCGGCAGCAGGTGGGCCATGGCGATGACCGGCTTGCCCGTGCCGATTCTGTCCTTCAACCAGGTCATGTCGTTCCCGTCGTGGCCGTCCCTAATCCATCAGCACGCCGCCGCTGGCGTTGATCGCCTCGCCGGTCAGGAAGCCGGAGAGATCGCTCGCCAGAAAGACCACGATCGCCGCAACGTCCTCCGGCTCCTCGAGCCGGCCCAGAGGCGTCGCGGCCACGTATTCCTCGCGGACGGCCTCCGGGGTCATGCCCCGCAGCTTGCCTTCCCACAGGACTTCGCGGTCCTGCATGGACGTGCGCACATAGCCCGGGCAGACCGCATTGACCCGAATGCCGCGCTCGCCGACTTCCTGCGCGAGCGACTGGGTGAACCCGATCACGGCGAACTTGCTGGCCGCGTAGTGGGCGAGCAGGGGCGCGCCGATCTTGCCAGCGAGCGAGGCCGTGTTGACGATCGCGCCCTTCTCGCCTGTGGCGAGAAAGTGGCGCACGGCCTCCCGGTTGGAGAGGAACACGCCCTTGGCGTTCACCGCCATGTTGGAGTCCCATTCCTCCTCGGTGAGGTCGACCACGGCGTTCATGGTGGAAATGCCCGCGTTGGCGGCGAGCAGATCGAGACCGCCCATCCAGTCGGCGGCGGCTCGGAAGACGGCCGCGGTCTCCGCCGCGTCGGTGACGTCGAGCCTGTAGGCGCGCGCGCTGTCCCCAAGGCGTTCGGCGAGATCGCGAGCCCCGTCGAGGCTGATGTCGCTGACCGCGACGCGCGCGCCCTCCCGGGCGAAGGCCTCCGCGATGGCGCGCCCGATGCCGGTGGCCGCACCGGTGACGAGGGCCCGCCTGCCGGCGAGCAGTCCGCTGCCTTGGTTCATGATGCACTCAAATCGCTGCGAAACAGGTCGTTCATGGTATCGGCCAACTCCCCTGAATGGTCCGGCCGGAATGTTAGTTGAGCGCCGTGGACGAGGCCATGCCCGGAGTAGCCGACCGTAGCGGAAGCGGGCGACGGCGCCGCGAGCTTGCTGCGGCCACGGCGAGCGGGCATGGAAGGGCCGCCGTCGGCGAGCGATCGCGCCGCCCCGAAGGACAGACCATCGGTGACCCCGCGGTGCCTCTTGCGCAAGGCTGGTGACAGCCGCTCTTTCCGATTGCCTGCAGCTCGTTGATTCGATTGGTGCCCGCGCCCGGACTCGAACCGGGACGGCCCATAGGGCCAACGGATTTTAAGTCCGTTGCGTCTACCAAATTCCGCCACGCGGGCCGGGGGACGCTGAACCACACGATAGGAAGCGCGGCCAGCGCCGGCAAGCGGCCCGGCTATCCCGTCTCGTCGAAGAGCTCGCGGCCGATCAGCATGCGGCGGATCTCGCTGGTGCCGGCGCCGATCTCGTAGAGCTTGGCGTCGCGCAGCAGCCGGCCGGTGGCGAACTCGTTGACGTAGCCGTTGCCGCCCAGCGCCTGGATCGCCTCCAGCGCCATCCAGGTGGCCTTCTCGGCGGCGAAGAGGATGGCGCCGGCGGCGTCCTTGCGGCTGGTCTCGCCCCGGTCGCAGGCGCGCGCCACGGCGTACACATACGCGCGGCTCGCGTTCATCGCCGTGTACATGTCCGCGATCTTGCCCTGCATGAGCTGGAAGGTGCCGATGGGCCGGCCGAACTGCTGGCGCTGGTGGACGTAGGGGAGCACGATGTCCATGCAGGCGCGCATGATCCCCAGGGGGCCTGCGGCGAGCACCGCGCGCTCGTAATCGAGCCCGCTCATCAGCACTTGCACGCCCTGGCCGGGCTCGCCGATCACGTTCTCCGCCGGCACCTCGCAGTCCTCGAACACCAGCTCGCAGGTGTTGGAGCCCCGCATGCCGAGCTTGTCGAGTTTTTGGGCCGTTGAGAAGCCGGGCATGCCCTGCTCGATCATGAAGGCGGTGATGCCGCGGCTGCCGGCGTCCGGGTCGGTCTTGGCGTAGACCACGAGCACCTCGGCGTCCGGCCCGTTGGTGATCCACATCTTGGAGCCGTTGAGGACGTAGCGATCGCCCCGGCGCTCCGCCCGCGTGCGCATGCCGACGACATCCGAGCCCGCGCCCGGCTCGCTCATGGCGAGCGCGCCGACGTGTTCGCCGGAGATGAGCCTGGGCAGGTAGCGGCTGCGCTGGGCAGGGGTGCCGTTCAGCCTGATCTGGTTGACGCAGAGGTTGGAGTGCGCGCCGTAGCTGAGGCCGACCGAGGCGGAGGCGCGGCTCACCTCCTCCATGGCGACGCAGTGCTCCAGGTAGCCGAGGCCGCTGCCGCCCGCCTCCTCCTCCACCGTCAGCCCGAGCAGCCCGAGCGCGCCCATGCGCGGCCAGAGGTCGCGCGGGAACTCGTTGCTCGCGTCGATCTCTTCGGCGCGCGGCGCGATCTCGGCCTGCGCGAAGCTCTCGACCGAGGCGCGGATCATGTCGGCGGTCTCGCCGAGCCCGAAATCGAGCCCCGGCATCCGATTGGAGGTCATGGCAACGGTGGCTCCTTTCGCACCCGCTGCGTCCACACAGGGGCGGGGACCTTAGCACAGCACCGAGGTTGGGGGGGGCGGCGGTGGCTTGCCGAATCATAACAACAGGGAACGATCAAGTGACTGCCTATTCATTCCTCAGCGGCACCGCGGCTGATAGGATGGTAGAGGCGGACAAACGCCATCTCGTCACTTATACTTATTGTAGAGAAAAGCGAGAGTTAGAAATGGACGTTCCCGACATCCTTGAAGTCTTGCGCAATAGATTTGCCGAGCTTTACATGTATAAGGGAGTCATCAATATTGCGAAAGATCAGGAAATCGAACGCATTTCCGAGTACTTGAACAAATATGATGATTCTGATGATCCCGCTGGGTCCTACTTGTTTTTGCAATCTATGCTCTTTCGAGATCTGGAGACCGGAGCTTGGGTACGTTATGGCTTCAGTAAGACTACGGCAGAGGAGCATCTAAGAATAATTTTCAGAAACGAGAATAAGCAATACGGCTGGTTGTTGGTCGAAGCATACGAGGAGTTCGAAGATTTCTTGGAAAGGATTTATGCATACATGGGAAAAACAAACCCGAGTGCGTGGTACCTAGAGGACTTTGGACGGGCAAAACTGTCAGATTTAAATCACAAGTCGTTTGATTGGCACCTGGACGCTATCAGAAAAAATCACAAATTGAATAGTCGAGAGCTGCTGAGTCGAATTCGAAGCATTTATCCTGAATTGCAGCGTTTGGAAGAACAGAATGCACTTCAAGTCAACCTCCGTATAGCAATTGAGTTAGTAAGTGGGCTTCGAAACGGCATCGTGCATTCGCGAGGTGTAATCCATGACTTGGACGACTTTGTTGAACGCGTTCTAACAAGATGTGGGATGTGGAACAACGGTAACCCAAAACCAGAATTGCGAGAGTTCATTGAGATGTATTTTGACGTCAAGCCAAAGGAGGTCACAATTTCCCTCAGAGAAGTACTAATTACACCGCCCAAATCACCAATAAGAGAATTCTACAATGTTTGGAGTGACCTCGTTGAATATCTCATTGCCTACGCTCATGCAATTGCGGCATGTGTAGATCCAACTACGATCCAGAGTGATCGCTAAGTTCATGCACTGATAATTGGACCGTACATGTAGAGGAGTGCCAGGACCGCAAGCGGAGGGCGCGCATAGCGCTTGCCGTCGAAGACCTATCCGCGGCGGGGATGCAGGCGACCAGCCTTGCCGAACCGCCGACCGAAGCCGCAGAGTGCGAACATGAGCTGGCGGACAGGTGTGGCTCGAAGTCCAGAGCCCAGACCGGGCCATTCCCTCATGTCGTCATGCCCGGCCTCCGGATCAAGTCCGGGGGTGTTCCGGGCATCCACGGATTGCAGCATGGGGACATGAGAGAGGGCAGAGGCTGGGTCTACATCATGACCAACCGACCCAACGGCACGCTCTATCTCGGCGTCACCAGTGACATTGTGCGCAGGGCGTGGGAACACCGCGAGGGCCTGGTCGAAGGGTTTACCAAGCGTTACGGACTGACGCGGCTCGTCTACGCGGAGCGCCACGAGGAGATTGCCGCGGCAATCCAGCGGGAACGGACCATGAAGCACTGGCCGCGCGCCTGGAAGGTCAATCTCATCGTCGCCCAGAACCCCGATTGGGACGACCTCTACGAAACCCTGCCGTAAGCCAGCGGGAACATGGATGTCCGGATACCCGGAACGAGTCCGGGAATGACAAAGATGGGGCGCGGTGCGGGCGCGAGTCTCGTTCGAGACGTTGCCACTCAAGCGCGCAGCGCCCCCACACCCGTCATGGCCGGGCTTGACCCGGCCATCCACGTTTTTCGTTTCTTTACAGTGTGTTGTGGAGAGAGATTCCCGGAACACCCCCGGACTTGATCCGGGGGCCGGACATGACGAGAAAAGGGAAAGGGCGCGGGCGCGCAGAGCGCTGACTCTCTCATTTCCCTCAGGCGCCGGGCGCGAACTCCGTTCGCTTGGCTCCGCGCTACGCGCGCGGCGCGCGGTCGCGCGCTCCGGGCCGCTGCGCGGCCCGGCCGATTACATGGCGGACTCCTCGGCGGGGACCGGGGGCCGGGGGAATCCCGGAGTGTCCCCGAGAGGCTCGGTTCCTTTCGGGGCGTGACCGGAGCAGCTAAAGAAGGTCGCGGACCGCCTCCACGATGCGGTCCTGCGAGGGGATGACCTCGAGCTCGAGGCGGTCGTTGTAGGGCATCGGCGTGTGCGGCGCGCCGAGGCGGGCGACCGGCGCGTCGAGATAGTCGAAGGCCTTGTCCACCACCATGGCGGCCACCTCGGCGCCGAAGCCGCCGCGCACCCAGGCCTCGTGCACGATGAGCAGCCGGTTGGTCTTGCGCACGCTGCCGAGGATGGTCTCCTCGTCCAAGGGCTGCAGGGTGCGGGGGTCGATCACCTCGACGCTGATGCCGTCGCGCTCCAGCACCGTGGCGGCGCTCAGCGCGCGCGGCACCATGGCGGACGTGGCGACCACGGTCACGTCCGTGCCTGCGCGCTTGATGTCGGCCTTGCCGAGGGGGATGGCGTAGAGCTCCTCCGGCACCGGGCCTGTGCCGCCGAGGTAGAGCAGCTTCTGCTCCAGGAAGACCACGGGGTTCTCGTCGCGGATCGCGGCGACCAGCAGGCCCTTGGCGTCGTAGGGGGTGGACGGTGCCGCCACCACCAGCCCCGGCACGTGGGTGAACCACGCCTCCAGGCTCTGGCTGTGCTGAGCCGCGAGCCGGATGCCGCCGCCCTGCGGGCCGCGCACCACCAGCGGCACCGAGGGCTTGCCGCCCAGCATAAAGCGGAACTTGGCCGCCTGGTTCACCAGCATGTCCATGGTCAGCGCCACGAAGTCGAAGATCTGGATCTCGACGACCGGGCGCATGCCGGCGATGGCGGCGCCGACGCCGCAGCCGACGAAGGTGGCCTCGGAGATCGGCGTGTCGCGCACGCGCTCCGGCCCGTAGCGCTCCATCAGCCCCTTGGAGACGCCGAAGATGCCGCCGGTGGCGCCCACGTCCTCGCCCATGAGGAAGACCCGGTCGTCGCGCAGCATCTCCTGGTCCAGCGCCTCGTTGAGCGCCTCGGGGTACGACAGCATGCGCTCGGTCTCAGGCCCCGGCTCGGTGTGCGCCGCGTGGGGCGCGTAGACGGCATCGAGCATGACGTGCACCGGGGGCTCCGGGCTCTCGCGGCCGTAGCTCACCGCGGTCTCGATCTCCTCGTCCACCGCCTGCGTGGTCTCGTCGAACTGCGCGTCGGAGAAGCTGGCTTCGCTGGTCAGCCGCTTCTCCATGCGCGCGATGGGGTCGCGGTCCAGCCATGACTCCAGCTCGTCCTCGGGCCGCGGGTCGCGCAGGTTGACCCGGAGCGAGTGCTGGCCATGGCGGTAGGTCATCGCCTCGATCAGGGTCGGGCCCTCGCCGGCGCGCGCGCGGTCCACCGCCTCGCGCAGCACGAGGTAGACCTCGACGCCGTCGTTGCCGTCCACGGTGATGCCGGGGATCTCGTAGGAGGCCGCGCGGTTCGAGACCTGGGAGACCGCCGTGGTGTTCCGATACGAGGTGGAGAGCGCGTACTGGTTGTTCTCGCAGACGAAGATCACCGGCAGCTTCCACACCGCAGCCAGGTTGAGCGATTCGTGGAAGACGCCCTGGTTGGACGCGCCATCGCCGAAGAAGGCGACCGCCACGCGGTCCGTCCCCTGCAGCTTGGCGGCGAGGCCGGCGCCGGTGGCGAGCGGCATGGCCGCGCCCACGATGCCGTTCGCCCCCATGATGTTGAGCTCCATGTCGGCGATGTGCATGGAGCCGCCGAGGCCCTGGCAATAGCCGGTCTGGCGGCCCATCAGCTCCGCCATCATGCGGTCGATGCGCGCGCCCTTGGCGATGCAGTGGCCGTGGCCGCGGTGGTAGGAGGCGATGATGTCGTCGTCGCGCAGCGCTGCGCAGACGCCGGCGGCGATCGCCTCCTCGCCCTTGTAGCTGTGGGCCGTGCCCTTGACGACGCCTTCCTGGAAGAGGTCGGCGGTCTTGTCCTCGAAGGCGCGGATGCGGCGCATGGTGACGTAGAGGTCGCGGAGGGTCTCCGCCTCGACGGTGATATTGCTGGTCGCGCTCTCGTTCATCGCCGTTGGCCTCCCTGGCGTGCGGCATGTGCCCCGGCGCATTGTTAACGAGTGCGGCGCGCCACGCCAGCCCGAGTGTGCCGGCCGCTCATCCCCCCGCCGCCGGTCCCGGACAGTCCGACGGGAGGAACGAAATGATTTGACCGACGCACCGGGCATTCGAAGGATCGACGCCCGTGGCGTCTTGCCGCGCGCGAGAGGTTCGATGGAGCGGATGCCGTGATCGCTCAGGCCATACTGCGCCGGCCGCCGGCGTTGATCGCCGCGATGTGCCTCGCCGAGGTGCTCGCAATGACCGGCTTCGCGGCCTACTGGTCGCTGCTGCCGGTGCTCCAGGCGGAGTGGCACATGAGCAACGCCCTGGCCGGCTGGCTCTCGGGCGCGTTCTTCGGCGGCTACGTCCTCGTGGTCGCGTTCCTGACCGCGATGACCGACCGGGTCGATGCCCGCTATGTCTTCATCCTGGGGGCGGCGCTCTCCGCTACCGGTCTGGTCGGGCTGGCGCTGCTGGCAACGGGATTCTGGTCCGCCCTGCCCTGGCGCGTGATCGCGGGCGCCGGCCTCGCCGGCACCTACATGCCGGGCCTCAAGGTGCTCACCGACCGACTGCCCGAGGCGCGGCAGGCGCGCGCAGTGGCCTTCTACACGTCCTCCTTCAGCATCGGCACGGCAGTGTCCTATTCCCTCGCGGGCGGTGCGCTGGAGTGGTTCGGCTGGCGCGGCGCCCTGCTGTTCACCGCCGCCGGCCCGGTCCTCAGCGGCATCGCGCTTGCGACGGCGGTCGCACCGAGACAGCCCGAGGCGGCCACCGAGGAACGCGGCCACGTGCTCGACTTCCGCCCGGTACTGCGCTCGCGGGAGACGATGGCCTACATCATGGCCTACGCCGGCCACGGGGCCGAGCTCTTCGCCATGCGCTCCTGGATCGTGCCCTTCCTGGTGTTCTGCCTGGGCAGCGGCAGCGGGCGCGAGCTCAACGCCACGCTCTTCGCCACCGCGATCGCCCTCGTCGCGGTGGTTTCGAGCATCGGCGGGGCGGAGCTGGCGTTGCGCATCGGCCGCGTGCGTCTGCTCACCTGGGTGATGCTTGCGACCTTTGCGATCGGCGTCGCGGTCGGCTTTTCTTCGCCGCTGCCCTTCGCCGCAGTGGTGGTGCTTTGCCTGATCTATTCTGCCGCAATCCAGGCCGATTCGGCGGCGCTCACCGCCGGCGCCGTCGCCACCTCGCCGGTGGGGCATCGCGGCGCGACGCTGGCGGTGCATTCGACGCTGGGGTTCGGCGGCTCGCTGTTCGCGCCGGCGTTGGTGGGCGTGGTGCTCGACCTTGCCGCGCCGCTGGGCGGGACGAACTCGTGGGGTCTTGCGTTCCTGGCGATGGGATCGATGGCGTTGCTCGGCTACGCCTTCTTCCTGCTGGTGCGCGGACGGCCGGCGCGAGGTTCAACCCCGAGATAAACGGTGACCGAACCCGGCGCCTAAATTTGAATCTTGAATTTCACAAAATCGTGAGGCGCTATATCGAATTGTGCATACCATTTTATCTGTTTTATATGGCGCACTTGCATGATAATAGAACGTTCCGCCGCCGGTATCCCTGTCCTCGCTGGGCCGGTCGCAGCGTAGTCGCGGCGCCGCGTCCGATCCCGGGCCGGCGGCGGACAAAGGCCCCGGCGCCGCTGGCGGCCACTGTTTGCCTCCTGGGCTCTCGGCGGTCAGGTGGCGCCGGGGCCGGCTTTCGAAGCCGGAAGACGGAGCCCTGTCCCCTCCCCGCTCAGGCATTGCCTCCCAGCAGATGCGCGTTGATCTGGTCGAGCTGCTTGTCGAGCCCGGCCATCATCTTGTCCATGCCGTCGAGGGTCGCGCGGAGCGCCGCGATCTCCCCCTGCACCGCCGTGACCGAGCGGCCTAGGGCGGCGAACTCGCGGGCATCGGGAAGCGATTCGAGCGCGGTGGAGAGCTTGACCAGGCCGCGCTCGACCGTCTCCATGCGCGCGCCCAGGGCGCCGACGCCGGTGTCGCGCCGCTCCAGGTCGCTGACGCTCTTGGCGGTAACGGCATCGGCGGATTCGAGGCGGCGCACGCGCACGAAGAGGCCGACGCAGGCGGCGACGACGGCGCTCACCACGCCGCGCGCGATCCAGGTTTCGAGGTCGCTCATCGGCCGGCGGCCCTGCCCGCGCGCGAGTGGCGCTTCTCGATCTGGCGGGCGCCGAACCACCAGAGCATGGCGGCGGTGAAGAGGTAGAGCACGGTCTCCACGATGCGGGGCCGCAAGCTCACGGTCGCCAGATCCGAGGCGCCGAGCAGGAAGTAGATCGCGCCCACGAGCGCGAAGAGGCTCCAGGTGAGCGCCGGCCGGGTGAGGCCGCGCACCACGTCGACGAGCTGCATCGCCCAGCCCTCGCCGGGACGGGACCAGCGCCGGGCGGCCTCCCTGTAAGACGCCTCCATGGCCTCCCATTCGGCCCGCTCGCGGGTGGCCTGGGCCTCAATGGCGGCATGCGCCGCAGCGCCCTCGGCCTCGGTCCTGGCGAGCTCGATGTCGAGCCGGCGCAGGTCCAGTTCCTGGGCGTGCCGCTGACGCGATTGGAAGAAGTCGACCACGGCGGACAGCGCCGTGCCGAGCAGCCCGGTCGCGCCGCCGGTGAGCACCGAGGCTCCGAAGTTGAAGAGTGTTTCAAGCATTGCGTACCTCCAGTTCGAAGGGTTGGCCCGCGGCCCAGTCCATGAGGTGACGGAAGGCCGTGCGTGAGGCGAGCACCGCCGCCTGTTGGCGCCCTTCCACGTTCAATCGCCCCCGGCGGAGTCCCGGAAGCAGGCAGCCCTGGGTGTGGGTATGCCAGCCGTGCTCCACGTCGCCGCCGAGGTTGCCGGCATGAAAGAGGATGTGGCTGCGGCCCGGCACGTGCGTCACCAGCAGGCAGCGCCGATGGCGCGGCGAAAGGTGCGGCACCACCTCGTAGAGCCCGGCCGGGATGCAGGAGCGGTTGCGCCGGTTGCCGCGCCAGGGCGGCTCCATGATCCAGATGGGCGAGAGGCCCGGGCCGCTCAGGACCCCCTGGGTGCCCTGGTCGCCGTCGTGCTGCCGGCTGAGGAGTGCGCGTCGCATGGCGCGATCATGATGGGGCGTGCCCCGCCCGTGCACCGCACCATGGTCCGGGGAACTCTACCGGCCGTGGAGACCTCGCCGCGGAGTCAGTCGACCAGCCACTTGATACGCCAGAAGGCAATCGCGTCGAGAGCCATGTTGGGGCCAACGATGTCAGGCGTGGCGCCGAATGCCGCGCGGTGCGCGGGGCGTGTTGCAGCGCCTTCGGCGTCCTCCCAGGGCAGCGGGTCCTGCCAGACGATCTTGTCCTTGATCGCGTAGAGCGCGCAGTCGGGCCGGTCCGCGGGGTGAGCCTCCGCGACCGCGTCGCGGCAGCCTTGGAGTGCCGGGTACGTGTAGTGGACATCCCTAACGGGCCGGGCGGACGGGTGATCGAGAACGTGGCAGCCGCCCGTCGCGCAATAGACGTACCAGCCGCCCCGCCCGTTGCGGTCGAGCGCGAGCACGGCATAACCGCCGGGCCGCGCGTGGCGCAGGTAGTCGCTCCACCACGCCCTGAACCAGTCCGGCGCGCCTGCGTGCAGCGCGCCGGCGGACGCCGCGGTGGCGCGGATCTTGTGGCCCTCGACGTGCGTGATCGGGGTGCAGGCGGCGAGCGCGACGGCCGCGAGGACGGCGACCAGCGTCGCGCGGCGCATCATTCGAAGGTGCGCGAGGCCCAGCGCACTTCGCCGATGACCTCCGCCTCCCGCGGCCAGGGCAGCGGTTTCCAGGACGGGTGATCGCTGGTCAGGAACCACTGCCGCCCGCGCCGCTCCAGTCGCTTCACGACCAGGCCCTCGTCGGTGGTGACCACGAAGATGCGCCCGGCGCGGCGGCGGGTGCGGTCGCGGTCCACGAGAATCTTGGAGCCGGCGGGGAGCGTCGGTTCCATCGACTCGCCCCGCACCGAAATCACCATGCAGCGGGTCGGGTCGATGCCTTGGCCATCGAGCCAGTCTCGGCGGAACCAGACCGGCCCTTTGACCGGCGCCTCGTCGAGATTGACCGCGCCGCCGCCCGCTGCCGCCGCGACCTCGCGCGTGCCCACCGAGCGCGCGCCGGGCGGCACGCCGTTCTCGTTAACAGCCGCCACCGGCCGCGCGTCCGAGCCGGCGAAGCCCTCCGCGGGGAGCGCCCGCAGCTCCGCGGGAATTGGATCGCCGCCCGCGTCCGAGACGAGGCGCACCAGCGCCCGGACCGGCCCCTCCAGGCCGAGGATCGGCACCGCCGGCGGGGCTGCCGGCAAGGCACCGCGCCACTCCGAGGCCGGCAGTTCCGACAGAGCTCCCGCTCCCCCCGCGCTGGCAGCGAGGACCGTGCCGGCCTCGTCGTCCTCACCGTCTGCGCGCAAGTCGGTGGACGGGCCGATCGAGAGCATGAGTCCCAGAGCGGCGCAGATCTCGGCCGCGCGGTCCACCGACGGCGCCTGCCGGCGGGTCGGGTCCAGAATTCCCCGCAGCGTCCAGGGCCGGAGACCGTGGGCGGCCTCGAAGCGCCGCGCGCCCACACCGGCTGCCGCCAGCGCCTCGCGCACGGCACGACGGATCTGCTCGCTCGGTCGGGTCGATTCGCTCATGTGCATAATATAGCACAAACGGTCGTGCATGAAAGTGCTTGAACAGACTATGCGTGATCGTGCATATATGCTCGATGGTGCACAGTGACCGGTTGCTCGTTACCCTCATCCACGCCTTCGCGGACGCCCGCGGCCTCTCCGTCTCCTACGCCTCGCGTCTCCTGACCGGCAGCGGCGACACGGTGGACCGCGTCAGCGCCGGTGCGAGCATCACCGCGCGCCGGGCCGAGACCATCCTCCGCCGCGCCTCGCAGAACTGGCCCGCCGACCACGCCTGGCCCGCCGGCATTCCCCGCCCCGCGCCCGCGGAGGAAAGCGACCGGAGCAGGGGCGAAGCCGGCAATCGCCTGAGAGAAGCAAGAAATTTGAACGGGAGACCCCGATGACCGCATCGACCGTGCCGCCGCCAAGCACTCCGCGCACGTCCCGCGTAACCACCGCTCCGCGCGCGTCCCGCGCCACTATGGAAGACATCGTCGCTCTCGCCCGCACCTTCGCCGCCGCACGCGCGACGACGGAGGCGGTGGCGGAGGACATCAAGGCGGCGCAACGCAAGGCCGTGCTTGGCCGGCTCCGCGCGCTGCGCAACCGCATCGCCGAGCAGGCGGCATCCGAAGAGGCGCTGCGTACCGCGATCCTGGCCCGGCCGGATCTCTTCGTCAGTCCGCGCACGATCACGGTGGACGGCATCAGGTTCGGGCTTCGCAAGCAGCCCGGCGCGATCGCGCTGGCCGATGAGGCGCAGACGATCGGGCGGCTGCGGACGCGCTTTCCAGACCGGGCCGAGGCGCTGATCCGCGTCAAGGAGACGCTCGACCGCGCCGCGCTCCGCAAGCTCCCGGCAGGCGAGCTCGCGCAGATCGGCGTCACCATCGAGAAGGCGACGGACGACGTGGTTATCGCGGCGGCATCCAGCGATCTCGACCGCATGGTCGCCGCCTTGCTGGACGACCATTCACCTGCGGAAGCGGCATGATGGAGGGACGCCTGCGCACCATACGACGGGAGAAAGCCCGGCCGGCGACTGTGCTCGGCGCCCGCGCCCGTGCCGAGCGCCTGTGGAACGAAGCGGTCGCACGCCCCTGCGCGCCTGCGGCGGACGATGCGAACGGATCGAACGCAGCCCACCTCCCCCTGTCCCCCTCCCCCCAGAGGGCGGAGGGGGGACGGGGTGGCACCGCCCGGGCTCCTTCTCCTTCCCCCGGCTCAGGTGAGAAAGAAAAGGATGCCGCCGCCTGCTCCCCCTCTCCTCCCCTCGGGGAGGAGAGGGCCGGGGTGAGGAGGGGGCCTGCGATTTCAGGAGCACCGTGCCAACCGGAAGAAGGCGCGGCCGAGCGCCCGCCCCTGCCGAGCGGGCCGGCGGCGGGCAAGTTGCGGGCGCTCTGGAACAGCGCGTACGACCTGGGGCTGATCCACGACCGCTCGGACGCAGCGCTCGACGCGTGGCTCCGCCGCCTGACGGGCCTCGACGACGACGCCTGCATCGAGGCGGCCGATCTCGACCGGGGCATCCAGGCGCTCAAGGCCTGGCTCGCGCGAGTGGGCGGCGTGGACTGGCGGCCGCACGTCTCCCTCGGGCAGGACGGGCGGGTGCGGGAGACGCGCCGCCCGCGGGCGCGCGTGCTGGAGGCGCAGTGGCGTCTGCTTCACCGCCAGGGGCGGGTACGAATCGCAAGCGACGCGGCTCTTGGCGCCTACGCCGTCCGCCTTGCCGGCCTCGGCCGCGCCGACTCGCACCTCGCGCTCAGCAACGCCCAGGCCGATGCCCTGATCCGCCACTTCGGCAAGTGCATCCGCGCGGCGAGCGAGCGCCATGACTGATGCCGCGCCTCTCCCCGGCGTGCTGGAGGAGATTGCGGATATCGCGGGCAGACCGACGGCGATCGCGCTGGCGCTTGCCTGGGGCGGGCGCGAGGTTCACATCCCCAAACCGCACTATCTGGCGCGCCATCCCGACCACCCCCTCGCCCGCCTGCTGGAAGCCGAGGGGACCGCGTTCCAGGTCGCCGACTATCTCGGCGGTTCCGGCGTCTACCTGCCGCGGGCGCGCCGAGCCTGTGCCGTCCACCTCGCTGCCGCCGGCGCGACTCCCGGCGAGATCGCGGCACGCCTCTCCCTCTCCCCCAGCGCAGCGCGGCGCTACATCAGGGGCGTGCCGTGAGGCAGCCGCCTGGTGCATGAGTGCTATGCTCCGAGGGCAGCCCCTTCGGAGTTGCACATTAGTCGCAGAATAACCACATCATCGGTGGCGGCGCAGCGCCCGAATTCCCGCGTGGCAGCGGGCCGCGCCGCCGCAGGTTCAACCGAGGGCCACGAGCACGGAGATCCGGTCAATCGAGCGGCAACCGCCGCAGCCCGGTCAGAAAAGGAACGTCGTCATGTCCCAGACATTGCACCCCACGAAGATCGACATTGCCGACAACACGCGCGCGGCGATGGTCGCGCTGCTCAACGCCCGTCTGGCCGACGCGGTGGACCTCTCCACCCAGATGAAGCAGGCCCACTGGAACGTGAAGGGCCCCTCCTTCATCGCGCTGCACGAGCTCTTCGACGCCATCCACGTGGCGGTTCAGGGCCACGTCGACAACCTGGCGGAGCGCATCACCGTGCTGGGCGGCACCGCGCGAGGGACTGCGGCCGTGGCCGCGGCGGATTCAGGGCTCCCCGCCTATCCGCTGGAGATCGCGGCGGGCTCGGACCACGTGGAGGCGGTGAGCGTGGCGCTGGCTACCTTCGGCAAGGGCATCCGCGCCGCCATCGCCGAAGCCGGCGAGGCCGGCGATGCCGACACCGAGGACCTGTTCGTTGAGGTCTCGCGCGACATCGACAAGAACCTCTGGCTGGTCGAGGCCCACGCGCAAGCGTCGCGCTAGAATTTTGTCGCTCACGGCAGCCGGCCTCTGGCCGGCGCCTGGGCGGGCGCGCGGAATCCCACCTGTCTCACTGGTCTCACCGGATCCCGGCGAATCCCGCCTGAGTTTGTCGGTCGCCTATCCTGCACGTGAACCCGAGAGGCCGCGCAGGCATTCCCTCGCTGACGCTGCCGGCGGCGATCTCGCTGCCGGCGAAGAGCGGTTGACTTGACGCCGCACTATGCGTCAGGATTTTACTTATAGTGAAATGAGGGAGCGCCCGGGGGGATGGCACGCAGTTCGGCAAAGACTCAGCCGGCGGAGACGGACGCCCCCCTGGGCAAGCGGCTGCGGGACCGCCGCCAGCAGCTCGGACTGACGCTCAAGCAGGTGGCCGACGGGGCCGGGCTTTCGGTCGGCTTCATCTCTCAGATTGAACGTGGACTGAACGCGCCCTCGCTCTCGTCGCTCGCCGCCATCTCAACCGCGCTGCGCACCCACGTGACCGAGTTCCTCGCGCAGCCCCGGCCGGACGCGCCCTTCACGCTGATGGGCGAGCGGCACAGCTTCGCCATCGAGCAGCACGCGCTCCGCTACGAGCGCATCTCGGCGTCCTTCCCCGGCAGCGTTCTCAACGGCGTCATCATCCACAAGCCGCCGGGTCATCGCTCCGAATGGATACGGCACGAGGGCGAAGAGCTGTTCTACATCCTGGAAGGGGCCATCACGGTCGAGACCGAGGACGAGAGCACCGTGCTCGAGGCCGGCTCTTCCATCCACTTCAAGTCGACGCGGCGGCATTCGAGCTGGAACCACGGCACGCAGCCGGCCGTGATTCTGCATGTGTGCACATCGGATATTTTTGGCGACCACAGCAAGCGGCCGCAGGTGGCCGAGATCGAAGAGTGAGACAATCGAGCATTGAGACAAGGGAGAACCATGACATGAGAACACTACTGAAGTTGCTGTCGGCAGCCTCGCTGGTGGCAGCCCTGGGGGCGATTCCCCAGATCGTCCAGGCGGGCGGTGTGCTGCGCCTCGACGAGGTCGCGGTCGGCGAGCTCGACCCCGCCAAGGCGACCGACTACGCCGACTCCATCCTGATGTTCAACGTCTACGACACCCTTGTGATCCCGCAGCAGGGCGCGCCCGGCCACGATCCGCATCTGGCCGCGAGCTGGTCCGGCGAAGGGACGAGCTTCACCTTCACGCTCCGCGATGACGTGACGTTCCAGAGCGGCAATCCGCTCACCGCCGAGGACGTGGTCTTCTCGCTGGACCGCATGAAGACTATCGGCCAAGGGCTCTCCTACCTGTTCGTGAGCGTGGAAGGCGCCGAGGCGCTGGATTCGCACACCGTGCAGTTCACGTTGTCGGAGCCCTACGCGCCCTTCGTCTCGTCGCTGGTGCGGCTCCCCATCGTCGACAAGCAACTCGTCATGGCCAACCTCGGCGAGGGCGAAGGCGAGATGGGGGACTGGGGTCAGGCCTTCCTTTCCCAGAACGGGGGCGGGACGGGCGCCTACCGCGTGGTCTCCCACAATCCGCAGGAAGAGACGGTGATGGAGAAGAACGCCGGCTACTTCCTGCCCATCGCCGACGCGGCGCCCGATACGGTGCGGCTCCGCTACGGGCTGGAAGCGGCCACGGTGCGCACGCTCATCGCCCAGGGCGAGCACGACATCTCCTCGCAGTGGGTGCCGCCGGAGGTTCTGGGGGCGCTTGCGGAGGGCGGCGCGCAGCTGCTGACCGAAGGCGGCGTGACCGGCTTCTACATGAAGCTGAACACGACCAAGCCGCCCCTCGACGACGTGAACTGCCGCCTCGCACTGGCCAAGGCCTTCGACTACGAGGGCGGGGTCAAGATCATCGCGGTCACGGACGAGGTCTCCCAGGGGACGCTGTCGACCGGCGCGATCCCGGCCGCGATGCTGGGCGCCAACCCGCGCGAGAATGCGCAGACGCGCGATCTCGACGCGGCGCGGCAGCATCTGGCTGACTGCAAGTACTCGCCGGACGAGTTCGTGCTGGAGCTCACCTGGATCGGCGAAGTGCCGCTGGAAGAGCGCTTCGCGCTGCTCATGCAGGCGAACTTCACGGAGATCGGCATCAACTCCGAAATCCGCAGGATCCCGTGGGCGCTCTTCGCCGAGCAGGTCTCGAACTCCGAGACCACGCCGAACGTCTCGCAGGTCTACGTCACGGCGGTGACCGGCGATACCGATACGCTGCTCTACGGCATGTACCACTCCAGCGCTGCGGGCACGTGGCAGTCGCCCGAGCATCTGAACGATGCCGAGGTGGATCGTCTGCTTGAGGCCGGGCGCACGGGGGCGACGCCGGAAGAGCGGGGGGCGGCCTATTCGGCGCTCAACGACAGGCTGATTGCGATTTCGCCCACCATCTACGCGCACGATTCGCAATCGGTCTTCGCGGCGTCCAACCGGGTCAAGGTGCCGGCGCTGAGCGATCCGGCCATGGCCTTCGGTCTCGACGGCTTCGGCTTCAGCTTCCGCCTCATGGAAATGACCGAGTAGAGCTCAGCGGCGGGGCGGGCGTGCTGTCGACCTGCCCGCCCCGTCGTTTAGAGTGGGGTCGTGACGCCGACGATCCTCATTTTTATACGGCGCGTCGGGATCTCCTGCATCGTCCTGCTGGGGGTCTCGATGCTGATATTCGCGATCGCCCGGGTCATTCCGGGCGATCCCGCACGCATTGCGTTAGGCCCGAGCGCCACCGCAGAGCAAGTCGCAAAGCTGCGGGCGGAACTCCGCCTCGACGAGCCGATCACGACCCAGTACGGGCACTTCCTGAGCGAGCTCGCGCAGGGCGACCTCGGCATCTCGCTCTACACCAACCGGCCGGTGGTGGTGGACATCGGCCAGTTCCTCCCCGCAACGCTGGAGCTGATCTTCGTTTCCGGCGCGATGATGATCCTGATCGGGCTGCCGCTCGGCATCGCATCGGCGCGCTGGCGAGGCACCTGGATAGACAATTCCATCCGCCTGGTTGCGCTGCTGGGCGTCTCGGCGCCGAGCTTCGTTTGGGCCGTAATCCTGATGCTGCTGTTCGCCTACTTCCTGCCGCTCTTCCCCATCGCAGGCCGCATCTCGGACACCTTCAGCATCCAGCCGGTCACCAACTTCCTGCTGCTCGACACGCTGATCGCGGGCAATCTCGCAGCCTTCGGCAACGCCGCCTGGCACATCATCCTGCCCGCCTTCGCGCTGGCGTTGTCGGGCATCGGGCAGACGGCGCGGCTCACGCGCGCCAACATGGTGGAGACCTACGACAAGCCCTTCATCGAGATGGCGCGCTCCTACGGCGTGCCGGACCGCCGCATCGCGCGCCGCTACGCCTTCAAGCCGTCGCTGATTCCGTCGCTCACCATCATCGGGCTCGACTTCGCGGCCATGCTCGGCAACGCCTTCCTGGTCGAGGCGGTGTTCGCCTGGCCGGGGCTCTCGCGCTATGGCGTATCGGTGATCCTGCGCAAGGACCTGGATGCCATCGTCGGCACCGTGCTCATCATCTCGGCGACCTTCCTGATCATGAACCTGATCGTCGATGTGCTGGTCACCATCATCAACCCGCGCATCCGCTATTCGAGGACGGCGTCGTGAGGCGGGCGTTCGCGATCCTGGCCTCGAACCCGCTCTCGCTGCTCGGGCTGATCCTGATCGGTATCATCCTGATCTGCGCCATCTTCGCGGACTTCATCGCGCCCTTCCCGGAGCATCGCGGCGCGGTGGTCGACTTCGCCAACTTCAACCAGGCGCCGCGCTGGCCGCACCTGATGGGGACGGACCTGGTCGGCCGCGATCTCTTCAGCCGCGTGATCTACGCCTACCGGATCTCGCTGATCCTGGGCGTGGTGGTGCTGGGCATCGCGGTTCCCGTCGGCGTGACGGTCGGGCTGATCGCCGGCTACTTCGGGCGCTACACCGAGTTCGTGCTGATGCGCGTGACCGACGTGTTTCTCTCGATCCCGCCGCTGGTCCTCGCCATGTCGATCATGGGCGTACTGGAGCCGACGCTGATCAACGGGATGCTGGCGGTCACCGCGATGTGGTGGCCGTGGTACGCGAGGCTCGTCTACAACATGACGCGGGGCGAGAAGGAGGAGGGCTACGTGCTCGCGGCCGAGGTAATCGGCGCCTCGCGCCTGCACGTGATGTTCCGCGAGATTCTGCCGAACTGCTTCCCCTCCATCGTCACCAAGATGACGCTCGATCTCGGCTTCATCATCCTGATCGCGTCCTCGCTCTCCTTCCTCGGCCTGGGCGTGCAGCCACCGACACCGGACCTGGGCTCGATGGTGGCGGACGGTGCGAAGTACCTGCCCGATTCCTGGTGGCTCACCATCTTCCCGAGCCTCGCGATCCTGATTGCGGTGTTCGGCTTCAACCTCATCGGCGACGCCTTGCGCGAGCTCTTCGGGGCCGATCAATGACCGTGCCGACACTCGACATCCGCGACCTCAGGCTCGGCTTCAGGACCTACGAGGCCTACGTCGAGGTGCTGCACGGGATTTCGCTCACCATCCAGCCGGGCGAGCGGGTGGCGCTGGTGGGCGAATCGGGCTCGGGCAAGTCGGTCACCGCGCGCATCGTCCTCGGCCTGCTGCAGCTGCTGCGTTCGGCGCGGATATCCGGGAGTGTCGAATTCGAGGGGCGCGATCTCGATCGGCTCACGGCGCGGGAGCGCCGGCGGCTGCGCGGAACCCGCATGACCATGGTGTTCCAAGACCCGACCTCGTCGCTCAACCCGGTCTACCGCATCGGCACCCAGTTCCACGAGGTGCTGAGGCGGGCAGAACCCAGGATCAACGAGCACGCGGCCAGGGAACGCGCGGCGCAGATGCTGCTGGAGGTCTCCATCGACGATCCGGACCGGGTGTTCGAGTCCTATCCCTTCCAGCTTTCCGGCGGCATGAACCAGCGGGTGATGATCGCGATGGCGCTCGCCAACGAGCCCGCGCTGCTCATCGCCGACGAGCCAGGCACCGCGCTCGACGTGACGGTGCAGGCTCAGACCCTCAAGCTGATGCGCGCGCTGGTGGAGCACCACCACACCTCGGTTCTGTTCATCTCCCACAATCTCGGTGTGGTGCGCGAGTTCGCTGACCGTGTCTACGTGATCTACAAGGGCCGGATCGTCGAGCAGGGGCCGTGCGCGGCGGTTTTCGAGCGGCCCGGCCACGCCTACACGCGGGCGCTGATGGCGGCGGTACCGCGCATCACCGGCGGCGGGCTGCCGGACATCGGAGACGAGCCGCGCGACTTCTCGCAGCCCCTGGTCGTGCACGAGAGCATCGGAGGCCACGCATGAGCCCGCCGCTGCTCGAAGTGCACGGCGCGAGCAAGGTGTTCCGGCTGGAGGACCGCGAGGTCCCTGCCCTGCTCGATGTGTCGTTCGACGTGCAGGCGGGTGAGTGCCTCGCCATCGTGGGCGAGTCCGGAGCCGGCAAGACCACGGTCGCCAACCTGATCCTCGGTGTCTATCCACCGACCGCCGGGACCATCCTGATGCACGGCGAGCCCCTGCCCGCTAGGCGCCGCCGCGAGCACCGGCGCGCGGTCCAGCTGGTGCAGCAGAATCCGCTCTCCACCCTCAACCCGAAGCGCACCGTGGGCGCCTCGCTGCGCCTCGCCCTCGACGTGCACCGCATCGGCGAGCGGCGCGAGCGGCCGGAGATCGTGGCGACCCTGCTGGAGGAAGTGGGCCTGCCCCCCGAGTTCGCGCGGCGCTATCCGGCGGCGCTATCCGGCGGGCAGCGGCAGCGGGTCGCGGTAGCCCGTGCGCTCGCCTGCCGCTCGGAGCTGGTGGTGCTGGACGAGCCCACCTCCTCGCTCGACGTGCTGGTGCAGGCGCGCGTGCTGCGGCTGCTGGAGGAGCTGCAGCCGCGGCGCGGGCTCACCTACCTCTTCATCACCCACGACCTCTCCGTGGTGCGCAACTTCGCCGACCGGGTCGCGGTGTTCGAGAAGGGGCGCCTGCTCGAGATCGGCGTCACGGAAACGCTGTTCGCAGCACCCGAGCACCCCTACACACGGCGCCTCATCAGCGCCGTGCCGGTCGTCACCCGCGAGGAGGAGACGGTCCGGGACCGCCTCGCGGAAGGAGGACTCGACGCATGAACACGCCGTTGACCCTCCGTCTCGACCGCCGCGCGTCTCTTGTTGTCCCGTCCACCGAGGAAGTCCGCCAATGACCAAGAGTATCCGCGTCGCCACCGATGTCGGCGGCACGTTCACCGATCTTCTGGTCCTCGAGTCCGACGAGGCCACCGGCGAGGCGGTCGTCCGCAGCGCCAAGACCGACACCACCCCCGGCGGCTACGAGGAGGGCGTGTTCGACGTGATGGCCAAGGGGGGCGTCTTGGCGGACGCGGTCGACTTCCTCGCCCACGGCACCACGGTGGTCATCAACGCGCTGACTGAGCGCACCGGCGTCAGGGTCGGGCTCATCACCACGCAGGGCTTTCGCGACACGCTGGAGATCGCGCGCGGCAACCGGCCCGACTTCTTCAACCTGCACTACCAGAAGCCCGAGCCCTTCGTACCGCGCAGCCTGCGCCGGGAGCTTCCGGGCCGCATGGACTACCACGGCCGCGAGATGCAGCCCCTCGATCTCTCGGCACTGCCGGACATCGTCGCGGACTTTCGGGCGGAAGGCGTCGAGGCGGTCGCGCTCTGCTTCATCCATGCCTACGCCAATCCTGCGCACGAGCAGGCGGCGCTCGCGGAACTCCAGCGGCTGTGGCCGGAGGTCTCCGCCATCTCCTCCCACCAGATCACGCGCGAGTGGCGCGAATACGAGCGCACCAGCACCGCCGTGCTCTCGGCCTACGTGCAGCCGGTGGCGGAGCGCTACCTCCAGCGCCTCGACGCCGGCCTCGCGGAGCGCGACTTCGGCGGCGGGCTCTACATCATGCAGTCCAACTGCGGCGTCGATTCGGTGGACACGGTCTCGCGCATCCCGATCACCATGGTGGAATCGGGGCCGGCCTCGGGCGTCTGGGGCGCGGCGGAGCTGGGCCGGCTGATCGGCGAGCCCAACGTGCTTGCGCTCGACATCGGCGGCACCACCGCCAAGTGCTCGCTGATCGAGGACGCGCGCGTGCGCATCAAGACCGACTACTGGATCGGGCGGAGCCGCGCCACGGCCGGCTATCCGATCATGGTGCCGGTCGTCGATCTGGTGGAGATCGGCAACGGCGGCGGCTCCATCGCCTGGGTCGACGACTTCGGCAAGCTGCGGGTGGGACCGCGCTCCGCAGGCGCCATGCCGGGGCCGGCGGCCTACGGGCGCGGCGGGACCGAAGCGACCACGACCGACGCCAACCTCTGGCTCGGCCGCATCAACCGCGACTACTTCTGCGGCGGCGCGGTAGAGGCCGACATGGACGCGGTGCAGAAGGCCATCGAGGCGGTCGGCGCCCGGCTCGGCGTCGATGCCGACGAAGCCGCGCGCGGCATCGTGCGCATCGCCAACAACAACATGGTGAACGCGCTCAAGCTGGTCTCGGTCAACCGGGGCTTCGATCCGCGCGACTTCACCCTGATAGCCTTCGGCGGCGGCGGCGCGATGCACGCCGTGGCGCTCGCGCAGGAGCTCGGCGTGACCAAGGTGGTGGTGCCGGCGGATGCCTCGGTGTTCTCCGCCTGGGGCATGATGATGTCCGACCTGCGCCGCGACGACGTGGTCACCCTGCTGGTCGATCTCGACGCCGACCATGCGGACGCCATCGAGGCCGCGTTCGCCGAGACGGAAACGCGCGCCCGCAATCGCTTTGCGTCGGAAGGCGTCGATGCCGGCGCGGTCCGGCTCTCGCGCTTCGGCAGGTTCCGCTACCAGAACCAGGAGCACACCACCGAGGTGCCCCTGGGTTCGGACCCGGTGACGGCGGAGCGCGTCGCCGCTATCGAGGCCGACTTCCACGAGACCTACGAGCGCGAATACACTTACAGGCTGGATGCGCCGGTGGAGATGGTGGGCTTCCACGTCGTTGCCAGGGTCGAGATCGGCAAGCTCACCATGACCCGGCGCGAGGTGACGGGCCGGGCGCTCGACGAGGCGCGGAAGGGGAGCCGCCCCGTCGATTACACGCTCGAAGGCGTGCGCGAGGCGGCCATCTACGACGGCGAGAGGCTGGAACCCGGCATGGCCTTCGACGGGCCGGCCATCGTCGAGGATCCGGGGACGACCGTGGTGGTGCATCCCGGCAACCGTGCCGAGGTCGACGACTTCGGCAACATCCGCATTCACATCCGCAACTGAGCGAGACGGCGGCAGCACGATGAACACGATGACCAACGATCCGATCACCCTCGAGATCATCCAGAACTCGCTGCAGAGCGCAGCAGACGAGATGTTCGCCGCCATGAGGAAGACGGCGATGAGCTCGATCATCTACGAGGTGCTCGACATGGGCACCGGGATTACCGACGCCAGGGGCGAGATCGCCTGCTCCGGCGCCGGCATCCCGGCCTTCGTCGGCGTGCTCGACAAGGCGGTGGCGGTGATCGTGGAGAAGTTCGACGAGCCCGGCGCCATCGAGCCCGGCGACGTCTTCGTCACCAACGACCCCTACTACGGCGGGGTGACCCACCTGAACGACATCGTGGTGGCGATGCCGGTCTTCGCCGACGGCCGGATCATCGCCTGGACCTCGAACATCGCG
The DNA here is from genome assembly GCA_022820945.1 of Alphaproteobacteria bacterium. GTDB lineage: Bacteria > Pseudomonadota > Alphaproteobacteria > UBA828 > UBA828 > WTGU01. The sequence goes on along the minus strand of JAJEEP010000036.1, from coordinate 26,028 downwards.
CACAACTCGGACGTGGGCGGCATGGCGCCGGGCTCGCTCACCGGCGAGGCGACGGAGATCTTTCAGGAAGGGCTGAGGCTGCCAGCCATCAAGATGATCTCCAGGGGCGAGCCGATCCGGCCGGTGTTCGAGATCATCAAGGTCAACTCGCGCATGCCGGACGTGCTCGAAGGCGACGTCTGGGCGGCGATCGCGTCCGTCCGCATCGGCACCGCGCGGCTCTCGGAAATCGCCGAGAAATACGGCGCCGCCACCTTCGAGCAGGCGATGACGGCCTTCATGGAATACGGCGAGCGGGTCTCGCGGGCAGCGCTCGCGACGCTGCCCAAGGGCACCTTCTCGCTCGCGGAAGAGCAGGACGACGGCCAAGTCTACAACGTCGAGATCGCCATTCGAGACGAGGAGTTCGTGGTCGATCTCAGGAACAACCCCGACCAGGCGACCAACCCGGTCAACACCAGCCGGGACGGCGTGATGGTGGCGGCGCAGATGATCTTCAAGTCGCTGACCGACCCCTATTCGCCGTGCAACGCCGGCTCGTTCCGCCCGATCCGCCTGCTGACGCGCGAAGGCTCGGTGTTCCATGCCGAGGAGCCCGCGCCCATCGGCTTCTATTACGAGATCGACCTGCGCGCCTACGACCTGATGTGGCGCTGCCTCGCGCAGCACATGCCGGAGCGCCTGGCGGCGGGGCACTTCGCCTCGGTGTGCGGCACCTTCATCGGCGGCATCCACCCGGATACCGGCCGTCAGTACACGATTATCGAGCCTCAGCTCGGCGGCTGGGGCGGCCGCGAGGGCCGCGACGGCAACAACGCGATGTTCTGCGGCTTCCACGGCGAGACCTTCAACTGCCCGGCCGAGGTCAACGAAGCCCGCAACGGGCTCTACGTGGACCAGATGGCGCTCAACCTGGAGCCCGGTGGCGAGGGCCAGTACACCGGCGGGCGCGGCATCGTGATGGACTATCGCGTGCGCGCCAACGACGGGTTCCTGACCGTGGGCTACACCCGCTCGAAGTTCCCCGCCTGGGCGCTCGACGGCGGCAACGAGGGCTCGCCCAACTACGTCGAGTTCATCCCGAACGAGGGCGAGCGCCAGCGCTTCGCCTTCGTCTCCGGCCTCAAGACGCAGCGGGACGACGTGATCCGCGTGGTGACCGGCAACGGCGGCGGCTTCGGCGATCCGAAGCAGCGCGACCCCGCGCGTGTGCGCCGCGACGTGCAGAACGGCCTCATCAGCGCCGAGCGGGCGCGCGAGGTCTACGGCGTGACCGTCGAGTAAGTCGAGATAATCTATCCGGACAACGGGAGGACCGCATGAAGGCCAACGCCCCCCTCAAGCTGATGTACCTGAACCCGGTCGGCACCGATGCCTACGATGCCGTCTTCGCCGACATGGCACGGACCTACAAGCAGCCCGGCACGGAGGTGCACATCACCTGCCTTGCGGATCCGGGCGGCAGCTTCACCCACATCGAGTATCGCTCCTACGAGACCATCGTCTCGCGCGGCATCATCCAGGCGACGCGCCAGGCGGCGCGCGAGGGCTTCGACGCGCTCGCCATCGGCTGCTTCTACGACACGGCGCTGCACGATGCCCGCGAGGTGTCGGGCGAGATGATCGTGACCGCGCCGTGCCTCGCCTCCTGCGAGATCGCGGCGAGCCTCGCCAACCGCTTCGGCATCATCGTGGGCCGACGCAAGTGGGTGAACCAGATGAATGCGGTCGCGCGCGAGCACGGCTATGGCGAGCGCCTCAGCGGCTTCTATCACGTGGAGCTCGGGGTCAACGACTTCCAGGCCGACCACGCGGAGACCGAGCGCCGGCTGGTCGCGGCGGGCCGGCGCGCGGTGGAGGAGGACTACGCCGAGGCGCTGATCCTCGGCTGCACGCTGGAGATCGGCTTCTACCGCGAGGTCGAGAGGGCCGTGGGCGTGCCCGTGATCGACCCCTCCATCGCGGCGATGAAGCGCGCGGAGTATGCGGCGAGCCTCAAGCGCCAGTGCGGCTGGGTGCCGAGCCGGATGTGGTCCTGCGAGCCGCCGCCGGAGGAGGAGATCGCGCGCTTCGGCGGCTTCGACGAGGGCGAGGCCTTCGCCCAGCGCCTAGTCGTGGAAGCGGAGTAGCGGCAGGACGCGCTGCGGATCGCGCGAATTTTACCGATTGGGCTACCCTTCCCGGATGCAGGAGGGCCCGCGAAACACCATACTTGATTCGATACGGCAATCGGGCGGCACGCTCGCATCATGCGTGGACTGATCTTCGGAGCAATCGCGCTGCTCGCGACCAGCCTGCTCCCGCTCTCGGTGGTGCAGGCGGCATTCAAGCTGGAGGGCAGGCCCAAGGTCGCGATGCTCCACCTCGCCACCGTCGACGACGGCGGCTGGTCGGAGGCGCTCGACCGCGCGCGGGTCAAGACAGAGGAGGCGCTTGGGCTGAAGATCGCCTACAGCCAGCGGGTGCCCGAGGATTGGGCGGTCATTCTGCAACTCGTCGACCGCTATGTGGGCGAGGGCTACAACATCATCATCGGCACCTCCTGGGGCCATGGCGACGCCTTGCTCGAGGCCGCACGCAGGTACCCGGACGTGGCCTTCCTGAATTGCGCCGGCGGGACCACGGCAGCCAACCTGGAAAGCTTCTACGCCCGCACTTACCAGGGCTGGTACCTGGCGGGGATCATCGCCGGCCATTTGACTCGAACCGAGAAGATCGGCGCACTCGGCGGCCATCGGCTGGGCCCCGTGAACTGGGACCTCAACGCCTTCCTGCGCGGGGCGCAGTCGGTCAACCCGGCTATCGAGATGACCGGTATCTACGTCAACACCTGGTACGACCCGATCAAGGAAACGCAGGCAGCCGAGAGCCTGCTGGCGCAGGGCGTCGACGTGCTGGGATCGAACCTGAGCACGCCTGGGCCGCATCGCTTCTTCCAGGATCGCGGCAAGTGGTCGATCGGCTTTCAGATCGACATGTCCGAGGAGGCGCCGAGGGCCGTCGCGGCCTCGATGGTCTACAAGTGGGAGGCGTACCTGATCCCCACCATCCGGGCCATCGTCGAAGGCACCTGGACTCCCGAGAGGCCGGTCTGGTGGAAGGGCATCGAGGCCGGCGTGTTCGACGTGGAGCCCATCGCGTCATGGGTGCCGCGCGTGGCGGTCACGGACGTGGAACGCGCCCGCGCGAAGATGATCGCGGGCGAGCTCGATCCCTTCGAGGGGCCGCTTTACCGCAACAACGGCACGCTCGCGGTGCCGGAAGGTAAAGTTCCCTCCGACAGAGAGCTGTGGGGGATGAACTACCTGGTCCAGGGCGCCGTCGACATCTCGCTGGCTGACTGAGCGCGTTTCGGAGGCCCGCCGTCAAGCGGCTCCGCCCTCCTCCACCGGATCGAAATCGGCCTTGGGCGCCCGGCAGTCGGGGCAGCACCAGTCGTCCGGCAGGTCCGCGAACGGCGTGCCCGGCGGCGTCTCTCGCTGCGCCTCGCCCCTGGCGGGATCGTAGACGTAGCCGCACCAGCGGCATTGATAGCGCGTCATTGAAAGCGTTGCCGCGGACGGCCGCGGGAGGAACGTGCGGCCGGCCCGTCTCCGACCGGCCGCAGGTCGTCGCCTAGTGAATGCCGAGCTTCTCGGCTGCCATCTGCGTGCCCTTGATGCGGGACTCGATCTTCTGGAACGCCACGTCGCGGGCGTAATCCGGCGAGCCGTGATTCGGCTTCACGTCGATGCTGAAGGGCGAGAAGCCGCAATCGTCGGTGGACGCGATCTGCTCCTTCGGCAGGTGATTGGCCGCCGCCATCAGCTGCTCGCACACCTCCTCGGCTGATTCCACCCGCGGGTTCTGCGGGTTGATGACGCCGATGTAGGCCATCTGGGTGACGCCGTTGGCGTCGGTGCGGATGCTCGCTGCGATGTCCTTGTAGACCTGCTCCTGGTTCCGCTCGCTCTTGAACTGGATCATGAAGTAGCCGGCATTGAGCTGGAACATGCTGGGCAGCAGGTCGTTGTAGGGCACATCGGCGCTGTGCACCGAATCGCAGTCGCCGCCGGGGCAGGTGTGGATGCCGATGTTTACCCGCTCCTCCGCCGTGAAGCGATCGAGCACGCCGTTGATCAGGTCGATGAAGTGCGGGAGCATCTGCCGGCCGGTCCAGGGATTGCGCGAATCGTTGCGGCAGGAGAGCCGGCCCTCGGTAAAGTCGATGGAGACCCGCACCGCGCCGGCGGCGAAGGCCTCGCGCACGTCCTTCTCGCACTCGTCGATCAGGTCGGCCTCGAACGCCTCGCGCGAGTAGCCCTCGATCTCCTCGTCGAGGGGATAGAGGAGGGCCAGCATCGAGGGCGCGATGACCGCCTGCTTCATCGGCTTGGTCGCGGACTTGATGGAGAGTTTGAGCGAGTCCGCCGCGAAGCTCTTGTAGCGAAACGGGCCGCCGGTGAGCCGCGGCAGCTGGCGATGGTGGCCGTCGGCGAAGATGGCGAAGTACTGGCCGCCGCCCGCCAGATGATCGGCGAGGCCCGTCCCCGCCAGGGTGTCGGTGATCGGATAGGTCGCGAAGCTCGACCAGCGCTGCTCGCCGTCGGACACGATGGGCGAGCCGGTGGCCTCCATGCGCGAGATCGAATCGCGCACCGCCTCCTCCTGCTCAGCCTCGAGGTCGTCCTTCGAAATGTCGCCCGCATCGTAGGCGGCGTAGGCGGCCTGAAGCTTCGACGGTCTCGGCAATGAGCCCACGGGTTCCGTCGGAATTCCGGTGGCGGCTCGAGGATCGTAGGTCATCGGTCATCTCCCCGTATTCGTTGATTGTTGCCGTCATCGTCCCACACCTGCGGCACGGCGCACAACAAGAGCCGGGAGCAAAGCGGCCCGCCCTCGCACGCACCTGCTCCGAACCATGGTGCGATGGTCGGCGACGGAAGGCGGCCGCATGCTGGGCACCGTGCGCGACACGAGTGCTCATCGACCGAGGACCATGAACAAGGACATTATCCCCCCCTACCTCCTCCCCTATCAGACTCGCTGGGTGAGGGACCCGGCCGGCCTCAAGGTGATCGAAAAGGCGCGGCGCGTCGGCATCTCATGGGCCGAGGCCTACGACGCGGTGATGCACGCGGGCTCGAAAGGAGGCGGCAACGTCTACTACCAGGCCTACAACCTGGAGATGACCCGGGGCTTCATCGAGGACTGCGCCGACTGGGCGCGGAAGCTCGAGTTCCGGGCCTATGCCATGGGCGAGTCCCTGATCCCGGACGGCGAGCGGGCCGTTCGAGCCTTCCGCATCGCTTTCGGCTCAGGCCGCGAAATCCTTGCCATGACGTCCGCGCCCCGCGCCTTCCGCTCCAAGGGCCGGCCCGGCGATCTTGCCATCGTCGACGAGGCGGCGTTCGTCGACGACCTCGGCGAGGTGCTCAAGGCGGCCCTCGCCTTCCGCGTCTGGGGCGGACAGGCGCGCGTCATCAGCACGCACAACGGCGAGGCCAATCCCTTCGCCACCCTCTGCCGCGAGGTCGGCGAGGGTACCCGGCCGGGCTCGCTGCATCGCGTGACACTCAGGGAAGCGTTGGCACAGGGGCTGTTCCGTTGCATCGCCGAGGCGCAAGGGCAGCCCTGGTCGGCCGAGACCGAGGCCGAATGGGAGGCCGCGCTCAGGGCGGAGTACGGCCATCACGCGAGCGAAGAACTCGACTGCATCCCTGCCGCCGGCGCCGGAGCCTGGCTCGCCTGGAAGGCGATCCGCGCCTGCGAGGACCCGGCCGCCGGCGATCCCGCCGCCTTCGCCGGCGGAGCGGCCACTGTCGGCGTGGACGTGGCGAGACGCCGCGATCTTTGGGTCGCCGCGGTGCTGGAGCGCGTGGGCGACGTGCTCTGGTTGCGCGAGCTGGCGGTCCGCCAGGGCATCCCCTTCAGCCAGCAGCGGGCGATCGTGAGCGACCTTGCGGCGCGCTACCGCCCGGTGCGAATCGCTGTGGACCAGACCGGCATGGGCGAGGCCGTGGTGGAGCAGCTGCAGGAGGACCTCGGCCGCACCGTGGTCGAGGGCGTGCTGATGACCGGGCCGCGCCGGCTCGATGTGGCGTCGACGCTGCGCGAGGCGGTGGAGGACCGGCGGCTCCGCATCCCGCCCGACGTGGACCTGCGCCGCGACCTCCATGCCGTCCGCGCCGAGGCCGGGCCGATCGGGGCGCCGCGCCTGCTTGCCGAACGCTCGGGCACCGACGGCCACGCCGACCGCTTCTGGGCGCTGGCGCTGGCCTGCACCGCCGCCCGCGAAGGCACCGCGTCCATCGAAGGCGCCGTTGCCGGCCCACGCGCTGCCGGTCTCGCGAGCTTCTATTGATTACCGGCAGGCGATGAAGGTGCACGAAAACGCCCTGCACCATGGTCCGGTGCACAGGGGGTGCGCAGGCCGCGATGATCGGGCCATGATGAATGCCCGATCCTCCGCTTCTCTCCCAACGACCCGAGGCCCCGCCTGATGGCGCCCGGTCTCGCCGGGCGGCTCCGCCGGCTTCTCCCTCCCTCCCGCGCCAGCGTGCCGGCGGGGCCGCCCCATGGCGAGGTCGCCGCCGCCAGCATCGCAGGTCGCCTCCAGCCCTACATCGGTGAGCTGCCGCTCAACCCGCGCCAGCCCTCGCGCTATGCCGAGCGCTACCGCGACGAGGGGTATGCGCTCCGCATCTACCGCGACATCCTGCGGGACGAGCGCTGCCAGGCGGCCCTCGACCAACGCCTCGATGCCGCCATCGCGCGGCCGTGGACGGTGGAGCCCGGCGGCGACGGCGCCCTCGACCGCGCCGCAGCCGACGACCTCGCCCGCCAGCTCGAAGGCGTCGGCTTCGATGCCGTGAGCCGCCAGCTCCTGCACGGGGTCTGGTACGGCTACGCCATCGCCGAGACGCTCTGGGCCCGCGCGGGCGACCGCGTCGTGCTCGACCGCCTCGTGGTGCGCGCGCCCGACCGCTTTCGCTGGTCGGCGGAGGGCGCGCCCCTGCTCCGCACCGATGCTCACCCCCTGGGCGAGCCGTTGCCTGCCGGAAAATTCGTGATCCTCCGCCGTCCCGGCGAGCACGGCGACCTGCCCCACGGGCCGGGGCTCGCGCGCTGGTGCTTCTGGCCGGTCTGGCTCAAGCGCCACGGGCTCAAGTTCTGGTCCGTCGCGCTCGAGAAGTTCGGCGCACCCGGCGTCAAGGGCACCTATCCGAGGAACGCGAGTGCCGAGCAGAAGGCCGAGCTGCTGGACCTGGTCCAGTCCTTCGCCACCAGCGTCGGCGCCATCCTGCCCGAGGGCCAGGAGATCGAGATCGTCGAGAGCGCGCGCCGCGCCGGCGGCGATTTCCAGGCCTTCGTCGCCTATCTCGACCGCGCCATCGCGACCACGATCCTGGGGCAATCCGCCACCACCGACATGGGGCCCTGGCGCGGCACCGCCGAGGTGCAGCGCGACGTGCGCGACGAGACCGTCGCCGCCGACTGCCGCCTGCTCGACGATGCGTTGAACGGGACCGTCGCCCGCTGGCTCACCGCCTGGAACTTTCCGGGCGCTGCGACGCCCCGCATCCGCCGCGATGCGTCGCCGCCCGAGGACCTCGACGCCCGCGCCAAACGCGAGGCGGTGATCGCCAGCACAAGCGGGCTGCGTCCCACCCGCTCCCACATCGAGCGAACATACGGCGGGGAATGGGAGGGGGCGCCCCCTGCATCCGGAGCGGCGTAAGGAGATAGCGCCGGGGCTGGCTCAAGCCTCGGCGTATTCCAGCAGGAGGTCCTTGGCCTCGACCGACTGGCCGGCCGCCACGTGCAGGTCCGCGACGGTCCCCTTCATGCCTGAGGCCATTGTTGGGCTGCGTGCAGCACGCGAAGGATCGTGACAGTGTGGGCGTCCTCCGCATAGACCACGAGGTAGTTCGAGCGCACAACCATCTCGCGAGTGCCCTCCACGCGACCGGTCCTGTAGAGCCGTGGGTTCTCGCGCAAGCGGGATGTCTTGGCCTCGATGTCTTCCTTCAAGGCCTGAGCGGCGTCTGGATTATCGTCCGAGATGTAGTCGACGATCGCCATCGGATCGGCGATCGCCATGGCCTTCCATTCAAGTTCGCGCACGGCGCTTCCCGTCGATGAGCGCCTGCGTACCGGTCATCACTTGTTCATGCGGAACCGCGGGACGCGGATCGTCCAGGGCTTCCCGTACCTTGGCGCGGAACCACGCGTCATAGGCTTCGGGATCGGCGGTCAGTCCCGCCGGCAAACCGCCCTCCGCAGCAACACGGGTCAACAGGATGCGCACGGCATCGGAGAGTGTCAGGCCAACGCCGGCCAGCGTGTCGGCCGCTTTCGCCTTGAGCCGGTCGTCCACACGGACATGGAGCATCGAAGTCTGAGCTGGCATGGGACATCCTCCGTCGTTGCCAACGGTATGCATCTCAATTGAGATACGTCAAGCGGAACGACGGAGGCCCAAGCTCAAGCCTCGGCGTATTCGAGCAGGAGGTCCTTGGCCTCGACGGACTGGCCGGCCGCCACGTGCAGGGCGGCGACGGTGCCGTCGCGCTCGGCGTGGAGGGCGGTTTCCATCTTCATGGCTTCGACGGTCATCAGCAGGTCGCCGGCCACGACGTGGCGCCCGCTTGCCACCGCCACCGAGGCCACGACGCCCGGCATCGGGGCCGAGACGTGGCGCGGGTTGGCGGGATCGGCCTTGGGCCGGCGCACCACGCTCGCCGAGGCCTCGCGGTTCTCCACCTTGACCGTGCGCGGCTGGCCGTTCAGCTCGAAGAAGACGCGCACCGCGCCCTCCTCGTCGGTCTCGCCGACGGCCAGGCAACGGATGACCAGGGTGTGCCCGCGCTCGATCTCGACCGAGACCTCGCGCCTGGGTGCGAGGCCGTAGAAGTAGACGTCGGTCGGCAGCGCGGAGACCGGCCCGTAGATCTCGTGCAGGGCCGCGTAGTCCTTGAACACCTTGGGGTAGAAGAGCCAGGAGTAGAGGTCCTCGTCCGGGAGCGACCAGCCGGTCTCCTCCTTCGCCCGCGCGCGTTCCGCCTCGAAATCCACGGGCGGGAGGACCGCGCCGGGCCGCCCTTCGATGGGCGCCTCGCCCTTCAGAATCTTGCTCGCAAGTGGCTCGGGGAATCCGCCCGGCATGCGGCCAAGCTCGCCCCGAAAAAGGCCCACGACAGACTCCGGAAAGGCGATCTCGCGGTCCGCGTTCTCGACATCGGCGCGCGTGAGGTTGCCGGAGACCATCACCAGCGCCAGATCGCCCACCACCTTGGAGGTCGGCGTCACCTTCACGATATCGCCGAACATTCGATTGACCTCGGCATAGGCCTGGGCCACCTCGTGCCAGCGTTCGGCGAGGCCGAGGGCGCGCGCCTGCTCGCGCAGGTTGGTGAACTGCCCGCCCGGCATCTCGTGCAGGTAGACCTCGGACGCCGGCGCACGCATGTCGGTCTCGAACGCCGCGTACTCCGCGCGCACCACCTCCCAGTAATCGGAAATCTCGCGCACGCAGGCCGGGTCGAGCCCGGTGTCGCGCGGCTGGCCGCGCAGCGCCTCCACCACCGAGCCGAGGCAGGGCTGGGAGGTGAAGCCGGAGAGGCTGTCCATGGCGAGGTCCACCGCGTCGACGCCCGCCTCCACTGCCGTGAGCACGCTGGCGGCAGCGATGCCGGAGGTGTCGTGGGTGTGGAAGTGGACGGGAAGCCCGGTCTCCTCCTTGAGCGCATGGACCAGCTCGCGGGCGGCGGCGGGCTTGACCAGCCCCGCCATGTCCTTGATGCCGAGGATGTGGGTGCCGGCGTCGCGCAGCTCGCGGGCCATGCGGAGGTAGTACGCGCGGTCGTAGCGGCTGCGGCTCGGATCGTGCAGGTCGCCGGTGTAGCAGATCGCCGCCTCGCAGAGCTTCCCGGTCTCCAGCACCGCATCGACCGCGACGCGCATGTTCTCGACCGAGTTCAGCGGATCGAAGATGCGGAAGACGTCAATGCCGGAAGCCGCGGCGCGGGCGACGAAGCCCCGGACCACGTTGTCCGGGTAGTTGGTGTAGCCCACGCCGTTGGAGGCGCGCAGCAGCATCTGCAGCAGGATGTTCGGAACACGCGACCTCAGGCGCTCCAGACGCTCCCACGGGCACTCGTTGAGGAAGCGCAGCGCCACGTCGAAGGTGGCGCCGCCCCAGCATTCCAGCGAGAAGAGCTGCGGCAGGTTGTAGGCGTAGGCATCGGCGATCTGGCAGAGATCGTAGGTGCGCATGCGGGTCGCGAGCAGGGACTGATGCGCGTCCCGCATGGTGGTGTCGGTGACCAGCGTGCGCTCCTGCGCCAGCATCCAGGCCGCGACCGCTTCCGGCCCCTCGGCATCGAGCAGCGCCTTCGCGCCGGCTGCGGGCTCCTTCGCGTGGAGCGGCGGCGGGCTCGGATTGCGGGCGTGGGCCGGCGGCGCGGGCCGGTCCTTCACCTCCGGGTGGCCGTTGACCGTGGTCTCGGCGATGTAGCGCAGCAGGCGGCTTGCGCGATCGCGCGGGCGGGCGAAGGCGAGCAGCTCCGGGTTGTCGTCGATGAAGCGGGTGGTCACCTGGCCCTGGCGAAACGCCTCGTCGCCGACCAGCCGTTCCAGAAAGTCGATGTTGGTGGCGACGCCGCGGATGCGGAACTCCTGCAGCGCGCGGCGCATGCGGTCGATGGCGCCCTCGCGCGAGGAGGCCCACGCGGTGACCTTCTCCAGGAGCGAATCGTAGTGGCGGGTGATGACCGCGCCGGTGTACGCGGTGCCGCCGTCGAGGCGAATGCCGAAGCCGGTGGCGGCGCGGTAGGCGGTGATCCGCCCGTAGTCGGGGATGAAGCGGTCGAGCGGATCCTCGGTGGTGATCCGGCATTGCACCGCGTGGCCGCGCAGCGCGATCTCGTCCTGCGGCGGACAGGCGTCGTCCGGCTCGCTCCCGATGGCACCGCCCTCGGCCACGCGGATCTGCGCCCTAACCAGGTCGATGCCAGTCACCTGCTCGGTGACGGTGTGCTCCACCTGGATACGCGGGTTGACCTCGATGAAGTGAAAGCTGCCGGTGTCGAGATCGTGCAGGAACTCCACCGTGCCCGCGTTGAGGTAATCGGCCGCGCGGGCGATGGCGAGCGCGTAGCCGGTGAGCTCGTCGCGCTGCGCGGCCGTAAGGCCAGGGGCCGGCGCGCACTCCACGATCTTCTGGTTGCGCCGCTGCACCGAGCAATCGCGCTCGAACAGGTGGACGATCCGGCCGTGAGCGTCCGCCAGGATCTGGACCTCCAGGTGCCGGGCCCGGCGGATGAAGCGCTCCAGGTAGACGTCGTCCTTGCCGAAGGCGGCATCCGCCTCGCGCCGGGCCGCGAGCAGCGCGGCCTCGAACTCGTCCTCGGTCTCGACCCTGCGCATGCCGCGCCCGCCGCCGCCCCAGCTGGCCTTGAGTATCCCGGGGAATCCCACGTCTCTTGCCAGCGCGAGCGCCGCCGCAGGCTCCTGAGGCAGCGCGTCGGTCGCGGGCACCGTGGGCACGCCGGCCTGGGCCGCGATGGCGCGCGCGGAGACCTTGTCGCCGAGCAGGCGCAACGTCTCCGGCCGCGGGCCGATGAAGGCGATCTTGGCATCGGCGCAAGCCTCGGCGAACTCGGGCGATTCGGAGAGGAAGCCGTAGCCCGGATGGATGGCGTCGCTCCGCGTGTCCGTGGCGACGCGGATGATGTCGTCCACGGCGAGGTAGGCGGTGACAGGGCCGCGCCCCGCGCCGATGCGGTATGACTCGTCGGCCTTGAAGCGGTGGAGGGAGAGGTGGTCTTCCTCCGCATAGACCGCGACCGTGGCCTTGCCCATCTCGTAGGCGGCACGCAGGACGCGAATGGCGATCTCGCCCCGGTTCGCAACCAGTATTCGTTCGAAGCCGCTCATCGATCCGTCCGTCCGCCCGACCGCCGGGTGCGGGCGTTCTACACGGATGTCTATGCCTGTGGAAGCGAGTGCGGATATCTCGCAGCGGTCATAGTCAGCGCGTCTAGGAGGGCGCCGGTGCGCCGCTGGCCATGCCCATCTCGCGCAGCACGGCCTCGGCCGCTGCGACGAAGCGAGCCATGATGTCGGCGCGGAAGGCGCCGATGCAGCCGACCCGAAAGCTCTCCACCTGCGCGAGCTTGCCGGGATAGATCACGAAGCCCTGTGCCGCGAGCCGGTCGTAGAACGACTGGAAGTGCCAGGCGGGATCGGCGGGCGCGCGGAAGGTCACGATGATCGGCGCCTGCACGGCGTCCTCCAGCAGCGTCTCGAACCCGAGGCCCCGCATGCCTTCGACCAGGGTGCGGCAGTTCTCCCAGTAGCGGGCGAAACGGCCGGCGACACCGCCCTCGTCGTCGAGCGCATCCAAGGCCCGGTCGAGCGCGGCGAGAACGTGCGTGGGCGGCGTGAAGCGCCACTGGCCGTTCGCCTCCAGCCCCTTCCATTGGCCGTGCAGATCCAGGCTCACGGCGTGGGCGTTGTCGGCGCAGGTCGCGAGGTGGTCGGCGCGGACGATGACGAAACCGACGCCGGGCGCGCCTTCGAGGCACTTGTTGGCCGACGCCGCGAGGCTCGTGAGCGGAATGCGCGCGAGGTCGATGGGGATGCCGCCGAAGGAGCTCATGGCGTCCACGTGGAGGCGGCGGCCGGCCCCGCTCACGGTGGCGGCAAGGTCGGCGAGCGGGTTGAGGATGCCGGTGGTGGTCTCGCAGTGGACCAGGGCGACATCGGTGATATCGGGCTCGGCCGCGAGCCGCTCGGCAAGCGCCGCCGCCCTCCGGGGCGGCTCGGTCTCGCCGGTCTCCAGCACGCTGTGAGCGCGGCCCGCGCGGCGGCAGATCTCGGCCATGCGCCGGCCGTAGGCGCCGTTGACGAGGATCAGCAGTTGGCCGTCGCGTGGGACCAGCGTGCCGAGCTGGGCCTCGACCGCGAAGGTGCCGCTGCCCTGCATCGGCACGCAGGTGAAGGCCTCGCCCGCGTTGGCGAGCGCGAGCAGGCGCCGGCGCACGGCCGCGGTGAGCGCGATGAACGCGGGATCGCGCGAGCCCCAGTCGCGGTCCATGGCAGCGCGGGTCTCGGGCCGGGTGGTGAGCGGGCCGGGGGTGAGGAGGACGGACTCGGCGCCTCCGCCGGCTCCGCCGTCAGCGGGCGGCGGCGGGACGTAAGGCATCCAGGGCCTCGGGCGTGTCCACGTCGATGGTCACGGAGTGATCGGGGCTCTCGACCTCGTAGATCGCATCCGCGTGGTCGCCGATCAGGTGGCGCGCGCCGACATCGCCGGAGAGGTTGCGGATCTCGGCGAAGAAGCGCGCCGCCCAGAGCACGGGATTGCCGCGCTTGCCGCGATAGGTGGGGACGCCGATGGCGCGGCCTTCCAGCGGATTGAAGCCCGCGATGAGCCGGTCGATCAGGTCCGCCGAGGTGCGCGGCATGTCGCCGAGGCAGACCACGGTACCGTCGATCTCCGGGGCTCGCGCGGGGTCGAGCGCGTCGACGCCGCACTGGAGCGAGCTGCTCATGCCCTCGGCGTAGTCGGGATTGTGGGCGTAGGTCACATCGAGCCCGGCGAGCGCGGCCTGCACGCGCTCGGCCTCGTGGCCGGTCACCACGACCACCGGCGCCGTCTTGGAGGCGAGCGCGGCGGAAGCGACGCGACGCACCATCGGCTCGCCGTCCACCTCGATCAGGAGCTTGTTGAGCGCGCCCATGCGCCGCGACTGCCCGGCCGCGAGCACCACCGCCGCGATGCGGGGCGGAGCCGCGGGGGCCACCGCCTCTCCTTCGCGCGCGGCGCTCCGCGGCGAGGCGCGGTTGCGGGGCAAGGGCCGGCTCGGGATCTCCATCAGCAGGCCGCCCGCCCCCATGCGCATGATGTCGGAGGCGGTGACCTCGACGCCCGCGAAGATGCGCTGCAGCACCCAGTCGAAGCCGTTGAGCTTGAGCGAGCGGGCGCAGCCGGGCAGCCCGAGCACTCGCGTCTCGCCGAGGCGGGCGAGGAGGAGCAGGTTGCCGGGATCGACGGGCATGCCGAAATGGTCGATGGCGCCGCCGGCTTCCACGACCGCCGCCGGCACCACGTCGCGCCGGTCGACGATGGCCGAGGCGCCGGCGATGAGGATGATGTCGCAGCCGCGCCCGTGAAGCTGGTCCACCGCCTCCGCCACCTCGGCGCGGCTGTGGGCGCAGCGGACCTCGGCGGCAAGCGCGCCGTCGAGCTGGGCGAGGCGCGTCGCGACCGCGCCGGTGGTGGAATCGAGCACGCTCTCCCGCGTCCCTGGCAGGCGGGTCTGGATCAGCCCGACCGTGCGCGCCCTGAGCGGCGCGAGCCCCAGCATCGGCCCGCCGTCCGCCGCGATCTCGACGCAGCGATCCACCACTGCGCGCGACGCGGCGAAGGGGATGACCTTGACCGTCGCCACCATCTGGCCCGCCTCGACCAGGGCGTGGGGGGCGACGGTGCCGAGGGTCATGGCCTCGTCGAGGAGGTTGAGCCGGTCCACCCGCGCGTCGTCGATCGCGGCGAGGCCGTGGCCCTCGGCGAAGATGTTGCAGCGGCCGGTGAAGGCGTCGCCCAGCGTGAGCCCCGGCCCGGCGACCGCGCGCGCGACGGCTTGCGCCGCCTCGTCCTCGCCCACGTCGTCGGGCTCCAGGCGCGCGCCGGAGACGGTCTCGATCTTTGCCGCCAGTAACGCCTCGATATCCTCGGCGGAGAGCACGCGCCCCTTCTTGAAGGCGCCGCCGGGCAGGCGCACGCTGTGGGCGAGGATCAGGCCCTCGGCCTCCGCGACCGGCACGTCGCCGAAGATCATGGGGCGGCGATCACTTGCTTTTACCCTCGGGCGGCTGGCGGCGCACCTGCGTCACCTCGGCCATGATCGAGACCGCGATCTCGGCCGGCGAACGCGCGCCGATGGCAAGCCCGATGGGGGCATGGATGCGCCCCAGCTCGTCGTCGGAGAAACCCTTCTCGCGCAGGCGCTCCAGCCGCTTGCCGTGGGTCCGCCGGCTGCCCAGCGCACCGATGTAGAAGACCGGCGCGCGCACCGCGACCTCGAGCGCCGGGTCGTCGATTTTTGGGTCGTGGGTGAGCGTCACCACGGCTGTGCGGTGATCGGGCACGAGCCGGTTCAGCGCGTCGTCCGGCCACTCGGTCGAGACCTCGATGGCGGGGAAGCGAGCGGCATCGGCGAAGGCACGGCGCGGGTCGCAGACGATCACGGAGTAGCCGGCGGCCTCGGCCATGCCTGCCAGCGCCTGCGTGATGTGGACGGCGCCGACGATGACCATGCGGGCCGGCGGGTTGTGGACGTGGACGAACCAGGTCTCGCCGCCGACCTCCACCTGCTGGCTCTTGTCGGCACGGAGCGCGGCGCGGGCTTCCTCCGCCACCGCATCGGGCAGCGCTTCGCCCGCCGCCTCTCCGTCGGCGTAGACCAGCGCCTGCGCGCCATTGGTGAGCGCCGTGACGAGCGCAACCGCGCGGTCGGACGCGCGGTCGCCGTTCAGCCGGTCGAGGATCGTGCGCTGCATCGCTGCCCGCTCACTCGACCCGCTCGACCAGCACGCGAACGGTGCCGCCGCAGGCGAGACCGACCTCCCACGCCTGCTCGTTGGAGACGCCGAATTCGAGCACGCTGGGCGCGCCCGACCCCATGACCTTGCGGGCCTCCTCGATCACTGCGCCCTCGATGCAGCCGCCGGAGACCGAGCCCTCGAAATGGCCGTCGCCGTCGGCGACGAGCTGGCTGCCGACCGGGCGGGGCGAGGAGCCCCAGGTGGCGATCACGGTGGCGAGCGCCACCTGCTTGCCCTCGTCGCGCCAGCGGGCGGCGGTGCTCAGAATGTCTTCCTGTGCGGCCTGGTGCGAACTCATCGCTGCTCTCCCGTGCTGCGCCGATTGCGGGCGGCGAGCGCCCCTGCCTCACTCCGCGACGGCGGTCATCCCGGTGCCGACATCCGCAAGGATACGCTGCGTCTCGCCGCCGCGCGCCTTGTCGATATCGTCCTGGTACTTCAGGAGGACGCCAAGGGTCTGGTCGACGATGGCGGGATCGAGGCTCTCCTGCGCGAGCGTGGAGAGCGCGCGCAGCCAGTCGATGCTCTCGGCGACGCCCGGCGACTTGAAGAAATCGACCTCGCGGAGCTGCTGCACGAAGGCCACGACCTCGTGGGTCAGGCGCGGGTCGGCATCGGGCACGCGCACGCGCAGGATCTCGCGTTCGCGCTGGGCATCCGGGTAGTCGATCCAGTGATAGAGGCAGCGCCGCTTGAGCGCGTCGTGAATCTCGCGGGTGCGGTTGGAGGTGATGAGCACGATGGGGGGCTCTGCCGCGCGGACGGTGCCGATCTCCGGGATCGTGATCTGGTAGTCGGCGAGCACCTCCAGCAGGAAGGCCTCGAAGGGCTCGTCGGCGCGATCGAGCTCGTCGATCAGCAGCACCGGCGGGCCTTCGTCATGGGGGCGGAGCGCCTCCAACAGCGGCCGGCCGATGAGGAAGCGCTCAGAGAAGATGTCGCCGGCGAGGGTCTGGCGGTCGCGGTCGCCCATCGCCTCGGACAGGCGAATTTCGATCATCTGCCGCGCGTAGTTCCACTCGTAGACGGCGGACGAAACGTCGAGCCCCTCGTAGCACTGGAGGCGCAGCAGGGAGCGCCCGAGCCGCTCAGCGAGCACAGAGGCGAGCGCGGTCTTGCCGACGCCGGCCTCGCCCTCCAGGAACAGCGGGCGGTTGAGGCGGAAGGCGATGAACAGGCTGGTCGCCAGGTTGCGATCCGCCACGTAGTCGCCGCCGGAGAGCAGCGCGAGCGTCTTGTCGACGGAGTCGGGGATCGCCACGCCGTCACTCATTCTGGGAACTTTCCTCGGAAAGACGCTCGACTAGGTCGGCGATCGCCTCCGGCTTGTCAAGACGAAAGGCCGGCCGGCGGCCGTCCTCGGCGAGCACCCGCAGCCCTGCGCCGGCCTCGCCTGCGGGGCCGGGCTCGACCGTGAGCCGGGGCGCGGCATGATCCTCGAAACCCAGCGCCAGCACGACGTCCGCATCGTCCGCAAGCGCCGCGAGGGCGGCGGCACGCGGCGCTGCCGGCGGGTCGTTGCGGTGCACACGGGCCCAGCGCCGGCCGGAGACCACGACGACATCGCGGGCGCCGGCGGCGGCGTGCTCGTAGCTGTCCTTGCCCGGCTCGTCGACGGCGAGCGGGCCGGGGCTCGCGGCAATGACGGCGACGCGGCGGCCGCGGGCGCTCAGCGTCTCGATCAGTTGCGTCGCCATCGCGTCCCGCTCCTCCGCAGGCCCGGCAAGCGCCACCACCACCACGCGCGGCTCAGATCACGCCGGTGAACACGAGGATGAGGACCACGGCGACGACCACCACCGCCGCGGCCCACGCCGCAGTGGGGAGCCCCTTGCGCTGCGTGGCCGGCGGCAGTGCCGGCCCCGCATCCGGCGCCGGGGCGCTCTCTGCCGGCGCATCGGCGGGCGGCGCTGAAGGCTCGGGCGATGCCGGGGCCGGATCGGGTGATG
Organism: Alphaproteobacteria bacterium; assembly: GCA_022820945.1. Classification (GTDB taxonomy): domain Bacteria; phylum Pseudomonadota; class Alphaproteobacteria; order UBA828; family UBA828; genus WTGU01. Next base: position 8,485 of record JAJEEP010000036.1, on the reverse strand, counting down.
GGGCGGGCTCGGCAGGTGCGGCGGCCGCAGCGGCCGCAGCCTCCTGTGCTGGCTCGGCCGCGGCCTCCGGCTCCTCACCGCCGCCCAGCTTCTCGGCGAGGCTGTCGAAGAACTGCTTGGCGAGCTTCTTCGCGGTGGAATCGATCAGGCGCGAGCCGATCTGCGCGAGCTTGCCGCCGACCTTGGCGTCGCACTCGTACTGCAGGAGCGTCGCGCCGTCCTCCTCCACCAGCCGGACCTTGGCCTCGCCGGAGGCGAAGCCGGCGGTGCCGCCCTGCCCCTGGCCGGAGAGCGTGTAGCCGTTGGGCGGATCGATGTCGGAGAAGGTGACTCCGCCCTTGAAGGTCGCCTTGACCGGGCCGACCTTGATGGCGAGCGTCGCGCTCATCTCGGTGTCGGAGGTCTTCTCTATCTCCTGGCAGCCGGGCAGGCACTCCTTCAGGACCTCGGGGTCGTTGAGCGCGCGCCAAACCGATTCCCGATCGGTCGGGACCCGGAACTCGCCGTTCATCTTCATGGCCGCGTTGCCCCCTGCCGCGCTGGCGCCGAGCGTGGCTAAACGTAGTAGATGACCAGGCAGGCGCCAAGCAGGACCAGGATCCAGAGCGCGGCGGCGCCGGTGGGCCAGGTCCGCGCCATCACCCCGCCCGGTCTGTGCTGCTGCGCGATCGCATAGAACAGGCGATCGAGGCCGCGCGTGGACTGCTCGCGGATGAACGCGCCGAGGGCGGCCACCGCGCCCTCGATGCGGCGCGCCGCGCCCGGCAGCAGGCGCCGGTAGAGCCAGTCGCCGTCGATGTTCACCGAACGCAACTCGGGCGGATAAAGCCCCACCAGGTTGAGGAAGACGAAGGCCAAGGCCGAGAAGAATAGAAGCTGGACCTGCACCAGCACGTGGCTGCCGGTATAGGGCACGTAGCCCACGGGGTAGGGCAGCAGCGAATAGAGCCATGCCGGGTACATGCCGATGACGATGCAGAGGAGCGCCGCCATCGTCATCGCGATGCGCATGTTGAGCGGCGGCTCGCGGGTGCGGATGCCGCTGTCGTGGGCGAAGAAGGCGAAGTAGGGAATCTTGATGCCGGAATGGTGGAAGACGCCGGCAGACGCGAAGAGCAGCATGATCCAGACGATCCAGTGCCCTTCGGCCGCCGCCGCGCTCATCACCATCGACTTGCTGACGAAGCCGGAAAAGAGCGGAAAGGCGGAGATCGACGCCGCGCCGACGATGCAGAGCCCGGTGGTCTGCGGCATGGACTTGTAGAGCCCGCCGAGCTCCGAGCCGTTGATCTTGCCGGTCTGGTGCAGGACCGCGCCCATCGACATGATCAGCAGCGCCTTGTAGATGACGTGGCTGAAGACGTGGCTCACCGCGCCGTTGATCGCGAGCGCCGTCCCGATGCCGACGCCCACCACCATGAAGCCGATCTGGTTGATCATGCTGTAGGCGAGGACGCGGCGGAGGTCGTTCTCGATCACGGCGTAGAAGATGGGGAACGCGGTCATCGCGGTGCCGATGGGGATCAGCACCTCCGTGCCGGCATAGCCCCGCGCCAGCGCATAGACCGCGAGCTTGGTGCTGAACGCGCTCAGGAACACCATCCCCGTCGGCGTCGACTCCGGATAGGCGTCGGTGAGCCAGGTGTGCACCAGCGGGAAGCCGCACTTGATGCCGAAGGCGACGAAGATCAACACGCCGGCAAGGCTCTCGATGCCGATGTGCCCGAAGGCGGCGGAGCCGGTGTCGCCGATCAGGATCACCGCTCCGCCCAGAAGCAGGAGGCCGGAGACGAGCTGGAACACCAGATAGCGCATCGCCGCCCGCGCCGCCCTTGGCGTGCGCCGGGCGAGGATCAGCAGCACCGAGCCGAGCGTTGCCCCTTCCCAGAAGATGACCAGGGTGATGAGGTCGCCCGCGAATACCGCGCCGAGCGTCGAGCCCGCATAGATCAGCACCCCCGCCTGCTGCAGCCGGTCGCGCACGTGGAAGGCGAAGACGGCGCCGAGGAAGGCCGCGATATGGAACAGGAGTCCGAAGAGCAGACTGAGCGTATCGGCGCGGAGCAGCGTGAGCTGCGTGTCGAGCAGCGGGACTTCCAACCCTTCCGTGCCGCCCCACACGAACCACAGATTGATTCCGCCCAAGAGCGGTACGGCGGGCACGAGGAACCGGCGCAAGCCCCCTGGCAGCAGCAGGACCAGCGCCGCCGCGACCAGGAAGACGAAGGCGGGAGGGATGCTACTCGTCATAGTAGTCCTCGCGCCGCATCAGAAGCCGGCGCAGCTCCTTCGCGGCGAGCACCAGCACGACGCAGGCGATGAAGCCGAAGAACCCGTAGAAGCCGAACCAGCCCTCCCAGAAGAACTCGTCCTTCCGGTGGAAGCCCGCGTCGATCGCCAGAACGCCGACGCAGAGCGCCGCGAAGAACCAGATGAGCCGCATCACGTTGCGGCGTTCGTCGAGCCAATATTTCTTCTTCATGGCAATGCCTTACGGGATAGCCCCAAGCGGCTCCACGAGCGTGAGCAGGGCTTGCGGGTAGAAGAAGAGCGCGGCCGTGCCGAGCGCCGCCACCAGCGTCGCCGCGAGGATCGGCAACGGCGCCTCGGCCCGGCCGGCCGCCACCGGCATCGGCGTGGCCGGGAAGAAGGCACGAACGAGGATGGGCACGAAGTAGAGCGCGTTGAGCAGCGAGCTGCCGAGCAGCACCGCGATCACCGCGATGTGGCTGCCGTCGTCGGCGCCGGTCACCAGGTACCACTTGCTCCAGAGCGCGGCGAAGGGCGGCAGGCCGATCAGGCCCAGCGCGCCCACGGCGAACGCGCCCATGGTCACGGGCATGCGATAGCCGATGCCGTCCAGCTCGCTCACCAGCCGCTTGTGGGCGGCGGTGTAGATCGCGCCCGCGCAGAAGAAGAGCGTGATCTTGCCGAAGGCGTGGGTGGCGATGTGCATGGCACCGCCCACGACGCCGGCGCTGGTCGCGAGAGCGCCCCCCAGCACCACGTAGGAGAGCTGGCTCACGGTGGAATAGGCGAGCCGGCGCTTCAGGTCGTCCTGCCGCAGCGCGATCAGCGAGGCGATCACGATGGTCGCGGCGGCGACCGCGATCAGCCACTCGCTGCCCGCCATCGTGCGCAGGAAGTCGACGCCGAAGATGTAAACGATGACCTTGAGCACCGTGAACACGCCGGCCTTGACCACGGCGACCGCGTGCAGGAGCGCGCTCACCGGCGTGGGCGCGACCATCGCCGCCGGCAGCCAGGCGTGGAGCGGCATCAGCGCCGCCTTGCCGATGCCGAACATGTAGAGCACCAGCAGCACGGCGGCGGTGCGCTCGCTCACCGCGCCGGCGAGGATGCCGCCCATCTTGAAGTCGAGAGTCCCGGCCTCGACCCAGGTCCAGAGGATCGCGAAAAGCTGCAGGACGATCGAAGTGGAGAGCAGGATGCCGAGGTAGGTGCGGCCGGCACGGCGCGCTTCCTCCGTGCCGCTGTGAGTCACCAGCGGATAGGTGGAGAGCGTCAGCGCCTCGTAGAAGAGGAAGAGCGTGAACATGTTGCCGGCGAAGGCGACGCCGATGGCGCTGGCCAGCGCGGCCGCGAAGCAGACGTAGTAGCGGGTGCGGTGGCCCTCGTCGTTGGCGCGGACGTAGCCGATGGAATAGACCGTGGTCGCGATCCAGAGGAAGGACGCGATCAGCGCGAACAGCATGCCGAGCGGCTCGAGCGCGAAGGCGATGGGGAGCCCGCGCACGATGTCGAAGAGCGCGACGCGGGGCGCCTCCCCCGCCGCCACCGCCGGCGCGAGCGAGAGCACGAGGCCGAAGAGCGCGACCGCGGTGACGACGGAGACCGCCTCCTGCAGCACTGGGCGCCGGGCGGTCGCCCAGATCAGGAAGGCGCCGGCGATGGGCACCGCGAGAGCGGCGAGGATTTGCGCGGCGTGGCTCATGGCGCGCCCGCCAGCAGCACCGTCGCCGCGCGCTCGGCGATGACGACGGTGAGGTCCGTGTGGAGCCCGAAGTAGACCGAGCCACCGATCAGCGCCCAGGTCGAGAGCTGCATGGCCCAGGGCGCCTCGCGCACCGGCTCGGCATCGGGCGGGGCCGGGCGGAAGTAGGCGGCCTCGACCACGCGGCCCACGTAGGCGAGCGCGATCAGCGAGCCGGCGAGCACGAATAGCGCGACCGGCCAGAGGCCTTGCTCGAACGCCGCCTGCACCAGATACCACTTGCTGACGAAACCGGAGGTGACGGGGACGCCGACCAGGCCGAGGCCGCCGATCACCACGGCCGCCATGGTGACCGGCATGCGTCGCCCGAGGCCGTGCAGCGCGCTCAGATCGGTCGCGCCCAGGCGATAGGCGATGGTGCCGGCGGCGAGGAAGAGCCCGCCCTTCATCAGCGCGTGGTTGAAGACGTGAACCAGCGCGCCGGTGACGCCGGTCACCGAGGCAAGCCCGATGCCGACGCCGAGATAGCCGATCTGGCCCACGCTGGAGAACGCGAGCAGGCGCTTCAGGTCGCTCTGGAAGACGGCGACGAGCGAGCCCGCGAGCACGGCGATGAGCGAGAGCGCGAGCAGAATCTCGGTGAGCGGCAGGGTCTCGAAGGCGAAGTGGACGCCGAAGACGGTGAAGACGAAGCGCAGCAGCATGTAGGCGCCGACCTTGGTCGCGGTCGCGGCCAAGAACGCGCTCACCATGGAGGGCGCGTAGGCATAGGCATTGGGCAGCCAGACGTGGAAGGGGAAGAGCGCGAGCTTGATCAGCACGCCTACGGTGATGAAGGCGAAGGCGGCAAGCACTGCCGGGGTCTCGCCCAGCGCCGGCACGCGCTCAGCAAGGTCCGCGATGTTCAGGGTGCCGGTCTTGGCGTAGAGGAAGCCGATCCCGATCAGGATCAGCGAGGCGCCGATGGTGCCGACGATGAGGTACTGGTAGGAGGCCGTGAGCGCCCGCCGGCGCCTGCCTTGCGCGATCAGGACGTAGCTCGCGAGCGACGAGATTTCGAGAAAGACGTAGATGTTGAAGGCATCGCCCGTCGCCGTGATGCCGAGCAGGCCGGTGAGCGCGAGCAGGAAGATCGCGTAGAAGAGATGCCGCCGCTCGGGCCGGACCTCCTGCTCCACGCTCTGGCGCGCGTAGGGCATCATCAGCGCGGCGGTGCCCGCGATGATCAGCAGGACGAAGGCGTTGACGCCGTCCAGCCGGTACTCGATGCCGATGGGCGGTGCCCAGCCGCCGAGGCGGTAGGAGATCGTGCCGCCGCTCATCACCTGGTCGAGCAGCAGCGCCGCGATGGCGAGCAGCCCCCAGCAGACGACGGTGGTGAAGGCCCAGGCGTAGTCCCCGCGCCGCAGCAGCACGCAGACCGGCGCCGCGATCAGCGGCACGGCCACCTGGAGCACCGGCAGATGAGTCGCGATCATCGCCGATCCTGCTCGTCGATCTCGTCCTCTTCGACGGTCCCGTAGTCACGCTTGATCGCCACGGTGAGCGCGAGCCCGACCGCGAGGGTCGAGACGGCCACAACGATCGCCGTGAGGATCAGCACGTGGGGAAGCGGGTTGGAATAGACCGAGTGGGCGGCGTCGATGATCGGCGCGGTGCCGCCCTCGACCTTCCCCGCCGTGATGTAGATCAGGAAGATCGCGCTCTGGAAGATGCCGAGGCCGATCAGCTTCTTGATCAGGTTGGAGGGCGCAATGACGGCGTAAAGCCCGATCATCGCCAGCACGATCGCGGCCCAGTAGTTGACGTGCGAGAGGGCCTCCACCTCAGCGCCACTCGGCCAGCACGGTGAAGATGATGGTCATTACGGCGGCGACCGCGACGCCGACGCCGATCTCGATGATGATGATGCCCACGTGGTTGCCATGCGTGGCATCGGCGGAGAGCGCGCCGTATTCGAGGAAGCCCCCGCCGCCGATCATGCTGGCGACGCCGACACCTGCGTAGAGCAGCACGCCGAGGCAGGCGAGGACGACGAGCAGGCGCGGCGGGGCGACGCTGCGCACGGCCTCGGTCCCGTACACGAGACCGTAGAGGATGAGGCCGGCCGCGAAGATCACGCCCGCCTGAAAGCCGCCGCCCGGCCCGTAGTCGCCGTGCATCTGGACATAGAGGGCGAACAGCAGGATCGGCGGGATCAGCAGCTTGGAGACCACGCGCAGGACCAGATGCTCGGTCATTCGCGGTCCCCCGCGTCGTCGTCATCGGCGTGCCGGCGCCGGCGGATGATGCCGAGCATCAGCAGGACGCCGATCCCGGCGGTGAAGATCACCGTGACCTCGCCCAGCGTGTCGAAGCCCCGGTAGGAGGCGAGCACCGCGGTGACGATGTTGGGCACGCCGGTCTCGGCCTCGCCCTGCTCGATGTAGTGCGGCCCGACGTGCAGCTGCGCCGGCGCTTGCGGATCGCCGAAGGCCGGCAGGTCGAGCGTGCCGTAGACCAGCAGCCCGCCGACGGCGAGCGAGATCAGGATCGGGAGCCACGGCCTGCGATGCGCGATCTTCTCGTGCCGGCCGGTGGCGGCGATGGCAAGCAGCATGAAGACCGTGGTGACGCCGGCACCGACGGCAGCCTCGGTAAAGGCCACGTCGACCGCGTCGAGCACGACCCAGAGCGCGGCCATGACCAGGCTGTAGATGCCGAGCACGAGCGCGGCCGCCAGCAGGTTGCGCAGCGAGACTACGATGAGCGCCGCCGCGACCAGCAGGACCAGGAGCAGGATATCGACGTAGATGTCTATGGCGCGGGGTCCTTGGGCTTGCGGGTCCACGGCAGGACCCCGTCGAGCAGCGCCGCGTGGGCCAGCGCGTGTGCCGCGGTCGGCGCGGTGAACACCAGGAACACGAAGATCAGCACGAGCTTGAACGAGGTCAGCGAGAGCCCGGCCTGAAACATGAGGCCGAGCAGGATGAAGCCCGCGCCGGCGGTGTCGGCGACGCTGGTCGCATGGAGCCGGGTGAAGAAGTCCGGCATGCGAATCAGCCCGAGCCCGCCGACCAGGATGAAGGCCGCGCCGATGCCGATGGCGATCCAGCTGAGGATGTCGACGATCACGGCGCTTCCTCGGCGTCCCGCGCGCGCCGGCGCTTGATGTAGCGGAGCACCGCGACGGTGCCGATGAAGTTGATCAGCGCGTAGACCAGCGCGATGTCGAGAAAGTCCGGGCGCTCCATGAGGAAGCCCACGGCCGCGATCAGCAGCACGGTCATGGTCCCGATCGCGTTCACGCTGAGCACCCGGTCGTAGACGGTCGGCCCCAGGTACGCGCGGACCAGCGCGAGGAGGACGGTCACGACCAGCGCCGCGACGGCGGCGAGGAACATCATTCGTGGCCCTCGACGGCGGTGGCGCGACGGTCCATGCCGCCGGCCTTCAGCGCGTCCATGCCGCTCCGGGTGAGCGCGTGGACCTCGAGGCCGTCCTCCGTCACCGACGTGGTGAGCGTTCCGGGCGTGAGGGTGATGGAGTTGGCGTAGATGACCCGGCCGAGGTCGGTCTTCTGGCTCGATGGCACGGTCTCCAGCACGGGGTCGATGCGAAGCCGGGGCGACAGCACGATCCGGCTGACGACGAACGCCGAGAGCAGAATCTGGCCGGTCAGCCAGCTCCAGTAGAGGACGATGCGCAGGCCCAGATGAATCGGGTGCCCTTCATGGTCCACCACGTCCATGCGCATCGCCACCGCCACTGCGAACGCGGTGCACACGGCGCCCATCGCAAGCAGGAAGGGCGTGTAATGGCCGGAGAGTGCGAGCCAGAGCCCGTAGAGAACGGCGAACAGACTGAGCGCGTGACGCACGCGAATCCCTCGTGCGGAGCCGGGAGCGCCCGGATTATGCGCTTCGCGCTACGCCTCGCAACAAGGAATGGCCGGAACCCTCGTTCGGCGGGTCAGCGAGTCGCCTCCAGCCCCGATCCCCGGTGACGTGCGCCCCCCTCCTCGACTCATCATTTCCCTCAGGCGCCGGGCGCTCGCTCCGCTCGATCGTGCGCTCCGCGCGCGTGGACGCGCGACGCTCCGCGCCTCACGGCGCGCGGCGCGGTCGCGCCGTCCGGGCCTTCGGCCCGGTAGGGAGGAGAGGGAGAGAAAGTCGGTCCCTTCTGCGTTCCCCCTCCGCCTACGGGGGAGGGGGCCAGGGGCATATGCGCTAACTTGTTTGTGGCTCTTCGATGAAGCATTGCGCGATTTGGGGCAGGCGCCGTCGGGACGGTTCGGAGAGGGATTTGGAGATCTGGTTCCATTCGTCGATCACCTCGTCGAGGGACAAATGGGCCTCGATGGCTCGCACGACCTGGTTGAGCATGAACCTGAAGTCACGTCAGGCGCTGTGCGGGCGGCAGCGCCTCCAGGCTGTATCCCCAGGGGGAAACCGTGCTGGCATGACGGATCAGCTGTTCCACCAGCAGCGCCACCAGGAGTTTGCCGTAGAGCCACGCCTTGGCGCTCTCGTCGTCGTATTTGGGCAGATG
>JAJEEP010000176.1 GCA_022820945.1 Alphaproteobacteria bacterium | reverse complement strand
TATGGGGTGGAAATCCTCGAACCGCCCTATCCGCACATCGCAGATCCGCAGAAATCTGCGATGCTTCTGGGGTAAGAAAAGTCTCGGGTCAGCTGGAGCCCTTGATCACCAAGGGATTCACGACAGCGCACACGCCTCAGTACCCCCGCGAGGACGAGAGGGCGACGAAGCCAACCGACCGGAAATGCCTCACGTGCGTCCACTGGTGGCCCCGGAGCGAGGGCGGGGGAACGTGCGGTAAGGCGTTCGGGACCCCGAACGTCACCGAGGCGGACGATTGGTGCCGGGAGCACCGGCCCAGGAGCCTGAGAGGGGTCGCCGTCCGGGACGAGTCGTGGTAGGGGAGAGGTCATGACGGACCACGACCGCGACCCGAGAATAAAGTGCAGCAACTGCCGATTCTTCGATTCTTCGAATCGGCTGTGCCGATATCACGCTCCGGCCATGCCCTCAGACGACGCGGACCGACGCGCCACACTCCGCGCCATGTGGCCGACCGTGACGGCGGATGACTGGTGCGGAAGGTTCGAACGTCGGCCGGGCGGCGACGAGTTCGAGTAAGACCCAACCTCTTGAAGAAACTAAAGAATCGGAAGTCCGGTTACTCTCGGGACTAAACCCCAAAAATGACCCCCTATTGGGGGTGATTGGAGTCAATCTTCAAAGCCGATTGACACTCAAGGCGCGCACGCAGTGCCGCGTCGGCATCGGGCGAGGCTGCCGCAACCAGGTCCGAGACGCTCGGGCCATCGACCACCGAGCCGTCGATGCGCTCGTACGTGCCCAGATAGATGTTCTGGATGCCGAGCGCCCGCGCCTGGGCCGTTCAGGTCCTGACCCCAGAGCAGGAACTCGACCGCGTGGTAACCGGTCGCCACATTGGCCTCGACGCCGCCGAGCTCATGCAGCGTGTCGGCGAGCAGCTCCTTGGTGATGGCGCTGGCATCGACGGTCTCGCCCGAGAAGGCGAAGCTCGGGCTGGCGACGACGTTGGTGCGATAGCCGGGGTTCTCCTCTGACTCGGCCCCTAGCTTGCCGCGACGTAGGCCAGGAGGCCCTCGTCGAGGGGCCAGGCGTTCACCTTTCCCTCCCAGTCGTCGACGATGGCGTTGCCGAAGCGGTAGACCTCGCTCTGCTGGTAAGGCACGCGTGACGCGAGCCAGGAATCCTGCGCGTTCGCGAGGTTTGCCTCTGTCGGCTCGGCGATGAACTGGTTCACCGCGCTTTGCAGTGTGCGTGCCGTGATCAGCGAGTCCTCGTACTTCGCATGAGCCAGGTCGGCATAGTGCGAGAGCACATCGCCCTCGGACGCTGCGGCGAAGGCGGACGCCGGCTGCGCCACGAGAGCCAGTGCGGCGATGAATGCTTTCATCGTCTGTCTCCTTTCCTCCAATGCCCTAGAACTCGGCCGCAACTTGCATGGTGATCATGTTGTCCGCGTCACTCGCGCCGTAGCCTTCTTCTTGCTTCCATTCGACGCCGAGCCCGATGCCTTCGGAGATGCCGACGGAGATGCCGAGAAGCATGAGCGTCTCCGCCAGCTCCACGGCCTCGGCGTCCTCCGTGCCGCCGGCCGCTATGGCGAGAGTTGCTTCCCTGCCTATCAAGTCGAAACCGTAGGCGGCTTCGGCACTCCACGCCGACGGCTCGGCGCTGGAGCCCTCGGCATCGAGCGCGGTCACCAATTCGACTGTCGCAGAGACAGGCCCAAAGCTGCCCCGTGCACTGGCGCTCAAGCCCGGCACATCGTCGTCGAACTGACCACTGAGCCCGCCGGAATCGCCAATGTCACTGATCCACACCACATCGACGCCAAAAGCCGAGTCATCGCCTTCCATGGCCATGCCGAGTCCGGCGCCGAAACCGTCGATACGCGCCTCTTCATCCACGTAGTACGTGAAGAGCGTCCAACCGAATTGAGCGGCTTCGCCGCCCAGCACCAGAGAGGGGTAGGCCGTCTCGCCCAGATCCTTGGTGAGCGGATCGGTGATCAGATTGGTGTCATACACGCCGAAGGGCAGAGTCTGCTGGCCCATCGCAGCGGAAAGCCCGCCGCCGCGTGGCTCGTAAGTCAGGAACGCGTCCGCAAGCGCTATTGTACTGTCGTCGTTCTCCACGACGATTTCGCCGCCCCACTCGTCGTTGATCGCCGCCGCGATGCCGAACTCGATCTTCCTCAAATTCGCCCTGGTGCCGCTGTCACCCTCGGCCAGCCTTTCGCCGATAAGCTCGAGCTGAATGGCTCCGCCAATCTCGACGTTGTTGAACCACCCGTCGGAGAGAGCGGCCATCTCGCCCTCTTTCTCGACGATCATCTGATCCTGCGAGGCGACACGCTCCTCCAGGTACTTGATGCGCTGTTCCATGGTGGCGAGCTTGTCCTCGACCATGTCGTCCGCCATCGTCGGCACGTTCCACGCGAGCGCGCCTGCGGTCGCAACGCCTAATGCTGTCAAACCTTCGAACTTCATCGGTGATCCCCTTTGCTGCAGCTAGCGCAGTGATGCCAACGCAGGCCGGCAGCGAACCGACCGACCGCCGAGGGTCGCGTTTCCCGTCGCGCGGCTACCATCTCAACTTTAGCGACGTTGACAGCCTTATTCTGCGACTGATGATCGTTCCTATGATACTCGTCAAATAGATTGCGAAAGCTTCTCAGTTCCATTCTCAAATCACCTCTACGCCGGACGAGCCCGCATTTATCACCAGTTCTAACACCCCACCCGCATTCACTTGTGAGTTCACAACATAACGTATTGGTTTGTCGCCATTTTTCTACTCCGCCCCAGTCTCCGGAAATATCATGTCAAAGCCTCGTCATCAAACCGAAAGCAGATTCGTTCCAAGCTCCCAAGCCTGCCGTCGACTCTGACTTGATGTGTACTGCATTCTGCACTACAATAGGTGCCGCCGCAAGGAGAAGAGCATGCTGGACTTCGATGCCGAGGCAAGAACCGAGAAGAAACACACCAGGTCGACCCAGGTGCGCCACGACGATCGACTGGCCAGCCTGATCGAGCGAGCCGCACTCGCGCTGGCCGTGGACAAGTCGGTATTCCTCCGAGCCGCGATCGAGCGCGAAGCCACGCGTGTGCTCGATCTCCAGTCCCGCCACACATTGACGCGCGAGGACGCCCAGCAGTTCGCCGCCGCCCTCGACGCCCCACCCGCTCCGACCCCGCGCGCTCTCGAGGCTGCCCGCAACTACGGTGCGCGGGTGGTTCATGCCGACTGAACATCCGGCCTACAGAATAGAGCTCTTCGACCCGGTACGGCACGACCGCGCGCATTTCGACTGCGGTGTCGGTCGTCTCGACAACTACCTCAAGTTGAGTGCCAGGAAACAGCAGAAGGACGACATGACCCGCGTCTACGTCGTTGTCGAGGAAGGCAGCGCGCGGATCCTGGGCTACCATGCCATCAACCTCGGCATGATGAACGTGGACGAGCTGGAACGTCGGCCGCGAGGAGCCCCCGATCATGGCGAGATCCCGGTGCTCTTCCTGGGGCAGGTCGCGGTCGACAAGGAACAGCAGGGCCGAGGCCTCGGTGGCATCCTCATGCACCACGTCTTCGAAAAGGCGTGCGTGATTGCCGACATGGCCGGTTGCCATGCAATCATTCTCGATGTGATCTCGGACGGCGGCGAGACGGAGTTTGCGCGCCGCAAGTCATGGTACGAGAGCTTCGGCTTCACGACCTTCGCGAGCAATCCCGGGCGGATGTTCCTCGCAATGAAGCAGGTACGCGCGGCGGTTCAGGCAAGCCCCGGCAGCGCGATCGCGTAGTGTACTGCTTTCCGATGGAGTCCCGATCCCGGTAGGGACGTTCGACCGGCCCCAAGCTCGGTTCGACCGGAAGCGCGTCAGCAGGTCCGCGCCCGGTCCCACGCCCTCATCATGCATCAATTCCACAACACCTTCAGCGCACGACCCGTCTGCCGCCGTGGTCTGCCGCTCCGCCGCTCATCGCATTCGGCAGGATCGCCGTCGCCGGTAGGCCGCCAGCCTCCAGCGCAGATGCGCTGCCGTGCCGCTTCGGTGCCAGCGGTCGTTGGATGGAGCCGCGAGCCATCCCAACTCCGATACCGCGACACCGTCGAGAGCTGCGACTGTTGCTCGGCGCCGTAGATTGACCCCTTGGTATAAAGGCGAATCAACACCATACTACGCCGATCGGCGTCCAACGCGCGCGCCGAACAACACACGCGCACCTGATGTTCGGCATGACCGCGCCGGCGGTCAGCCAACTCATGCGGCTTATCATTCCACCAATCTAGTCCGGCCCATCTCCTTCGCCGACACAGGTGTTGCGCATCCCAAGCGAGGGGACACCTGCGCACGAAATTCGACGAGAACGCCGAACCGGCGGTCGTGTCTACGCAGACCCGTTCAAAATCACCGCCGAAATACGCGAATTGTTATGCGCCGCAGCCGATGTTAGCCAAGGAGTTCTTTCCCGCGCCGAATCGCTCAGAGATTTTGCAAGAGGCTCCTAATTCAAGATTTCAATAGCGACGCCAGTACTCACTCCCAACTCTCTCATCATTGACACCCCCTCTAGCTCGTATTCACTCGACTCAGGGCACCTTGTATTCATTACTATCCGACCGATGCCTCCGGGACGTCGTCCGGAATGCCACTGCAACTGGCCTTCAGATTCGATAATTTTCTCGCGATTAAATGCGTAACCCTTCACGAATACTTCCTGGCCCGACCTAATCCTGTTCATGATGTCCTCAGGGAACAACGACCCGTAGAGATGCTCAAAAATCTTGGTCCCGTCAAAAGCTGCTTCGAAATTGATCACACTCCCCTGGTTTTCCGCTCCGCAGAAATTGTTGAAGAATCTAGGCCCACCACCTATACCAAGCATTGGCTCTGGAAGGGTTCCAAAGTAAGAAGTCCCACCGGTAAATGCAGTCATTTCCGCGCCTCCGCTGGCGCCACCACCGCCACTACCGCCATTACCGACAACGACGCCCGCATCGGCTAAGCCCTGCCTATAACCGGCGTCATATCCCGCATCCCAGTGGGCTCCGGTTGGGTCATCCGCAGACGCCGTAGCAGAAAAGATGAGAGTCAAAGCTGCTATGAGCGAGTAGCCGCAGAGTCTATCAAACATATCAGCCTCCATCATCCGTTCCTGTACCCTCATTTTCTTGGTCTCTCAGGTATTCTTCCCGCAGTTTCTGCGCTTCTGGTGAATCGGACGGCCTCCCAGCGATGGTAGTGTTTTCGGCACCCAGATAGCTGGAGCCTTCGTGGGTCCAAATGACTTGCTTCGTTGCAATGGGCGCTATGACTAATCCACAGCCAAAGAGAACCATAACTAGACCTGGAGAGCTCGAGGCCAAGAAAACTCGCAGCTGCCCTGTTTCTATGTCCATCTTCGTTCTTGGAGCAGATATTCTTCCCAAAACGAACGCTCCACCTATGACAATGAGGATAGCACCGAAAGTCAGGCTCATGAATCGCAGCCAAGTGCGGGAGGCCAACGATGCAGCATACTGTCAAGTTCCAGGGCAATCTTACCTCGGACTTCAAGCATGTCCACGTCATGCAAGTCGTTAGAGCCGACCACAACTTGATACGTGTGCTTTGTTGGCTCCTTGTTTATAGACTCCAAAATATCATCCAACTCGATGAAGCTTCCAACGATGAAGTACGCGGAAGGAATCAAGAGTACGACCATCATTATCCAGAACAGTTTGGAGTTCGGCAGGCGGCGACTAAATTGCGACTCTCCTTCGAAGCTTTTTTCTTCATCACCCGTTCCCTCTTCGGATTTATATTCCCCCTCTACACCCTTAGGTCTATGTTCGCCAGCGGCTGGATTTGATTTGTCGGGCATGGGTGTGAGACGTTCAACTTTTGATGGGTGTGGGGTTCGAGGTTTATAGCTTTCTCCGTCTGGCGCCTGTGCCTCAGCATACCCTTGACTTTCGCCGAAGCTCCCCATAGAAGCGGGACCATAGTAGCATAGTTAGTTATAGTTATACAAGCATCCCGATTGATGAGGAATGTGCGTTGTGGCGCTTTTCGACGGCGCGCCGCTGATCTTTGGCGGCCGGATATCGACTGCCTGACCCCCGTCGGGTGAGCAGAATGCAGCGATTTGGCGTGAGATCGGAACACTACGGGAACATGATGACA
>JAJEEP010000169.1 GCA_022820945.1 Alphaproteobacteria bacterium | reverse complement strand
TGTCATCATGTTCCCGTAGTGTTCCGATCTCACGCCAAATCGCTGCATTCTGCTCACCCGACGGGGGTCAGGCAGTCGATATCCGGCCGCCAAAGATCAGCGGCGCGCCGTCGAAAAGCGCCACAACGCACATTCCTCATCTTCCGAGCGTATGGAGTATCGCCGAAAAATGTGTTACCTAGCGCCGCGTCCGTCCGTCCGCGCGGCACGGTCCGTCCGCGATTCGGGAGCCGCACGGGACCGCTGTCCGCCGGTTGAGGCTGGCGTAGCCATTCACGCAGTCCGACGAAGGAAGGTTACATGAGCGATAACGATATCGCCGCGCGCGTCAAGAAGATCGTCGTCGATCACCTTGGCATCGAAGAGGAAAAGGTGACCGAGAATGCGAGCTTCATCGACGATCTCGGTGCGGACAGTCTCGATACGGTCGAGCTCGTGATGGCCTTCGAGGAGGAGTTCGGCTGCGAAATACCCGATGACGCGGCCGAGAAGATCCTCACGGTGAAGGACGCCATCGACCACATCGAGCAGATCACCTGACGGACGGCCAGAGGGGCCGATGGCGCGGACACAGCCTGCGCGAGACCCCGATAGCTGGAGAGCAGTGAATGCGCACCGCTGACCCGGCGCGCAGAGTGGTGGTCACCGGTGTCGGCATGGTGTCGCCGCTGGCGAACGGCGTTCGCCTGAGCTGGGAGCGGCTGGTCGCCGGGCGCTCCGGCATTGCGCAAATCGAGGGTTTCGATCCCAGCGATCTGCCGGTCAAGATCGCAGGCGAAATTCCGTCCGACGGCGACGAGGGCGCCTTCCGCCCGGCGGACATCGTGTCCACCAAGGACCTACGCAAGATGGACGATTTCATCGTCTACGCGTTGTGTGCCGCGGTGGAGGCGGTGGAAGATTCGGGTTGGATGCCCGACGACGAGGAGAACCTGGAGCGGACCGGAGTCATGATCGGCTCCGGTATCGGTGGGCTCAAGACCATCGAGGCGGCGACGGTCCTGGTCGACGAGAAGGGCCCGCGACGGCTCAGCCCGTTCTTCATCCCGTCGAGCCTGATCAACCTGGCCTCAGGTCACGTGTCGATCCGATATGGCTTTCGCGGGCCCAATCATTCCGTCGTGACGGCGTGCTCGACCGGCGCGCACGCGATCGGCGATGCGTCGCACCTCATCCTGCGCGGCGATGCGGACGTCATGGTCGCCGGCGGGGCGGAGGCGGGCGTCTGCCACATCGGCGTCGCTGGCTTCGCGGCGGCCCGCGCACTCTCCACCAACTTCAACGACATGCCGGAGCGCGCATCACGCCCCTGGGACGAGGCGCGCGACGGGTTCGTGATGGGCGAAGGTGCCGGCGTGGTCGTGCTGGAGGAGTACGAGCACGCGAAGGAGCGAGGCGCTCCCATCTATGCCGAGATCCTCGGCTACGGCATGAGCGGCGATGCCCACCATGTGACAGCGCCGGCGCCGGACGGCTCGGGCGGTTATCGCTCCATGGCGCACGCGCTCAGGACCGCAGAGCTCAACACCGACGAGATCGACTACATCAACGCGCACGGCACCTCGACGCCGCTCGGCGACGAGATCGAGCTCGGTGCGGTCAAGAAACTTTTCGGCGAGGACGCCGGTCGGCTCTCGATGTCGTCGACCAAGTCGTCGATCGGGCATCTGCTCGGTGCGGCGGGGAGCGTGGAGCTGATCTTCTCCATCCTCGCCATCAAGGACGGCGTGGTCCCGCCGACTCTCAATCTCGACAATCCCTCGCCGGGCTGCGATCTCGATCTGGTCCCGCACGAGGCCAAGGAGCGCAAGGTCGAGCGGGCGCTGTCGAACTCCTTCGGGTTCGGTGGCACCAACGCCACGGTCATCGTAGGCCAGCTGACTTAGGGGGCGGGCAATGAGGCGCGCCCTCCTATGGCCGCTCATGGGCGTGGCGGTCGTCGTGGGCCTCGCCGTCGTCCTTGCGGTCGCTGGGTGGCTCTACGTCCACGGCCGCTTCGACTCGCCCGGGCCTGCGCGCGACGAGCGCACCGTGATCCTGGCGCCGGGGCTGAGTGCCTTCGACATTGCCGATGCGCTGGAGGAAGCAGGCGTCATCGACGATCCCTTGCTCTTCGTTGCAGGTCTCTGGATCGAGGACAAGCAGCACGCGCTCAAGGCCGGCGAGTACGTATTCGAGGCGTTGGTCACCCCGCGCGGCGTGATGGAGAAGCTGGTCGAGGGCATGACCGTCGTGCATCGGCTCACCGTCACCGAGGGCATGACCAGCGCCGAGGTCGTGGCTGCACTCAACGCCGCACCGGGCCTCGAAGGCGAGCTCATGAAGGTGCCCGAGGAAGGCTCGCTTCTGCCCGAGACCTACCACTATGCGCTGGGGGACAACCGCGCCGTCCTCATCGAACGCATGCAACGGGCCATGGCGCGCCTGGTGGACGAGCTATGGGCGGCCCGCGATCCCGCGGTCGATCTCGTCGAAGCGCACGATGCCGTGGTGCTGGCCTCCGTGGTCGAGAAGGAGACCGCTCTCGCCGACGAGATGCCGGTGATCGCCGGGGTCTTCCATAACCGGCTGAGGCGGGGCATGCGCCTGCAGGCCGACCCCACCGTGATCTACGCGCTGACCGGCGGCGAGAAGCCGCTGGGACGCGCACTCAGACGCGCCGACCTCTGGTTCGAGAGCCCTTACAACACATACCGCAACAAGGGGTTGCCGCCCGGCCCCATCGCCAACCCCGGTCGGGCTGCGCTCACTGCCGTCCTGCACCCGGCCGAGACCGACGCGCTCTATTTCGTCGCCGACGGCTCCGGGGGGCACGCTTTCGCGAAGACCCTGGACGAGCACAACCGCAACGTAGCCCGCTGGCGCGCCAAGCGCGCGGCGGCAAAGAAGTAGCCAAGAGGCGACATGGGCGGCGCTTCGGGCATATCCAGCATGACCGGCTTCGCGCGGGCGAGCGGCAGCGACGGCGCGGCCGGCTGGAGCTGGGAGGTCAAGAGCGTGAACGGGCGGGCGCTGGATGTCCGCTGCCGCCTGCCGCAGGGGTTGGAGCGGCTCGATCCCGCGGTGCGGGGCGCGGTGTCCGCGCGGCTTCGGCGCGGCAATGTGACGGTGGGACTCAGGCTCTCCCAGGCGCCGGACGCCGCCGCGATGCGGGTCAACCGGGCCTGGCTCGACGATCTGATCGCGCTTGCCGCCGAGTATCGCGGGCGGGACGACATCGCGCCGCCACACCTTGACGGCCTGTTGGCGCTGCGCGGCGTGATCGAGACGGCGGAATCAGCCGACGATGCAGAGGCCGCTCGGGACGACGGCGCGATGCTGGCGACGCTGGATGTCGCGCTCGAGGAGCTGGTGCGCGAGCGGCAGGCGGAAGGAACTGCGCTCGCCGCCGCTCTGACGGACCGGATCGAGGAAATCACGGTGCTCACACGTCAGGCCGAGGCGCTGGCGCCCACGCGTCAGGAGGCGCTCGGTACACGTCTGCGCGAGCAGGTGGCGGCGTTGACGTGCGCCGGCGCGCCGGTGCCCGAAGATCGGCTAGCATCGGAGCTTGCGCTCCTCGCCGTCAAGATCGACGTGACCGAGGAGATCGACCGGCTCAAGTCCCATTGCGCGGCGGCGACGCGCCACCTGCGGGAGGGAGGCGCTGTCGGGCGCAAGCTCGATTTCCTGGCCCAGGAGTTCAACCGGGAGGCCAATACGCTCTGCTCCAAGGCTTCCCATGCCGCGCTCACGGAGGTCGGCCTCGCGCTCAAGGCCGCCATCGACCAGTTCCGCGAGCAGGCGCAGAACGTCGAGTAAGCCGTGAGCGACTCCAACCACAATTTGGCTCTCGGGCGCCGCGGCCTGTTGCTGGTGCTTTCCTCGCCCTCCGGTGCGGGCAAGACGACGATCACCCGCCGCTTGGTCGAGCTGGAAGGCGACGGGGTCGAAATCTCGGTCTCGCACACCACGCGGAGGAAGCGGCCCGACGAGATCGACGGCCGGGACTATCACTTCGTCGACGAGGCCGGTTTCGCGCGCCTGCGGGAGCGCGGGGCGTTCCTCGAGTGTGCGGAGGTCTTCGGCCACTGGTACGGCACCGCCCGCGACCCGGTGGAACGCGCGCTCGAAGCCGGCCGCGACGTGGTCTTCGACATCGATTGGCAGGGCAGCCAGCAGCTTGCCGAGGCCGTGCAGGGCGACCTAGTGCGCATCTTCATCCTGCCGCCGTCGCTGGAGGCGCTGGAGCAGCGGCTCAAGCGGCGCGCCCAGGACACGCCTGCCGTGGTGACGCAGCGCATGAGCCGTGCCGCCGACGAGATGAGCCACTACGACGAGTACGATTACGTGGTGGTGAACACCGCGCTGGAGCCGGCGGTCGAGGAAGTGCGTGCTGTGCTCCGCGCCGAGCGGCTGCGCCGGGGCCGCCTGAACGGGCTCGACGCGTTCGTGAGCGCGCTCACGGCCGGCACGAAGCCGACTCGGGGCTAGCCCGCACGACAACGCCTGTCACGCCGTCCAGCGCGCCGGGGGCGAGTTCCAGCGAGAGCAGCCGGCGCGGATCGTCGAGGCTGGGAAGCGTGATCCCGTAGCGTGCCGCGCCGGTAAAGCCGAAGCGGCCGAGGAAGCTCGGTGTGCCCACGGCGACGACCGCCGTGTGTCCCTCTGCGGCGGCTCGACCGAGCGCGGTTCGGACCAGGAGGCCGCCAATCCCGCGTCTCTCGTGGGCCGGATCCACTGCGATCGGCCCGAGCAGAAGCACGGGCTCCGCGTCACCGATCTGCACGAGCCAGTGCCGGATCGTGCCGAGGAGTCGGCCCTCAGCCTCCGCGACGAAGCAGAGGCCGTACACGGGCTGGAGGCCTTCGCGCAGGCGGTAGGAAGGGCGGGCGTGGCGATCCACGCCGAACGCGCGGTCCAGCAGGGACTCGATCAGTGGGCCGTCCTGCGGCCCCTCGGTGCGAATGGAAGGCATGATGACTGTGCTCTCGACGACGGACGGACGTGTAAGTGGTGCCGCCGTGCCGGTGGCGCGGCGGAGTCAGCCGTCTCGTCGTCGCTCGCGAGCTGCGCGTGTCATCTCGGTGCGCTGACTAGCCCGGATAACTTGCCTCGGTCAAGGCCCGCGCAGAACCGCCCAGGCGCGAGCGAGTGCGCAGAAGTCGGCGACCGAAAGTGTTTCGGCTCGTGCTTCAGGCGGGATGCCGGCGCGCTCAAGCAGCGCATGCGGGTCCGGGGCGAGGCCGCGAAGCGCGCGGCGCAGCATCTTTCGGCGTTGGCCGAATGCCGCGCGGGTCACGGCATCGAGAGCGTCGGGGTCCGCCGGTGCGAGTGGCGTGGCCCGCGGCACCAGGCGCACCACAGTCGAGACCACGCCGGGCGGCGGCACGAAGGCCCGCGGGCTCACGTCGAACAGCCGCTCGCACGTACAGAGCCATTGCGCCCGCACCGAGAGACCGCCGTAGTCGCGGCCACCGGTCGCGGTGATCCGTGTCGCCACCTCCTTCTGGAACATGAGGGTCATGCTCTCGATCCGTTCGACCCGCTCCAGCCAGCGCAGCAACAGCCGTGTGCCGACGTTGTACGGCAGGTTCGCCACGATCCCGATGCGGGCGGGCCCGAGGGTCGCGATGTCGAAGGAGAGCGCGTCGCCCTCGACAATTTCGAGCCGGTCGGGATAGCGCACCGCGAGCTCCCCGAGCGCGGCCACGCAGCGGCGATCCTTCTCTACTGCGACGACGCGGGCTGCCCCGGCGGCGAGCAGCGCTCTGGTCAGTCCGCCGGGCCCCGGCCCTACCTCCAAAATGACGGCCGGGTTATCGGGCCGGGCCGCGCGCGCGATCCGCCCGCACAGGCCGGGATCGAGGAGGAAGTGCTGACCGAGCGCGCGCTTGGGCTGCAGCCCGTGGCGGGCGATGACGGCAGCGAGCGGCGGCAGCGTGGTGTTGCAGCCGGCGTCTGCCTCGCCGGGGTCGGTTGTGGCGGTCAAATCCGTACGTCGATGAACGCCGATCGGTGCAGGTCGCGCACGTAGCGCCGCGCGAGCATCTCCAGTCTTCGTCCCGCGATGTCCTGCCGGATCGCCTCCCGATCGAGCCCAGCGGCAGGGACGTCCGCGAGCACAGCGCGGCGGTCGATCAACGAGACGATGTAGTAGCCGTCGAACACGCGCACCGGCGGAGCGATCGATCCCGGTTCCATGCCGGCAAGCACGCCCTCGATCTCGCTCGGGAGCTGCCCTTCGACGATCCAACCGATGTCGCCGCCGACTGCGGCGGTGGCGCTCTGCGAGAATTGGCGGGCGATCTGCGCGAAGTTGGCACCGCTCGTCAGCTGCCTGTGCAGGCTCGCGGCGGCCGCGCGGACCTCGTCTTCCTGCTCGCTCGATTCGACCGCCAGAAAGATCTCCGCGACGCGGTATTCGGGCCGTCCCCGGTTGGCTTCGAGACGTGCGATCGCCTCGTCGATTTCGCCCTCGCCGACCGTAACCGCTGCGCCCAGACGGCCGCGCACGAGCTTGGACCAGAGGATCTCGGCGCGGAGTTGCTCCGTGACGGTCGCGATGTCCAGCCCCTGGCGCCGCAGGAAGTCGTCGAACGCGCCGGCCGGGATCCCGTTGCGTCGCTCGACAGCCCGTCGTGCATTCGCCATGTCAGCCTCGCTGACGGTCACTCCGAGGCGCTCTGCCTCCTGCACCTTCAGACGCTCGTCGATGAGCGAGCGAAGCACCTGCGGCGCCAGTTGCCGGCGCAACTCCTCGCTGACCTGCAACCGGGACGACACGATCGCGACGTCGATGCGCCGCACGAGATCGGGGATCGAGACCGCCTCGCTGTTGACCACAGCCGCGATCCGCACGACCTCCTGGCCGCTCGCGCGGTCCATCGGCGTGAGCACGATCGGCAGCAGCGCAAACAGCAGCAGAGCCGTCCGTGCGATCGGTAGAAGTCTCATGGCCGCCTCAGCCAGCGTGTTTCAGATTGACGGTCAAGTGCCATACCGTCCCCGGCTCTACGTCGCGGTCTCGGGTGAAGGAGCGCGATACACCCGTGCCGATAACGATACATTCATCTTCATAGAAAAGACCCACATTCCAGTTTATGGAAGCGTTATCTTCCAGGTCGCGGCGGGCGTCGGCGGAGAGGGTCCAGTTGTCCCAGGGACCCGCCGTAAAACCCATGAGCGCCTCTCTGCCGCCGACGAAATCGCCTGTCGTGCTTTCCGGCGGGCGGTCCACATCGGCGAAGCCGAGCCGGGCGCGCAGCCAGTCAGGGCCGGCCGCGAGGTCGATTTCGTTGCGTCTGACAGTGAAGTCACGGTGGTCGAGACGGAATCGAAGGGAAAAGTCGAGCCAGGGCGACGGCTGCACAAGGATGCGGCCGACGTAGTCGGACATCTGATCCTCGAGTCCGCTGCCGGGCTCGAACGGTGAGTCGCCCTTGGCCCGCGCGCTCTGGCCGATCAGCGCGGTCGCGCGGCCTCCGTCCGGGCCGTAAAGGCCCAGGCGGACGCCGTAATTCACACGCGGTCCGGTCTCAACACGGTCGAGACCAGTGTGGCGGTTAGTGCTGAACAGATTGGTGTGATCGAACTCCAGATCCCGGCTGTCCTCGTTGGGAATCTCGGCAGGATTGCCGCCATCGGGGCTGATCACGCCCTGCGCGATGGGTTCGATGAGGTGTCGGAACGGTCCGATGCGCGTGATGAGCGGATAGCGCCATTCGACGGCAAGCTCGGGCACTAACCGTCCGGCCGTTTCGCTCCTCATGCCCCCGTAGGGTTCCTGGCGATGCAGAGGGGTGTAGGCGTGATAGAGGTCGCCGCGCAGGCTCGCGTCGATGCGGAAGAGATGGCCGCCCGGCAAAATCGTCGGCCGGTGCCAGCCGCCGGCGATGGACAGCCTCCTCGTGTCGGTCCCGTCCAGCCGCTCCAATATCAGCAGGTTGGCGTCGAGCGTGGTGTAGCCGCCAGCGTATTTGGGCGCACTCACCAGGCGCGCATCGAGCAAGGGAAGGACGATAGGGCTCTGGTCGGATTCTCTTCCTGCCCGGAGATCCTGGAACACGTAGCCGCTGCCCGACATGAAGCTACGCTGGCTGTACCGCTCTGCAAATAATGTCGTGACCAGATCGTCCTTCGAGGAGATGTCGTAGCGGTTCAGGTAGGTGTCATCGATGGAGCGCTCCAGATCGAAGCCCCATCGCCAGCTCTTGTCGATGTCGAAGAGGCCATGACTGAAGACGTGGCCCCGGATCCTGTCGCCGTCCGCGTCGGCAGTCAGGGCGCGGGTGATGCTCGCGTCGATCACGAACTGACCATCCGGCGTGCGCTCGCGGTACTCGCCGGCCAGCACGACACCCTCTTCGGAGGTGAAGCGCGGCGAAAAGGTTACATCTCGGTCAGGAGCGAGAGACCAGTAGTAGGGAATCGTCACCTCGGCACCCAGGGCCGTGGAACTGCTGTAGGACGGAGTCAGGAACCCGCTTTGGCGCGTGACGCTCGGATCGGGATGGCGGAAGTACGGTGTGTAAACGATGGGTAGGCCGAAGAATTCGAGCGATGCATCGCGGTAGGTGATGGAGCGCTCCACTTGATCGTGGACCACGCGCGCCGCCCTGAGTTGCCAAAGCGGCACCGGGGTGGGATCGTCCGGGCATAGCGCGCACGGCGAATACACCGCCTTCCGCATTACCGTGCGGGTGCCGTCGATGCGTCTGGCGCCGCTCGCAACGAGCCGCGACTGGTCCGTCATGAGGACGCTGAGACGGTGAATCACCCCGTCCCTCAGATCGCCGGTGAGCTCGACGGACTCGGCGAAAATCACTTCGCCTGTCGGCTCCCGCAGCGCCACGTTACCCGATGCAGTCACCACATCGTCGCCGCGCCGGTAATGGATGCTGTCGGCATGCAGCACCCGCCCGCTTTGGGCAACCTCGACATTGCCCGAGGCGATGACCGTATCGCTGGCCTGGTCGTAAATGACCTCGTCGGCGGTCATCAGCAGGTCGCCCGTGAGCAGGTCGCCGAGCTCGGGCGCGTTACCACTCTGTTGTGCCCGCACCTCCAGCGAGGAGAGGACCAACAGACACGCGAAAACGAGCGGCGCGAGGACCCTTGTCATGCTGCCGTTATCCGTCCTCGAGGTGAAACAGGCCCGCGACGCCGAGCAAGGTGAAGATACCCGCCGGCGTCCAGGCAGCAAGCACCGGCGGCAGCTTGCCGGAAAGGCCAAGCGCGAGCACGAGGTCCGAGATGAAGTAGAGGAGGAAGCCCGTCAGAAGCCCGGCCAAGACCAGTACCCAAGTGCCCCGCCGCGTGAACCGGAGCGAGAAGGTCGCCGCGATCAAGACCATCGCACAAAGGAGGAGGGGGCCAGAGAGCAGCGAATGCCAGTGCAGGCGATGCTTCACCGAAGAGAAGCCGGATTCGTCCAGCACCGTTATGAAACCGGGCAACGCCCAGAAGGAGAGCGTCTCCGGCGGTGAGAAGCTGTTTTGGATGCGCTCCAGGGTGAGGTCGGTCGGAACGCGAGCGTTCGCCCGATGCCGGGCCGGCTCGTCCGGCGCGCTGAAGAGGGCATCCTGCAGGTTCCAATACCCGTCTTCCAGCCGGGCCTGGGCGGCGTCTATCCGCCCGACGAATTGATCTTCCTTCGCATACATGAAGATGATCGTGTCGAAGAGCGTCATCGTCTCCTGATCGATGCGCTCAGCATGCACCACCGACTGGCTCTCCGAATCTCCCTGCCTGAGCCAGATGCCGGACTTCGAAAGTTCCATGAGGCTCGACTTGCCGCGCAAGTGGGTCGCGTCCATCTGTTCGAAGCGCGCCGTCGTGGCCGAGGCAAGCGGGTTGACGACGGTCATGAAGAGGCCGCCGAGCAGCGCCGCGATCACGAGCGCAGGCAGCAGGAATTGCCAGACCGAAACGCCCGCCGCCCGCGCCACCACCAGCTCGCGGCTCCGCGTCATCTTGGCGAAGGTCACGATGCCGCCGACGAGCACGATGAAGGGCAGCGCCTTCTGCGCCATGAAGGGGATGTGCAGCGATGCCATCTGGAGCACGGTCTCGATCGTCGCCGTCTTGTCCGGCCCGGAGGCGCGGCGCAGCAGCTCGATGGTATCGGCGATGAGGATGGTCAGCATGACAAGCAGGAATACGAGCGCGACGCTCTGCAGGTACTGCCTGCCCATGTAGAGCGAGAGGGTGGATGAGAGTCGCACTGACCGCGGCCCCTACCCGCGCGCGTCTGGCCCGGCCGCCACGGCCCGGCCGCCCAGGAATCGCGGCCAGCGGTGGCGCATCACGGCCAGCGCCGCGGCAATCATGAGTGCCGGATTGAGATACATGAGTGGGATGAGGCTGCTGTTCTTGGCGGTTGCGTTGACCAGGAAGAGGGCCACAGCCTCGAGCATGACCCCGGCTGCAATGGCCACGAGGATCCGGTGCCACTGCCCGCGCCGGTTGACGTTGCCGGAGAGCAGCGCTGCGAGCCCGATGGCGGCAAGCGCGAAGCCGAAGAGCGGCGAGACGATGCGGTTGTGCGCTTCGGAGAGGAACTTGCCCCGCAGCCGCTCAGCGCCCTCGCTTGCGGGGTCGAGGAGCTCGTCGATGAATCGCTCTCGCGGTCCGCGCCAGCGCTCGCCTCCGCGTTGGACGAAGTCGCCCAGGTCCATCGTGTAGCGTTCGAAGTTGAGCAGCGAGAGTTTCGACGAATCGCGGTCGATCCGTTGTCGGTGGCCGTTGATGAGGATGAAGCGCGGCCCCTCGGCGGTCTGCACCAGAATGCCCTGCTCGGCCATCATCGTGACCGGCCGCTCCTGCTGCCGGGCGTCGTGCACGAGGATGCCGTTGAGCGTGCCGCCCTCGCGCCCGCGGATGTATACGGTGACGCCCTCGGTCAGCGTGTTGAAGGCGCCCTCCTCCAGGAGAAGCGCCGAGTGGTCGCTGCGCAGGACAAACTGCCGCTCCTTGAACTCCCGGTAGCTGACGGGCATCACGTACATGATGATGGCGTAGGAGATCACGACGACGATCGTGGCCATCACCAGCGCGGGCTTCGCCAGCGACCACTGACTCACGCCGGCGGCGCGCAGGCTGACCAGCTCGCTGTCGATCGTGAGCTTGTTGTAGACGAAGAGCAGCGAGCAGAAGAATGCGATCGGCAGGATCGCGCTCAGGAATGTCGGCAACACCAGCATGCTCATCAGCAGGAAGGCGCTGAACGACAGACCCTTGTTGACGATCAGGTCGATGATGCGCAGCGACTGTGACAGCCAGACGACCGCCGTCAGCCCCATCGTAACGAGCAGGAAGGGACCTATAAGCTGGCGCAGCAGGTAACGCTGGTAGCGAGGCATGGCTCATTATAACGGGCGTGCGCCGGAACGTGTGCATGCCAATGGCGGCACCATCCGCGAGCGCTACACAGATCATGGTCGTGGTGAGAAATGCGGG
Source organism: Alphaproteobacteria bacterium (assembly GCA_022820945.1). GTDB lineage: Bacteria > Pseudomonadota > Alphaproteobacteria > UBA828 > UBA828 > WTGU01. The sequence goes on along the minus strand of JAJEEP010000169.1, from coordinate 26,579 downwards.
TTCACGGCGGAGAAACACTGCGCCACGCGGAGCAGCCGACCGCGCCGGGTCACGACGATGCGGCGTCTTCGCGTTCCCACAGCGTGTGCGCGAGGATTCCGACCGACGCTTCGACCGCCTCCATCGCGTCGAGGATCAGGTCCTCGCGATACCGACGGCCGATGATGTGCACGCCAGCCGGCAGACCATCCGCAAAGCCGATGGGCACCACGCCCGCCGGCAGCCCGAGATAGTTCACGCCGGTGCTGTAGATGGCGGCCTCGAAGAGGTCCCGCATCTGCTCGAACCCCTGCGCGTCGTAATCCCACGGATACATCGAGCGCATCAGGAATGGAGACAGCACCAGCGGATAGCGGTCGAGAAAGACGTTCCACTCGCGTGTCAGCGCCGTGCGATCGGCGATGCCCTGGCGATAGCCGACCGGATCGACAGGGTTCCCGATCCGCTGGAACTTCTCGAATATGGTCTGGATGGTCTCGCTGCCGTGCTCGCGCGCGATCGGGCCCAGGAAGTGGACAATCTCGCTGCCGAGCACGTCGAACCACGACTGCGCGCACTTCATGATCGAGGGCGTCGCCGCGCGCTCCACGGCGTAGCCCGCATCGCTCAGTACATCCGCCGCCCGCTCGATGCCGGCGAGGATCTGCGGATGGATGGGATAGCCGTGGGTCTCGCTCGTCACCGCGACCCTGATCGGCGGATCGAGCGCGGGTCCGTCGAACGGCACCGGCACCCACCACGGATCTCGGGGATCGCCACCCGCTAGCACCCGCGTCGCGAGCCGCACGTCCCGCACCTCGCGGCAGATGGCACCCTGGACGGACATGAGCTGGGCCAGCAGGCCGCGCTCGGCCGCGGCACTCGGGTTGTACGCGGGCACCCGCCCTTGGGTCGGCTTCACCGTTGCCAATCCGCATGCGAACGAGGGGAAGTGCAGCGAGCCGCCGATGTCGTTGCCGTGGTGGATCGGCCCGAAGCCCATCGCCGCAGCCGCCGACGCCCCGCCGGAAGACCCGCCCGGTGACGTCTCCTCGTCCCAGGGATTGAGGGTCCGGCCGCGCAGCGGGTTGTCCGTGGTCGCCCGCATCGAGAGCTCGGGCGTGTTGGTGCGCCCGACGAGGATCGCACCGGCATCGAGCAGGTTGCGCGTCACCGGCGAGTGGTCCGGCGCGATGACATCGGCGTACGCAGGCAAGCCGTTGGTGGTCGCCTGCCCGGCGACGTCGATGTTCTCCTTGATGGTGACCGGGATGCCGTGCAGCGGCCCGAGGGCGGCACCGTCGGCGGCCTCCCGATCCTTCTGCTCGGCGGCGCGCATGGCATCCTCCGGGCATTCGACGACGATGGCGTTGATGCGTCCGTTGTGCCGGGCGATGCGGTCCAGCACCGCCTCCGTCACCTCGACGCACGACACCTCGCGTGCTCGGATCATTGCGGCAAGCTCGACTGCGCTCCGGCTCCACAAGCCCCTGCTCATTTCAATCGGCGTCCTGTTCCTAGGGAGGTCAGAGCGACGGGCGATGCCGGCTCCAGTTCGTCGCCGCCTCGAAGGCTGTCGCAGCGCGGAACACGCGAACGTCGTCGTAGGTGCGGCCGACGATCTGCAGGCCGGTGGGGACGCCGTTCCGTGCGAATCCGGTCGGCACGCTCGCCACCGGGCACTGATTCATCATGTTGAACGGGTATGTGAGCAGCCAGCCCAGGTGCGGCTCGACCGGCTTGCCGCTGACGGTGAAGCCGGGGTCCATGTTGGTGTGGTCCGCCTTGACCGCCGGCACCGCGAGCGTCGGGCAGATCATCACGTCGTAGCGCTCGAGGATCGGTGCGAGCTTCTGGTACATCCAGCCGCGCGTGCGGCTGACGCGTTCGAATTCTACGGCGCTGACGCGCATCCCCTTCTCCACCAGGTCCACCACCTTCGGGTCCATCTCGAAGCGCCATTCGGGGAGGAAGTCCTGTAGCCCGCTGGCGAAGAAGACCTCGAAGAGCCGCAGGTACTGGTTCAGCACACCCGAGGTCCAGCCGAGATCGACCTCCTCGACCTCGCAGCCGAGATCGCGGAAGACGCCCACGGCCTTCCGCGAATTCTCCTGCACCTCTTCGTCGACCTCGACATAGCCGAGGTCGGGCGAGTAGGCGATGCGCCAGCCCTCGATGCCCTCGTAGGCGAGCGGCAGGCGAACCCGTGTCCTGAGGGAGTTGATGTCCGCCTTGTGAGGACCGGAGACGACGTTCTGGAGCAGAGCGGATTCGGCCACCGTGCGGGTCAGCACGCCGATCTGCACCAGGAAGACGTGAGGCGCCGTGGTGTCGTTCGGGTTGCGGCCGTAGGGCGGCTTGAAGCCGAAGATGCCGTTGACCGAGGCCAGAATGCGGATCGACCCGCCGCCGTCGCCGCCGTCCGCGATAGTGGTCATGCCTGCGGCCACCGCGCCGCCGCTGCCGCCGGAGGACCCGCCCGGGGTGTAGTCTGGATTCCAGGGATTGCGGCTCACGCCCCAGAGTGGGCTGTGGCTCGTCCCGGCATAGCCGAACTCGGGCGTCGTGGTGCGGATGTGAAGAATTGCGCCCGCGCGCATGAGGCGCTCGGTCACCGGGTAGGTGTGATCGGGGCGGTTGTGCTCCATGATCTTGGAGCCGATCGTGGTGATCTCGCCCTTGATCGCGTGGTAGTCCTTGCTCGCAAAGGGCAGGCCTTCCAGCGTGCGCAGCCGGCCGTCGGTCTTGCCGTAACGCACCTCGGCCGCCTTCGCCTGCTCCAGGGCGCGATCGAAGTAGCTGTAGGTGACGAGGTTGAGCCGCGGGTTGACCGCCTCGCAGCGGGCGATGACCGCCTTCATCAGCTCGACCGGCGAGAGCGTCCGTGCCTTGAACGCAGCAAGCGCGTCGAGCGCGCTCATGTAGCAGAGGTCGAGATCCGTTGCGGCCATGACGAACGCTCCCGTTCCTATTCGTTGCTGAAGGCCTCCAGCTCGCTGAGGTAGGCGAGGACGCGGTCCGCCGGCTCGACGTCGCCGAACTTGGCGTCGATGTCGAACAGGTTCCACTCGACGACCCCCGGCACCCGGTCGCCCACGCCTTCCCTCACGACGATGGGGCGGAAGCCCTCCGCGATCGCGTCTTCGGCCGAGTGGCGCACGCAGCCAGCCATGGTGACGCCCGTGATGATCACCGTGTCGACCCGCTGGGCACGGAGGTAGCCCGCGAGATAGGTGCCGTGGAACGCGCTCGCGCGCTTCTTCACGATCACCTGCTCGCCGCGCTCCGGCATGGGCGCGATGCGCTCGTCGATCGCCGCCTCCGGCGAGCCCTCGCGCAGGGTCTCGACCGGAATCTTCATGTGCCAGAGGCCGGTATCGGCGTGCGGCCCGGTCGGGTCCTGATAAGCCGTCGTCGTGTAGATGACGGGGATGTTCTTCTCGCGTGCGGCAGCCAGCAGCTGCTGATTGGCGGGGATGATCACCTCCATGTTGTCGCACGTGAAGTTGTGGCCCGGCTTGGTCCAGGCATTGGCGAGGTCGATGATCAGGAGCGCCGGCCTGGTTCCGAAGCCGATGCGGCGCTGGAAGCCCCGCGTCTGGTAAATCTCCGAATCGGCGGCGAAAATCGTCTCGAGTGCCCGCCTGACTTCCTCGTCGCGTGAAAGCTCCGCCGTCATCCTGAATCCTCCTGCCGTGGATGGGCGCAGAGTGTAGCCGCCGCACCGGCGGGCCGCCAGACGTGCGCGCCGCGGCCACGATGGGAATTCCGGGCCAAAGACGGTTGACCCTGGAGGTACGCGGCGCCTAATTGTGGCGCGGACGCCGACGCGCGCCCCGGGGCCGGGTGGCAGAGTGGCTATGCAGCGGACTGCAAATCCGTGTACGCCGGTTCGATTCCGGCCTCGGCCTCCAGTTCCACCGTGACTGTAACTGCGCCTTCCGGCAGCGCTGCGGCGTCGGCACAACGCAGTCCTGGCGCCGCCCGCCACGAACCGTCAGCCTCCGATCCCGATTCTGCTGCGGGGTTTGCGCGCCACGTGGTAAAAGCGGCTGTAACCATTTGACGGGGGTAGCCTGCATGAGGCGCTCGCACATCGGTTTGGGGATGCTCGGCGTCTTCCTTCTGGCTCTGGCGGTGTCCGCTTGTGAGAACGCGAAGACGGAGATTCCACCGGACACGTATGATCCCCGCTGGCGCGGCGCAGAGCAGGCTGGAGGAAGCATATTCGGCTCCGGCGGCGTGACGCTTTTCGGCGACGAGGACGAAGCACCTGGAAGTGGAATCGGCGTCAACGCCCTCCTCTGGCGTGCGACCCTCGACACGATCTCGTTCATGCCCTTGCTCTCGGCCGATCCCTTCGGCGGCGTGATCATCACAGATTGGTACACTCCGTCCGAGAGCCCCGACGAGCGCTTCAAGATGACCGTCTACATCCTGGGCAGGACGCTGCGCTCGGACGGCGTGCAGGTCTCCGTGTTCCGCCAGGAGCGCGGCGAAGACGGCCAGTGGGAGGACCGCCCCGCCAGCGCGGACACCGCCGTCAGCCTCGAAAACAAAATCCTCGACCGCGCCCGACAGCTGCGCACCGCACAGCTCAGCCGATAAAGACAGCAGCATTGCGTGCCGGCCGGGCGACGCGGCTGCGCCGGCTCACCCTTCATGCTATAGGGACGCCGCTCTCCGGCGTCGGCCGAGGTGAGGGAGCGAGCGTTGCCGATGAGTGAGCGTTACGACGCGCAGGCGGCCGAGGCCAAGTGGCAGGCCGCCTGGGAGGACGCGGGCCTGTTTCGGGCCGAGCGCAACGACGGGCGCCCGACCTACTACGTCCTCGAGATGTTCCCGTACCCCTCCGGCCGCATCCACATGGGCCACGTGCGCAACTACACCATGGGCGACGTGGTGGCGCGCTACAAGCGGGCCCGGGGCTTCGACGTGCTCCATCCCATGGGCTGGGATGCCTTCGGCCTGCCGGCGGAGAACGCGGCCTTCGAGCGCGGCGTCCATCCGGCCGAGTGGACCTATGCGAACATCGCGACCATGCGCGGGCAGCTCAGGATGATGGGGCTCTCGATCGATTGGGAGCGCGAGTTCGCGACCTGCCACCCCGGCTACTACGAACACCAGCAGGCGCTGTTTCTGGACTTCTTCGAGGCGGGATTCGTCGAGCGCAAGGAGGCCTGGGTCAACTGGGATCCGGTCGACCGAACGGTGCTCGCCAACGAGCAGGTCGTGGACGGACGCGGCTGGCGCTCCGGTGCAGTGGTCGAGAAGCGCAGGCTGGCGCAGTGGTTCTTCCGCATCACCCGTTTCGCCGACGAGCTCTTGGAGGCGCTGGATGACCTGCCGCGCTGGCCCGAGAAGGTGCGGCTCATGCAGCGGAACTGGATCGGGCGCTCGGACGGAGCGCGCATCCTCTTCCCCATCGAGGGCCGAGACGAAGCGCTGGAGGTTTTCACGACCCGCCCCGATACGCTGTTCGGCGCATCCTTCTGCGCGCTTTCGCCCAACCACCCGCTGGCGACATCGCTTGGCGCTTCCGATCAGGCGCTCGCCGATTTCATCGCCGAGTGCAACCGCGCCGGCATCGGCGAGCGCGACATCGAGGCCGCAGGCAAGCGCGGCTTCGACACCGGCGTCAGGGTCCGCCATCCCTTCGACGCCGAGCGCACGCTGCCGCTTTACGTCGCCAACTTCGTGCTCATGGACTACGGCACCGGCGCGATCTTCGGCTGCCCCGCCCACGACCAGCGCGACCTCGATTTCGCCCGCGCCCAGGGTCTGCCCGTCATCCCGGTGGTGTGCCCGCCAGGCGAGGATGCGGATGCGGTCGAGATCGGCGACGAGGCCTATGTCGGCGACGGCACGGCGATCAATTCCGACTTCCTGAACGGGCTCGCGGTAGCCGACGCCAAGGCGCGTATGGTCGCGGCGCTTGCGGAACGGGCCGCCGGCGGCACTGCCGTCAGCTATCGGCTTCGCGACTGGGGCATCTCACGGCAGCGCTACTGGGGCTGCCCCATTCCCGTGGTGCACTGCTCATCGTGCGGCGTGGTGCCAGTGCCGCGCGAGGCGCTGCCGGTGAGGCTGCCGGAGGACGTGACCTTCGATTCGCCCGGCAATCCCCTCGACCGCCATCCCACGTGGAAGCACACCGTGTGCCCGCGCTGCGGTGCCGATGCGGTGCGGGACACCGACACCATGGACACGTTCGTGGATTCCTCCTGGTACTTCGCGCGATTCTGCGCAGCGCGTGCCGATGAGCCACTGCCCTCCGACGAGGTCGCGCCCTGGCTGCCGGTGGATCAGTACATCGGCGGCATCGAACACGCCGTGCTGCACCTGCTCTACTCCCGCTTCTTCACCAAGGCGCTCAAGCGCTGCGGCTATGTGGCGATCGACGAGCCCTTCGCCGGACTCTTCACCCAGGGCATGGTGTGCCACGAGACCTACCGTGACGCCGACGGGCGCTGGTACTACCCCGACCAGGTCGAGACCCGCGCGGGGGAGCTGGTGACCAAGGAGGACGGGCACCCCATCGCCATCGGCCGGTCGGAGGCGATGAGCAAGTCCAAGCGCAACACCGTCGATCCCGAGGCGATCATCGAGGCCTACGGCGCCGACACCGCGCGGCTCTTCATGCTCTCCGACAGCCCGCCGGAGCGCGACCTGGAATGGACCGACACCGGCGTCAAGGGGGCCTGGCGCTACGTCGCGGCCCTCTGGCGCATGGTCTTGTCGCCGCCCGTGGCACTGTCTCCATGCGGGGCAACGCCGCCGGACCAGGGAGCCTTGGCGGCTCCGCTGCGTGACGTGCGCAGGACCATTCACAAGACCATCGCGGGTGTGACCGACGATCTGGAACGGTTTCGCTTCAACCGGGCGGTGGCGCGGGTGCGCGAGCTGACCAACGCGCTCTCCGCCATCGAAGACGCGCCCGGTGCGGGCCACGTGATGCGGGAAGGCCTGGAGACCGCCATGCGGCTGCTGGGCCCGGTGGTGCCGCATCTGGCTGAGGAGGCTTGGCGCCGTCTCGGCCACGAGAGCTGGCTGGCACGAGAGCCGTGGCCCGAGCCCGACCCCGCCTTGCTCGCGGACGACGTCGTGGTCGTCGCCGTGCAGGTGGACGGCAGGAAGCGCGCGACCATCTCGCTTCCGGCCGATCACGACAAGGCGGCGGCGGAGACTGCGGCCATGGCGGACGGCGGCGTGCGCCGGGCGCTGGCCGGTCGGGAAGTACGCAAGGTGATCGTCGTGCCCGGACGGATCGTGAATGTCGTCACCTGACCGGCCGCTCTTCCCCCGCGCGACACGCTTCTGGCGCAGAACCACCCCCGTCCTCGCCCTTGCTCTTTCCCTCGTCCTGCTCGGCGCCTGTTCCGTGGAGCCGCTTTACGGCTCCCGCACCGGCAAGGCGCGGGGCGGTGGGGCGGCGGCGATCGAGATTGCGCCGATCAAGGACCGGGTCGGCCACATCGTGCGCAACCACCTGATCGACGCCCTCACCCCGAGGGGACAACCGGCGCATCCCGACTATCGACTGACGCTTTCGGTCGAGCAGCACAAGACTCCGATACTGATCCAGCTCGACGACCACGCGACCCGGTTCAATCTCACGCTGCGCGCCCGGTTTTCGCTGGCCGACAGGGACGGGGCGGTGGTCTACTGGGACAGCGCGCGGGCGACCGGCAGCTTCAACGTGGTCGAGTCAGGGTTCGCCACCGTGTCGGCGGAGCGGGATGCGGCGGAAGAGGCCGCGCGGGTGCTGAGCGAGGAAATCCTGACGCTGATTCTTCTCTATCTCCGTCGATGAGGCGCCGGCGGTTGCCTCATTCGGCGGCTGGTACGCCGTGAAGATCCCGCCGGCGCGTGCCGACCGCTTCTGCGCCGCGCCGCAGGAAGACGTCCGGCTGGTCCTGATCTATGGCTCCAACGAAGGCCTGGTGCGGGCCCGTGCCGAGGCGTGCGTCAAAGCCGTCGCGGAGGATCCCAACGACCCCTTTCGCGTCGCCAGCCTGGACCCGGCGCTGCTGCGGGACGAGCCGGGGCGGCTCGCCGACGAGGCGGCGGCGCTCTCGCTCATGGGCGGCCGGCGCGCCGTCCGCCTCCGGGGCGCGACCGAGGCAGTGGTCCCGGCCATCCGCTCATGCCTCGCGCTATCGGCCACCGAGAGCCTGGTCGTCGCGGAGGCCGGCCCGCTCACGCCGCGCTCAAACCTCAGGCGCCTCTGCGAGCAGGAAGCGAGCCTCGCCGCCATCGCCTGCTACGACGAGAGCGCGGCGGACGCCGCCGCGCTGATCGAGACCCTCTGCGCCGAGCGGAAGCTGACGGTGGCGCCGGAGACCGCCGCCTGGCTTGCCGAGCGCTTGGGCAGCGACCGCCGCCAGATCGAAAGCGGGGTCGAGAAGATTGCGGTCTATCTCGGCGATGGGGAGTCCGAGAGCGGCGCGCTCACCATGGAGGTCGCGGAGGCCTGCGTCGGCGATGCGGCCGAGGCGTCGGCCGACGCGGTGGCGCGCCTGGCGCTCGCCGGCGACCGCGAGGGGCTGGACCGGGCGATGTCGCGGGCGCTCTACGGCGGCGTTCAGCCGATCACCATCCTCCGCGCTACGGCCCGGCGTCTCGCGCGCCTTCATCTTGCCGTCGCCGCGACGGAAGGCGGTGCCAGCCGGGCGGATGCGATGAGCGGCCTCAAGCCGCCGGTGTTCCCCAGGGAGCGCAACGCCTTCGCGCAGGAGATGACACGCTGGCCCAGCGCCCGCGCCGCCCGCGCGCTGGGGCTGCTGACCCGCGCCGAGCGCGACTGCAAGGTCGCGGGCGGCGCGCCGGAGGCGATCTGTTGGCAGGCGCTGCTCCGGGTCGCGCGGGGGGCTCGCAAGCCGTAAGCGGTAGCGTTGCCGTTTGACACGGAAACGCTACCGCTCTTATCGCTCACGGCAGCCGGCCTGCGGCCGGCGCCTCCGCGAGGGCGCCGCTATCGCGGCGGGCCGCGGTCGCGGCCTGTCGCGCGTCCGTCAAGGACGGACGCGCTCAAGACTCTCCGGACCATGGTGCGGTGCACGGGGCGCGGCGGGCGCGCCATCATCGCGTCATGAAGCGCGGACACTCTTCCCCTGGGCAAATCTCGGCTGCAGTGGTTGCCGCCGCCCGTACCGCCTGCGACCACCGACGCCGCCGGTCACACGGAATCCCATCTGTCCCACTTGTCCCAGTTATCTCACTGGTCTCACCGGATCCCGGCGAATCCCGCCAAATAATCGTGTTCTCCGTCCCACTCGGGTCGCAGAAAGGCGCGCAGGCCCCGATGCAGGCCGCTACTTCGGTGAGGACATTGGGCTACGCCGCGATGCCGGCCAGGGTGCAGATGCGCCGCCACTCGGCATCGGTCACAGGGCTCACCGAGAGCCGCGATTGACGCACGAGCTGCATGTCCTGAAGCGCCGGGTCCTGCTTGATCTGCTTTAGCGAGACCGGCTGGCTCACCGGGACCACGGCCTTGACGTCGACCATGCCGAAGCGGCCCGACGCGTCGGTCGGGTCGGGGTAGTGCTCCTTGACCACCTCGACGACGCCGACGATCTCCTTCGCGTTGACCGAGTGGTAGAAGAAGCAGCGGTCGCCCTGCTTCATGGCCTTCATGTTGTTGTTCGCCTGATGGTTGCGCACGCCGTCCCATTCGCTGACGCCATCGCGCACCTGATCGTCCCACGACCAGCTACTCGGTTCCGACTTCAAGAGCCAATAGGCCATTCCCCGCCCTCCAAAAAGAAGCACCGTGCGCAGTCTAGCCCGGATGTATTTCCGAGGTCATGGTCTGTGCAGCGTCTTGATATCGGCCAACGATGCCACCACACTAAGGCAACAGCCGGATAACATGACTGGCCGGGGGCCTCGATCGGAGTGCCGCTGGCGGCGGGTGCGCGCGGGCAATGTCGTTCTTCGAAATGGGCGGCTACGCCGCCTATGTGTGGCCGGCCTTCGGTGCCGCGGCCGTGATCATGGTCGCGCTCCTGGTGTTGAGCATTCGCACCATGCGCGCGCGGGAGGCGGCGCTCAAGGCGCTCGAGGCGACGGCGCGCCGGCAGCGCGCCGCCGACGGGGACGGCGACCGTGACGGGGAGCAGAACGCCCCGGCATGAAGCGCAAGCACTGGCGGCTGGTCTTTGTCGGCGGGGGCCTCGGCGCGCTCGGCCTCGCTGCTGGCCTGGTGCTCACCGCGCTCGACGACACGCTCGTCTTCTTTCATGACCCGAGCACGATCAAGGAGCGAGAGTTTTCCCCCGAGCAGCGGCTCCGCATGGGCGGCTTGGTGGAGGAGAACAGCGTGGTGAGGGGTGACGACGGGCTCACGGTGCGCTTCATCATCACCGATCTCGCCCACACCGTGCCCGTGATCTACAGCGGGATCCTGCCCGACCTGTTTCGGGAAGGGCAGGGGGTGGTGGCCGAAGGCTATCTGAAGGGCGGCGTGTTCGAGGCCGACGAGGTGCTCGCCAAGCACGACGAGAACTACATGCCCCGCGAGGTGGCGGACGCGCTGAAGAAGTCCGGCAACTGGAAAGGTGAGGACGCCGAATGATTCCGGAGATCGGCCATTACGCCCTGATCCTCGCGCTGGCGATGGCGCTGGTCCAGGCCGCCGCCGCACCGCTCGGCGCAAGGCTGCGGGACGGCGGCCTGATGGCGCTGGCGCGGCCTGCGGCGGTGGCGCAGTTCGTCTTCATCTCGGCGGCGCTCGCCTGCCTGATGCAGGCCTTCGTCGTCTCCGACTTCTCGGTGGTGACGGTCGCCGACAACTCCCACTCGGCCAAGCCGCTGCTCTACAAGTTCACCGGCACCTGGGGCAATCACGAAGGCTCCATGCTGCTCTGGATCTGGATACTCGCGGTCTACGGCGCCGCCGTGGCGGTCTTCGGGCGCAACCTGCCGCCGGCATTCCGGGCCTGGGTGCTGGCCGTTCAGGCGCTGATCGGGCTCGGCTTCCTGGTCTTTGTGCTCGCCACCTCCAACCCGTTCCTGCGGCTCGATCCGGCTCCGTTCGACGGGCGCGACCTCAACCCACTGCTGCAGGACCCCGGCCTCGCCTTCCACCCGCCGCTGCTCTACCTCGGCTATGTCGGGCTCTCGACCGCCTTCTCCTTCGCCGTTGCGGCGCTGATCGAGGGGCGTGTGAACGCGGCCTGGGCGCGCTGGGTGAGACCCTGGACGCTGCTCTCCTGGTGTGCGCTCACGGCGGGGATCGCGCTGGGTTCCTGGTGGGCATACTACGAGCTCGGCTGGGGCGGGTACTGGTTCTGGGACCCGGTGGAGAACGCCTCCTTCATGCCCTGGCTGATGGCGACCGCGCTGCTGCACTCCTCGATCGTGGCGGAGAAGCGCGACAGCCTGAAGAGCTGGACCGTGCTGCTGGCGATCCTCGGCTTCTCGCTCAGCCTGCTCGGGACCTTCCTGGTGCGCTCCGGCGTGCTGACCTCGGTGCACAGCTTCGCCTCCGATCCCGCACGCGGGGTCTACATCCTGGTGTTCCTGGTGATCGTGGTCGGCGGCTCGCTCACGCTCTACGCCTGGCGGGCGCCGGGCATGCGGGCCGGCGGCTCCTTCCGCCCGGTCTCGCGCGAAGGCTCGCTGCTGGCCAACAACCTGCTGCTGGCGGTCGGCTGCGCCACCGTCTTCATCGGCACGCTTTACCCACTGGTTCTCGACGCGGTCGCGGACCAGAAGGTCTCGGTCGGCCCGCCCTTCTTCGAATCGACCTTCGTGCCGCTGATGATTCCGCTCCTCCTGATGATGGCGGCGGGGCCGCTCATGGCGTGGAAGCGCGCCGGCCCCAGAGCCGTGCTGCCGCGCCTTGCGATCTCGCTCGTCGTCGCCATCGCGGTTGCCGTTGTGGTCGGGGCGAGCGGCGGCGGCCCGTGGGGCGCGGTGCTCGGCATGGCGCTCGCCGGCTGGGTGGCGGCGGGCGTCCTGACGGAGCTGGCGGCGCGGGTGCGGCTCTTCCGCGTGCCGCTCGGAGAAAGCGCGCGCCGCGTCATCGGTCTACCGCGCGCGGCCTGGGCGATGAGCATCGCCCATCTCGGCGTCGCGGTGCTGGTGGTGGGCACGGTAGGTGCCAGCAACTGGGCGGTGGAACGTGAGCAAGCGATGCGGCCCGGCGAATCCGTCGCCCTTGCGGGCTACGACTTCGAGCTGCAGAGCATCGGCGACGTGCCCGGCCCCAACTACATCGCCCGGCGGGGCGAGGTCCGGGTCCTGCGGGACGGCGAGGAGGTCGCGCTCCTCCTGCCCGAGCGCCGCCACTATCCGGTGCAGGACACCTGGACCACGGAGGCCGCGATCCACACCACCTGGATTTCCGATCTCTACGTCGTGGTCGGCGAGGATGCGCCGGGCGGCGGCACGGCGATCCGTCTCCATCACAATCCGCTGGTACCCTGGATCTGGATCGGCGCGCTGGCCATGGTGGCCGGCGGTGTCGTCTCGCTGACCGACCGGCGCCACCGCGTGGGCGCGCCCGCCCGTCGTCGTCACTCCGCGCCCGTCGCCGCCGCTGCCGGCGCGGGCGACTGAGGGGCCGCAGAGCCATGGCGGACAGGGGAACGGACGCCCCGGCGGAGGAGGCGCCTGCCCGCGCGCCGGTCTCCGCCGCCCGCAGACTGCGCTATCTCGCGCCGGTGTTCCTGTTCGTGGCGCTCGCTGCCGCGCTCGGGGTCCAGTTGCTTACCGGCGAGCCGGGCAAGGTGCCATCGGCGCTGATTGACAAGCCGGTGCCGGAATTCGCTCTCCCGCCGGTCCAGGGGTTCGAGGAGGCAGGCGGGTTCGCGACCGCCGATCTCGGCACGGGCGAGATTGCGCTGGTCAACATCTTCGCCTCGTGGTGCGGCCCCTGCCGGGTCGAGCACCCGCTGCTCATGGCGCTTGCCGAGGCCGGCACCGTGCCGCTCTACGGCATCAACTACAAGGACATGCCGGACGACGCCGAGCGCTGGCTGGGCCGCCTCGGCAATCCCTACACGCTGATGGGAGCCGATCTCGACGGCCGCACGGGGATCGACTGGGGAGTCTACGGCGTGCCCGAGACCTTCGTGGTGGACGGTGCCGGGCGCATCCGCCACCGCCACGTCGGCGTGCTCTCGCAGTACGACCTCGACGAGACCATCTTGCCGCTGATCGAGGACCTGCGCGGATGAGGGTGCTGCGGCAGGTGCTGCTCGGGGCATCGTGCGCGCTATGGCTCGGGTTCGCGGCGGGCCCCGGCCTCGCGTTCACGCCGGACGAGCCGCTCGGCGACCCGGCGCTCGAGGCCCGCGCCCGTACGCTCCATGCGGAGCTTCGCTGCATGGTGTGCCAGGGCCAGTCGATCGCCGATTCCAGCGCGCCGCTGGCCCAGGACATGCGCGCCATCGTCCGTGAGCGCATCGCGGGTGGCGCGAGCGACGATGACGTGAGGGGCTTCCTCACCGACCGCTACGGCGATTACGTTCTGCTCGACCCGCCGGTGAAGCCCGAAACCTACGCGCTTTGGTTCGGGCCGGCCGCGGTCTTCGTCGCCGGTGCCGCCATCGCCTTCGCTCTCGTGCGCCGTGCGCGGGCCGGGGCGCGCGAAGCGGGGGCGCCCCTTTCCGTCGAGGAGCGGCGGCGGCTCGACGCGCTTCTCGACGACGATACCTAGCCCGGCGGCCGATGATCTTCGCGATTGCCGCCGCATTGCTGACGGCGCTCGCCGTCGCGGCGGTGCTGATCCCGGTGCTGCGCCGGCACCGCCGGGCCCCGTCGCGGGCGGACTACGACCTCACCGTCTACCGCGACCAGCTTCGCGAGCTGGAGAGCGACCGCGCGCGCGGCCTGGTCAGCGAGGAGCAGATGGAGGCGGCCCGTACCGAGATCGAGCGGCGCATGCTGCGCGCGGCGCGGGCGCGGGAGGCGGCGCCGGCGGAGGACGCGGCGAAAGCACCCGAGCCGGCGGACGCAGGGGCGGGCATTTCGAGAGCCTGGCGGCGGCGCGCCGCGGCCGTCGCGCTCGGGCTCTGCATCCCGGCGCTGGCCGCCGGTATCTACGCAAGTCTGGGCACGCCCGGCCTGCCCGGCCGGCCCTTCGCCGAAATCGAGCGGCCGGCTGACCGAACGGAGGGCCTCGCGGCCCTGAGCGGGCCTGTCGAGCAACTTGCGACGCGGCTCGAAGGCGAGCCCGACAATCTCGAAGGCTGGCTGTTGCTCGGCCGCTCCTATGTGGCGCTTCAGCGCTACCCCGAGGCGGCCGACGCGCTCGGCCGGGCGGCCGCGCTTTCGGGCGGCGATCCCGAGGTGCTGGCGATGCTGGGCGAGGCCCACGTCTGGGCCAACGACGGGGTGGTGGTGCCGGAGGCGGCCGGGGCCTTCCGCCGGGCCCTCGACGCGCGGCCCGAAGACCCGGCAGCCCGGTTCTACCTGGCGCTTGCGCACGCGCAGGCCGGCGCGCTGCAGGAGGCCTACGAGATGTGGCTCACGCTTGCGGCCGACACGCCAGCCGACGCGCCCTGGCGCGGCGAGTTGGTGGCACTGATCGGGCAGGCGGCAGAGGCTCTCGGTATCGAGCCGGGAGCGGTTCCAAGCGGGCCGGCAGTGGCCGACGCGCCGTCCGGTCCGACGGCGGAGGATATGGCGGCAGCGGCCGAGATGTCGCCCGAAGAGCGCATGGCGATGATCCGCGGCATGGTGGATAACCTCGCCGCGCGGCTCGAGGAACACCCGGACGATCCCGAGGGCTGGCGGCGTCTTGCCCAATCCTACGCCGTGCTTGGCGAGGCGGAGAAGGCGACCGACACTCTGCGCCGAGCGGTCGACCTCGCCCCCGATGACCTCGCAACGCTTCACGCCTACGCCCGCTCGCTTAGCGGCGAAGTCGACTCGGAGCCGCCGCCGGCCGCGGCCATCGCGGTCTATGAGCGGATCCTGGCGCTCAACCCTGACGACGAGGCCGGGCTCTGGTTCGTCGGTCTCGCTGCGGCCTCACGCGGCGATTCCGCCTCCGCGCGCACGCACTGGGAACGCCTGCTGCCCGTGCTCGCGCCGGGCAGCGAACTGTACGGTGCGGTCCAGACCGCGCTCGACAGCCTCCGGGAATAGGCGCGCGCTCGACGGCGCAGTTGCACTCTGTTCGGGGCGCCGTCGTGGAGTGTTCCATCGACGCCCGCATGGCCGGTCAAATGCCGGGGCACCTCAGGCTCCATGCCTCGTGGCATGAAACTGGGTCGTAGTGGCAGTGGTCGGGGAAGTGAAGGCGCCCGATCACGACCGTACCGGCATCGCCCGGTGACATCGAACCGTCATACCACTGCAATCGTCGCTTCACGCGAGCCGCCTAGCCTCCAGCACAGGGAGCCGCCTCAGCGGGCTTGGGGTTTGCGTTCTACAGACAAATTAAATGCAGAGGAGAGTGTGATGGGTTTCGTGCGCAACCGGTGTCGCTTCGGGGGGAAGTCCCTGGCCGCGGCACTTCTCGGGACGACGTTCCTGGTCGGTCTCACGGGCCCCGCGCTCGCAGACAGCCACCTCGAGTCGGAGAATTCCGAGCTCCGCGCCCAGATAGAGGATCTGAGGCAGGAAGTGCAGATCCTCAAGAACATGGTGGTCGAGCAAGGCAACAAGATGGCGGATATGGGGGAGCCCGCCGCGCCGGCCAAGATGGTGAAATCCGGCAAGGATCGGGTGAGTCTGAAGGTCTACGGCCAGGTCAACCGGATGCTGCTTCTCACCAGCGACGGCAACGACAGCCGGCTTTTCAATGCGGACAACGACATGTCGTCCACCCGCGTGGGCTTCAAGGGCGAGGCCGAGATGGACGGCGGCTGGTCCGCCGGCACCACCGTCGAAGTGCAGATGGAGTCGAACTCGTCCTCCAAGGTCAATCTGCAGGGCGATGTGAACAGCGGCAAGGAGACCTTCACCGAGCGCAAGCTCGAGCTGTGGGTCAAAAGCAAGGGTGCCGGCAAGTTTTCGATCGGTCAGGGCAGCACCGCGTCTGACGGCGTTGCCGAGGCGGATCTCTCGGGCACCGGCGTGATCAGCGGATCGGGCTCCGGCGGGGCGATCGGCGCCGATGTCAGGTTCGTCGATTCGAGCGGCAATACCTACTCCAAGGTCGATGGCATATTCGACAATCTCGACGGACACAGCCGGAAGGACCGGCTGCGCTACGATTCGCCGAGCTTCGGCGGCTTCCAGCTTTCTTCCTCGCTCCAGAGCGACACGGATGACGGTGGCTCCGGCCCCTGGGACTTGGCAGTCCGCTACGGCCGCGATCTGGACGGGTTCGAGGTCGAAGCCATCGCGGCCCAGTGGGTGAACGGCGACGACACCGGAATGGGCGGTTCGGCTTCGGTTCTGGCGCCATCCGGCACGAGCTTCACCCTCGCCTACACGACCCAGGAAGACGGTGACGACTCGGCGAGGATGACCTACGCGAAGCTCGGTCAGAAGCTCGACATCAACCCTGCGGGGAGCACAGCACTCTCGATCGGATTCATGGACGCCGAGAATTCGGACGGCGACAGCGGTAGCTACGTCGACGTCGCCGTCGTGCAGAAGGTCAAGAGCCTCGGCGCCGAGTTCTACGCTGTCTACGGGATGTATGAGGCCAACATCGCAGGCGCCGCGACCAACGACGTAACCGTCGCAGGGATCGGCGCGCGCATCAAGTTCTAAGCAAGCAACCGATGCAGCCGCTTCGCGAGAGGAGGTGCGGAAGGACAGGGGGCGGCCGTGTCACACGGCCGCTCCCCGCACGTCTTGGAAGGCGAGTCTACACGCCCATAAAACTGATCCAGCCGGTAATGATGTATTTCTCCTCGCGCGGCGCGACCTGGCCCTTGTGCGTATGGGTGAAGCCCGCCGGCCAGATCAGGGTCTTGCCCTTGGCCGGCGTGACCAGATGATCCTGGTAGAGGAAGTAGGTGCCACCGCCTTCGGCGATGTCGTTAAGAAAGGTCTGGAAGGCGAGCACCCGGTGGCCGAGGTCGAGGCCGCTCGACTCGTAGTGGGCGCCGTGGAAGGCGCCGCCCGGCTTGTAGTACTGCATCTGCGGCGGTTCCAGGAAGCCCAGCTTGTCGGAGGCCTCGCCCAGCACCGTGAACTCCCGCATGTAATCGCCGAGGCAGGCCATGACATGACCGCGATAGGCGCGCACCGTCTTGGCGTAGACCTCGTAGGGAAAGCAGGTGAGGCTCGCGTCCTCGGAATCCTTCCACGCCTTGTCGACGCCCTTGGCGCTCGTCCCCGGCCGGGTGAGCCCGAGCCGGCGCGTCCGCTTGAAACCCTTGATCAGCTCGTCGCAGATTGCGGGCTTTTCGATGGTGTATTCCTTGATCCAGCGCATCGCCGGGTGCTGCCTCCGCTCGTGATGTTGCGCCCGCACAGCCGCTGCCATGCCCGTGCCACGGGGCATTCTAATTCCATTTGCAAGGCGGGCACGCCATGGTTATTGTGCGCCGCGCAAAGGGAGTGTCATATGCGCCGCGCCTGCGCGGTGCACCAACCTTGGACAAACGATGAGAGCCGGGCCCGGATGTCCCCGCCCGGTGCTGAAGGGAGACTGCGCATGTCGCACACCGACAAGAAAGAGCAGTTTACGAAGGAGCTGTATCGGCTCTGGTCGATGCACGCGGACCGGAAGAACTACAAGGTCTCGCGGCGCGACCTGATCAAGGGCATGGCCGGCCTCGGGCTCGGCGCAGGTGCGATCAAGATGCTCATGAACCAGGCGCCCTTCAGCGTGCGCCAAGCTTGGGCGGCCGAAGGTGCCACGCCTGAAGAGCGTGCCATCAACGGCGCCAAGGCGCTCTTCGACAGTGCCGAGAAGAAGACCATCAGCATCATGTATCCGTCGGGCTCCGGCGGTAACCTTTCGCCCTTCGTCGAGGAGTGGAAGGGGCTCACCGGCTTCGACCTCGAGCTGATCGAGGTGCCGGTCACCGAGACCCACCAGAAGGCGATGCAGGAAGCGGTGGCCAAGACGGGCCGCTACGACATCATGATCCCGGCGCCGCTGAGCTTGGCCGACCTCGCCGAATCCGGCGTGGCGCGGCCCCTCGACGACTTCATGGACAAGTACGATCCCGAGGTCTACTCGGGGCCCAACCAGCTCCAGTTCCCGGTGTCCGACTTCGGGCAGAAGTACAAGGGTAAGACCTACGGCCTTTACTGCGACGGCGACTGGTGGCACCTCAGCTACCGCAAGGACAAGCTCGCCGAGAAGGGCCTGGCGCCGAAGTCGAAGCGCGAGATGGTCCATACCTGGGCCGAGTACGACGAGCTGTGCGCCACGATGCACGACCCGGACAACAACTTCTACGGGGCGCTCGAGTACCGCTCGCCGTTCTGGAACAAGTTCCACTGGATGACCCGGGTGCAGTCGAAGGGCCACTTCTACTTCGACGAGGACATGAACTCGCTGGCCGACACGCCGCAGGGCATCGAGACGGTCAAGGAGCTGATCGCGCTGCAGGACATCATGCCTGCCGAGCAGTTCACCTACGGCTTCACCGAGAACTACGCGCAGTATTACGCGCAGGGCCGTGGCTTCTGCGAGTTCGGCTGGCCGTCGCTCTGGCGCTACAGCAACGACGCGGCGGGCTCACAGTCGATCATCGCCGCCAAGGGCGAGGATGGCGAGCCTTCGCAGACCGCCGTCTCGAAGGTGCCGGGCACCATGCACGGCGACGAGCTCATCCGCTCGTGCATCCATGCCTTCGCCTGGGACTTCGTGGTCAGCAACTACTCGCCGATCCAGGAAGCCGCCTACTGCTTCTCGCAGTGGATCACGGGGCCGACCATGTCGATGCGCTCGATCCCGAACGAGGGCGGCTACTTCGACCCGTGGCGCGACAACCACTTCTTCGCTCCGTCGGCCGAGTTCTTCGCCGCCTATCCGGGCGATTTCCTGGCCACGCATGCCGAGGCGATCGTGGACGCGGTGCCGGAGATTCAGCTGCGCGGCGCCGCCGAGTACCTCAACGCGCTCGACGTCAATCTGACCGCGGCGTACAACGGCAACAAGTCGCCGGAAGAGGCCATGGAAGATACCGCTAAGGAACAGAACCGCATCACGCGGCGTCTGGGCAAGGCGGAGCAGAAAGAGAGCTGGCACGGCCTGGCCAAGATGTATCCCGAGCCGCTGCAGAAGCTCGTCGGCGTCGACAAGTGGGTTCTGTAGTCCGACCGTAACAACTCAACCGGACTGCAGGTAACGTGGTTACGAAGACTGCGAACGGCGGCGTGCCCGTGCGTGCATTGCAGGCGCGGGCACGCCTGTTCGACCCCAATGACAAGCGCTACATCGGCGTGCTCTTCATCACGCCCGTTCAGCTTCTTTTGATCATGATGTTGATTTTCCCCTTCGGCCTGGAGTTCTTCGTCGCGCTGACCGAATGGCAGCCGACCTATGGAACTTCGATCTGGGAGGCCGTGGGGTCCGTGTTCTCTGGCGATACCGAGCTCGGCCTCAACTACTACTATCTGGTGACGGACGAGCCGCGCTTCCTCGAGGCGCTGGGCCGGACGCTCGCCATATCGGTGCTCAGCCTTTGCCTCGAGTTCGTCATCGGGCTCGGGCTCGCCACGATTTTCCTCAAGAAATTCTGGGGCAAGCGCATCTGGTTCACTGCGCTGCTGACCCCAATGATGATCATGCCGGTCGTCGTCGGCTACACCTGGTTCATGCTGTTCCAGTACTCCGGGCCAGTCAATCAGGTGCTGGGCTGGATCGGCGGCACCTCCGCAGGCGCCGATTTGCAGTGGCTCAACAACGGCCTGCTGGCCTTCTTCGCCGTGGTCATCACGGAGGTCTGGCACTGGACGCCGCTGTTCTTCCTGATTCTGCTCTCCGGCCTCAACGCGGTGCCGGAGAACCCGGTGCGGGCCGCCACCGTGCTCGGTGCCAGCAACTGGCGGATATTCTGGACCGTGATCATGCCCAACATGCGGGGCGTCATCATCATCGCCTTCGTGATCCGCGGCATGGAGGTCATCAAGCTTTTCGACGAGATCTACATCCTGACGCGTGGCGGTCCCGGAACGGCGACCGAGACCATGAGTCTCTATCTCTATAAACTCGGCTTCCAGGACTTCCGCCTCGCTTATGCAGGCTCGGCAGGCTTCATCGTGCTGGTGATCACGGTGGTGATGATCAACATGATGCTGAAGCCGATCCGCTACGAGTTGCTGGAGAAGCGCTAGATGGGCGCGAGGAAATTCGGTCCCGGCAGCGCGATCGGGCTCGCCTTCGGGCTGCTCTTCGCGGTGTTCCCGCTGTTCTGGATGGTGTCCACGTCGTTCAAGCCGTCCAACGAGTGGGTCACGACGCCGCCGGTGTGGGTGTCGGAGAATGGCACCGTCACCAACTACCTCGTCATTCTGTGGCCGTCCGTCCTGCTCGAGCAGCGGGGAGGTCTCGGCCAGTACACCGAGGAGGGCGAGGTCACCGCTCAGCGCGCGACTGAATCCGACGCGGTGAGCGGCGCGGTCGCCGACTTTCTGACCAAATCGGCGTGGCAGTCCATCCGGGGCTCGGTCATCATTTCGGTGCTCTCGACAATGCTGTCCATTGTGGTCGGCTTCATGGCCGCAATTGCCATCGCGCGATACCGATTTGGCGGCAACGTCACGCCCTTCTTCATATTATCGGGGCGAATGTTCCCGCCCATTGCGATCGCCATCCCGTTCGTGGTGATGTTCAGCGCGCCGGGAATCGAGGCAACCGACTCCTATTGGGGCCTGATACTGGCCTACGCTGCGGTCACGGTGCCGTTCTCCACTTGGATGCTGAAAAGCTTCATCGACGAGCTGCCTCAGGAGATCGAGGAAGCGGCGATGATGGACGGCATGTCGCGATGGGAGGCGCACCTCAAGGTCACTGTGCCCCTCATCAAGGGCGGCCTGATCGCCACCTCGCTTTTCATCTTCATCCTCAACTGGAGCGAGTTCCTGTTCGCGCTGGTGCTGACCTACACCAATGTCGAGACGATCCCGGTCAAGCTCTCCAAGTACTTCAGCGCAACCTCGGGGCAGCAGTACGGCATTCAGGCGGCGCTCGCCTGCGTCTCCATCGTTCCGCTGGTTATCGTCGGCTTCTTCATCCAGCGGCATCTGGTGCGCGGCCTTACCCTCGGCGCGATCAAGCGTTAGCGCGGCACGATGGCAAACATCAAGCTGGAGCTGGTGGAGCTTCGCAAGGAGTTCGGCGAACTCATCGCCGTCGACGACATGTCCCTTGCCTGCGAGGAAGGCGAGACCATGGCGCTGCTGGGGCCATCAGGCTGCGGCAAGTCGACCACGCTGAACATGATCGTGGGCCTCGAGCAGCCCACCTCGGGCGACATCCTGATCGACGGACAGTCGGTGCTCCAGGTTCCCCCCGGCCAGCGCAACGTCGGCCTGGTGTTCCAGGACTACGCGGTCTTCACCCACATGAACGTCAGGCGCAATCTGGAATACGGGCTCCGCGTGCGCGGCATGGCGCGGGCCGATATCGACCGCGAGGTGGCGAAGGTTGCTGCGTTCCTTCACCTCGAGCATCAGCTCGACTACAAGCCGCTGGAGCTCGGGGCGAGCGAGTTGCAGCGGGTCGCGATCGGGCGGACGCTGGTGACCAACCCCGAGATTCTGCTGCTCGACGAGCCGCTCAGCAATCTGGAAGCCGAGATGCGCAACCAGATGCGCCGCGAGCTCCGGCGCATTCAGGCCGAGACCGGGCAGACCATCATCTACGTCACCCATGACCAGATCGAGGCGCTCTCGCTGGCACACCGTATCGCGGTCATGGACTTCGGCCAGCTCAAGCAATACGACACGGCGCACAACGTTTATCACTACCCCGACAACACCTTCGTCGGCAGCTTCCTCGGCAACCCGCCGATGAACTTCGTGCGCGGGGAGTTTGGGCATGACGGCAATCGGCCGGTCGTGGCGCAGAACGGCTCGGTCATTCCCGTGCCGGCCGCCAGCGCCGGGGCCGTGAGCGACGGCGCCGACGTGATCGTCGGCATGCGGCCCGAATCGATGATGCTGGCGGAGGCGGACGACCCCGAAGCCTTCACGGCCTCGGTCATCGCTGTCGAGCCGCAGGGGCCGGAGACCGTTCTCACCGCTCGCATCGGCCAATCCGACCTGAAGCTGGTCGTGGAGACCGGCACGCAGGCCGACGAAGGCAGCGAGATCGCAATCCGGCCGGACGCTGAGTTACTGGCCCTGTTCGACGCCGCATCGGGCGTCCGCTTCAAGGCGTGAGCCCGGCCATGGACGAACCCCTCCTGCAACTCCGCTCCATCTCCAAGAACTTCGGTTCGGTTCAGGCGCTGAGGGACCTGAGCCTGGAGGTGCCGCGCGGCTCGCTGATCGTGCTTCTGGGCCCTGCCGGAGCCGGAAAGACGACCACGCTGAGGATTGTCGCCGGGCTGGAAGCGCCGACCTCGGGCGAGGTCTGGGTCGAAGGGCAGAACTTCACCAAGCTGCAGCCCAACCGGCGCGATATCGCAATGATCTTCGACAATCTCGCGCTCTACCCCAACAAGACGGGGTACGAGAACGTCGCCTCGCCGCTCAAGCTCGCCAGGATGCCGAAGGCAGAGATCGCCAAGCGGGTCGACGAGATCGCCGGTCTGCTCAAGATCGGGCACATTCTCGACCGACTGCCGGCGACCTTCAGCGGCGGCGAGAGGCAGCGCGTGGCCCTCGGCCGCGCCATGGTGCGGGAGCCGCGCTTCTACTTGCTCGACGAGCCGCTCTCGAGCCTCGACTTCATGCTCCGCATCGAGCTTCGGACCGAGTTGAAGCGCCTGCAGCGGGAGCTCGGACGCACCTTCGTCTTCGCGACGCCGGACTACACCGAGGCGCTCGCGCTTGCGGATACCGTCTGCGTCCTGCTGGAAGGCGAGGTGCGTCAGATCGCGAAGGCGCAGGAGCTTTATGACGAGCCGGCCGACCGCGACGTGGCCCGCTTCGTCGGCAATCCCAAGATCAATATCGTCCCCGGCCGGCTCGCGCGCGAGAACGGCACCGCCAGACTTTCCATCGGCTCGATGAACCTGCCGTTGCCGGAACGCATGGAGCACGGCCTGCCCGCACATCTGAGCGAGGTCGAGGTCGGCCTCCGCCCCGAGCATGTCCGGATCGTACCCTCGACCGCGACGGAAACGCACCGGACCGGGATCGTGAACGATCTCGAACCGCTCGGCATGCACACGACGGTCGGTATCGACCTGGCGGGGATTAACCTGGCGCTGACCGTCGCCGGCGTGCAGGAGTTCAACGACGGCGACCGGGTCGAGGTGCATCTCGATACCGAGACCCTGTTGTTCTTTGACCCGGTCTCGGGGCGCCGCGTCGGCAACTAGTCGACCCGGCGGCGCGTCGGCTCTCCCGCCCTCGGCGAGCGACCGCCGCTGGCACGTACGGCCCGCACGGCAAGGGCCGCAGACGAGGGAGTGACCCGCGATGCCGAAAAGCGCAAGCATCGAAGACGAAATCACGCAGGCGGCGATCGAGCGTCTGGAACAGGGCGCAGACGGGCGGTTGCGGGACATCATGATCAGCCTGACCCGCCACCTCCACGGCTTCATCCGCGAGATCGAGCCGACCGAGGAGGAGTGGCTGGCGGCGATCCGCTTCCTGACCGAGACCGGCAAGAAGTGCGACGAGAACCGGCAGGAGTTCATTCTTCTATCGGACACGCTGGGCGCCAGCATGCTGATCGATGCCATCAACAACCGCAAACCGAGCGGTGCCACCGAGAGCAGCGTGCTCGGCCCCTTCTATCGCGAGGGCGCGCCGGACTACGAGAACGGCGCCGACCTGGCGGAGGGCGAGACCAGCGGCGAGCGCGTGCTCGTCTCGGGCAAGGTGATAGACCTCGACGGTGCGCCGATCGCAGGCGCAGTGCTCGACATCTGGCAGACCGCGCCGGATGCCATTTACGCAGCCCAAGACACGTCCGGCACCTCGTTCAACCTGTGCGGCCGGCTCACCACCGGCGACGACGGACGCTACTGGTTCCGCACCCGCAAGCCGGTGAGCTACACGGTCCCCGGCGACGGCCCGGTCGGCGCCATGCTGAAGGCTGCCGGCCGCCACAACTGGCGCCCCGCCCACATCCATTTCATGCTGTCGGCGGACGGGTACGAGACGCTGGTGACGCAGCTCTTCACCGATGACGATCCCTATCTCGGGACCGATGCCGTCTTCGGCGTCAAGGACTCCCTGGTTGTGCACTACGACAAGGCGGACGAGGGCCTGCGCCTGGACCATGACTTCGTGATGACGGCCGCGGCCTAGCCTGCGGTTCGCCCTCTCCAGGGGAGGGTCCAAAACGGCGGTTTGGACGGACTTGAGCCGTCTCTGCCCCCGATTTCGCGGCGGTCCGGCGACTCGAGAGTTTCAAGCGCGTGTCAACTTCCCGTCGCGAGGACTTTGTCAACGCGAGCCATCATCCTCTCTATAACACCTTGTAACTAAATCGATATTTGGGCGTTTGCCAGACGCCGTGGCACAGGGCGAATTTATTGTCCGCTCGTCGAGCGGGTTGAGCTGAAGCCTGGGCTGGCCATTCCGTTCTCGATGTGGCAGTGTGCCGTTCATGGCGACGCTGCCGATCCCGGATTCGTCCATTGATCTGCGCGAGGTCACGGTGCGCCCGACCTGGGGCGCGCGGGAGCACCGGCGCTGGGACCGGTTGGTGGAGGAGCACCACTATCTGCGGTTCCACGGCGTCATCGGCAAGGGCCTGCGCCATGTCGCGGTTCATGGCGAGAGCTGGCTCGCCCTGATCGGCTGGCAGCCCGGCGCGTTCAAGCTGGGCGCGCGGGATCGCTGGATCGGGTGGTCGGCGGAGCAGCAGTTTCAGCGCCTGCACCTGATCGCCAACAACTCGCGCTTCGTCATCCTGACGCCTGAGCGGGTGCCCAACCTGGCCTCGCGGGTGCTGGGGCTGAGCCTGCGGCGGCTGTCGCAGGACATGCATGCGGCGCACGGATACCCGGCACTTCTGGCGGAGACGTTTGTGGACGTCTCGCGCTTCGCCGGCACCTGCTACCGCGCCGCCAACTGGCGCTCGCTGGGGCTGACGCGCGGCTTTGCCCGTGAGCCCGGAGGGGCGGCACGCTGGCGTCACCACGGCCAGCCCAAGGAGGTCTTCGTGTTCGAACTGACAGACGGCGCCACGGAAGCGCTGAGCCAGACCGAGATGCCGGCAAACTGGAGCGCTGAGCAGCACACCGAGCCGATGGCCGCGCCCCGGCTGCGCAGTCTGTTCGAGTGTCTGGGCGAGGTGCCCGAGTACCGCCATGCCCGGGGCAAGCGCTATGCACTCAACACCATTCTGACGCTTGCCGTCGCCGCCCGGCTTGCCGGCTACCGGGGGGTGAACGCATTCGCCCAGTTCGCCGCCCTGCTCTCCCAGGATCAGCTCAAGGCGGTGGGTGCCTTCTGGAGCCCCTCCAAGCAGCGCTACACCCCGCCCGCGATCACCACCTTCCACAACGTCCTTGCCGCCCTGCCGCCGGAGACACTGGACAACGCCGTCGGCCAGTGGACCGCCCAGCAAAGCACCGCACATGCGCCGGTCGCCGTGGACGGAAAGGACCTGCGCGGCGCCTCCAGGCAGACCGAGGACGGACGCCGGATGATGGTCGCGGCGGTGGAGCACGACAGCGGCCTGATCCTCGGGCAGGTCGAGGTCGACAGCAAGAGCAACGAAATCCCGGCCGTGCGCGAGCTCTCCAGCAGCCTCGACCTGACCGGGCGCATCGTCACCATGGATGCGATGCACGCCCAGCAGGAAACCGCGCGCTGCCTGCTCGGGCGCCGCGCCGACTATGTGGTCAGCGCGGTGAAGGACAATCAGGAGACCATCCTCGAAGACCTCAAGGCGATCGACTTCAGCGATGCGGCTTGGCACGAAACCGTCGACAAGGGCCATGGCCGCATCGAGCGACGGCGCTGTGCCGTCGTCGACCTCTCCGCTGCCGAGTGGGACGGCTACGCCAATCTCCATGGCCGCCGCCAGGCGGTGCGCATCGAACGCGAGCGCGAGATCCTCAAGACCGGCAAGCGCAGCATCGAAGTGGCCTACAGCCTCACCTCGCTCGGCGCAGACCGCGCCGGGCCCGAGGAGCTGCTGGCCCTGGTCCGCAATCACTGGCACATCGAAAACCGGCTGCACTACGTGCGCGACTTCACCTATGACGAAGACCGCTGCCGGGCGTACGTGCGCCACATGCCCCGCAATCTCGCCTGCCTGACCAACGCCGCCATCGCCATCGTGCGCAGCGACGGCCGCTTCCGCTACCTGCCCGAGGCCAACCGCCACTATGCCGCCCGCGCACAGGACGCCCTCGCTGTCATCCTGAGCACGCCCGGCGCCTGATCCCGCAGGCGCCGCCGAAGAAGCGCGCGGGTCTCGGCGCGTCTGCCGCCGACGCAGGGCACTCACGCGCGATGTGCCCGAAAACGCCGTTCGGCGGCTTCGAGAAACCACCATGACGTCGGCCAGACAGGTTCCGGGCTCCCTCGAACAACCTGCGGCCAGCGCGGTCTCACTCATCCCGAGCCCTCAGCGCGACTAAAAATTGTTCCTG
>JAJEEP010000108.1 GCA_022820945.1 Alphaproteobacteria bacterium | reverse complement strand
TGTCATCATGTTCCCGTAGTGTTCCGATCTCACGCCAAATCGCTGCATTCTGCTCACCCGACGGGGGTCAGGCAGTCGATATCCGGCCGCCAAAGATCAGCGGCGCGCCGTCGAAAAGCGCCACAACGCACATTCCTCATTGCCGGGATGCATTCGCCTTGGCATAGTGCATGCACCAGGGACGCGATGGACGATCCGCCATGGCCATGCTCACCGTGCGCAACCTGCCAGACGAGGTGCACCGCGCCCTGCGTGCGCGGGCGAGCCTGCACGGCCGCAGCACCGAGGCCGAGGTGCGCGCCATCCTGAAGGAAACCGTCCTGCCCGAGAAACGGGTCGGGTTGGGGGCGCTGCTGACCGAGGTGGGCCGGCGTGCCGCCCTGACGGAGGAAGAGGCGGCAAGGTTCGCGCAACGCGAGCCGGATCCCGGAAGACCGGTCGATCTGGAATGATGCTGGTGGATACCAACGTGGTGTCTGAGCCGTTGCGCAGGACGCCCGAGCCGCGCGTCGCCGAGTGGCTCGATGCGCAGGCGCTGGAAACCCTCCATCTCTCCGCAATCACCGTGGCCGAGCTGCGCTTCGGCGTCAGGTCGCTGCCGGCCGGCCGTCGCCGCGACCGCCTGCACGAGGACCTGGAGGGCCGGGTCCTGCCGATGTTCGCAGGGCGGGTACTGGCGTTCGATCTGGCGGCTTCGCAGGACTATGCCGAGCTGATGGCCAGGGCGCGATCCGCCGGGCGCGCGATCGCGGTGTCCGATGGCTATATCGCCGCGATCGCTGCGGCCAACGCCATGACGGTCGCAACTCGGGATACCGCACCGTTCGAGGCGGCCGGCCTCAAGACAGTCAATCCATGGCTCGCACAGGAAGCCGACGACGCGTGAGTCCGAAAGGGCTTACCTGACCGACGGTACGCAGGCGAACCGCTCTCCTGAAGCCCGACGGTCCACAGTTGCGGCACTTCTGCGATCGGGGAGCGTTCGGCTCAGCCGACGGCCCCGCTCCCGGTCAGCCTCTGCTGCGACGGGGGCGGCCGGACATCGGCCGCCCCCGCAGCTGGCCGGATGGCGGCCAGCCTGGTGGGCTCCGTGCGGGTTCGCCGCCATCCCCACCGCCGCGCTCGATCCGCCCCCCACGGCGGCGTCTCCCGCGGTCCCCGCGCTTGTCGGGTCCGGGTCCCCATCCTCGCAGGCAACCACCCCCGCCTTGCTCGGCGGCCTGCGATGCCAACCTCATGCTACACTCCTTGAGCGAACCTGTCCGGTGTGGAACCGAGCGCGTCAGCCGCGCACGCTCGGGTCGGTGGGGGGCTCGGCAAATGCTCCTCCTATCCGGTGCAAGCACCTCGATCGGGAGGGCAGTGACGACCGCCAAAGCCGACGAGGCAGTCGCGGCCATGCGACCCGAAATGAGGGAAATAACGTGGGACACAAACTACCAAGATCATGCAATATTGCGTAAAATCAGCGCGCTAACGGCATTCCCCGGCGGAGCGAGCGCCCGGCGCCTGAGGGAAAGGAAAAGGGGGAGGAGAGGGCCGGGGTGAGGAGGGGGTGCGCTCGATTTCCGCAGCGATCGTCTCGAGCACGCCTTCGAGATTGCTCGTCACGTCACTGTTCCAGAAGCGAATCACGCGCCAGCCTCGTGCCTCCAACTTGCGGGTGCGGGCGTTGTCACGCGCGACGGCGGTCGCATGCTGGCTGCCGTCGACTTCGATTACGAGCTTGCGGGCAGGGACGGCAAAGTCGGCGATGTAGCGTCCGATCGGGTGCTGGCGCCGGACCCTGACGGGAAAGGGCATGGTGCGCAACGCCCGCCAAAGGATTCGCTCCGCCTGGGTCGCGTTCCTGCGGAGCGCTCGTGCGCGGCGTGTTTGAGAGCCAGTCATGCTCGTACTTTAGCGTGCCTGACTCATTTATTTCCCTCAGGCGCCGGGCGCGAACTTATTCCATTTCCCTCAACGGCGGGCGCTCGCACTTTATTCATTTCCCTCAGGCGCCGGGCGCTTGGTTAATCATCTTCCTCAATCGCCGGCGCTCGCTCCGCTCGCTTGGCTCCGCGCTTCGCGCGCGGCGCGGTCGCGCCGTCCGGGCTGCTGCGCAGCCCGGTCCCGATCATGGTCGGACTCCGCGCGCGTTCCCGCACGACGCTCGCTTGGTTTACGCGCCTTCGGCGCATCGTGCGCTCTGCGCACGTGGAAGTCTGACTCGCAGTCGCGCGCTCCGGGCTGCTGCGCGGCCCGGC
This sequence comes from Alphaproteobacteria bacterium, assembly GCA_022820945.1. Classification (GTDB taxonomy): domain Bacteria; phylum Pseudomonadota; class Alphaproteobacteria; order UBA828; family UBA828; genus WTGU01. The sequence continues at coordinate 5,580 of JAJEEP010000108.1, read as the reverse complement.
ACATCATCGGCAGGCGCCTCGTATGTTGCCGGGCGTGAGCGGCCCCGGACCATGGTGCGGTGCACGGCGCGGCGAGAGCGCGTCAGGATCGAGTCATGAGTAGCGAGAGTTCGAAAGGCGCGGCGAGCGGACCGCCGCTTGCGGGGTACGAAACCCTGTGTTCCGCGCGCACGACACTATATTCCGCGCGCAAGACCCTGCGGGCTTGCGCGGCTCGGGCGCGGGCGACATCCCACCTGTCCCACCCGATCCCGGCCCGTCCCGCCCGATCCCACCTGTCCCACCTGATCCCGCCCGATCCCGCCTGTCCCACCTGTCCCGCCCGATCCCGCCCGATCCCGCAGGAAAGTTTCTCGCTCATCCCGTCCCGGAGGCGGGCAGGCTACCGCCGTTACGGTCCCCCGGTGCGGGGCACCGGAGCCGTCTCGCGCGCAGCGGACGAAGTCTAGGGAGGCGCGCGGGCGGTGAAGCCCCCGATCCCGGTGGGATGCGCGTTCGGCCTAACGTTTGTCCCATCGGGCTTGGCCGCGCGATTGCAGCTTCCGTGCAAGGCGTTAGCGGATTCCGGCTGGCCCGCCCGCGTGCCCGGCGGCTCGGAACCCGCAATTGGGCGGTTCATCCGGCGCATATCTGCCTACATAATGTTATGGGCATCGGGCACCGGTCCGGTGCGACACGGGGCGCGGAAGAGGGGAGGCATTCCGCCCTGGAGTGACGAGACCGGCTCATGCAGCCACCGAGACCGAGAGCACCGTCATGAGCCCGCAGAACGGGTTCGATGGCATTCTGGCCGCGGTGCTCGACAGCATGCGATCCGGCGCGATCCAGCTGGACCGGCGCGGGCGCATCGTCGCGGCGAACGATTGGGCGAGCGTCCTGCTGCGGCAGGGCGACGGACTGTGCGACCAGGGCGGCTTCCTGCACGCCCGCGCGCCGGCCGAAGACGGCGAGCTCCAGGCGCTGCTGGCGCGCGCGCTGCCCCGCTACGGCGGCAGGGGCGCCGGCGGCTCGATGCTGGTGGGGCGCGGCCTCGACCGGCCGCGGCTCGTGCTTTACGTGAGCCCCGTGGGCGAGGGGCGCGCGGAGTTCGACGCGGGGCGCGTTGCGGCGCTCGTGCTGGTGGTCGAGCCAGGGAGCCGCGCGCGGATCGATCCGGCGCTCGTGGCGGCAACCCTCGAGCTCACGCCGAAGGAGAGCCGCGTGGCGGTGCAGCTGGCCGAGGGCATGACCGTGCGCGATATCGCGCGGGCGACCGGTCGTACGGAAAACACGATCCGCTGGCACATGAAGAACATCTTCGCCAAGCAGGGCATCGGCCGGCAGTTCGAGCTGGTGCAGCTGGTGCAGGCGTTGGCCGGTTTGCCGTCGCCTCGACGGTGACGTGGGCCGCGTGCCGGCCAAAGCAAATAGCCTGCGTGTGCCCGGCCGCGCATCCGCCGGCGCGGCGCGGAACTTGACCCCCGTGTGCAATGACGCTAGGGAATGCGCCCCCGGCATGGGTAGAACGAAAAATCATATGAACCGCACGCGCTGCACTCGCGAACGGTGTGCTGCGTGAGAAACGGTCCCGGCGGGGTCCGTACCGGCGGTAGCCTGCCCGCGTCCGGGTCGAGACGACCGGGATAATTTCATGCGGCACGAGCCAGTTGGGGTCGCTCGCGCCCGGCGTTGAGGGAACTGAATAGACCAGCGCCCGCCGCCCTCCAACACGTCATGGCCGCACTTGTTGCGGCCATCCATGCGCTCACACATGCTCCGACGAAGCAGGCTGAGAAGGATGGATGCCCGGAACGAGTCCGGGCATGACGAAGTATGGGAGAGGTGGGTGTCTTTCGGCCCCGCGCTAGAACTGCCTTACGAACCTCAGTTCGCCGTGGGTGCGCCGGTAGTCGTAGAGCTGCGCGTTGGTCTTTCGCTCCTCGTGCACCGCCACGATCTCCGGGCTGAAGCCATAGAGCGTGACGGCCCGGTTGTGGACCGAGAGGCGCAGGCTCCGCGTGCGGTCCGCCCGGTCCTCGCCCGGCGGCGTGTGCGGGGGCCATTCGCCCTCGAAGTCGGTCCAGCGCACCTCGCCGCCGCCGCCCACGGTGAAGCCCAGCGGCAGGATCACCGAGACGCCCGCGCCCAGCCAGCGGCTGCGGTTGCGATAGTGCAGGCTCCCGGGCCGCTCCCGCCCGTAGCCGGCGGAAAGCTCCGCCCGCACCGTCGGCGTCACCACCCAGGAGCCCCTGAGCGCCGCATCCACGACCGGCCCGTCCCGATAGCGCTCCGTCCGGTAGCGCCGGTCGTGCCAGGAGGCCTGCGCGAACGCCGTCACCCGCGGGGTCAGCCGATGCCCCACCTCGAGCCGGGCGCCGAGCTCGCGATTGTCCGGCACGGTGCCGACCCAGCGCTGCCGCGCGCTCGCCAGCAGGCTTCCCTCCGTGCGCGCGTTCACGAGCCAGCGGGGGCCCAGGTGAGTGGCGAGGAACAGTTGATCGAACTCCGAGCCCGAGTACTCCCGCCGCGCCGCCTCGCCGCCGGCGCGCAGCCGCCAGCGCTCCGCCAGCGGCACTTGGTACTCCGCCCCGCCCCAGAGCGCGACGCCGATGCCCGAGGTCGTCAGCTCATCCGCATCCCGCTCGAACGGCAGCGGCTGGCCGAAGACATGGATGTAGATGGTGCGCTCCTCGGAAGCGGCGCCGATGTTGGTGTCGGGCGCGAGCGCCGCGCCCAGGTTGAAGCTCCAGCGCTCGCGCGCCTGCATCGCGGCGAGGAAGTCGCGCACGTTGGCGGCCACCGCCTCCGGCACGCCGCCTGCCAGCACCGCCTCGAAGTGGCGCCGCGCGAGCCCGTCCTCACCCTTGAGGTAGAAGGCGCGGGCCAGCTCCAGCCGCACCCGCACCAGCCCCGGCGCTTCCACCAGCATGAGGTGGAAGGCCGCGATGGCCTCGTTCAGCAGCGTCTCGCGGTCCTGGTCCGCCCGGCCGGGTTGTTGGGAGGCTTCAAGCGATGCCAGGCCATAGAGGAAGAGCACATTCGGCGCGACCGGCTTCTCTTCGAGCAGCGGCTGCAGCATGAGGATCGCATCCTCGGAGCGGCCGCCTTCGATCAACGCCCGCGCCTCAGCCTCGATCGCCTCGCCATCCAAAGCGGTCGCATCCGCAGGGGGGGCGGAGGGCGGCAGGGGCACGGGCTCGTGCTCCGCGCCCCAGGCCGGTGCGGCGAGCACGAGGCAGGCGGCAAGCGCGAGGGTGCAGACTAGGGGCCGGGCCGCGGCAACCGGCGCGTGGGAGAGAGTGCTGAGTGTCACGGTCATCACGCGGAAGGATGCCGGGGGAAAGAAAAAGGGTGGCAGAGTCCGCCACCCCCTTCATGAGGAATGAGCCAAGAGGTCAGGTTTTCATGAAGAAGCCCCGGACCCGCTGACTGGTTTTAGTCGTCCTTCCTGGCGCCGAAGCCGCCGGCCACGGTGCCATTGCTGAAGTTGGCATTGAACTCGCCGACCGCGCTGTGGGGATGGGGAACGACGCCTTCCACGGCCGCGACGGGTCCATGGAAGGTTCCGCTGTACGAACCGTCGGTCCCGCCGCCCTTGGCTACGCCGGAGAAGGTTCCGTCGCTTGTGGTAATATCGCCCTGCTCCAGGCTCACCGACCAGCCGGGCCCCGTGTCATGGCCGGACAACATGAAGTTGTCGATGGTGCCGCTGACCGAGTTCAGCAAGCTGGGCGCGATGGTTCCCGTGGTGTCAGTAGCCGAAACCGGCACCTGTCCGAATGTTGCCGTCAGGCTGGCATCCGCCGTGAAGTGGCCGGAGGTGGCCGATGCGCGCGTGCCGTCCGGGTTGATCGCGGCGTGCACGTACACACCCGTGGCGCCGCCGGTGTAGCTTGCGGTGCCCAAGACATTTGAGACGTCACCGCTCACGGCAACCGACGAGCCGGCGAAGGTCTCGACCTCGTCGTACTCGACCACGCCATCCTCGTCCGTCGTCTTCTGCAGCCAGAAGCCGTAGTGCAGGAAGTCGTAGTCCGGCTGGTCGGTCTTAGCATCCGTACCGGGAATGAAGACCCAGCCGGCGCTCATCGCGGTGATTGCACCCTCGTCGTCGACCGTGACCGTGCAGTCGGCGGTGGTGGCGTTGTTGCCGCACCTGTACGTGCCCATGGTCCCGTTGTATGTGCCCGGGGTCGTGAAGGCCTGGACGGTCTGATTACCATCGGCGACGTTGTCGCTATCCAACTGATACCTGGCGAAGGTGTGCACGACAGTGGCGCCCGAGCCGGCGGCGAAGGCATCCGACATCACCAGCATGCGAACGGCCTCATCGGGGGCTGTTGTCGCATCTGCACCGACCCAAAGACCGGTCAGGTCGTCGTTTGCGGTGCCGTTGTTGTCGGCATCCATCAACGTATCGAGGTCAGCGTTCAGCGCTTGAGGCGTCGCTCCATCGAGGCCACTTTCCCACTTCGCGAAGTCGACCGCATCCGGCTCCTCGATGTCGGTGGTGACCATGACGACCTCTTCCGCCACGTTGCCGTCGTCATCCGCTTCCATCGTGCGGACGTGCATGGTGGTTCCACCGCCCAGGTCCATGGCCTGCATGAACTTGGGATCGTCGTCTCCCGCCAGCGCGGTGTCTGTGATCTTGATCGTCGTGGCCATACGATCGCGTTCGATGGTCATCGAATAAGTGGTGACCGCGCTGCCGTCGGCGGCGCTACCGCCGAGGCCGGCGTCATCGTTCAGGGGAGTTTGACCAGGTCCCTGCGTGGCCTCCGCCGCGATGGCCATCTCTTTCGTGCCCGCCGCCTTGGTCGCCGCTACGATCGCTGCGGCCGCTTCCTCTTTCCTTGTGGTGTAGGCGGCCGAATTGGCGGCCGTGACCGTCCCGCCGGTGGCCATCGCGTTGCCGTTCGCGTCCACCGTCACCGAGCAGTCGTCGCCGCCGGCAGCGCACGAGAACGTGATCTCGCCGATGTCGGCCGACATGCCCGCGGCGATGTCCGCCGTGCCGGCTTCGACCATCGCGTCGGCCGCGATGCCGGACAGGTCGACGGCCACTGGCATGGGCGTTTCCATGCCGGTATCCGCGCGGTCGTCGTCTCCACCGTCGTGGACGCAGCCGTACATGACGGCCGAGAGGGCGACGATCGAGCACGCCGCCAGCAAACTGCGAGTCAGCTTCGTCTTCTTCATGGCTCCGAGGCTCTCCTCATTCTGAAGAGGCCTCGTGCGAGGCGACCCGGAACTGACATCCTGTAATGCGCGTCTCGGGCATGCGCCTGCAGGACCGCTCGGGTCAGACGTAACCCCTTTATCTACGTCGGTTTTTGATGCTCCGCGCCGGCGCCGGGAAGGCGCGCGGCGGCAGATGCGCACCGTCGCGTTCGCGCGAATGATTCCGTTCGGTTGCGGAGTGATGACGGCCGGCTTTTCGTTTATTCGCACCCCGTTCCCGGGATGTGACGGGTATGCCGCGTCGTAGCGGGCTGACGCTGAGCGGTCGGGCGGTGGAGCGGCTCTCGGTCGAGGGCAAGGACGCCATCTTCTGGGACCGGGAGCTGGCAGGCTTCGGGGTCCGCGTCTACCCCTCGG
>JAJEEP010000125.1 GCA_022820945.1 Alphaproteobacteria bacterium | reverse complement strand
TGTCATCATGTTCCCGTAGTGTTCCGATCTCACGCCAAATCGCTGCATTCTGCTCACCCGACGGGGGTCAGGCAGTCGATATCCGGCCGCCAAAGATCAGCGGCGCGCCGTCGAAAAGCGCCACAACGCACATTCCTCGGTTATAGTGGTAGTTGTTGAGGTAGGGCGGCGAGGTGACGAGCAGGTCCACGCTGCCCTCGCCGAGCTCAGCGTAGCCGTCGAAGAAGGACTGTTCGAAGACTCGTCCGTCGTCGCGCGCAGAACTTGTCCGCGCACCGCGATACCAAGCGATATCGTCCGCCATCTGTTGAACCTTGGCCAAGATGGCACCCGCGACATCGTCATCCTCGACCTCCGGCCGTCCGACGGATGCCTTGCGACCGAGGCTCGGCTCATAGGAGTAGTTGGAGTAGTTCACCATGGTCGCCGCGAAGGCGAGGCGGAACAGCGCGGCGATGGGCGCATCCAGCGTGGCCATGAAATCGAAGGCCAGCAAGACCTTGCGTTCCACCGCCGGGCTGTAAAACGGCACTCGCGTGCGGAAGGCGGCGGGCGGCGATGCCTGGGGCGCGCGGCCCGTGCGCTCGCTCTCCTCCATGAACGCGACGAATTCCGCGATGCTGGCGCTGAGCGGTTCGGGCTCCAGCCGATGGGCTCCCAGCTTCGCCCGCGCGGCGAAAACGGCGTAGGGATTGATCTCGAAGCCGATGGCAGTGTGTCCGACGATGTCGGCCTCGATCAGCGTCGTGCCGACACCGGCGAAGGGGTCCAGCACGACGCCCGGCGCCGGCCCCGGCAGGTGGAGGGCCAGCGCGTCCTGCACGAATTGCCGGGAGAAGCCCGCGATCCAGGGAACCCACCGATGCACCGGCGTCTCGCGGTTGGCCATGAAGGCGGGATCACGGAAGACGCTACTCTCTTGTGCCCGACCGACGGTAGCCGCCGGCGGACGACCATCTTGGCCCGGTCCGTGCGCCTTGCGTTCAGGCCCTACGCCGGCGCCGCCCGCGAAGAGAAGTTGTTTCTGACGTGGTTCTATCGGCACGTCCCGCAGTCGTCGGTCAGGGGGTCAGGATGGTGGAGCCCGTGGTCTTGCGGCCCTCCAGGTCGCGGTGCGCCTGGGCGGCCTCGGCCAGTGGGTAAGTCTGGTGGATCTCGATCTTCACCGCGCCCGAGCGCACCACGTCGAAGAGCGCGCCGGCCGATGCCTCCAGCTCCGGCCGCGTCGCGTTGTAGCCGAAGAGCGTGGGCCGCGTGATGTAGGCGCTCTTGGGCGCGAGCCGGGCCAGGTTGAAGTCGGTGATCGGACCGGAGGCGTTGCCGAAGCTCGCGAGCGTGCCCAGCCGCGCGAGGCTGTTGAGCGAGCCTTCCAGCGTGTCGGCGCCGATGGAATCGTAGACCACGGGCACGCCCTGGCCGTCGGTGATCTCCATCACCCGCGCGGCGAAGTCCTCGGTCCGGTAGTTGACCGGGTGATCGCAGCCGTGGGCGCGGGCGAGCGCCGCCTTCTCCTCCGAGCCGACGGTGCCGATCACCGTCACGCCCAAGTGCTTGAGCCACTGGCACTGGATCAGCCCGACGCCGCCGGCGGCGGCATGCACGAGCACGGTTTCGCCTGCCTTCACCGGGTAGGTGCGGCGGATCAGGTACTCGACGGTCATGCCTTGCAGCATCATCGCCGCGCCCTGCTCGAAGCCGATGTCGGCAGGGAGTTCCACCAGCGAGCCTGCCGGCATCACGCGGGCCTCGGAATAGCCGCCGGGCGGCGGCGGGCTGGCGTAAGCCACCCGCATGCCGGCGGAGACATCGGTGACGTCCTCGCCAACGGCCTCGACCACGCCCGCGCCCTCCATGCCGATGGTCCAGGGCAGCGAAGGCACCGGGTAGAGGCCGGTGCGGTGATAGACGTCGATGTAGTTGAGGCCGATCGCCTCGTGGCGCACCAGCGCCTCGCCGGGGCCGGGGTCGGGCAGCACCACATCCTCGTAATGCAGCACCTCGGGCCCGCCCGCCTCGTGCATCCGCACAGCCTTGACCATGGTTCTCCCTTTCCTGTCCGGGGCGTGCGCCCGGCCGCGCTCGGCTCAGACCGGAAGCTGCGGCGGAAGCGCGCGTTCCAATGCGAGAAGCTGGCGCTTGGTATCACAGCCGGCGCCGCCGGAGAACCCGCCGAGCGTGCCGCCCGCGCCGACGACCCGGTGGCAGGGGATGACGAGGGGAATTGGGTTGGCCCCGCAGGCGCCGCCGACGGCGCGAGGGGCACTGTCGAGCGCACGGGCGAGATCGCCGTAGCTCCGGGTCTGGCCGTAGGGGATCGCCTGCATCGCCGCCCACACCTTGAGGCGGAAGGCCGTGCCGGTCGGCGCGAGCGGCAGCGTGAACTCGCGGAGCGTGCCGGCGAAGTATTCGGTGAGCTGATGCGCGGCCTCGGCCAGCAGGACGCCGTTCGGGCGCGGTCCGCCGCCAAGGCCGAAGTCGATGCCGGTTATCGCGCCGTCGGCGGCCGTGATCGTGAGCGGGCCGACGGGGCTCTCGATGGTGCAGCAGGCGGCAGGCATCGGTCTCAGCCAGCCTCCGGCGCTTGCGCAACCTCGCCGAGCGCGACCTTGAGGGCCTTGGGGTCGGTCACAGGCAGGGAGCAGACCGGGCCCACGCACACGTAGGCCGTGGCCTTCCCCTCCTGCTGTCCCTTGCCGAAGGCGGGGTGGCCCAGGGGCAGCACGCCATTGGGTTCCAGCACGGTCAGCACCCGGTTGGGCAGACTGGTCGCGAACACCGCGTCGAGCAGGGCCTGGGTCCCTTCGTCAGCGCGCGCACCGCAGACCACCACCTGCACCGCACGGCGCAGCACCTCGCTGTTGTTGGCGAGAGTCGAGAGTGGCGAAAAGTTGCGCTCCAGCTCGCCGGAGAAGGCCTTGACCAGCGCCTCGGCGCGGTCGCGACAGGCCGCTTCGCCGGTGAGGTGGTGGAGGCGCGCGAGCACGCCCACCATGGTGCCGTTGCCGGCGGGCGTCGCGGCGTCGTGGGCGGTCTTGGTGCGGCTGATGCTCGCTTCGCCGTCGTCGGGCGCGTAGAAGTAGCCGCCATCGTCCGCGTCCCAATAGTGCGCGTCGAGGACCGCGACCCAGCCCCGTGCCTTCTCCAAGTAAGAAGCCTCGCCCGTTGCCTCCGCCAGCATCAGCGCCGCCCGTGCCATCTCGGCGTAGTCGTCCAGAAATTCCACGTCCTTGGAGCGGCCGTGGCGGGCCGCGTGGCGCAGGCGCTCGCCGGCCGCCATGGGGCCAGCGACGTACTCGAAGGCCTCGACTGCCGCATCGAGCCAGGCTCGCTCGCCGAAGACCATGCCGGCGTTGGCCAGCGCCGCGATCATCAGGCCGTTCCAGTCGGCGAGCACCTTGTCGTCCCAGCCCGGACGCTCGCGGCCCGCGCGCCGCTCCAGCAAGATCGTGCGCATCCCAGCGAGGCGGGCTTCGTCTGGCGTCCCGTCGGTGCCGGGTGGCAGGAGCCGGTTGAGGATGGTCTTCCCCTCCCAGTTGCCACCTGGGGTGACGTCGTAGACGGCCTTGAAATAGGCCGAGTCCGCACCGAGCAGCGCGTCGATCTCGGCCTCGTGCCAGACGTAGAACTTGCCCTCCTCGCCCTCGGAATCCGCATCCAGCGCGCTCGCGAAGGCGCCCTCGCCCGTGCGCATCTCGCGCAGCACCCAGGCCACGGTCTCGGCCGCGCGCGCGGCGAAGAGGGGCTCGCCGGTCTCCTGCCAGACATGGCAGAGCAGATCGAGCAGCTGGGCGTTGTCGTAGAGCATCTTCTCGAAATGGGGCGCGAGCCAGCGCTCGTCGGTGGAGTAGCGGGCGAAGCCGCCCCCCAGGTGGTCGTAGATGCCGCCCTGGCACATGCGTTCCATGCTCAGCACCACGGCAGTCTTCATCAGCTGGGAGCCGGTGCGCAGGTAGCTGCGCCAGAGCAGCTCCAGCATGGAACATTGCGGGAACTTGGGCGCCCCGCCGATGCCGCCGTGGCGGCCATCCACCTCGCGCAGCAAGGTCCGCGCCATGTTCTCTGTTTGTGTCTCAGTCACGGCCTCGCCGGGCTTGCTGCGGGCGAGCCCCTGCAGCGCTTCGACCAGCGTCGTTCTGTTTTTGTCCACCTTCTCGCGGTCATTGCGGTAGGTCTGCTCGATCAGGCTCAGCACGTCCTTGAAGCCGGGCCGGCCGAAGCGGGGCTCCAGCGGGAAGTAGGTGCCGCCCCAGAAGGGCTCGGCATCGGGGGTGAGGAACATGGTGAGCGGCCAGCCGCCCTGCTGGCCCATGAGCGCGAGCGCCCGCTGGTAGATGGTGTCGAGGTCGGGGCGCTCCTCGCGGTCCACCTTGATGTTGACGAAGAGCCGGTTCATCAACTGGGCCGTCTCTTCGTCCTCGAAGCTCTCGTGGGCCATGACGTGGCACCAGTGGCAGGCGGAATAGCCGACCGAGAGCAGGATCGGCTTGTCGGCCTCCTTGGCTTCCGCCAGCGCCTCCGGCCCCCAGGGGTGCCAGTGGACAGGGTTGTCCTGGTGCTGCAGGAGATAGGGGCTGGTTTCCGCGCCGAGCTGGTTCTCACTCATGGCCCTTCCCGTCTGGTTCGGGCCGCGCGTGTGGCAGGGGGCGGCCTTCGGCGGGAGCATAGGGTGCAGGGGCTTGAGCCGCCAGTCCTGGGGGTGTCGCAGCCGACCGCAGAGAGAACCTGTTCATGAGTAGATCGCCGGGGTAAGGTCCGCGCCCCGGCTGGGCGCCCTGCCGGCGGTGCCGCGGCGCGGTGAGCGAGGTTGCCATGAAGGTCAAGATCGAGATCGACTGCACGCCCGAGGAGGCCCGCGCCTTCTGCGGGATGCCGGACCTGTCGGTGGCCCACGACGCCATGGCCAAGGGCCTGGAGGCGCGAATGGCGGAGGCGATCGGGCAGATCGACCCCGAGGCGCTGCTGAAATCGTGGCTTCCCGGCGGGCTCCAGGGCTTCGAGGCCATGCAGAAGGCTTTCTGGGAAGGATTCGGTCAGGTCGGCGGCGGCGCGCCCAAAGGCGGCAGCGGAGGCGGCGCCGGATGAGCCGGGCGGACCCGCCGCTCTATTACCGGCGGCATGTCTTCTGCTGCGTCAACACCCGCGCGCCCGACCATCCGCGCGGTTGCTGCAGCGCGAAGGACTCGGCCAAGCTGCGCGCCCACATGAAAGCCAGAGCCAAGCAGCGCGGGCTCTCCGACGTGCGCATCAACGCGAGCCAGTGCCTTGACCGCTGCGAGTTCGGGCCGACCATGGTGATCTACCCCGAGGGCGTCTGGTACGCGGTCAAGACCGTGGCGGACGTGGACGAGATCATCGAGACCCACCTCGTGCAGGGCGGCCGGGTCGAGCGATTGATGCTGATGCCGGACCAGCCGTTCCCCGACGAGGCCGAGGCTTCCGACGGCCCTCGGCAGGCCGCGGCGGGCGCCGCCTCCTGACCAGACGCGGGCCTGCCGCCGGCCGGCGCGCGGCGCTCTCTCCATAGACCATGACCGGCGACACCATCTTCGCGCTGTCTTCCGGCGGCGGGCGGGCCGCCATCGCGGTGGTCCGGGTCTCGGGCCCTGCCGCCGGCGAGGCGCTCGAACGGATCGGCGGTGAGCCACTGCCTTCGCCGCGCCAGGCCACGCTCCGACGTTTTCGTCAGCCGGAAACGGGCGAGCCCATAGACCGGGGGCTAGCGCTTTGGTTTCCAAGCCCCGGCAGCGCGACCGGCGAGGACTTGGTGGAATTCCACGTGCACGGCGGCCCGGCCGTGCTCGACGCGCTTCTCGACGCGCTCGCGGCACTGCCCGGCCTGCGCCCGGCGGAGCCCGGCGAGTTCACCCGCCGCGCCTTCGAGGCGGGCCGCCTCGACCTCACGCAGGCCGAGGGGATCGCCGATCTGGTGGCGGCCGAAACCGAGGCCCAGCGGCGCCAGGCGCTCACCCAGATGGAGGGCGGCCTGCAGCGCCTCTATGACGGCTGGCGCGAGAGGCTCATGGCGCTCCGGGCCCAGGTGGAGGCGGCCATCGATTTTTCGGATCAGGAGCTGGGCGAGGATCCGATGGCGGCGGCCGCGCCCGGCCTCGCGGCGCTGGAAGCCGAGATCGCGGCGCACCTCGACGATGACCGCCGGGGCGAGCGCTTGCGCGAGGGCTTTTGCATCGCCATCGTGGGCACGCCGAATGCGGGAAAATCCAGTCTTCTCAATCGATTAGCTGGGCGCGATGCGGCCATTGTCTCGACCCGCGCCGGCACCACCCGCGACGTCGTCGAGGTGCGCCTCGACCTCGCCGGCTGGCCGGTGACCCTCGCCGATACCGCAGGCTTGCGCGAGTCCGGCGACGAGATCGAGAGCGAAGGCGTGCGCCGCGCGCTTGCCCGCGCTGCGAGCGCCGACCTCTCGCTGGTGGTCTTCGACGGCGCGCATTGGCCCGAAGCCGATGCCCAGAGCCGCGCGCTGCTGGGCGAGAACGCGCTGGCGGTGCTGAACAAGACCGACCTGATCGGGGACCCCGTCCCTGCCGCTATCGGCGGCCGGCCGGCGCTCGGGGTCTCGTGCCTCACGGGCGATGGCATCGACGGGCTGCTGGAGAGACTGGCGGAGGAGATCGCGCGGCGCTACCCGGCGGGCGGCGCGCCCGCGCTCACCCGCACCCGGCACCGGCAGGCGGTTATGGAATGCCGGGACGCGCTCGCCCGCGCCATCGCCGGGCCCGCGGACGAGCGGCTGGCGGAAGAGCTCCGGCTCGCGACGCATGCGCTCGGCCACATCACCGGCCGGGTCGACGTGGAGGCCGTGCTCGACCTGGTCTTCCGCGACTTTTGCATTGGCAAGTAGGGGCGCTTGGCCATTTCGGCTGCGTAGCGCGCCGCATAGAATGCGCCCGCGATGGAGCGTTGCGATTTCCTGGTTATCGGCGCCGGCATGGCAGGCGCCTCGGCGGCGTACTGGCTTGCCGAGCGGGGCCGCGTCGTCGTGCTCGAACAGGAGGACGCGGCCGGCTATCACTCCACCGGGCGCTCAGCCGCCATGTACATGGAAACCTATGGCGGTCCGCTGACGCGGGGGCTTGCCACCGCAGGGCGGGCATTTCTCGCCGATCCGCCGTCGGGCTTCTCGGATACCCCACTGCTCAGCCCGCACCAGGTGCTCTATATCGGCCGCGCCGATCAAGTCGACGCGCTCGACCGGTTCTACCAGGAGTGCCGCCCCCTGGTGCCGACCCTCGTGCGCCTCGACGCTGCCGAGGCTCTCGATCAGCCTGCGCCGCTGCGCCAGGACTATGTCGCCGGCGCGGTCCTGGAAACGGTGTCGGAGGAGATCGACGTGTCCGCCCTGCACCAGGGCTATCTGCGTGGGTTACGCGCTCGCGGCGGCACGCTGATGACGGAGGCGGAGGTGACCGCGCTCGACCGCAACAGGGGCCTCTGGCACGCGGAGACCCCGGCAGGCACTTTTGCCGCGCCGGTCGTGGTCAACGCCGCTGGTGCCTGGTGCGACGCCGTCGCTGCGCGCGCCGGCGTGCCACCGATCGGCCTCGAGCCGAAACGGCGGACGGCGTTCATCTTCGATGGGCCTGCGGACGACGACGTTGCCGCCTGGCCGATGATTCACGACGTCGGCGATGAGTTCTACCTCAAGCCCGACGCCGGCCGGGTTCTGGGCTCGCCCGCCGACGAGACGCCGTCGGACCCCTGCGATGCTTATGCGGAAGAGCTCGACATCGCCGTCGGCGCCGACCGCATCATGCAGGCGACGACGCTGGAGATCCGCCACATCCGCAACAAATGGGCGGGGCTCAGGAGCTTCGTCGCGGATCGCATGCCTGTGGCGGGCTTCGACGTCGCCGCCCAGGGCTTCTACTGGCTGGCGGGCCAGGGCGGTGCCGGCATCATGACCGCGCCGGCGCTCGGTGCCATAACGGCGGCAATCGCCGCAGGCGATCCCTTGCCGGAGGACGCCGCCGCGCGCGGCGTCACCGCCGCGCAACTCAGCCCCGGCCGCCTGGGCTGAACTAACCGACAGGCTCGGCGATCACGCGGATCTCGTCGCCCTGCACGGCGTTGTAGAAGCAGGCCGGGCGGTTGGTGTGGCATGCGGGGCCGGTCTGATCGACCAGCAGAAGCAGCGCATCGCTATCGCAGTCGAAACGCATCTCGACCAGCCGCTGCGTGTGGCCCGAGCTCTCGCCCTTTCGCCATAGCTCCTGGCGCGAGCGCGACCAGTAGCAGACGCGGCCGGTCTCCAGCGTCTCTCGCACCGCGTCCGCGTTCATCCAGGCGAGCATCAGGACCGCGCGGGTTTCGCGCGACTGCGCGATCGCAGGGATGAGCCCCGCGTTATCGAAGCGCAGCCGCTCGATCACCTGTTGGGCCAGGTCGGCGCTGGCCGTCATCCGCCTCACTCCTTGCGCGAATGCGAGAGGCTAGTTCTCTGCCCGCGCCGAATCAACGACCCGTCCGAAGAAGACCGAGGCCAGCGCGGCACCGCCATGGCAGAGCGTGAAGAGCGCGAGCGCGGCGACCACGATCGAAGGCCCCGACGGCGTATCCCAGGCGAGCGAGCCGTGCAGCCCGCCAGCCACCGCCACCGCCCCGATCGCGCTTGCGAGCAGCGCCATCTGCTCGGGTGAGCGGGCGAGCCTCCGCGCCGTCGCCGCCGGGATGATCAGGAGCGACACGATCAGGATCAGGCCAATGATCTTCATGGCGATGGCGACCGCCAGCGCAATCAGGAGGGTGAAGGCGATGCGGACGAGGCCGACCCGCACGCCTTCGGCGCGCGCGAGCTCTTCGTGGACCGTGACGGCCAGCAAGGGCCGCCAGATCAGCGTCGTCGCAATGAGCACCGCGCCGCCGCCGCCGTAGATCCAGATCAGGTCGCGGCTAGTGATGGCCAGGAGGTCGCCGAACAGGTAGGTCATCAGGTCCACGCGCACGCTTTGCAGGAAGCTGATTCCGACGAGGCCGAGGGCCAGCGTGCCGTGCGCGAGAATGCCGAGGAGTGTGTCGGTGGCCAATCGCCGCTGCTGTTGGAGCAGGAGCAGCAGCAGGGCCAGCGCGACACACATGAGGATGATGCCGCCGTTGAGGTCGATGCCGAGGACGACGCCGAGCAGAACACCGAGCAGCGCGCTGTGCGCGATCGAATCGCCGAAATAGGCCATGCGCCGCCACACCATGAAGCAGCCGAGGGGCCCGGTGGCGAGGGCCACGCCGATGCCGCCCGCAAGCGCGCGCGCAAAGAAGTCGTCGAACATTGCGCGCGGTCAGTCGGCCCGGTCGGGCTCGAAACCGGCGTCGGGTGGGCCGTCCTCGACCGGTGCCACCGCGATGGGGTGGTCGTGGCGGTGGTCGGGGTCGTGGGTGTAGACCGCGAGCGCGGCGGCTGCACCGGGGCCGAACAGCGAGATGTACTCGGGGTGCCGGCTCACCGCTTCGGGCTCGCCGGCGCAACAGACATGCCCGTTGATGCACACCACGCGGTCGGTCGCGCCCAACACCAGGTGGAGGTCATGGGAGATGACCAGCACGCCGCAGCCGCGCCGATTCCGCAGGCGGGCGATCAATTGGTGCATGGCAAACTGGCCCGCGAAATCGACCTGCTGGATCGGCTCGTCCAGCACCAGCAGGTCGGGGTTACGAAGCAGCGCGCGGGCGAGCAGGACGCGCCTGAACTCGCCGCCGGAAACGTCGCTGAGCTGACGGTCGATCAGGGGCGCCGCTCCCACTTCGTCCAACACCGCGACGATATCGGCGCGGGCGCGCCGCCCCGCCATAGCCAGGAAGCGGCGTGCGGTGAGCGGCAGCAGCTCCGTCGGCTCGATACGCTGGGGGACGTAGCCCACCACGACCCCGGGCGCGTGATGGACGACGCCCGCATCTGGCTTGATGAGGCCGAGCAGGGCGCGCACGGCCGTGGTCTTGCCGGCCCCGTTCGGCCCGATCAGGCTCACCACCTCGCGGCGGCGGACCTCGATCGAGACCCGGTCCAGCACTGTGCGACCGCCGAAGCGGACGACCAGGTCGTGGCCCGAGGCGAGTGGCGCCGCCTCGGCAGCTCGCCCTTGCGGCGGACGGGTCAGGGGGTCGGCGGAAGCGTCGCGCAGCGCGGACATTCGCCGTGAAGCTCGATGATCGAGCGCGAGAGCGCAAAGCCGGACTCTGCCGCCTGGTCGGCGACCGCGCGGTCGATACTCGCCGCATTCATCTCCGATACCTCGCCGCAGTCTCCGCATATGAGAAACTGGGCGCTGTGGCCGTGGTCAGGCTGCGGGCAGCCGACGAAGGCGTTGAGGCTGTCGATTCGATGGACCAGACCCTGAGCCATCAGGAACTCGAGGGCCCGGTACACGGTCGGCGGCTTCGCCGCGCCCACCGAATCGCCGAGCGCCGCAAGCAGGTCGTAGGCCTTAACCGCGCGATGGCTGCCCCAGACCAGTTCCAGCACCCTGCGCCTCAACGGCGTGAGCCGAACGCCGCGCTCGCGGCACACGTCATCGGCGCGGGCGAGCGCATCCTCGATGCAGGTCTGGTGTTCGTGCCCGCCACCGTGGAAGGCCCGATTGTCTTCCCGCCGGGTGCTCATTCGTTCCTCGATCATGCAGGCCACAGCCGTGCCGCGCGACGACTGCAACACGTTACACTATAGCATAGCCGTTGCGGATTGTTCAGCAACGAGGAGCGTTGCGGGCGCAGTCAGCGCGCCCAGATCGACACGGTGCTGAGGTAGGTGCGATTGTCGCGGTCGAGCGGATAAAAGATTGTACTGTCGCGCCCGAACCAGCGCTCATAGATCTCGTCGTAGCGGCTGTTCGCGTCCTTGACGCCGGCGAACATGTCGACGAGGACCCGGTTGACCGTGTCGCGCCACGGGCTGTCGTCTTGCGGCAGGACGCAGGCCAGCGTTTCCATGGCGAGCGCGAAGGTGCGCGGCAGCAGGACCACGCTGCGACGCGGCTCCTGCTTTGCCGCAAGCCCCAGCAGGGTGATGCCGATATTGGCGACGCCGGTCACCTCGCCCGCCGCAAGCGCCGCCATGGCATCCTTCATGGTGTCGAAGAGATGCAAGTTGGCCGTGGGCAACTGATCCTTAACGATGGTCACGGTGGTGGTGCCCTCGACCACGCCGATATCGAGCATTCCGAGGTCCACGCCGCCGGTCGCTTTCTCCCGGTAAATCAGGATACGCGTGCCGTCGCGAAAGAACGGCACGGAGAAGTCGACCAGCGCTTCCCGATCCCAGGTCGGCGTCGTGATGCCGCACACGATGTCAAGCTCGCCCGCGGCTACCCTCTCAAGCCGGTCGGCGGGGGTCACCTCATGAAGTTCGAGTGTCACCGGTCGGCCGACCATCTCCTCGGTCGAGGCCCGGATCAATTCCAGGAGATCGACCGAGAAGCCCTCGAACCCTCCAGTCTCCAGCTTCCGGGCGAAGGGCGGCGCGCTCGCCCTGGTGCCGGCGTGAATGACGCCCTCGGCCTCGATCTTGGCGAGTACGCCGTCGGCGGTTGCGTGCGCCGGCGTTGTGGGGTGCGGCAGGATCGTTGCCAACAAGGCAAGTGCAAGCGCAGCGCCCGCGTGCCGCAGCGGCGCCCGACGGAGCGGCCGAGAGAACTGTCGACGATCGCCGAAGCCGCTCATTGCTTCCCCAAAGACCCGATTGCAGTTGCCACGACGCGCGGCAACCTCCCCGCCGGTATCGTGCCGCGCCAGCACATGCGCGGCAACGGCATAAAACGGTTCAACACGCGCGGCACGATACCTCATTCTCCGAGTAAGGGATTGGTTTGTTTGTTTGGGTATCCTCTGGCTGTGGGGTTCCAGGTTGTCGGGTTGGAAGGCGGCGGTCTGCTCTTCTGCCCGCTGGGATCGGGCGGGACGGTGCCGATGGGCGCGCGGCGGCCGTGGTCGGGCCACAGGCGGTGGTTCGCAAGCCGGGCCGTCTGCGGTGTCGGCCGCCGAAGCGCTCAGGCCTCAGGCGGCGAGCGGCGGCGGGCGGGCGCGGATGCGCACCCGGAAGCGGTCCAGCCCCCGCACGCCCGCAGCGCCAACAGGCTCTCGCACATCTCCCACGCCGAAAGACCCCGCTTGCGGCGCTTGTACGGAACCGACCCGTCAACCGCCGCCGCACCGCCAGAGCTGCGAAAATGCTCGATCCGCGCCGGCACGCCGCCAGGCGCCGTCAATGCGCCAAGACCAACCTCGTGATCCAACTCATAGTCCAGACCAGACCCGGACAACCAAATCCTCCAACTCTCACACACAGGCTGAAAACCCTCGAACCCATAACCCAACAGCGCAAATCGTCAATCCAGCCAGACAACAGAAACTACGCGGAGAATGAAGAAGCGCGTTTATGCGCGCGAGCGCTTGACGATGCCGTGCGCTCATGCGCGCGCTTGACCGATACGCGCGTTCCCTCTAAAGAAGCCGCTCTCTCATCCACGGAGCGCGAACCATGGCACGCCGCTGCGAGCTGACCGGCAAGGGCGTCCTGACCGGCAACAACGTGAGCCACGCTCACAACAAGACCCGTCGGCGGTTCCTGCCCAATCTGCACGACAAGGCGCTGCACAGCGAGGCGCTGGGGCGGATGGTGCGGCTCAAGGTCTCGACCAGCGCGATCCGCACGGTGGAGTGCCACGGCGGGCTCGACAACTACCTGCTCAAGACGCCGGACGACCGACTCTCTCAAGGAGCCCAGCGTATCAAGCGCCAGGTGAGGAACGCGCGCGCGGCCACTGCCGCGGAATAGTCTTCTTATCGATCCCTCAGGCGCCGGGCGCTCGCTCCGCTCGATCGTGCGCTCCGCGCGCGTGGACGCGCGACGCTACGCGCTGCGCGCATCGTGCACTCGCGCACGTGGCCGTGCGACGCGCAGTCGCGCCGTCCGGGCCTGCGGCCCGGCACGCTATTGTCACGCCCCCTCCTTTCTCCTTCGCGTTGGCCCTGCGGGGCCTGCGCCGTATAGTCCGCGGCCATGAAGACGCCCCTCCCGCTGTCGCTGCTGCTCCCCATCGTCGCGATGATGGCAGTGATCGGGGTCTCGAACGTCGCGGTACAGCACGCGATCAACGACTGGCTGACCTGGGGCGCGTTCACCTATCCGCTGGCGTTCCTGGTGACCGACCTCACCAACCGGGCGTGGGGGCCGGGGCGAGCGCGCGCGGTGGCCTACGTGGGCTTCCCCTTCGGGATGGGGCTCTCCATCGTGCTTGCGGTAGCGGCGGACATCCCGCTGTGGGAAGGCGTGCGCGTGGCACTGGCCTCGGGCTTCGCCTTCATCTGCGCGCAGCTCTTCGATATCGCGCTGTTCCACCGGCTGAGGCGCAGCCTCTGGTGGCGGGCGCCGCTGGTCTCGTCGCTGTCTGCGTCCGCGCTCGATACCGCGATCTTCTTCAGCGCGGCCTTCGCGCTGACGGGCCTGCCGTGGGTGACCTGGGCGCTCGGCGATTTCGGAATCAAGGTCGGCATGGCCGCCGTCCTGCTAATCCCCTTCCGGCTGCTGATGCCCTGGATCGTCCCCTCCCTCTACAGCGACCCGCAACCTCAGGCGAGCCGATAGCCCATGAGCGAGAATCCGTTCCCCAACCTCCACGTGGTCGATCACCCGCTGGTGCAGCACAAGCTGAGCCACCTGCGCGACAAGACGACCTGGACCCCGCTGTTCCGCGATCTGTTGCGCGAGATCGCCCTGCTCATCGGCTACGAGATCACGCGCGGCCTGCCGATGGACTCGCGCACAATCGAGACGCCGCTGACCCCGATGGAGGCGCCCTTCCTGCGTGGCCACAAGCCCGCGATCGTGCCGATCCTGCGCGCCGGTCTCGGCATGGCGGAAGGGCTGGCGGAGCTGCTGCCGACCGCGCCGATCGGCCACATCGGGCTCTACCGCGACCCGAACACCCACCGTCCGGTGGAGTACTACGTGCGCCTGCCGGCGGACACGAACCGTCTCTTCATCCTGGTCGACCCGATGCTCGCCACCGGCTACTCCGCCTCCTATGCAGTCGACCTGCTCAACCGGAACGGCATCGACGACAGCAACGTCCGCTTCATGGCGATGGTGGCCGCGCCCGAGGGCATGCGCGCCTTCAACGAGAAGCACGCGAGCGTCGAGGTGTGGGCCGCGAGCCTCGACGAGTGCTTGAACGAGAAGGCCTATATCGTGCCGGGCCTGGGCGATGCGGGCGACCGCCTCTTCGGCACGGATTAAGACTCTTTATCGCTCACGGCAGCCGGCCTCCGGCCGCCGCCTCCGCTCGGGCGCCGCTGGCGCGGCGGGCCGCGGTCGTGGCCTTTCGCGAGCCCTTCAATGACGGGCTCGCTCCCGCTTAATCAGTTTGCCGCCTTACGCTTCTCCCGCGAGTCCAGGAAGGGCGTGATCCGGCCGCCGAGGGTCTGGCCGGTCAGCTCCTCGGCAACGGCGACGGCCTTGCGCAGGCCGCCCACGTCGATGCCGGTCTCGAAGCCGGCCTCGCTCGCCATGAACACCAGGTCCTCAGTTGCGAGGTTGCCTGTGGCCCCCGGCGCGAACGGGCAGCCGCCGAGGCCGCCGATGGAGCTGTCGAACTTGCGGATGCCGCACTCGATGGCGACCCAGGTAAGCGTGAGCCCCATGGCGCGGGTGTCGTGGAAGTGGCCGGCGAGGCGCTCCGGACCGTAGCGATGCGCCAGCGTCTCGAACATGTGGGCCATCTGCGGCGGGGTGCCCGCGCCGGTCGAATCCCCCAGCGCAAGCTCGTCGGCGCCGGCGTCGAACATGCGCGCGGCGAGGTCGAACACCGTCTCGGGCGGGACCACGCCCTCGTAGGGGCAGGCTGCGACCACGGAGAGGTAGGAGCGCGCCCGGATCCCGTCCGCCTTCGCGCGTCGGATTACCGCCTCGTTGACCCGAATCGCCTCGTCCAGCGACATGTTGATGTTGCGCCGGTTGAAGGTGTCGGTGGCGGCGAGCACCAGCGCCACGGTGGTGACGCCGGCCTCGACCGCGCGCTCGTAGCCCTTCTCGTTGGGCACCAGCGCCTCGTAGCCGGCGTCCCGATCCTGCGGCAGCTGGGCGAAGATCGCCGCCGCGTCCGCCATCTGCGGCACCGCCTTGGGCGAGACGAAGCTCGCGGCCTCGATGGACTGGAGGCCCGCATCGAGCAGGGCGTCGAGC
The DNA here is from genome assembly GCA_022820945.1 of Alphaproteobacteria bacterium. GTDB lineage: Bacteria > Pseudomonadota > Alphaproteobacteria > UBA828 > UBA828 > WTGU01. Next base: position 2,919 of record JAJEEP010000125.1, on the reverse strand, counting down.
AGGCGCAGCTTGCCCTCGGTCGGCACGACGCGCGGCTGGTTCTGGAGCCCGTCGCGAAGCCCCACCTCGTGCACAGTGATGACGTCACCCATCGGATAATTCCTCGCGTCTCTGCCTGCGTTTCAGGCTATCACACCGGCGCCCCTGAGCCGGGCAAGATCGGCGTCGCTCTTGCCGCAGAAACTGGCCAGCACCTCGTCCGTATGCTGACCGAGGAGCGGCGGCGGATCGTAGCTGTCGCCCGGCGTCTCGCTCAGCTTGATCGGGTTGCCCGTGGTGCGGAAGGAGCCGCCCTCCGGGTGTTCGATCTCGACCACCATGTCGCGGGCCTGCACCTGCACGTCGGTGAGCGCACGGGCCACGTCGTTGACCGGCCCGCACGGCACGCGGGCCGTGCGCAGCTTCTCCACCCACTCGTCGCAGCCACCCGCCGCGAGCGCCTCCGTGATCGCGCCGACCAACTCCTCCCGATGGTCGCGCCGGCCCTCGTAGCCGTCGAAGCGCGCGTCCAGGAGGGCCGGGCTGCCCAGCACGTCCCGGAGCCGCGCCCATTGATCGTCCTTCACCACCGCGATGATGAGCCACCGGTCCTTGGTCGGGAATGTATCGTACGGCACGTAGACCGGATGCGCGTTGCCGAACTGGCGCGGCACGTCGCCCGAGAGCAGGTGCATCGCCGCGATGTAACTCAGGAGCGAGACCTGGCAGTCCTGCATGGAGAGGTCGATGTGCTGCCCACGCCCGGTTACCTCGCGCGCGTGCAGCGCCGCCAGCATTGCGACCGCGCCGAAGAGCCCGCTCGTGAGGTCGCCCATGGGCACGCCGGCGCGGATGGGCGGGCCGCCGGGCTCCCCGGTGATCGACATGCCGCCACCGTAGCCCTGGGCAACCATGTCGAAGGCGGTGCGGTCGCAGTCCGGACCCTCTTCGCCGAAGCCGGTCACGCTGCAGGTGACGATGCGCGGGTTGAGCGCGGAAAGCGTCGCGTGGTCGATGCCGAGCCGCTTAGTCACGCCGGCGCGGAAATTGTTGACGACGATATCTGCCTTGGCCGCGAGCTCGTGGAAGAGCGCGCGGCCCTCCGCCCGCTTCAGGTCGATGCTGACGCTCTTCTTGTTGCGGTTGAGCGTGCGGAAGTAAGGCCCCATGCCCTTGTAGGCGTAGCGCGGGTGGTCGCCCATCAGGCTGCGGGTCATCTCGCCGGTGCCGGGCGGCTCCACCTTGATGGTCTGGGCGCCGAGATCGGCCAGCAGCATCGCCGCGAACGGGCCCGACAGCATATGCGTCAGGTCGAGCATCACGATGTCCGAGAGGGCCTTCATCGGGGGCGTCGGGCGTGCGCTGGTGGGAAGGGCGCACACTCTATGGCCCACGCCCGCGGCCGGTCAATGCGGGCTGCCCGGATAAGGGTCGTTGGTCGTGTCTATGAGGCCGGAGCGCATCGCATCGCCGTGCTTCGTGGCGATCGCATGGATCCGGGGCCCGAACAGCGCTGAAAAGGCGGCGCCTCCGTGGGAGCCGGAAGCCGGTTTGCCGACTTCCATACTTACGAATGGCCGCCGCCGATCCCCGACTTCGTGCTATGTCGTCGTATCTCAAGATGACCGAGACTGCGCCATTCGAGTTCCTGTGCTTGAGCCGCGACCCTTCACAGCGGCGGATGATCGAGCGCGTGCTGGGTGGAGAGGGCAGGGTTAACTGGATCCTGCTGCGCCCGATAAGCCTGCGCCGGTACGAAGAGGCGCGCGCAGTTGCCGAAAAGGCGTTGCCCGACGCGGCAAACCGGCCGTCTGGCGGGCTGATGCGGACACTCAAACTGTGGCACCTCAGAGCGCAATATGCTGGCGCACGGCGGCTGTTTCAGCGCCGCGGGTCGGCCGTCGCCGTGGCTTGGAACGGCAGCGGTGGGGGCCGCATGGCCTTCATGGAAGGTGCGCGCGCGGCTGGTGCGCAACGGCTGTACCTCGAACTCGCGCCGCTACCCGGGCGGATTACAGTCGACCCGCGCGGGGTCAATGCGCTCTGTTCGTTGCCCCGGACGCTCGAGCCCTATCTGGCTTGGGCCGATAGACATGCACCCGAGCGGAAGGCATGGCGCGCGGCGCGAAGCGACATCCGGCAACGCACCGCCTCCCGGCCACGGGTCAGCGATGACGGATTACCGTCCCTGGATGAGCCTTTTCTTTTCGTACCGTTGCAGGTTCCCAAAGACACCCAGCTCCGGTTGTTCGGTGGCGAGTTCAGAGACATCGATGTCTTTGTTTCGTCCCTTGCGTCGGCAGCCAGTTCACTGCCCGATGGCTGGCATCTGCGGCTCAAGGAACACCCCTCGACCCAGGTCTCGTTCGTCGAAGCGATCCGCTCAGCCGGCACGTCCCGAATCTGTCTGGACAACGACTCCGACACTTTCGCGCAAGTCGCAGCGTCTCGCGGGGTAGTCACGGTCAACTCCTCGGTTGGGATCCAGGCGTTCTATTTTGACAAGCCGGTGGTGGTCTGCGGACAAACCTTCTGGGCCATCCCCGGAATCGCGACACCGGCGCCTGACCTGGACAGCCTCAAGGATGTCTTTGCCAGGGTCGAGGCACTTGGTTTCGATGCCGACGCTCGCGACGCCTTCATGAACTACCTGTCCTCGGTCTATTTCTCCGCAGTCGACGGGGCCGGGTCGGCAGCAAGCGTCGCCGAGCGGCTGGCCGGGCCGGACGCGTACGGCTTCTGGAGGGCCGGGCCATGAGCATCGAAATTATAGAGAACCCGCAGGTTCAGCTTGGGCGGATTGTTGATGACGGTCTAGACCGGCGCTTATTCGCTTTTTTGGGGGCGCGTGCTTTCGGTGGCGATGTAGTTGACGGGTTTTTGTCCCCGATGAATTGACCGCTTCTGTTGCTGCTGGGCCTGTGGGGAAGTGGTCAGGCG
>JAJEEP010000106.1 GCA_022820945.1 Alphaproteobacteria bacterium | reverse complement strand
TGTCATCATGTTCCCGTAGTGTTCCGATCTCACGCCAAATCGCTGCATTCTGCTCACCCGACGGGGGTCAGGCAGTCGATATCCGGCCGCCAAAGATCAGCGGCGCGCCGTCGAAAAGCGCCACAACGCACATTCCTCTATGATTGCGCAGGATGACAGCCGATGATACCATCGCTAGCCTGGCTGTTAGCATTGGGGGACGGCTAATCAAGTCGCGGTCTTTTTGAAGCCGGAGAAATAACTGGCGGAACGAGGCAGTGACGCGAACACAATATGGAGCGGATTAGACGTTCGCAAACGGGTACCTGAGCGCGCAACGCTGGCTGGGAGGGTGGCGTGCGTGCTCGCTGTTGCGGGACGCGAGTCATGAAGGAACCTCTGCGGGTGCCGTTCGAGGCATCCGAGCCTGATCTGGCCGGACCGCGACTCGTTCACGAGACGGGCCGCGACGATCCACATGCCCTCCCGAGCTTCTGCGAAGAGCTGCGAGAAGCGCGGACCAGGGGCGGCTACAGCGTGGCCGACGCCGCCCACGTGCTGCGAATTCAGGAGCACTATCTCGAGGCGCTGGAGGAAGGCCGCTTCGACCAGATCCCCGGTTCGACCTACACGATCGGTTTTCTGCGCAGCTACTCGGGCTTTCTCGGGCTCGACCCCGACGAAATGGTCGACGCCTTCAAGCGCGAGCAGGGGCTCGACAAGAGCGAGCAACGGCTCTCCTTCCCGTCACCCACCGACAGCAGCCCCAAACCGAAGTTCTGGCTCATCCTCCTCGTTCTGGTGCTGGCGGGGCTCGCCTACGGCGGTTGGCAATATCAGTCCACCGGCGGACAGATTGCGACAGACCTCGTCGACGACGTGTCGACCCGGCTGACCGAGGCGGTGGGCCTGAGCGAGACCGTCGTACCGGAGGAGACGGCTACCGCAATCCAGACGGCTGTGGCGACGGACGATACGCCACCCACACCCGCCGCAGAAACGGCTGCCGCGGCCCCGGTCGAGACGACCGCCGACGCTGCGGCGGAGACTGCTGCCGCGCCGGCCGGAGCGGTTGTCGCGGATATCGCAACTCCCCAGCCGCCTGAGCCCGCACCGGCAGCAACACGGCCGGAAGAGCCCGCTTCGGCAAACCCGGCACCGGCAGAGCCCGTCGCGACGGACGTTGCGGAGTCAGGTCTCATCCCAGCGGCCGAGGTCTGGGACGAGTCCGGGCCGGCCGAGGCGGCGGAGGTCGCTGCGCTTCAGGGATCGCAGCCGGAGGACGCACAGGCCCCGCTGTCGCCTGCCGATGTCGAAGCGGCGCCAGAGCCAACGGCGCCGGCCGAACCCGCTTCGGTGGCCGAGGTGTCCGCGCCGAGCGAGCCGGCCGTCGCACCTGCGGAATCCGCCGATCGGGGTCCGCCGATCACGGCCCCGCTCGACTTCGCAGTCGTCGCCACCGGTGGGACGAGCAGCCCCGCGACCGGCGCCGATGAAGCGGTTGCGGGCAACGGTGCGTCGAGCAGCGACACCGCCGGCAGCGCCGGCGCCACTGGTGCCGATGATGTCATCGTGACCGCCGCGCTTGAGCCCGCATCGCCGGAGCCGGCGACTGAGGAAGCGCCGCCGGAGCAGACCGCTCCGGCGGCGGCCCCGACGACGGCGGAGCCCGAACTGCCGGTGGAAGCCGCGTACGTTCCCAAGGTCTACGGGCGGAGTAACCTCGACGCTCGCGTGGTCATTACGGCGATCGACGACAGCTGGGTTCAGGTTCAGGGCCCGGACAATGAGCTGCTGCTGACGCGGATTCTGCACGCGGGCGATTCGTACCGTGTACCGGACCGGCCCGGCCTGCTCATGGTGACCGGCAACGCCGGCGGTCTCGAGATCCAGGTCGATGACGCACCGGCACCGTCACTCGGTCCGCTCGGTGTCGTCATACGGAATATTGCGCTCGATCCGGATCGGCTCCTGGCCGGTACCGCCATCGGCGGATAGGCGCGCCGAGCGGCGCCCGCCGCTTGCAGTGACCGTCAAATCGAGTCACTAAACCCGCCACCGTCACGCCGGGAGCAGCACCGGCAACGTTCGGGAACCCAGACAGTGCGTAGAATTCAGCCGGTTCGTGGAACGCACGACCTCGCGGCGGACGAGATGCGCCGCCACCGGCACGTCGTCGAGCATGCGCGCACGCTCGCCGCCCGCTACGGGTGCGCCGAGGTGGCGACGCCGATCTTCGAGTTCAGCGACGTGTTCCGCCGCACGCTGGGCGATACCTCGGACATCGTGACCAAGGAGATGTACACCTTCACCGACCGCGGGGGCTCCGAACTCACGCTCAGGCCCGAGAACACGGCGGGCGTCGCGCGCGCGGTGATCGGCGGCACCCTGGGCACGCGCCGGCCGTTCAAGTGCTTCTACGCTGGGCCGATGTTCCGCTACGAGCGGCCTCAGAAGGGCCGGCTGCGCCAGTTCCACCAGATCGGTGTCGAGCTGATTGGTGCTCCCGAGCCGCTCGCCGATATCGAGGTGATCGCCCTCGGCGCGCACCTGCTGGAGACGCTGGGCGTGCGCGACCGGGTCACGCTGGAGATCAACACGCTGGCCGACGATGCCAGCCGCAGCGCCTATCGCGGGGCGCTCGTCGCCCACCTGGAGGCCAACGAGGACGCCTTGTCCGAGGAGAGCAAGCTGCGGCTCCGGCGCAATCCGCTGCGCGTGCTGGATTCCAAGGACGAGGGCGACAGGGCGGTGCTGGCCGACGCGCCCGCGATCGACGCGCATTTAAGCCCGGAGGCGGCGGCGTTCTTCGAGGCCGTGTGCGAGGGGCTGAGCGGCCTCGGCATCGCCTATACCCGTAATCCGCGTCTCGTGCGCGGGCTCGATTACTACTGCCACACGGCCTTCGAGTTCACCACCGAGGCGCTTGGCGCCCAGGGTGCCGTGCTCGCAGGCGGGCGCTACGACGGGCTGGTGGAGACCATGGGCGGGCCGCCCACGCCCGGCGTCGGCTGGGCCGGCGGGATCGAGCGGCTCGCCGCACTGGTGGAGGAGACGGTGGGCGACGTGGCGGCGGCGCCCCGGCCCATCGCCATCGTGCCGCTCGGCGCGCGCGCCGAGGCCGCCGCGCTCGGGCTCGCCCAGCGTCTTCGGCACGAGGGCTTCGCGGTCGAGCTGACCTATCGCGGCTCGCTTTCGAAGCGGCTGAAGCGGGCCGATCAGGCGCGTGCCGCAGCGGCGGTCATTCTTGGCGATGACGAGATGGAGCGCGGCGTGGCGACGGTTCGCGACCTGGACAGCGGCGAGCAGGTCGAGGCGCCGGAGGGCGAGCTCGGCACGCATCTCGCCCGCTACGCGCCCGGCCCATGAGCGCTGCCGCCGGGTTCAAGGAGCGCCTGGACCGGGTGCTCGAGCGCCACGGGGAGCTCGGCCAGGCGCTCTCCGCCATGCCGCTACCGCCGCCCGCCGAGCTGGCGCAGCTCTCGCGCGAGTACACCCAGCTCTCGCCCATCGTGGAGGCGATCACGGCGTTGCGCGCAGCCCGCGACGAGGCTGACGACCTGCAGGCGATGGCCGAGGACCCCGAGAGCGAGCCCGAGATGCGGGCACTTGCGGAGGACGAGCGCGCCCAACTGATGGCGGCGATGCCCGCCAAGGAGGAGGCGCTGAAGATTCTCCTGCTGCCAGCGGACGAAGCGGACGAGCGCAACGCCATTCTCGAGATTCGCGCCGGCACCGGCGGCGATGAAGCCGCGTTGTTCGGCGGCGATCTGCTGCGGATGTACCAGCGCTACGTCGAGACGAAGGGCTGGCGCTTTGAGCTGATGTCGATGTCGGAAACCGGGCTCGGCGGGGTCAAGGAGGCGGTGGTCTCCATCGGCGGGCGCGGCGCCTATGCGCGGCTCAAGTTCGAATCCGGCGTGCACCGCGTGCAGAGGGTGCCGGAGACCGAGGCCAGCGGGCGTATTCACACCTCGGCGGCAACGGTTGCCGTGCTACCCGAGGCAGAGGATGTCGATATCGCGCTGGACGAGAAGGACCTGCGCATCGACGTCTACCGCTCAAGCGGACCCGGCGGGCAGAGCGTCAACACCACCGACAGTGCGGTGCGCATCACTCACCTGCCGAGCGGGATCGTGGTCACGCAGCAGGACGAGAAGTCGCAGCACAAGAACAAGGCCAAGGCCATGAAGGTGCTGCGCGCCCGGCTCTACGACCGGGAGCGCGCGCTGCGCGATGCCGAGAGGGCCGCCGCACGGCGCGGGCAGGTGGGCTCCGGCGACCGGTCGGAGCGGATCCGCACCTACAACTTCCCACAGGGCCGGGTGAGCGATCACCGCGTAAATCTCACCCTCTACAAGCTGGACAAGGTGCTAAGCGGCGAGGCCCTCGACGAGGTCATCGATCCGTTGATGACGGCGGACCGCGCCGCCCGCCTCGCGGAGGCGGAGTGAGCGGCGCTGCGGCGAGCCGGGCGGAGGCGCTGGGTGCTGCGGCTTCGGCGCTGCGCGCGGCGGGCATCGATGCGCCGCGCCGCGATGCCCGGGTGCTGATGCAGCACGCGCTGGGGCTCGCGCCGGAGGCATTGCTCGCGGACGATCGCGTGCCGCTCGGCAAGGGCGAGGCGCGGCGGCTGGCGGCGCTGGTCCGCCGCCGCGCAGCGCGCGAGCCGATCGCCTATCTCACTGGCAGGCGCGAATTCTGGAGTCTCGACTTTGCCGTCGACTGCTCCGCGCTGGTGCCGCGGCCGGAGAGCGAGACTCTTGTCGAGGCGGTGCTTGCCCAAGCCCCGTGCCTGCCCGCGCGCCCGCGCGTGCTCGATCTCGGCACCGGCACGGGCTGCCTGCTGGTCGCGCTCCTCAGCGAGCTTCCCGGCGCGCTGGGGCTCGGTATCGATGTCAGTGCCACCGCCGTCTCGCTGGCGCAGGCCAATGCCCGGCGCCATGGTCTCGGCCGTCGGGCTGCCTTCGTCGTTGCCGACTGGGGCGCGCCGCTCGCCGCGCGCTTCGATATCGTGGTGAGCAATCCGCCCTATGTGGCGGCGCGGGAGCTGGCATCGCTTGCGCCGGAGATCGCCCGACACGAGCCCCGGATGGCGCTCGCCGGCGGGGATGACGGATACGAAAGTTACCGGCGGCTTGCGCCGCAAGTCGCGCGCCTCTTGGCGCCAAAAGGACTGGCTACCATCGAGCTTGGTGCGGGGATGGCGGATGAAGTCGGGTCGTTGTTTGCCGCGGTCGGACTGGTAGAGATCGGCCGTCGCTGCGACCTATCGGGGATCGAGCGCTGTGCAATGTTCGCCCGCGACATCGACGCCGGGTTCTGGTCCTAAGACAGAGTTTTCCTGTCGGCGCAAGATGCCCGCTTGCAAAAAAAGAGGTTGCAAACTGCGCGATGATGGTTAGGGTTCGCGGGACTCGCGATACTTGACCGGATGAACGGTCTCGCAGAGTTCCTCAGCGAAAGAAGCTGGCAAGCGTGCCCGAACGCAACGCAGTCGGAGCGCGGTTCGTGAACGCCGATTAGGTAAGAAGGCGATTCGTATGAAAGGTCCAAACAACAAGCGCCCACGCGGGTATAGAGGCAACGGCAGGCGCCCCGGTTTTCACGGGCGCGGCTCGACCTTCGAGAGCAACGGCCCCGAGGGAAAGATCCGTGGAACCGCGTTCCAGGTCATAGAGAAATACCAGGCCCTGGCGCAGGATGCGCTCTCGGCGGGGGATCGAATCGGCGCTGAAAACTTCTTCCAGCACGCCGAACATTATTACCGTGTTGTTGCAGCCAATGGCTGGGATCAGCGAGGACAGCGGCAGCACGGTCAACATCCTCAACAGTCACAGCAACCACAACAGCCGCAGCCGTCCCAGCAGCCCCAGCAGCGCGTCGAGGCCGAGCAAAAGCCGGGCGGAGAGCAAGAGCCGGCGGTCAATGCCGAGCCTCGGGCTCAGGCAGCGCAGGCCGACGAAGCGCCGGCGGAGGCGACTGAGGAGCGCGCGCCTCAGGCCTCCTGATCCGCGCCCCAGCCCCTACCCAGTCCCCTTCCAGTAAGTTCGTTTTCCCAGTCGGCGGGCACGCGCGTCGCGTGTCTCGCGCGTGCGAGCGCACTATGCGAGCCCCCGCGGGATGGATGGTAACGGGCCTCACTCTTGCCGCGCCGCTTCGGCACCCCATATAGGGAGCGGCTGCGTGACGACCCGGCATCCGGCTGCAGGCCTCGCTCGAGGCCATGAGAGTGCGACCCCGTTCGGCTCTCGTCAGAGGATGGCCAACGAGGGGTGACACATGGATTTCGAGAAGTTTACCGAGCGATCGCGCGGATTCGTGCAGGCCGCTCAGGCACTTGCTGCGACCCGGGGCCACCAGCGCTTCGCGCCCGAGCATTTGCTCAAGGTCCTGCTGGACGACGGAGAGGGCCTTGCCGCCAATCTCATCCGTGCTACCGGGGGGCGACCGGAAGAGGCACTGGAGAAGACCGAGGCGGCACTGGACGCGCTGCCCAGGGTGGACGGAGACGGCGCCGGTCAGATCTACCTCGCGCCCGAGACCGCGCGGCTGTTCGATTCCGCTCTCGACATCGCGAAGAAGGCCGGTGACAGCTACGTTACTGCCGAGCGTCTGCTGCTTGCGCTCGCACTTGCCAAGGGAACACGGGCCGCGCGCGTTCTGGCCGATTCTGGCGTCAGTCCGCAGACGCTGAATGCCGCCATCAACGACTTGCGCAAGGGACGGACAGCGGACAGCGCCTCCGCAGAATCCGGCTACGACGCGCTCAAGAAGTATGCGCGCGACCTGACCGAGGCGGCGCGCGGCGGCACGGTCGATCCGGTCATCGGCCGGGACGAGGAGATTCGCCGCATCATGCAGGTGCTCTCGCGGCGGACGAAGAACAACCCCGTCATCATCGGCGAACCAGGCGTCGGCAAGACGGCGATCGTCGAGGGCCTCGCCCAGCGCATCGTTAACGGCGACGTGCCCGAATCGCTGAGGGACAAGCGGCTGCTGGCGCTCGACCTCGGCGCCATGGTGGCCGGCGCCAAGTTCCGCGGCGAGTTCGAGGAGCGCCTGAAGGCCGTGCTGACCGAGGTCAACGCAGCCGCCGGCGAGATCGTCATGTTCATCGACGAGTTGCACACGCTGGTGGGTGCGGGTGCCGCCGAAGGTGCGATGGATGCCTCCAATTTGCTCAAGCCCGCGCTGGCTCGGGGAGAGCTGCATTGCGTCGGTGCGACGACGCTCGATGAGTACCGCAAGCATGTGGAGAAAGACGCGGCGCTGGCGCGGCGCTTCCAGCCCGTCTACGTATCCGAGCCGACCGTCGCGGACACGGTGTCGATCCTGCGCGGCCTCAAGGAAAAATACGAGGTCCACCACGGCGTCGCGATCACCGACAACGCCATCGTGGCGGCCGCCACGCTCTCCAACCGCTACATCACCGACCGCTTTCTGCCCGACAAGGCGATCGACCTGGTCGACGAGGCGGCGAGCCGGCTCAGGATGGAGATCGATTCCAAGCCCGAGGAGCTCGACGAGCTCGACCGGCGTATCATCCAGCTCAAGATCGAGCGCGAGGCGCTCAAGAAGGAGACGGACGAGCGCTCCCGCGACCGGCTCGAAGCGCTCGGCGAGGAGCTGGCGACGCTGGAGAAGCGCTCGGCCGACCAGACTGCGGTGTGGCTTGCCGAGAAGGAGCGGCTCTCGGGCGGTCAGAAGATCAAGGAGCAGCTCGACGCGGCCCGAAGCGCGCTAGAAGTGGCGCAGCGGAATGGCGATCTCGCCCGCGCAGGCGAGCTTGCCTACGGGGTCATCCCCGACCTGGAGCGGAAGCTCGATGGGCTGGAGAGCGCGGACCACGAGCCGCTGCTCGACGAGGCAGTGAAGTCTTCCCACATCGCGGGCGTGGTCTCGCGCTGGACCGGCATCCCGGTGGACAAGATGCTGGAGGGCGAGCGCGAGAAGCTGCTGCACATGGAGCGCTCGCTGCAGGAGCGGGTGGTGGGCCAGGAGGAGGCGGTGGTCGCGGTGAGCAACGCCGTGCGCCGCGCCCGCGCCGGACTGCAGGACGCCGACCGCCCGACCGGCTCGTTCCTCTTCCTCGGCCCCACCGGAGTGGGCAAGACCGAGCTTGCCAAGACGCTCGCTGCGTTCCTCTTCGACGATGAAGCGGCAATGATCCGCATCGACATGTCGGAGTACATGGAGAAGCACGCCGTCGCCCGCCTGATCGGCGCTCCGCCCGGCTACGTCGGCTACGACGAGGGCGGCGCGCTCACCGAAGCGGTGCGCCGGCGCCCCTACCAGGTGATCCTGTTCGACGAGATCGAGAAGGCCCATAGCGACGTCTTCAACGTGCTGCTGCAGGTGCTGGACGACGGGCGCCTCACCGACAGTCACGGTCGCACGGTCGACTTCCGCAACACCGTCGTCATCATGACCTCCAACCTGGGCGGTGAGATCATGGCGGCGCAGCCCGAGGGAGAGGCGTCGAGTGCCGTGCGCGAACCCGTGATGGAGCTGGTGCGGGCGAGCTTCAGGCCGTAATTCCTCCACCGATTGGAAGAGATCATCCTGTTCCACCGGCTCGACCGCGCGCACATGAGCGCCATCGTGGACATCCAGATCGCCCGCCTTGTGCAACGGCTGAACGACCGCAAGATCTCCCTGGAGCTCGACGATGCCGCGCGTGCGTGGCTCGGCGATGCAGGCTATGACTCGGCTTATGGAGCGCGGCCGCTGAAGCGGATCATTCAACGCAACCTGCAGAACCCGCTCGCTCAGCTAATCATCGCCGGCCGCCTCGACGACGGTGAAACGGTGCGTGTCTCAGCGGGCCCGGACGGCCTGGTCATCGACGGGCAGGACAGCGCCGCGCTCGCCAGCGCGGCGTAGCAGAGCAGTTGGTATCGGTTAGCGCTGGGCGACGCGTGTGACCGCCGGCACCTCTGCCAGCAGGACCATGACCTTCTGCACCTGCGCCTGAAATTCAGCCAACTCGCGGCCCTTCAGCTTGCGGCCGGAGGGCAGCTTGAGCGTCATCGGGTTGATTCGCTTGTTGCCCACCATCACCTCGTAGTGGAGGTGCGGTCCAGTCGACATCCCGGTGGAGCCGACGTAGCCGATGACCTGCCCCTGACGTACGCGTTTGCCCTTTCTCATACCCTTCGCGAAGCCGCTGAGGTGGGCATAGCCTGTGCTGTAGGTACCGTTGTGCCGGATTCGGATGTACTTGCCGTAGTTGCCATAGCGGCCGATCATGGAAATCTTGCCGTCGCCTCCGGCGTAAATCGGCGTGCCCGTGGGCGCCGCGAAATCGACCCCCAAGTGCTTCTTGTTGTAGCCGAGGATCGGGTGTCTGCGCATGCCGTATCCCGATGAGAGCCGGGCGCCGTTGATCGGCGTGCGCATCAGGGCCTTGCGCACGCTGGCACCTTGAGCGTCGATGTAGTCTGCAGGCCCTTCCCCCGGTTCGTAGCGGAAGAGTTCGACCTCGCGCTCGCCCACCTCCAGGTTCGCGTAGAGGATAGGGCCGTTCTCCACGAACTCGCCAGCCTTGTTAAAGACTGCTTCGTAGAGGACCTCGAACCGGTCGCCCGGTTGGATATCCCACTGGAAGTCCACGTCGTAGCTGAAGATGTGCACCATCTCCATGAGGACCTGGTTCGGCATTCCTGCGGCACGAGCAGAGACATATAGACTGGAATTGATCGTTCCGACTGTTCGTTGCAGGACACGGTCGAGCGGACGGTCCACCACGCTCGGCAGGAAAATGCCGTCCTCGCCGCGGGCGATAACGACATCGCGGTCCGCCGCCACGTCGAGGGCGAACGCGGCAAGCCTCGGGCTGCCGTTCGATCCGTTCTCCGGATCGAACGCGAGGGAAAGCGTCTGGCCGACCCGCAACTTGCGCGGATTGTGAACCTTGCGGAAGGCGACGATTGCGGCCTCCGCCTCCTCGCGCGTGCCGCCGGCCCGGGTCAACGCCACCGAGAGCGTATCGCCTCTGCGAATGACCACTGCCTTGCGTACGAGGTCGTCGTCTCCGTCGAGCGGGGTGCCGGCGAAGTCTTTGAACGCACCGTTGACGGTGCCCTTGATGACGGGAAGGACGGTCCCATTGACGGTGCCGCCATGGGGATCCGCAGCGCCTTGCGGCTCAAGCCCGGACGAGGCGATGGCAACCGGTGCGGCGGCAGCGACGAACGCGCCGGTCATCACCTGGCCGCGGTCGGCCACGCCCGCCCGGTCGCGCTGGGGCTCCTCCTTCGGCGTCGTGGTCGCCGAGACGACGCGTGTGAGCGGCGAGGTCATGAGCCCGATCCGATTCACCTCCGCCGCATCGAAGTAACCGCTCGCGACCCGACTCACCTTGACGTAGCGATCGTCGCCGACCCGCAGCGCAACAGCCTTGGGGGTATCTGCGCCCGTCTCGTCGATGCCCGTTACCAAGGTAATTTCCTGTCCGATGCGAAGCCGCCTGAGGTTGAACAGCTTGCGGGCCGCCTGAATGGCGCGGTCCGCCTCCACACGGTCGATCCCGTGCCGCCGCAGGATCGCCATGAGCGTATCGCCCGACCGCACCGAGACGCGGGTGGCCGACGGGGGCAGGGCGTCGGCTGGCTCGACCGGCTTCGCGATCGGTGCCGGATCGAGGTCGGCACGGTCTATCTCGGCGGCGTCAGCCATGGCGCGCGGCTGAGCGGGCGCCGGTGGCTCCTTGGTGATGCGACTGGAGAAGCGCCCCTTTTCTTCTCGTTCAATCCGGATGCGCCGATCTCTTGGAAGCTCGATATCGAGCCATACGATGCGGGGCTCGAAGCCGGGTACCGGGCGTTTCGCAATGCGCACCGTGACGCCGGCGGGGAGGCGCCGCGGGTTGAACACGCGGCGCAGGCTCCGCACGAGGGCATCCGCCTCGGGTCTGCGCACATCTGCGTCGAGAAGCAGATCCATCAGAGTGCTGCCCGACCGCAAGGTGCGGCTCAGCTCGAAGAGTTCCGGATCCGCAGGGTGCTGCGGGCCGTCGTAGGGCAGGGCGTCGGCACTGGTCCGATCAGCGACCGCGGCATCGGGATCGACCGCCTCAGGCGCGGGCTTTTGCGGCGGCGCTGCGACCACGTCGGCCCGCTCCACCGCGGTTACGTTAGCCGCAGGCGCTGGAGTCAGCGTCAGCCCGGCGGTGCGCAGCGCGTCAGCGGTGGTGCGGCGGGCAGCGAAGCCGCCGCCATCGTTGCGGACGACCGCCACAGCCTTGTCATCGTTGAGATGAAGCGCGATGCCTTGCAGGAGAGGCGTGTCATTCGCGTCGCGGCCCGCCACGATTGTGAGGGTATGGCCGGGCATCAGGTTGCGTGGATCGAAAGCTGCACGCAGTGCGCTCACCACGGCGTCCGCGGTCTCGGCATCGACACCGTGGCGATGCAGGATGCCCATGATCGTCTCATTGCGTCGCACGGTCACGGTGCGGCCGTCGCGCTCGAACGCCACCTCGGACAGACGGATGGGTTGAGTGAGGGGAACGGTGGTGCGCCGCGCCCTGTACCCACCTTTCTCGGTGCGGGTGGCTTCGACGAACCGACCCGGCCGCGTCTCGACGCTGACCGCAACCGGAACGCGCCGGCGCTGGCCTTCCGCCTTGAACAGAAGCCGCACCTCGCGGCCGACCGACATGCGTCGCAGGTTGGTTTGCTTCTGAATCGCCTTACTGATTCGGTCGACGTCGATGGCGCGCACACCGGCCCTGGTAAGCAAGACGGACAGGCTGTCGCCGCGTCCGAACTGGAGGGTTTCCAGCTCGGTCTCGACCTCCGCCGCAGCGAGTGCCGACTGCATGGGCGCGAACAGGGCCACGGCAAACACCGCGATCAGTGCGAGCACCGCAATTCGGCCTATCCAACGGCGAGAGTGGCGATCCATACCCCGAATCAGATTGTGAACCACGCACGCGCCCGTCGATTCATAAGTCGGAATCGGCAAACGACCACTGACCTTGATGGTGCGAGGGCGTTATGTCAATCGTGAGGAATGTGCGTTGTGGCGCTTTTCGACGGCGCGCCGCTGATCTTTGGCGGCCGGATATCGACTGCCTGACCCCCGTCGGGTGAGCAGAATGCAGCGATTTGGCGTGAGATCGGAACACTACGGGAACATGATGA
>JAJEEP010000099.1 GCA_022820945.1 Alphaproteobacteria bacterium | reverse complement strand
ATCGACCAACATTTTCGCCCGTCCTGTGGCACCACGTTTTTCGCAGCTTGCCACCGGGGCAGGATGGAAAAGCCCGGAAATCCGGGCTTTTTTCAATCCGAGAGCGTCAAATCAGCGGCCAAACTGTTGAAGATGAGTCTGGCATGATCTGGCTGAAGGCGACGCGGGAGTGGTCGTCGATGCAGACGTGGAGATACTCCCAGCCGACACCGCGTCTGCTGCTTTGGCCGGTGCGATCTCCGGTGACGCGGTGGCCCGGGCGGTCGAAGCGGCCGAGCTTCTTGATGTCGATGTGGATGAGTTCGCCGGGGTTCTGGCGTTCGTAGCGCCGCACCGGCTCGGGTGGATCGAGCGCGCTCAGGCGGTTGAGGCCGAGGCGTCGCAGGGCACGGCTGACGGTGGCGGTGGAGACGCCGAGTTCGGCGGCGATCTGGGCGCCGCTCCAGCGCCGCCGGCGCAGCGCGGCGATCTGGCGGACCACCGGTTGCGGAGTCGGGCGACGCAGCGTGTGCGGCCGCGACGAGCGGTCCTCGAGGCCTTCGTATCCCTCGGCCTGGAAGCGCCGGACCCACTTGCGCACGGTGCGTTCGCAGACCCCTACGTCCGTGGCCACGGACGTAGGGGTCTGCCCCTCCTCGAGAACGCGGCGCACGATCTCGGCTCGACCGCGTGGCGTGAGTTTTGCATTCTTATGGACGTTCATCCGGGGCTCGCTTCTCGGCTTGTTGACAGGCATTCAGCACCCATCAGCTTCCGAGATTCGGTCCCGGATGGACAACCTATTGAGAGATCACATCTAGGGCGCGGGGATAGCGTACGATGGTACCGGTTCGAGGAGGCCGCTGGTTGAGAGCTACGGCAGTGCTCGTCGGTAGGCGCCGGTCATCGGTGTGCTTTGCGGTGGGCGGTGGTAGGCATGCCCGGGCTCTACGATGCGGGCTGCATTGACAGCCTTACACTTTGATTTGCACACGTTTTAGCAGCTGGGAGCACTATGGAATGTTGCGACTTGGCGTGATCGCTGCGGCGACTTGTTGCGTTTGGCTTGTAGTCGCTTGCGGGGGCGGCGGAAGTAACGACGCGTTCATGGACCCCCCTCGAGTGGTCCCGCCTCCTGTGGAGCCGCCCCCGGTTATCCCGAACACTTCTCAACAAGCCTCTGGCACCCACGCGAATCCTGACGCACTCGATCCGCTGCCGTCCTTTCGTGCCGCCTCCCTTCCTTCGGCCGGCCAGTTTACGTACTTGCGAGAGGTCCCGTCTGGCAGCCCCGCTGTCGCGTTCACTACCTACACAGCGCCAGGAGCAAGCCCTCCTGATGATCTCGTCGCAATGCTGCGTCGCGCGGCCGAACTCTGGACCCGTCGGATCGAGGGCGTCCGGGCGCCCGGCGGCTCTCATCAATCTCATGTTCACGAGGAGCTTGGCGCCGATGGTTGGATCAACGTCGACTTTCTCGTCGGCTACGATCAGCCGCGATGTGCAGGCAGAGCCTGTGCCAACCATTACGGCGATTACTCCCTGCAACCCTCAGACCGCGCCAACGCCGGTAACAACCCCGTCATCACTGTCCTGCCGGAGTTTTTCAGGCGGAATGTGCGTGATGGAATACTTACGATCGGTGGCTTTCGCATCTTGGCGCATGAGTTCGGACATGTCCTGGATTACGGCGACGAGGCGAACACCGGTATGCCTCATTCGGATTGCAATAGCATCGACATCATGTGCCACCGTTCGATCAACGTGCCCGCTGTTCCAGTTGAACGGGACTTCGACGGTATTCGTCATCACTACGACGTAGGGCCAGACACCAACTACAAGCAGTTTGGAATCTGGGCGAACGTTCCTGGAGAAGATTCGGATCTTGAACGCTTCGGCGTTCACGTGACGCGACGTCTGACCGTGGAACGCGCAACTGGCTTTTGGGTTACTGAAGCCAGCGAGTTCATCAACGATCAAGTTATCATTGAAATAACGGTCAGGGGCACCTTGAGTATGAGCCCAGTTCCCGGCACCGGTGTCGCGACTTGGAGCGGTGATCTGATTGCGGTCGACACGACTCTCTTCCAACCGGTCCTCGGAGCGGTTGATCTGACCATGGACCTCGAGACGGTCGACTCACTCAACGCGTCATTCACGGACTTGCGCCGGATCGATGATACCGGCGAACTCCACGCTATCCCCAATTTCGGCTACTCGCTTGGGCGAAGCGGAACAACTTGGACGGACACAAGCGGTGCTGTTCTGGCAGGCTTCTACGCCGTAGACGGGGCGCAGGGCGGCGCTGTCGCTGGAACGCTTGCTGACGCCGCGCAGGACTTGATGGGAGCTTTTGGCGCCCTACGCGAGGATCAGTGATGGATACCATCGCACCAAGAGATGAAGACGTGCCGCGAAGAGATCCGTTCCGGCTCTTGTCCCCGTGGTAGGCATGCCATGCGTATAACCTTTCAGACGATTGCGCCACAGAAGAGGATGCCGCGAACCAAAATGCGGTCGTCGCTTACTACCACTTAGGCACGATCTTCGATTCTCCAACTCTATGTCGCGTCCGGAAGTGCAGCACGATTAAAGACTGCTAGCTTTGCCTCCTGTCTTGCCATCAAGCGGTTCTGGACGGTCCGGCGCCCTACCGGATCAAACACGATGGCACATCCCTTGTCTCCGGCCGGCTCCTGACCAACCTGGTCGCGTTACCACAAACGGTGACTCGGCAATGCTGCAATCTGTCCTGTCGAACCTCTCGAACTGCCGCGCGGCGCCGAAAGCGCCGACGATGTCGGAATGCTCGAAGATGCGCGTCGCCTCGGCGTGGCCCAGACCGCGGTCGCGCGCCCGGCTGATCTCGAAGTAGAAGCTCTTCTGCGGGGTGAGATTCGGATGGCTCGCCTTGATCGCGGCGATTGCGTTGTTGACCGTGCGTCCCTGAAGCGCAATGACGGCGGACGCTCAGGCATGGTTAAGATGGCGGAGCTGCGGGTTACGGGATCAAGGGTGGCCGCAGCATCCGTCCAGAACGATCCCGGTCATGGTCTCGGCCGCGGCGTCGAAGTCCTTTCTCGTGAGCCGCCGCCGTCCGAGAACGTCGGCGGCCAGCATCCCGAAGTCCGCATAGAACTGGGTCGCGGACCACAGCATGATGAAGAAGTGGCGCGGATCCACCGGGGCCATCTGCCCGCGCCGGATCCACTCCTCCACCACGTGGGCACGCTGGTCGGTGACCTCTCGGATGTGCTGACGTTGACGCCGATCGAGGAACTGCGCGCCGCGCAAGATCTCATTGGCGAAAAAGCGGGATTCGGTGGCGTGGCGGCGGGAGTATTCGAGTTTCGCGCGAATGTAGGCAGTGATGGCCTCACGCGGCTCACGCTCGGGCACGATATGTTCGAAGGCGCGGTCCCAGC
The DNA here is from genome assembly GCA_022820945.1 of Alphaproteobacteria bacterium. Lineage (GTDB taxonomy): Bacteria > Pseudomonadota > Alphaproteobacteria > UBA828 > UBA828 > WTGU01. Next base: position 5,992 of record JAJEEP010000099.1, on the reverse strand, counting down.
CCTCGATCAGCCGCTCGATCACTGCCGCATAGATGCTCTCCTTGGTGGGGAAGTAGTAGTAGACGTTGGTCTTCGGCAGGCCGCTGACCTTCGCAATCTCCTTGACGTGGGTGCCGTGAAAACTCTTGTCGGCAAAGAGGCCGACGGCGGCGCGTAGAATCCTCTCCTCATTTCTGGCCCGGATTCGCGGCGCCGTCGCCTCGCGTGCTGCGTCCGCCTTTTTCGTCTTCGTCATGTCCCGCCTCGCACGCCAACCGGCAGTCTTGTCGCTGCGGGGCCGCAGTCTAAACCTGTCCGCCCGCTGTTGGGCCAGAAAAAACTTGACGGCCGTGTCATGTTCAAGAATCGTATTACCTGACACGTGTGTCATGTTTGTGTGGTCTCTCTGCAATCGGACGTCATGACCATGCGACTGAGGGCGGCGCTGCGGGAGACGCTCGAAGGCTGGCAGGAGGATATCGACCCTTGCTGGCGCTCTCTCGTGCACGACGTCGCGTTGGCCTTCGATGCAGTCGACGCCGCGCTCGAGCTCGAGCCCTGGGAGCCGATCTTTCCCGTCCGGCGAGGCCGATCGTTTCCGGGCGCACCGGCGGGCGCGCACATGCTGCGCGCCTTCGACGGGATCGCGCCCGAGGACGTGCGCTGCGTGGTCGTGGGCCAGGACCCCTATCCGTGCCCCGCCTTCGCCACCGGGCGGGCCTTCGAGGCCGGCAACGTCGCCCGCTGGCAGGAGCTCGACAAGATGTTCTCGCCGAGCGTGCGCGCGGTGATCCAGCTCGTCGTCGCCGAGCGCACCGGCGCGGCGCGCTACGCCGAGAGCTTTGCACGGTGGCCGGAGATGCTGGCGGCCATCGAAGCCGGCGCGGTCGATCTGGAGGCGCCCGAGGCGCTGGCCGGGCGCTGGGTCGCCTCCGGCGCGCTGCTGCTCAACAGCTCGCTCACGCTCTCCCGCTTCCGCCGCGAGGGCGATCCGCACCAGGTGCAGGGCCACCTGCCGCTCTGGCGCCCCCTGCTGGTCCGGGTGCTCGACCGACTGGCGCGGCGGGGCACGCCTGTCGTCTTCCTCGGCTTCGGCGACGCGGCTGCCGAGACGCTGGCTGCAGCGGGACTTGGAGAGTCCGATGCGAGCGCTGCCGGGCGCGTCATCCTCCGCCCGCACCCGGCCGCGGCCGACGAGATGCTGGCGCAGGAGAACCCGCTCTCGCTCTGCAACCGCCGCCTGCGGGCCATGGGCGCGGCGCCGGTGGACTGGTAGCCGATGCCCCGGGAGCGCGCCTTCGACTACGTCATCGTCGGCGCCGGCTCGGCGGGATGCGTGCTCGCCAACAGGCTGTCCGCCGATCCCGACCGCTCCGTTCTCCTCATCGAGGCCGGCGGCCGGGACCGCAATCCGCTCTTCCGCCTGCCCATGCTCATGGGCCGGCTGTTCCAGTCCGGAATCTACAACTGGCGCTACCACACCGAGCCGGTGCCGAGCCTAGAGGGTCGCTCGCTCTACTGGCCGCGCGGCAAGGTGCTGGGCGGGTCCTCCACCATCAACGGCATGGTCTACGTGCGCGGCAATCGCCACGACTACGATCGCTGGTCTCAGATGGGCCTCGCCGGCTGGTCCTACGAGGAGGTGCTTCCCGCGTTCCGCCGCTCCGAAGGGCACGTGGAGCGGGACGGGACCTATCACGGGACGGGCGGCGAGCTCACCGTCTGCCGCGCGCGCGGCACCAATCCGCTCTTCGACACGTTCCTCGAGGCGGGCCGTCAGGCCGGCCATCCCGTCAACGACGACTTCAACGGGTCGGAGCAGCAGGGGGTCGGCCGCTATGACTTCACCATCAGGCGGGGCAGGCGCTGCTCCACGTCGGCCGCCTTCCTGCGCCCGGTCCGGCATCGGCGCAACCTGTCCATCGCCACCGGGAGCCTCGTCCGCCGCGTGGTCGTCGACGGCGGTCGCGCGACCGGAGTCGAGATGGCCCACGGCGGCGGCACGCGCACCGTCCGCGCCGCGCGCGAGGTCATCCTCTGCGCCGGCACCGTCAACTCGCCCCAGCTCCTGATGCTGTCGGGCATCGGGCCGGGCGAGGCGCTGAAGCGGCACGGCATCCGGGTGATCCACGAGCTCCCCGGCGTCGGCCGCAACCTGCAGGATCACGTGGACTGCGTTCTCTCGTATGCGTGCACGAAGCCGGTCACCCTCTATCGCGAGCTCAGGGCGGACAGGATGATCCGCTCGGTGGCCGAGGGGCTGCTCTTCGGCCGCGGCATCGCCACCACCTTCCCCTACGAGGCGGGCGCGTTCTTCAAGAGCCGGCCGGAACTGGTGGCACCGGACGTTCAGGTGCACTTCATGCCCGCGCTGGAGAGTACGGCGAGCCTGCACGTTCCCAACCCCTTCGGGAAGGCTGCGTCCGACGCCGGCCACGGCTTCGCGCTCCGTGTGGGCCCGGTCAACCCGGCGAGCCGGGGGTGGGTGGAGCTGCGTTCCGCCGACCCCGCCGCGCCGCCGCTGATCCAGCCCAACTATCTGCAGGACGACGCCGACCGCGTGACGACGATCTCGGGCATCCGCATGGTCCGTGAGGTCATCGGGCAGCCGGCCTTCGACGCCTGTCGCGGCCCCGAGCTCGCGCCGGGGGCGGAAGCGCAGAGCGATACGGAGCTCACCGCCTGGCTCCGCGCCAACGCCATGACCACGTTCCACCCCGTCGGCACCTGCCGCATGGGCACCGATCCGATGGCGGTGGTGGACGCCCGGCTCGCCGTCCGCGGCATCGCCGGGCTCAGGGTCGCCGACGCCTCGGTCATGCCCGTCATCACGAGCGGCAACACCAACGCGCCCGCCATCATGATCGGCGAGAGGGCGGCCGAGTTCATTGGAGGCGGGGTCGAACCTCAGGCGGCAGCCAGGGAGAGCGAGGAATGATCGTCGAGCACAGGACCTACACCTTCCGCCCCGGCACGGTGGAGGGCTGGCTGAAGAAGTACGAGGCGGAGGGCATGCCTATCCAGGAGCGCCATCTCGGCCGCCTGATCGGCGTCTACGTCTCCGAGATCGGCCGGCTGCACCGGATCGTCCTGATCCGGGCCTACGAGAGCCTGGCGGATCGCGAGCGGCGCCGCGCCGCGATGGGCGCGGACCCCGCGTGGCAGGCGTTCGTCCAGTCAGTCTGGGCGCTGGACGCGATCCAGGAGCAGGACGTGATGGTGATGAACCCCGCCCCATGCTCGCCGCCGCTCGGCGATTGAACGGCCCGCTGTTGAGGACTTGCCAACGAATTCCAGCCGGGCGCAACGGGCGCCCGCGGGAGAGAAGGAGAAACGCCATGTCGAACAAGCCGAACGCGAATGGTTTCGGCGCACCGCTGACGCGCCTCAGCCGTCGCCGCTTCCTGGCGGCTACCGCCGGAGTCTCGGCAGTCGTTGGGGCGGGTACCTCGTTTCCGCTCGCCGCGCGTGCGGACGCTGGCCTGGTCGCCCTGGTTCATACCCAGGCGGCGGGCGACAGCGGCCCCATCGATTCCATGATGGGCCGGCTCAACCAGCTCTCTGAGGCGCAAGGCTTCGAGACCCGCGCCATCTACGCGCAGGACCCGGCGTCCTACGAGACCGTGCTGAGGACCCTCGGCGATGCGGGTACATCCATCGTGCTCGGGACCTTCCCGGTCATCTCCGAGGCCTTCAAGGCGGTGGCTCCGATCTACCCCGATACCAAGTGGATCCAGCTCTTCGGCGACCCCGTCGACCCGCCGATCGGAAACCTGGTGACGGTCTCCTACGACTACTATCTCGGCTGCTATCTGTCGGGCATCTTCGCCGCGCACGTCTCGCAATCGAAGCAGATCGGCTTCATCGGCGGCATCAGCATTCCGCCGATCAATGCCGACTACAACGCGCTTCAGGCAGGCGTGCACGCGGTCGATCCGGAGGCCACCGTCACTGCCGCCTTCGCGGGCTCCTTCCAGGACCCGGCCAAGGGCTACGAGATCGCGAGCCAGATGTTCCTGGACGGGATCGACTACATCCAGACCGATTCTGCCGCGACCGACGGTGGCATCATCCAGGCGGCTAACGAGCGCGAGGGCGCCATGGTCAGCGCACTCGATCCGGCCCAGTACCCGCTCGGGCCCGCCTCCGTGATCGGGGTGGTCAGCCTCGACTTCGGCCAGTCGCTCCATAACGAGACCAGCGCAGCGCTTGGCGCCGACTGGCAGGGCGGGCGGCATGTGCCGACCGGCCTTGGCAGCGGCGTCATCGACTTCCTCCGGTCTCCGCTCTATCGGGAGCAGGGACCTGCGGCTATCGTCGCCCGGTCCGACGAGGCGTGGCCTGCGGTCGAAGCAGCGCGGGCGGGTATCCTCGACGGATCGGTTTCGGTGCCGTTCAACACGGAGCTCTGATCGCACTCGCGGACCAGGAGGCGCTCTCGGCACGGATGACGGACGCGGACCCGCCTGCGCTCCACTGCCGCGGGATCCGCGTCACATACGGCGAGGTCACGGCGCTCGCCGATCTGGAAATCGCCTTCGCGCGCGGCGCCATCCATGCCGTGGTCGGCCAGAACGGCGCCGGCAAGACGACCTTCGCCCGCGTCGCTGCAGGGCTCGTCCGGCCCGACGCGGGTTCGCTTGCTATTGACGGGCGCCCGTTGCGGCTCGGCCGTGTCACCGGCGCGCGCACGGCGGGCGTCGAGCTGGTGCACCAGAGCTTCGCGCTGCCGCCCTCCTTCACCGTGGCCGAGGCACTGGAGTTCGGCGCTGGCGGTGGCATCGGCCTCTACGTCCGCCGGCAACTGTTGAGGCGTTGCCGCGAGAGGCTCGCGGCCCTCGATCTCGACGTCGATCCGCGCCGGCGCATTCGCGACCTGCCGGTCGAGGTTCAGCAGGGGGTAGAGATCGCCCGCGCGCTGGTCACGGACGCGCGGCTCCTGATTTTGGACGAGCCGACGGCGGTGTTGCCACCCGCCGGCATCGAGGCGCTGTTCGAGCGTATCCGCAGACTCAAGCGGCAGGGGGTCACGGTGATCCTGATCCTGCACAAGCTACGCGAAGTGATGGCGGTCGCCGACGCGATCTCCGTCCTTCGTGGCGGCAGGCTGGTCGCGGGGCCCATCCCCCGCGACCGAGCAGACGAGAGGCGCATCGCCGAGATGATCGTCGGCCAGGCCGCGGCGGGTTCCGTCAGCGCCGACGATGCCCGGGCGCTCGTGGGGGCGGCGCCGGTTCAAGGCGCGGCCGCCCGGGATACAAGCGCCTCTGCGGCGCTCGACTCTCACGAATCGGTCCTCGAACTGGCGGACGTGAGCACGGCGAAAGACCCGGAGGAGCCGCCGTTGGATCGGGTCTCGCTGCTGGTCAGGCCGGGAGAGATCGTCGGCGTCGCCGGCGTTCAGGGCAACGGCCAACGGACGTTGGTGCAGGCGATCGCCGGCCTCGCCGGCATCACGGGCGGCGATATCTACCTGGGTGGCACGCGCGTGAGCCGCTTTAGTCCCGTCTCCCGCCGCGCCCTCGGGCTGCGAGTTATTCCCTTCGAGCGCAACAGCGAGGGACTCAGCCTCACCAGCGCGCTGTGGGAGAACTGGTCCGTCCGCGAGCTTCTCCAAAAGCCGCTGTTCAGTTTGGTCGATCCGTCCGCCCTGCGGCTGCGTTGCGATGAAGCGCTAAGGACCTGGGGCGTGCGCTATGCGTCCACGACGCAGAACGCCGGCGCCCTCTCCGGCGGCAACGCGCAGAAGGTCATCCTCGCACGAGAAATTGACGAAGACGCGCGCCTCATCGTCGCCGCGCAGCCCGCGCGCGGGCTCGATATCGGTGCCACCGCCTTCGTCTGGTCGGCGTTGCGCGAGGCGGCCGGGCGCGGCTGCGGCGTGTTGCTGATCTCCTCTGACCTCGACGAGCTGTTCGACATCAGCCACCGCCTGGTGGTGATGCTCTCGGGCCGCGTCGTCGCAGAGTTCGTCCCGCCCTACGACATCGGGGCGGTGGGCCGCGCCATGACC
>JAJEEP010000174.1 GCA_022820945.1 Alphaproteobacteria bacterium | reverse complement strand
CTATGGGGTGGAAATCCTCGAACCGCCCTATCCGCACATCGCAGATCCGCAGAAATCTGCGATGCTTCTGGGGTAAGAAAAGTCTCGGGTCAGCTGGAGCCCTTGATCACCAAGGGATTCACGACAGCGCACACGCCTCAGAAATTACTTGACGTACGTGTCATGTTGCCAGATCGTGAAACATGACATTGGTGTCAGGTCATGAAGCTTTGGAGCGGTCGGACGCCATGGCGATGCAACTCAGAGCGGCGCTCCGGGAGTCGCTCGACGGCTGGCAGGAAGACATCGCCTCTCCCTGGCGTGATGTCGTCGGCGATGTCGCGCTGGGTTTCGACGATATGGACCCCGCGCTCGAGCTCGAACCCTGGGAGCCGATCCTTCCCGCCCGGCGCGGCAGAACGTTTCCCGGTGCACCGGCTGGCGCGCACATGCTCCGCGCCTTCGACGGCATTGTGCCAGAGGATGTGCGCTGCGTGATCCTGGGTCAGGATCCCTATCCCTGCCCCGCCTTCTCGACCGGGCGGGCTTTCGAGGCCGGCAACGTTTCCCACTGGCGGGAGCTCGACAAGATGTTCTCCCCAAGCGTGCGCGCGGTCATCCAGCTCATCGTCGGCGCGCGCACGGGCGAGATTCACTACGCCCGGAGCTTCGCGCAGTGGCCGGCGACGCTTGCTGCCATCGAAGCCGGCGCGGTCGACTTGGAAGCGCCCTCTGCCCTCGCCGACCGCTGGGTGAAGTCCGGTGTATTGCTCCTCAACACCTCGCTCACGCTGACGCGCTTCCGGCGGGAGGGCGATCCCCACCAGGTGCGCGGGCACCTGCCGCTCTGGCGGCCGTTCATGGTGCGGATGCTCGATCATCTCGCGCGGAGAAGAACGCCGGTCGTTTTCCTGGGCTTCGGCGATGCGGCGGCTGAGACCCTCGCGGCAATGGGCCTCAGTGAGGCAGGTGCGGGCACTGACCAGCGCGTCATCCTCCGCCCGCATCCGGCGGCGGCCGACGAGGTCCTCGCGCAAAAGAACCCGTTCACGCTCTGCAACCGGCGCCTCCAGGCGATAGGCGCAGACCCGGTGGACTGGTAGGCGATGCCATACGCGCCCTCCTTCGACTACATCGTCGTTGGCGCAGGCTCGGCGGGATGCGTACTCGCCAACAGGCTCTCAGCCGGTCCCGACCGTTCGGTCCTGCTGATCGAGGCCGGCGGCAGGGATCGCAATCCCCTGTTCCGCCTGCCGATGCTGATGGGCAGGCTGTTCCACTCCGGCATCTACAACTGGCGCTATCACACCGAGCCGGTGCCCAGCTTGGGCGGCCGCTCGCTTTACTGGCCGCGCGGCAAGGTGCTCGGCGGCTCGTCCACCATCAACGGCATGATCTATGTGCGCGGCAATCGCCACGACTACGACCGCTGGGCCCAGATGGGCCTCGCCGGCTGGTCCTACGGCGATGTGCTCCCGGCCTTCCGCCGCTCCGAAGGGCACGCAGAGCGGGACGGGGCCTATCACGGGGGTAAGGGTGAGCTGACGGTTTGCCGCGCGCGTGGCGCCAATCCGCTCTTCGACGTGTTCGTCGAAGCGGGCCGTGAGGCCGGCCATCCCGTCAACGACGACTTCAACGGGGCTGAGCAACTGGGTTTCGGCCGGTACGACTTCACCATCAGGCGGGGCAAGCGCTGCTCCACATCGGCAGCCTTCCTCAACCCGATTCGAAATCGGCGCAACCTGACGATCACCACCGGAAACCTCGTGCGACGCGTGGTCGTGGAGGCAGGACGCGCGACCGGGGTCGAGGTCGCTGACGGCGCCAACGTCCGCACCATCCGCGCGGCGCGCGAGGTCATCCTCTGTACCGGAACGGTCAACACGCCGCAGCTCATGATGCTGTCCGGGATCGGGCCCGGCGACGAGCTCCAGCGGCACGGCATCCCGGTGGTGCACGATCTCCCCGGCGTCGGACGCAATTTGCAGGACCACGTCGACTGCGTTCTCGCCTACGCCTGCACGGAGCCGATCACCCTCTACCGCGAGTTGCGGGCCGATCGGATGATCCGGTCGGTCGCTGCCGGCATGCTGCTCGGCCGCGGCATCGCTACCACCTTCCCTTACGAGGCGGGCGCCTTCCTCAAGAGCCGGGCGGAGAAGGTGGCGCCAGACATCCAGGTGCACTTCATGCCGGCGCTGGAGAACGCGGCGAACCTGCACTTTCCGGTGCCCTTCAGGAAGCCACCGCTTGAGGAGACCCATGGCTTTTCCATGCGCGTGGGCCCGATCGATCCCGAAAGCCGGGGGTGGATCGGTCTGCGCTCCGCGGATCCCGCCGATGCGCCGCTGATCCAGCCCAACTATCTGCAAAGCGAGGCCGACTGCCGCACGACGATCACGGGCATCCGCATGGTTCGTGATGTGATCGCACAGCCGGCCTTCGACGCCTACCGCGGCCCCGAGCTTGCGCCTGGCGCGGCGGTGCAGAGCGATACCGACCTCACCGCGTGGCTCCGGGCCAACGCCATGACGACCTTTCATCCCGTCGGCACCTGCCGCATGGGCACGGACCCGATCGCAGTGGTGGACGCACGACTCGCGGTCCACGGCATCAAGGGACTCAGGGTCGCCGACGCGTCCGTCATGCCCGTCATCACGAGCGGCAACACCAACGCGCCCGCCATCATGATCGGCGAGAAGGCGGCGGAGTTCATTCTCGGCGTGGGCGGTGCTCAAGCGCCTCCGGAAGGAACCCGGAAATGATCGTCGAGCACCGCACCTACACCTTCCGTCCCGGCACGGTGGATGGCTGGCTTAAGAAGTACGAGGCGGAAGGCCTGCCGATCCAGAGGCGCCATCTCGGCCGCTTCGTCGGCCTCTACGTCTCGGAGATCGGGCGGCTGCACCGGATTGTCCTGATCTGGGCCTACGAGAGCCTGGCCGACCGCGAGCAGCGTCGCGCGGCGATGACGGCGGATCCGGCTTGGCAGGCCTTCATCCAGTCGATCTGGGCGCTGGACGCGATCCAGGAGCAGGACGTGATGGTGATGAACCCCGCGCCATGCTCGCCGCCCATCGGCGATTGAAAGGCCTTCTGGTTAGGGCCTGACAGCGAATTCTGGCCGGGCGCAAGGGGCGCCCGCGGGAGAAGAGGAGAAACGCCATGTCGAACAAACCGAATGCGAATGGCCCAGGCGCGCCGCCCGCGCGCCTCAGTCGCCGCAGGTTCCTGGCGGCTACCGCCGGAGTCTCGGCGGTCGTTGGGGCGGGTACCGCGTTTCCGCTCGCAGCGCGTGCGGACGCTGGTCTGGTCGCCCTGGTTCACACCCAGGCGGCCGGGGACAGCGGCCCCATCGATTCCATGATGGGCCGGCTCAACCAGCTCTCTGAGGCGCAAGGCTTCGAGACCCGCGCCATCTACGCGCAGGACCCGGCGACCTATGAAACCGTGCTGCGCACCCTCGGCGATGCGGGCGCCTCCATCGTGCTCGGGACCTTCCCGGTCATCTCCGAGGCCTTCAAGGCGGTGGCGCCGCTCTATCCCGACACCAGGTGGATCCAGCTCTTCGGCGACTCTGTCGACCCGCCAATCGCGAACCTGGTGACGGTCTCCTACGACTACTATCTCGGCTGCTACCTGTCGGGCATCTTTGCCGCGCACGTCTCGCAGTCGAAGCAGATTGGCTTCATCGGCGGTATCAGCATTCCGCCGATCAACGCCGACTTCAACGCGCTTCAGGCCGGTGTCCACGCGGTCGACCCGGAGGCCAACGTTACCGCCGCGTTCGCGGGCTCCTTCCAGGACCCGGCCAAGGGTTACGAGATCGCGAGCCAGATGTTCCTGGACGGGATCGACTACATCCAGACCGATTCCGCCGCGACCGACGGTGGCATCATCCAGGCGGCCAACGAGCGCGAGGGCGCCATGGTCAGCGCACTCGATCCGGCCCAGTACCCGCTCGGGCCCGCCTCCGTGATCGGGGTGGTCAGCCTCGACTTCGGCCAGTCGCTCCATAACGAGACGAGCGCGGCGCTCGCCGCCGACTGGCAGGGCGGGCGGCATGTGCCGACCGGCCTTGGCAGCGGCGTGATCGACTTCCTCCGATCTCCGCTCTATCGGGAGCAGGGGCCTGCGGCTATCGTCGCGCGGTCAGACGAGGCGTGGCCTGCGGTCGAAGCGGCGCGGGCGGGTATCCTCGACGGATCGGTTTCGGTGCCGTTCAACACGGAGCTCTGATCGCACTCGCGGACCAGGAGGCGCTCTCGGCACGGATGACGGACGCGGACCCGCCTGCCCTCCACTGCCGCGGGATTCGCGTTACATACGACCAGGTCACGGCGCTCGCCGACCTTGAAATCGCCTTCGCGCGTGGCGCCATCCACGCCGTGGTCGGCCAGAACGGCGCTGGCAAGACGACCTTCGCCCGCGTCGCGGCTGGGATCGTTCGCCCTGACGCAGGCTCCCTTGCCGTCGACGGGCACGCGTTGCGTCTCGGCCGCGTGTCCGGTGCGCGCGCAGCGGGCGTCGAACTCGTCCACCAGAGCTTCGCGCTGCCGCCCTCGTTTACCGTGGCCGAGGCGCTGGAGTTCGGCGCCGGCGGCGGCATCGGCCTCTACAGCCGTCGGTGGCTCCTGCAGCGATGCCACGAGCGGCTTGCCACCCTCGATCTGGACGTCGATCCGCGCCGGCGCATCCGCGACCTGCCGGTGGAAGCGCAGCAGGGCGTTGAGATCGCCCGCGCGCTGGTGACCGACGCACGTGTGCTCATCCTGGACGAGCCGACCGCTGTGCTGCCTCCGGCCGGCATCGAGGCGCTGTTTGAGCGTGTCCGCGGCCTCAAGCGGCAGGGGGTCACGGTCATCCTGATCCTGCACAAGATCCGCGAGGTGATGGCGGTTGCAGACACGATCTCCGTCCTTCGCGGCGGTCGGCTGGTCGCAGGACCCATTCCCCGAGAGCGAGCGGAGGAAAGGCGCATCGCCGAGATGATCGTCGGCCAAGGCGAGGCCGACGCCGTCGGTGCGGGCGATACCCGGGCGCTCGTGGGTGCGGCCGCGGTTCAGGGTGCGGCCGCGCGGGATACGGACACCCCTGCAGCGTCCGCCTCCAGCGAGGCGGTGCTCGAACTTGCGGGCGTGAGCACGGCGAAGGACCCGGAGGAGCCACCGCTGGATCGGGTCTCGCTCACGGTCAAACCGGGAGAGATCGTCGGCGTCGCCGGCGTCCAGGGCAACGGTCAGCGGACTCTGGTGAAGGCGATCGCTGGCCTGGCCGATGTCACGGGCGGCGATGTCCACCTGAACGGCAGCCGCGCAAACCGGACCAGCGCCGCAAACCGACGGGCATTGGGCCTTCGGGTGATCCCGTTCGAGCGCAACAGCGAGGGCCTCAGCCTCACCAGCACTCTGTGGGAGAACTGGTCCGTCCGCGAGCTTCTTCAAAAGCCGCTGTTCAGTCTCGTGGATCCGGCCACGCTGCGGCGGCGCTGCGACGAGGCGCTCCAGGCCTGGGGCGTGCGCTATGCGTCCGCGACCCAGAGTGCCGGTGCGCTCTCCGGCGGCAATGCGCAGAAGGTCATCCTCGCGCGGGAAATCGACGAAGACGCGCGCCTCATCATCGCCGCCCAGCCGGCGCGCGGGCTCGACATCGGCGCCACTGCCTTCGTCTGGTCGGCGCTGCGCGAGGCGGCCGGACGAGGCTGCGGCGTGTTGCTGATCTCCTCTGACCTCGACGAGCTGTTCGACATCAGCCACCGCCTGGTGGTGATGCTCTCGGGCCGCGTCGTCGCAGAGTTCGTCCCGCCCTACGACATCGGGGCGGTGGGCCGCGCCATGACC
>JAJEEP010000012.1 GCA_022820945.1 Alphaproteobacteria bacterium | reverse complement strand
TGTCATCATGTTCCCGTAGTGTTCCGATCTCACGCCAAATCGCTGCATTCTGCTCACCCGACGGGGGTCAGGCAGTCGATATCCGGCCGCCAAAGATCAGCGGCGCGCCGTCGAAAAGCGCCACAACGCACATTCCTCATTTCTGGCCCGGCAACAGCCGAGCGGGGTTAGACTGAGGCCGGCCGCGATAGCGCAGAAAGTTGTAGTGTGAGGTGGGGCACAGGCATGACGAAAACGAAGCGAGAAGATGCGGGGGGGACGCCGCGTATCCGGGCCCGGAACGAGGAAAAGATCCTGCGCGCCGCCGTCGGCCTCTTTGCCGACAAGAGCTTTCACGGCACGCACATGAAGGAGATCGCCCGGGTCAGCGGCCTGCCGAAGACCAACGTCTACTACTACTTTCCGACCAAGGAGAGCATCTACGCGGCGGTTATCGAGCGCCTGATCGAGGAATGGGACCGAGCCTTCGAGCACATTGTGTCCGAGCGCGAACCGCGCGAGGCCATCGCTGCCTACATTCGCGCGAAGCTCGAGTATTCACGCCGCCACGCTACGGAATCCCGCTTCTTCGCCAACGAGATCCTGCGCGGCGCGCAGTTCCTGGAGCGGCGCCAGCGCCAGCACATTCGCGAGGTCACTGACCAGCGCGCCCATGTGGTGGAGGAGTGGATCCGCCGCGGGCAGATGGCGAAGGTGGACCCGCGCCACTTCTTCATCATGCTGTGGTCGGCGACCCAGTTCTATGCGGACTTCGGGATGTTGGCCGCCGACGTGCTCGGGCGGCGACGGCTCACGAGAAAGGACTTCGATGCCGCAGCCGAGACAATGACCCGAGTCATACTGGATGGATGTTGCGTCCGCCCTTGATCTGGGACGATGCGGAAGCGCCCGCCGACCCCCGGCGCATTGCCGAAGAGGGCGATCTTCCCGCGGTCGAGTTCCACGCCCGACGAGCACGAGGCGATCGATGAGCAGAGGTCGACGCTGTGGCAGATTTCGTCGGCCCAGGGCATGGCGACTTCGCCAAGCACGACCGCGATGCCGAGCCCGATGGTGCCATTGGTGCTCCAACCCCCATCAATTCACGGACCACCTCGGCCAAGGTCTCAGCGCGCGTGCGCGTCCCGCACCATGTCGATGGTGAGCAGCGGCGTCTTGGTCTGGACGTAGTGGACGTCCGCCGGATCGCCGGTCCCCGCGTCGGCCATCGCCGCGCGGATGCCGTCCGCGATGTTCTCCACCATCGCGGGCCGACCGATGTCTCGGGCAGGATGGGTGAACTCATCGCGGTCCCTTGGCGAGACGCACTGCGTCCGCCGGCCCGGTCTCTGTTGTTGCTGGCGAAGACGGTTGCGTGCGAAGTGAGCACGCCGTCGCAGCCGCCCGGTCCAGACCATGAGGATCCAGGCGACGTCGGCTTTGCTGCGCGTTCTGTGCTCGAAGAGGGCGGCGCGGAAGGCGCTGTGCGACAGGATCCGGGTGAAGTGATGGTCCCGCCGTTGCCTTCCGTCTTGCCGGTTGAGAGGGCGCGGCTTTCAGCGGGGATCGGGGTCTGATCCGCTCGCTTTAGGCGATGTTCGGGGTTGGGTGCCCCCCGGCGAACTTGCAAGAATTTCGCCGGGGGGCTTTGTCTCGGTGACAGTCCAAATCTCCAGAGACGGCCCCAATGTCGCACACCCTTTTCCAGCACTCCATGCTTTGCAACGCCCCTGTCTGGGCGTGGCTGCACGACGTTGATGAGGCCGAGGCGGCACGCTGCCGCGAGGCGGGCTGCCGACACTGCCCCGGCAAGCTGCACAGCGCGAAGTATCCGCGCAAGCCGTACGGCCTGGCGCCCGAGCTGAGAGGCGCGGGCACGCGGCGGTTCAGCTTTTGCTGCGCGGACTGCCGCCTGCGGGCGACTCCTCCGTCGGTACGGTTCTTCGGTCGCCGCTTCTATCTGGGCGCCCTGTTCGTTGTGGTGAGCGCGCTGGTGCTGAGAGGCGGTGTGCGCTTGCAGACGATCAAGCGGAGGTGGGGGATGCGGCGCCACGCTGCGCCGCTGGCGGACGTGGTGGCTGGCGGCGTTCCCGGCGACGGAGCCGTGGGGGGCGAAGCGGGGCGAGCTGGTGATGCCGCCGGAGGAGGCGCCGCTTCTCTTCGTGCTTCGGCAGATGCGGGGCGGCCGCTTCGGCCAGCGCCTGCTGCTGAGCCTGGTCTGGTTCAAGCCGTGGACGGGCTGGTGCGGGCTCGGCGATGGCCCGGTGCCGCCCGCAGAGAGTGATTCTGTCACGCCGTTATAGGGCGTCGTACATGGCATCCCGCCTGACAGCAGCCAGGGAGGGATGCCGAGATGGGCAGCAGCAACGGAGGGGGCGACCGCGACCGTTGGGCGCGCTTGCGCTTCGCGGTCGTCGGTCCGCTCCTGGCCTCGCCGCCGCCTGCGGGGCAGCTGCGAGTGGAGTTCGAGCGGCTCTCGCAACGGGACTGGGAGCACCCGTCGGGCAAGGGCCCTGTGCGCTTCGCGGTGTCCACGATCGAACGCTGGTACTACCAGGCGCGGGCTGAGGAGCGGGATCCGGTCAAGGCGCTGTGCCGCAAGCCGCGGGCCGACGCCGGCCGCGCGCGGGCGATGTCGGCGGGGCTCATCGAGGCGCTTCGCGAGCAGTACCGGGCGCATCCGTCGTGGTCGGCACAGCTTCACTACGACAATCTGCAGACGCTTGTGAGGGAGAATCCCGCACTCGGCCCGATGCCGTCCTATCCGACGCTGACGCGTGCGATGCGCAATCGCGGGCTGGTCCGCAAGCGCCGGCAGCGTCGCTTCGAGAAGGAGCCCGCCCGGCCGCCGGTCGAGGCGCGCGAGGTGCTGAGCTACGAGGTCTCGCGCAGCCACGCGCTCTGGCATGGGGACTTCCACCACGGCAAGCGCCGTGTGCTGACGGAGTCGGGCGAGTGGCAGACGCCTTACCTGCTCGGCTTCCTCGACGACCACTCGCGCCTCGGCTGCCACCTTCAGTGGTATCTCTCCGAGACCGCCCAGGTCTTCGTCCACGGGCTCTTCCAGGCCTTCATGAAGCGCGGCCTGCCCAGGTCCCTGATGACCGACCGGGGCGCGCCGATGATGGCGGGCGAGGTCGAGGAGGGGCTGCACCGGCTCGGCATCGTCGGGGCCACCACCCTCGCTTACAGCCCTCATCAAAACGGAAAAATCGAAGTTCTGTGGTCCTCGGTCGAGGGCCGGCTCATGGCCATGCTCGAAAGCGTAGACGCGCTTGACCTGAAGACGCTCAACGACGCCACCGTCGCCTGGGTCGAGAGGGACTACAACCGCCGGAAGCACCGCGAGCTCGGGACGACGCCCTACAGGCGCCTGGCCGAGAGCCCCGACGCGTCCAGGCCCTGCCCCGGCTCGGACGAGCTCAAGGCGGCCTTCCGTATCACCGAGAAGCGCACGCTCAGGCGCTCGGACGGCACCGTCTCGGTCAAGGGGGTGCGCTACCAGGTGCCGGCCCCGTGGCGCCATCTGAGCACGCTCTGGATCCGCTACGCGCGCTGGGACCTGAGGAGCGTCGATCTGGTCGACGGTCAAGGTGGCGAGTTGCTGTGCACCCTCTATCCGCTCGACAGGCGCGGCAATGCCGATGGTGTCCGCCGGCCCACCCGCCCCGGCGGCGACGATGGTGGCGGCAGCGCGGGCACGGGCGAGTTGCCGCCGCTGCTCCGGGGCATGCTCGACACCCAGGCCGCAACGGGCCTGCCGCCGGCCTGGGTGCCCCACAACGAAACGCCCGATCCGGGCGAGGACGACGATCAGGGAGATGCGCCATGAACCGCGAACTGCTCACCTTCTACGGGCTCAAGTGGAACCCGTTTGCCACCGACCTTCCGGTCGACAGCCTCATGGCGACGCCCGCCGTCGACAGCTTCTGCCTCAGGATCGAGCGTCACCTCGTGCGCCAGGGCGGCTTCGCGCTCATCGCAGGCGAGCCCGGCACCGGAAAGAGCGTGACGTTGCGCCTGCTCGCCGAGCGGCTCGGCCGCTCGGACGGGCTCAGGGTCGCCGCCATCACCCACCCGTCCTCGAGGCTGTCCGACTTCTACCGCGAGATCGGCGAGATGTTCGGCGTCGATCTGATGTACAACAACCGCTGGTCCAGCTTCAAAAACCTGCGCGAGCGCTGGCTCGCCCATGTCGACGAGACCCGCATGCGGCCCATCGTGCTCGTCGACGAGGCCCAGGAGCTGCTGCCCTCGGTGTTCTCCGAGATCCGCCTGCTGGCGTCGACCGACTTCGACTCGCGCGCCATCCTCTCGGTCGTCTTCGCCGGCGACACTCGCCTGCTCGACAAGCTCCGCCAGCCCGACCTGCAGCCCATCGCGTCCCGCATCCGCCAGCGCCTGGTCATGACGCAGGCAGACGCCGGCGACCTCGCGGCCCTGCTCGACCATCTGATCGAGCAGGCCGGCAATCCGGGCCTCATGACCGCAGACCTCAAGGACACCCTGGTCGCTCATGCCGCAGGCAACCCCAGGGCGCTCACCGTCATGGGCGACATGCTGCTCGCCGCCGGCGCCGAGAAGGACCGCGAGGTTCTCGACGAGAAGCTCTTCATGGAGATCGTGGGCGAGCCCGCCAAGCCCAAGAGGGCACGGCGGTGAAGGGCTTCCCGACGCGGGCGCCGGTTGAGCTCGAGGATCGCCCCCGGGCGCAGCAGTGGATGGTCGAGGCGCTCTGGAGCGAGCAGGGCGTCGGCATCGTCGGCGGCGAGCCCAAGTGCGGCAAATCCTTCCTGGCGCTCGATCTCGCCGTCGCCGTCGCCGCAGGCGTGCCGTGCCTGCGCCACTACCGCCCCGCAGGAAGCGGCACCGTGCTGCTGTTCGCGGCCGAAGACGCGGGCCACATCGTCCGCGCCAGGCTCCAGGGCATCGCAAGCGCTGCCGGCACGAACTTCGAGAGCCTGGACATCGCGGTCATCGACGTGCCGGCACTCCGTCTCGATCACGGCAACGACCGCCGGCGCCTGCTGGAAACGGTGGAGCGCATCGAACCGCGCCTCGTGGTCCTCGACCCCCTGGTGCGCCTGCACGGCGTCGACGAGAACGCCGTCGCGGAGGTCGCCCCGATCCTGGGCTTCCTGCGCGACCTCCAGCGCCGCTTCGAGACCGCCGTCCTGCTGGTCCACCACGCCCGAAAGAGCGGTGCCGCCAGACCGGGACAGGCCTTGCGGGGAAGCAGCGAGCTTCACGCATGGGGAGATTCGAATCTGTACCTGCGCCGGCGAGACAAGCAGATCGTCATGACCGTCGAGCACCGCGCCGCCCCCGGCCTCAACGACATCGAGATCGAGCTCGCCGATGACGGCGAGGGGCTCGCCCTGCGCCCCCGGCGCACGCTGCCGCAGGAGACCGCGCCGGAGCCGGAAACTGCCGAGCAGCGTATCGTCGAGATCCTCGCGGAAGCCGAAGCGCCGCTCTCGCAGCGCCAGATCCGCGAGCGCGCCGCGACCCGGGCGACAACGGTCACAGCCGCTCTCCAGACGCTGACCCGCGAACGACGCGTCGAGCGCGCCCCCGAGGGGGGCTACCGCATCGCCCTCGCCGCAGCCAAGCACCGGCAGGACCCGTTACCCAAAACCGTTTCCGCCTCGAACTCCTAGAGAGGGAGGGAAACGGAAACGGGAAACGCCCGCCCCCAGCGTCCTTCTCTCCAAGCAGAATCTTCGCCAGGGCGCGCCAATGACCGACCCCGATCCACTGGCCGCCTGCCGCAGCATCCCCCTCGACCGGGTCGCCGTCGCGCTTGGCTATCGAAAAGACCCAACCGACCGGGCGCGCTTCAGGCGCGAGGGCTCGGTCATCAGCATCAACGGCGAGAAGTTCTTCGATCATCTGAGAGGCACGGGCGGGGGTGGCGCCATCGATCTCGTCATCCATGCAACGGGATGCCGCTTCCCGGAAGCCCTCCGCTTCCTCGGAGGGCATGAGGCGCAGGGGAAGGTCACCACCGCCCTCCAGCCCGCCCCGCAACGCCTGCGGCTGCCAAAGCCCAGTCCCCGCGCATGGCCCAGGGTCCGCGACGCCCTCATCCGTCAGCGCGCCCTCCGCGCCGACGTTCTCGAAGCCTGCCACAGCCGAGGCCTCCTCTACGCCGATGACAGGCTCAACGCCGTCTTCGTCTGCCGAAACGTGAGCGGGCACTCTACCGGTGCCGAGATCCTCGGCACCGCGCCGCAGGCCGGCACCAAGCGCTTCAGGAGCATGGCCCCCGGCTCGCGAAAGGCGCGCGGCGGCTTCTGGCTCCCCTGTGACCGAAACCGGCCTGTACTGGTCATCCTCACCGAGAGCGCCGTCGACGCCATCTCCGCTCGAAGCCTGCACATCGAGGAAACCCGCGAGCCCGGCGCCGTCGTCGCCTCAACCGCCGGCATCGCAAGCGCCGTCCCGCCCTGGATCGAGGAGTGGAAGCCCCACCGCATCATCTGTGCCTACGACGCCGACAGCACCGGTGACCGAGCCGCAGAGCGCCTCCGGATCAGCGATCACAGGGTGAAAAGGCGGCGACCTCGCGGCGCGAAGGACTGGAACGAAATCCTGATGCGGTCACGGTGAGTGTTCGCTCGCTCGCCGCTCTCCCGGATCAGACAAGCGACGCATCTCGACCATCGAATAATCCGAAAACACCACCATCAATTACCAAGCCCACGCTCACCGGTGACGGCGACGACGGAATCCATCGCTATGCGACCCGACGCGATGAACTCCTCGGCTCCAAGGCGCCCGAGACCGACTTGATCTCGACCCACGCGGCGTCGATGTCATGCCTCTCTCCCCTGCCGCTCTCAGGCGCGCGCCGCTGCGCCACGGTCTTGGCTCACCCCCTTCGGTGCGATGCTGGGTAGGTCTTGCCCCCGCTCACTTGGTCCTGCACCGTTCTCAAGATCGCGAAGCTGGATCAGCACCAGATACAGAAGATTCGCATGGCAGATGAAACAACAGTGCCGCTTCCAACACCGAAGCCCGTCGTTCTCGAATTGCGAGACCCTCTCGTACCAGACTTCGATCAGGAAGCCTCGTTGGCCGTGCTCTCCGACCCTCTGCCATTCCTGTTTTTCGTCGTGGTCATTGCCATCGTCATACACTTGACAAGAAAATTGGTGACTCGACGCCGATCAATTTCTGAGTCCGTCCCCGGACCCGTCCAATCGCGCCCTCGGGAAAGCCCGGTCGACCACTCAACCTGCCGACCCTGTTTAGCCCAACCGGAATCGGCTGAGACAGATGACAGTTCTGCAGAGCCCACCGGAGTCGACCAGTCGCCGCAAGACGATTGGCACCGACTCTGCAGCTACGCTCGAAGATGCGTACAGGCGGAAGCCGCCCAGTCGCTCGTAACCTTCGAAGCCAAGGCTCGCTCTTGGTTCTGCCATACCGGTTCCGAACAACTGATAGTCGGACATACCGATACCGTCCGCGCCCCCGCACAGCTCGCCACCAGTCTGGCCTCATCGTCAGAATCGCCCCAGAAAGCGTCGCTGCTGTACGGATGGCCCACGCTGGTATTCAAAGACGACAGGCGTCTGTGCGTGGCTCCACTCTTCTATGTCCAGATTGAAGCCGATCGGAACGCCGACGGAGAATGGCGGCTCCAAGCTGCCACCGAGCCCGAATTCAACCAGGCCATCGTCGGGAGCGGCGCATTCGAAGACTCCATTACTCAGCAGGTCGGCGATCTTCTTGGCACCGGTTGGCCTTTCGGAGACCAGGACGCTTGTGCGAACTGCGCGACCAAGGTAGCGGAACTGATCGGCCTCGCCATACACGCTCCGCTCGAGCCGGCGGCTCTCAGCGATCACATCCAAAGCCGTGAAGGCGTCTATAACGCGGCAATATCGGCTTACGCTTCGGCGACCAGTTACTACACCAGCCTCATCAAGGAGCTGGAAAAGTTAAAAGGCTGCGATGACTGGATGTCGAGCGCGGCTGCTCACCTGATCCGCGCCGCACCGAAAGCGGTTGTCGGCGCTGCCTCGCCATCAACACCCCTCGCGGCCCCACTTCTGTGCAATCAATCCCAGGAACATGCGCTCCAGCGTATTCGCGCGCATCCTCTGACGATCGTTACCGGGCCGCCTGGGACGGGAAAGACCGAGCTAGTCGTAAACGCCGTGTGCAATGCTTGGCTCGACGGGGAGAAGGTTCTCGTCACGTCCACCAACAACGCTGCCGTCGATGTCGCGGTGGACCGCGCGGTCGAGCGCGTTTTCAGCGGTCTCCTTATCCGAACCGGAAATCGCAAAGCTCGGGAGGATGTGCTTGGCCGCATCAGCGACGCGCGTTGCGCAGCAACCCCCATCGTGGCCAGGCCCCCCAGCTCCTCCGACGCCTTGAGCAAAATCGCGGGCCAACGGGCCGGGTTGTTTGCAGACCTCGAGCGACTGAACGCCGCTGAAGGGGAGCTCTTGGCGCTCGCGCACAAGCTCGAAACCGTCCAAGACCAGTTGAACAACGTGGCACGGCGAGTCTGGCACCTCGAGGCGCCTCCCGTCGCGCGACGCGATCCTCGACGCATCGAGGATCGGGCCGATCGATTGCTTAATGCACGATTCCTAAGGCGGTTCCGCAGTCGCCGGCTTCGCAAGAATATCCGCTGCCTTCATTCAGCACCCATCAGCGCTATCCATACCTGGGCCCGGCTCGAACAGGAGCGGTCGTCACTCACCCGGGAAATCGAAGAGCTCAAGCAGACGTGCGCTCGAATCGAGAACTCCGTTGGTGACGTGACAACGGCGGTGCCTGCGCTCAACCAAAAGTGGGCTGAGATCAGCTACAACGCCGTTCGCCAGCACGTCGCAATGAAGTTTGATTCCCAATCCAGTGAGCTCGCGCGCTTTTCGCGCACAGCGGCAAGCGCTAAAGCGCTGCGAGGGATGATCGCCTCCACACTCGGCACCATACAGGGCTGGGCCTGTACCGCGCTTTCCACGGGGTCGAATTTCCCGCGGGAAAGCGGCCTCTTCGACCTCGTGATCCTCGACGAAGCGAGTCAATGCACGCTCGCCGCGGTACTTCCCCTGGCGTACCGTGCCAAACGCTTGGCGGTGATCGGGGACCCCTCTCAACTGCAGCCGATCGTGCGAGTTGGGGACAACGTGCTCAAGAAAATTGCTGAGGAGACAGGATTCGACAATGACGGCTTGCGCGACCGAAACCTGCACCACAAGGATGCGTCGGCCTATCTCGCCTTCGCTTACTGCGCTGGCAATTCCAATCCCCCAGTTCTCCTGGACGAGCATTACCGCTGCCATCCGCAGATCGCCCGATGGTTCAATCGCACCTTCTACAACGACGAATTGACCGTCCTGACCGAAGTCGAAGACGCGGATCACTCAATTCTCTGGAAAGACGTGGCCGGTGAGTGCGAGCGAGGCGACAACGGCGAGAGCTGGTGCAACCCGGCTGAGGCGGAAGAAGTCGTCCGCCATCTCACCCATCTCGTCCGATCCGATCTCACCGTTGGCGTTGTCACTCCGTTCCGCGGACAAGCAGACCGCATCAAGCGCTTGGCGCGTGCAAGGATTTCACGCGACGCCTTGTGCGAAGCTGGCTTCCTCTCCGCGACCGCGCACAGCTATCAAGGCAACGAGCGGGACGCCATCGTCATATCCTGCGTGGTTTCCCCCGATATGAGCCATCGCAACCGCCTCTGGATCGAGGACACGAAGAATCTAATCAATGTAGCCGTCAGCCGCGCCCGGCGATCCCTCATCGTAATCGGACACCCGGAAATCGATCAGCTCGGCATACCCACGCTGGGTTCGCTCCGAGCCTATCTGCGCAACGAAGTAGCGGCGAAGCAGCAAACGCCTTCCGCCATCTCTAACTTCCGGGTGGACAGTCGGGCAGAGCAACTTGTTTTCGATGGCATGAGGGACTCCGGCCTCAAGCCCTACGCCAAACTCAATGTCGCCGGCTATGAACTGGACTTCGCGCTGCTCGACGAAGGGATCAAGCTCAACGTCGAGATCGACGGCGATCACCACATCGACGTTCGAGGTAAGCTCCGACGCCAGGACATCGGGCGCGATCGCATTCTCCGGCAGCGCGGCTGGGAAGTTCTCCGCGTTTCGGCTTGGCGCTGCCACGACGATCTCGGCCCAGTCCTTGAAGACATCAGAACTGCCCGGGATCGACTGCTCGGCCGATAGATAGGCCGCAGCATAACCCTGCCAAAGCCTGCCACTCACCGCTCACGAGGAGAGTGATGGTGCGGTCTTGAAACCGGTCAGCGCTTCCGGCGGCGAAGATCTTGGGACCAGGATCGCTCCAGTCGCAGCGGAAAGGCGGCGCACCGGAGTGGAAAGCAGAGTTACAATCTGCGCTGACCTTGAGGCAGGTCGAGTGGGCCGAAGACGTAATTCATGACTCCGCAGGCCAGCCCAGGCAGCACCGCGCCCGCCGTCGGCGGCTGACGGCGCGCGAGGTTCACGAGTCTTGCCGGCTTGGATCATGCTCCTGCGAGACCGCCTCTTCCTCCGCCAATGGTTCGGGAGCCACGTCGGGAACGATGGTAGCCACGTGCTCGAGGATTTGGTCGACCTCGGTCTTGCGGCCTGCGGCGATCATGTCGAGCGCAATGGCCTGCGCGGCGAACAGTGAGGCGCGAGCGACGCGGACCTGTACCTCGGATTGCGGCCACTCCCTGGTCTCCAGCCACCGCTCCGCGAGCTCGGCGAGAAGGCGGTTTGCGGTCATGTCCTCTTCCCCGGCGGCCGCTTCGAGGCGTTTCCAGAGCTCTTCGTCGATGCGGATGTGCTTACTGATCGTCCCGGACATGGTTCCGGATCCCTCTTCTGAGCCAACGCGCGCACCATTTTCCGTGAAGCGGCGCGCATTCGCGACGGCGATTCGTGCTCGGCGCGACGCCGGGACCGGAATTTGGCGGAAGCTTGAAGCTGAAACGGGGTTGTTTGTTGGACGATTGGAGGGTCTCTGACGGAAACATTGTCGTCGATTTTGACTCGATTACGCGCTCCCCAACGCAATGTGCAGAAGTTGGCCCTGCCCCGAATGCGGGTGCAGAACGGGATGCGGGTATGGGAACAGGGTCATGTCTATCGAAGCGCCATTCCCGAAGGTCTATCGAACGTAACGCTCAAGTCGTTGCTTCGAATGGCAAAAATATTATGTAGCTTAGAGCGACGCAAATTGCGACGCAGTTATTCCGGCACCTCAGAGCTACGCTCTTCTACGAAGTATCGTAGCAGACTGTATCCCCCGCGTGCCTGAGCGTAGTGTTGTCGTAGGCCTGCAGCGAGCTGCGTCGGGTGTGAGAACAGAAGCGCGCAAGCGTCGAGGGGGGACACAAGTTCGATATAGAAACGGTCAGGGCCCCAACTCGTTGCAGGACAAACGATCGGGTCGATCGATGCCTTCGCGTCAGCGCTCGCGACGCATCCGGCGGAGCGGTGTTGCAGGTCGTTGCGCGGCTTCGAGTTGCAAGCATAGGAAGCACTCCCGATGAGGAAACGGTCGGTGGAACGGCAAGCGGGACGAGGTGAAGACGCTTGCGATCGCTGTCGGCGCAGCGAGCTCGTCACGCCTGTCGTCGACGGTGCCGGGCGTGGTGACGCCGGGTCATGCAGTGACGGCTGCATCGCCGTCGGGCAGGGTGTCACGGCACTCGTCGCCATCGGCGGCGGCGCTGACGCCGAGCACGCGCATGGGACTTGCAGTCCATGGGGGTCGAAGGTGAATCGCGGCACGATGTCGGTGGTCGCAGTTGTCGGTGCACCACCATCATCGTGATCGCCGTGGTCATCGTCATGGCTGCACGCGAAAGCGCGTGCAATCGATGCGCGCGCTGCTGCGATGGCCGGCGACGGCGACGCGCTGCTTAATCGCAGGCAGGCCTTCGCGGAGTGAGCCACGGTCCGTCTGTCTTCTGCGAGGCGAGCGTCCGGCGATGGCGCGTACGCGCCGAGCCAGACGCGGGGCGCGGAGGGATGTGGGATGGGCAGCTGCCGCAGCGAGCGCGAGCGCCGCCAGCGCGAAGCGCGGCGGCAAAGGCCGACGAGCGCGCACACCGTTGGCCGATACGGATGCCGGCAGTCGACCACACCGGACTGCTCGCATTGAGGTCCGTCGTGAGAACGCAGAAAGCGGCCGGTGCCGTGAGGCACCGACCGCTGTGTCTGTCGCGGGCGCCGATCAGCTCGGCATAACGACCATGACGGGAATGCCGAGGCGCTTCGCTTTGTCGACCAGGTTGCCCGTGATCCCTGAGCCGGGGAACGCGATGACGCCCTTTGGCAGCAGGTTGAGCAGCTCGTCGTTGCGGCGGAACGGCGCGGCCTTGCCGTGGGCGTTCCAGTCGGGGCGGCAGACGACCTGGTTGACGCCTCTGGCCTCGGCCCAGCTCGCCGCGATCTTCTCGACGCCGGGGCCGCCGCCGTGGACCAGCACCATGTCGCCGTACTTCTCGCGGGCGCGG
>JAJEEP010000141.1 GCA_022820945.1 Alphaproteobacteria bacterium | reverse complement strand
GTCCCGTCCACGACCGCGACCACGATCTCGCCGTTGTGCGCATGACGGGTCTTCTCGAGCAGGACGTAGTCCCCGTCGAGGATGTGGTCGTCGATCATTGACTGCCCCGTCACCCGCAACGCGAAGACGTTGTCCACGGTGAGCAGCGGAGCGAACGACAGGGTCTCGCGCTCCGGGTACTGCTGCAGCGGCGCGCCCGCAGTGATCGTGCCCACGAGTGGTGCGGTCAGCTCATCCCGCCCCTTGTGGAACGAGTAGAGCTTCTGCCGGTTGGCACGCATCTCGTCGTAGTACTTCGGCGAGATCTCCAGCGCGCGGCTGCGATTGAAGCTACGTTCGAGGTAGCCCTTCTCCTGCAGCACCTGCAAGTGCTTGTGGACTGTCGCGACGGACGACAGGTTCATGTTCTGAGCGATTTCTTCGAAGCTCGGGCTGTAGTGATTCTCGGCGATGAACTCCGCCAAGAAGTCCAGCACTTGCTTCTGCCTTTTGGTTAGAGCCACGATGCCCTCCCTTTCTTTGCCATTTATTCTAGAACACTAGCGATGATTGCGCAACCCCATTGTGAAATTTCTTAGGGTGTACGACTTCAAAGTGATATAGCAGGGGTTCCGGGCGGTTGAAGGCCCAAGGCAGCGGGGCAGGCATCAGGGGCGGATAGTGCGGTAGGCCCAGAAGTCCTCGTAGAGTCCACTGAGCTTGCAGCAGCGCAAGGCGGCGATCTTATTGGCCCCTGCTTTGGTCCAGTGCATCCCGGAACGCTTCAGGCGCGTGCCGAGCACGGACTTGCAGGCAGACTCTACGATGCCGTAAGAAACGCACAGCCCGCGGGCGCGGAAGTCGGCGTATTGCATGCGCGCGCGGTTGTTTTCGATGTAGTCGGCGCACTGGGTGGCCTGGCTGCAGTCGGCGTGGGAGCGCAGGATGGCCAGCACGTCGTCGAGGCAGCCGTCGTCGAGTTCGTCGCAGCGTACGTCGGCCCACAGCCGGGCGTGCTCGGGCTGGTCGGGGAAGAGCGCTTTCGAGACCGTGTGCAAGTGCTCTTTGGCGTGGAACAGATCCACAATCTGGATCGCGCCGGGGTAGTCTTCCCCGGCGATCTTCCAAATCCAGGCAGCTCCGTCACCGAGGATCACGCGGCGCTGGGCTTGCGGGAAGCCGCGCCGCTCGGCCTCACGCCGCACGCGCTGGGCGAACGGGGAGGGCTGTGGGTCGGTGTCGCGGCTGGCCGCGCTCTCGATCGCGGCCGAGTAGCTGGCCGAGCCAGGGTCGCGCATCGGGCGGCCGGTCTGGGGGTGGCGCGACTGGGCCGTCCAGACTACCGCCAGCTTGGCCTCGCGGGTCTTGGCCGAGCCGTCGGGCTGCTTGCCGGCGCGCCCGGCCGTCTCGCTGGAGCGCATCGGCAAGCCGGTGCCGTCCAGGCCGAGATACATGGTCGGGGCCGACGGGCCCTCGGCAGGGAAGGCCCCGGCGCGCTCGGCGGCGGCAATTTCGCTGCCGAGCGCCTCGGCGCAGCGCTCGACCTGCTTGGCTTCCACGCGCACGCCGGCCAGTTCGGCGAGCAGTTCGGAGGACTCGGAGAAGCTGACCAGAGCGGCGCTCGCGCCGGTCATGCGCAGCACGCCGGGCGAGAGCGAGCAGCCGTGCAAGCCCAGGCTGTGGTCGCGCGGGCAGCAGCCGTGGCCGCAGGCCGGGCAATGGTAATAGGCGCGCTGCAGGGTGAGCGGGCCCAGCACGCTCTCGAAGGTCTTGGGGCGGCGGCCGGCGTAGCGGGCCGGCCGACCACAGTCGGGGCAGTCTCGCAGCGGGCCGCAGTGGTCGGAGCGGTCGGCGTCGAGGCGCTGCTCGACGGCGCGCGCGGCGAGTTGCAGGGCGCTGCGGCGGACAGCGGTCTCGACGGCCTCGAAGTCGATGGGATCGTCCGGGCGGGTGCCGACGAGGCGGTCGATCTCGGCGCGGATGTCGGGTGCGAAGCTCTGGCTCAGCGTTTTTTTTTCGCCTGTTCGGCGGCCTCAGCAGTGGGGGCCATGCGGGCCCGGCAGATTTGCTCGCTGATCTGGACCAGTTCCGCGGACAGGGCCTGGAAGCGGCGGTAGTTGGCAATCTGCTGGCGGGCGGTGTCGACTTGGTCGGGGCGCAGCGAGCGGGTGACGGTCTTGCCGTCGGTCTTGAAGGTGAGCGACCAGTAGGGGCCGTGCAGCTTGCCTCCGGGCGAGCGGCAGTGGCAGCCGGGCTTGCCACAGGGGCGGCAGCGAGACGAGAGGGAGCCGGGGCGCATGTCGCCGAGTTCGGCGAGCAGCCGCAAGATGCACAGCTTGCGGTCTTGGAGAGCGGCGAGGGAGAGAGTGAGCACAAGGGCCTCCTATCCTCCAGTATATAATACTGGAGGAATCCGAAATGCAACCCTATACCCAATATGCGACTTCGTCTCAGTTCAGCGGGAAATCACGACCATGTCGTACACCCTATGGTCAAACAGCGCTGGACACCGGCTTAGGATCAGTGATAAACGTGCTACGGTGAATTTGTGGACCGTCAATGTAGCGGGGTTACGCCGTCTCGCTTCCAGCCATTGGACATGTCCTCCGATGGCTAGCGGCACGCGTCGTGCTGCGGTGTCTGTCCCGCCCTATCGGCTGAGAT
>JAJEEP010000076.1 GCA_022820945.1 Alphaproteobacteria bacterium | reverse complement strand
CTCAAGTACAAGCGCTGCCACGGCAAGCTCGCCTGAGCGGCCGAGACCTCGCCTCCTCCTAATAAAGGTTGGCCTGCGGTTTGCAGGCGGCGCTTTAGATGATGATGCCGCCGAGCGAGCGGCGCCACTTGCTCTCATGGTCGGTGCCGAGCACGAGGTCGGGGTCGGCCTCGATCACCACCCAGTCGCCGCGCGCGAGCTCGCTCTCCAGTTGAGACGACCCCCAGCCGGAATAACCGAAGATCAGCAGGCTGCGACGCGGACCCTGACCGAGGGCGATGTCGATGAGCACTTCGGCGCCAATGGTCCACGCAATGCCGTCAGAAACATACTGAGTTCTTTCCGCTTCATAGTCGTCGGAGTGAAGGACGAAGTAACGGCCCGAATCAACGGGGCCACCGTAGTGCACGGTGACGGAACCCCCCACGTCTTCTTCATGTTCGTCGGCGTCGATGCCAAGCTGGTCGAGGAGCGCGGCGATGGGCCCGATGGCAATGGGTTTGTTGACCACCAGGCCCAATGCGCCGTTCCTGTCGTGATCGATGAGATAGATCACCGTCTCCTGAAATCGCGGGTCAGGCATACCCTCGCGCGCGACCAGGATTTTGCCGCTGAGTGAGTCCGCCTGTACCGTGCCCGTTGCGGCGCCAACGGCCAGCAACGCGATCAGACCGAGGGTTCGCAACAGGCGCATGGCGCGATCCTCAGGCGATGCCCAGCAGCGGGGGAAGCTCCGCGAGCGTCTTGATCTCGGCGTCGGGCGCTTCGGGTATGCGCTCCTGCCCCTGACCGAAGCGGTTGCACCAGGCGACTCGGAAGCCGAAGGCCGCGGCACCGTTGGCATCCCAAGCGTTCGAGGACTGGAAGCTCACCTGGCCCGGAGGCACACCGAGCCGATCCACCACCAGCTGGTAGACCGAAGGATGGGGCTTGAAGATGCCGACCTCCTCGACGGAGAGCACGGCATCGAGGCTGCCCTCGATTCCCGCCGCCGCAACCGCCGCCTCCAGCATCTCCGGCTCGCCATTGGAGAGGATGGCAGTCCTGAGCCCGTGCGCCCTGAGCGCCGCCAGCGTATCCGGCACTTCCGGGTAGGCATCCAAGGTGCGGTAGGCTTCCATCAGCTTTGCGCGAAGCGCATCGTCCTCGATCCCGAGCTCCCCCATGGAGAAGTCGAGCGCATCGCCAGTCACTTGCCAGAACCCCGTGTAGCGCCCCATCAGGCTGCGCAGCCAGGTGTATTGGAGCTGCTTGTGGCGCCAGAGCTCGGCGAGCGGCGCAGCTTTCTCGCCGAGCGCCGCAACGTGGCGCCCAGCCGCCGCGTTGTAGTCGAAGAGCGTACCGTAGGCGTCGAAGACGCAGACGGCGATATCGCCGAAGCGCGGATGGGCCATGCCCTTCCTCCTCCCGATGCCGGCAGAGCGTACCGGGGCGCTACGGTGGCGGCAATCGGGTCGGCGGCCTCAGCCGCCGTACCTGCCCTCGCCCCCGCTCCCGGCCTATTTGTGGCGGAAGATGATTCGGCCCTTCGAAAGATCGTAGGGCGTCATCTCGACGTCGACCCGGTCGCCGACGAGCACGCGGATGCGGAACTTGCGCATCTTGCCCGCCGGACGCGCGATAATCTCGTGGCCATTATCGAGCGCCACGCGGAACATCGTGTCCGGCAACTTTTCCCGAACCGTGCCGGAAAACTCGAGCAAATCCTCTTTGGCCATAAGCGAAGGCGCTGCCTCTCGATCTTCAGGACGACGGGCCGAATTGCGCGGCATCAAAATCGCGCCAGCGGCCGCCGGCGCCGGTTTGTCGCACAGCACGAACGGTTTGTGAAGCGCGATTCCGGCGGTCAGGCGAGGCGGTCATTCACCACGCTTCGATCGAAACCGGCAATCTGACTGTACTGCCGCGCGATTTCTTCCATCTCTTCGAGTGGCACGTAGTCGTGAATGTTCTCGCAATTCGGCGGGCAGCGCTCGTCCACAAGGCGCAAGACGCGCTCCGCCGCGAACTCGCGATTCATGCGAACGATCTCCGCAGTAGGCCCCAGGCGCTCCGCCTGGTAGACGCACAAGGCGTCATCTTCTCGGGGCTCGGTCTGAAGCGCGCGCGTTAGTGCGGCCGCATCCAGGACCGCCTGGGCGGCGCCATTGGAGCCGCTCGGATACATCGGGTGGGCGGCATCGCCCAGCAACGTGACGCGACCGAAGCTCCAGCGTTCCACCGGGTCGCGATCTGCCATCGGAAACTCGAATACCGTGTCGCTCTCTCGAAAGAGCCGGGGCACGTCCAGCCAGTCGAAGCGCCAATCGCGGAACGCCGGCGCGAAATCGCTCTTGCTGCCCTGCCGGTCCCAGTCCTCCCAGCGCCAATTCGTCTTTTCCTCGTCGCGAATCTCGGCCACCCAATTGATGAGGGACTGTTCGCGCGCCGCGGCTTCGCGCGAGATCGGATAGATGACCGCCCTGATGTCCCAGTTGCCGGCAATGGCCATCGTCCGCCCATCGAGGAAGGGCTCCTGCTCGGTGACGCCCCGCCACATCGTGACCCCCGAGAAGCGCGGCGGCCCCTCGTCCGGGTAAAGCGCGCGGCGGATCGTCGAGTGAATTCCGTCCGCACCGACCAGGACATCGCCGCGGTCGCTGCCGATGGTCTTTCCGGTCCCGGAATCGACGAAGTGGGCCGTCACGCCGTCGTCGTCCTGCTCAAAATGCGCGATGCGATGCCCCGTGCGGACCGCATTCGCGCCAAGACGCTCGCGCACGGCGTGCGCAAGGATCGTCGACAAGCGGCCGCGATGAATCGAGTACTGCGGCCACTGGTATCCGGCAGCCAGGCCGCGCGGCTCGCGCCAGATCGGTCGGCCGCGCTTCGTGTAGTAGGCGAGTGCCTGCGTCTCGATTGCCGCTGCGGCGAGCGCGGGTCGCAGACCGAGTGCGCTCAGCTCGCGCACGGCGTGCGGCAGCAGGTTGATGCCGACGCCAAGCTCCTTCAGTTCGCGCACGGACTCGTAGACGACGGCGTCGATACCCGCTTCGTGAAGGCTTAGCGCCGTTGTGAGACCGCCAATACCGCCGCCGGCGACGAGCACGCGCATTGTCTGTCTCCTCTCGGCAGCCAAGCCACGGACCTTGCCCCGACCGTGCCAGAAGGTCACTTCGAGCCTCGGCATCTTACACAGCCAAGGAAGAGATGCCGGGTTTCGCAAGCGGCGCGTCGCCGGCGCTGCGACGATGGCTCGTCGAAACCTGCTTGCGAACTGCTGCAAGTCCCCCGTGCATTTTGCAGGCGCGAACGGGATGCTATGCTGGCGACATGCGGGACGCGCACCAGCCCTGACATGGCCGCGCCGGGGCGTCGCCAACCGCAGGCCGGAACGAATTCACCAGAGCGGACTCATAGGATGGCGCAACTACGCCTCGAAGCGTTGACCAAGAGCTACGGCTCGGTCCACGCGCTGCGCGGCGTCGATCTGGAGGTCGAGGACGGCGAGTTCTTCGTGCTGTTCGGCCCGAGCGCGGCGGGAAAGACGACGACGCTGCGGGTCATCGCGGGCCTCGAGAGGCCAGACGGCGGCACGCTGATGGTGGACGGGCACGACCTCGCGGGAGTCCCGGTCAAGCGGCGCGACATGGCGATGGTCTTCCAGAGCTTCGCGCTCTACCCCCACTTGACCACCTTCCAGAACCTCGCCTACCCGCTCAAGGAAATGAAGATGCGGCGGGCCGAGATTGACACGCGCGTGCGCGAGACCGCGGAGCTTTTGCGCATCACCCACACGCTCGAACGCAAGCCGGCCTCGCTCAGCGGCGGCGAGCAGCAGCGGCTCGCCATCGGGCGCGCCATCATCCGCCGCCCGCGGCTCTTCCTCTTCGACGAGCCGCTCACCAACCTCGATGCCAAGCTTCGCCACGATATGCGGGCCGAGTTCAAACGCCTCCACCGGGAGCTCGGCACGACGACGATCTACGCGACGCCGGACCAGCTCGAAGCGCTCAGCATTGGCGAACGCATCGCCGTGATCCAGCACGGGCAGATCACCCAGGTCGACACCCCCGACCGGCTCTATGCCAGGCCGGTCGACCGCCACGTCGCCTCGCTGATCGGCGACCCGCCCATCAATCTGGTCAAGGGCACGCTGAAGCTGGGCGGGAATACGGGCCCGGCCATCGAGATGCCGTTCATGGAGCTGGACGGCAACCCCTGGCGTGACAGGCTGCAGGCGCTCGACGCCGGGACCGAGCTTCTGGTCGGCATCAGGCCGCACGACCTCTCGCTGGTCGAAGAGAACGGCGACGGCGTGCCTGCGAAGATCGAGATTACCGAGCCTCAGGGCGACATCACGATCCTCGACCTCGAGGCCGGCGGCGTGCCGCTCCGCATGGTGGTGGCGGAAGCGACGGGCGCCCGCTATACAGCCGGCGACAGCGTGCGAATCGCGCTTGCCGGCGCCGATACACGACTTTTCCTGAGCGACTCCGGCATCATGGTGGCGTAGGATGCGGCGCGCACGCCGGAGCGGCCTGCCGGCACGATCGACGGCAGGCATAGCCGCGGATTGCGAGTAGACCGAAGAGGGAGACGAGCATGAGACTCATGACCAAGGGCAAGGCGGCACTGCTCGCCGGCGCAGCGGCGCTGGTCGGCTCCGCCATGTGGGGAGGCCCCGCCCAGGCCGAGGACATCACCATCAACATGGCTGCGCCCGACTGGCCGCCGACGCGCATCATGCAAGACATGGCGAACGCGAGCTACAACGCGCCGAGCGGCAACAACGTAAAGCTCGTGATCGACTTCATCCCGTGGCCGGACTACTACACGCGGCTCGCGGCCTCGCTGACCTCGGGCGAGGAGAAGTACCAGATGGCGGTCAGCGACAGCCAGTGGCTGGGGGCCAACATCGAGGGCGGCTACTACATGAAGATCAACGAGTTCATCGATGCAGACCCGGGTCTGCAGGCGGTGTTCGAGGATCTGCATCCCAACCTGGTCGCGTCCTATTCTACCTATCCGCATCGCACGGAGAACTACTACGGCTTCCCGCAGATGCCGGATGTGCTGGTGGTCTATTACCGCCAGGACCTGTTCTGCCATGAAGGCGAGATGGCCGCGTTCAAGGAGAAGTACGGCTACGACCTGCCGTGTTCGCCCGAGGAACACAACGAAGTCCATTGGGATCAGGTGGCTGACTTCGGCGAGTTCTTCCGCCGGGGTTCCGGCGACTCACTGGGCGGCGAGACCCTGAACGACGATTTCTACGGGATCGCCTACCAGGCCGGTAAGGGCTACGACTTCTCCAGCATGCAGATCAACGGCTTCATCTGGCAGCACGGCGGCAGCATCTGGGACGAGACCCAGGAGCCCGAGGGCCAGGCCATCGGCGTCGTCAACTCCGACGTCGCGGTCCAGGCGTTCGAGCACTATCTCTCGCTGACCGAGCACATGCCGCCGGTGGTTCAGACCGGCACCATGGACATCTTCAAGGTCGACGAGCTGTTCCGCGAAGGCAAGGTGGCCTGGATCATCCAGTGGATCGGCTTCGGCGAGTCCGCGATTGCGCCGGAACTGTCGAAGGTCCACGACAAGGTCAACTTCGCGCGGATGCCGGGTCTCCTGGTGGGCGACGAGATCGTGCGCTGGTCCAACATCGGCGGACAGCCCTTCGTGCTGACCACCTGGAACAGCGACACGGTGATCCAGGAAGCGCTCGACTTCTGCAAGTGGTGGCTGTCCACTCCGGTCCAGCACGAGTTCGCCTCGCGCGGCGGCCAGAGCGGCCTGAAGAGCGTCTATTCCACGCCCGAGTACATGGAGTACCGGCCGTGGAACCACGCCTTCGGCCCGAGCCTCGACTGGCAGAGGGACGTCTGGCACATCCCCGAGTTCTTCGAGCTGCTGGTGCAGCAGCAGGAGGAATTCGACAAGGCGATTACCGGCCAGATTTCCGCCAAGGAGGCGCTGGACAACATCGCCGTCTTCCAGGATGAGCTCCTGCGCGAAGCGGGACGCATCGAGGACTAGCGATCGAGGCGGTAGTACCGGGGGCGGCTCCGCGCCAGGGGCCGCCCCCTTTCCTTCCCGCCGGTTCCCCGGGACTCAACGATTGACCGGCCCCTGACGCATGGCCGTTACCACGTATCACGCCGAGCACGGAACGCTGCTGGAGCGCTTTTTCGAGCGCAACCGCGGGCCGCTCCTGGTCTCGCCCGCGCTCGCAGTGCTTTTCATCATGAACATCTTTCCACTGCTCTGGTCGTTCGGCCTGAGCTTCTATCGGTATCGCGCGAACCGCATCAAGGAACCCGAATTCGTCTGGTTCAAGAATTACCAGAAGGTGCTGACCGACCCGGTGGTCTGGGAGCGCTTCCAGACGACCGCCATCGTGGTGACGGTCGACGTGCTGCTGCAGCTGGTGGTCGGCTTCCTGCTCGCGCTCCTCTTCGAGAAGACCTTCCCCGGCCGCCGCGTGCTGCTGATGCTGGTGCTGACACCCATGATGCTGAGCTTCGTCGCGGTCGGCGCCTTCTTCCGCTACTACTACGAGCCGACCTTCGGCCTCCTGAGCCAGGGGATCAAGGCGATCACGGGCGAGCCCTTCATCCTTCTCGGCTCCGAGGTCGGTGCGCTCGCCGGCATCATCTTCGCCGATGTCTGGATGTGGTCGCCCTTCGTGATGCTGCTGGTGCTGGCCGGCCTCGTCAGCGTGCCCAAGCACCTCTACGAGGCGGCGGAGATCGACCGGGCGTCGTGGTGGCGGCGGTTCTGGACGATCACGTTCCCCTATATCCGGGGCCTGCTGCTGCTGGCGATCCTCTTCCGCACCATCGAGGCGTTCAAGCTGTTCGACATCGTGTTCCTGATCACCGAGGGCGGGCCGGGCACCTCGACCGAGACCATCGCGGTCTATGTCTATCGGGTGGCCTTCCAGTACTTCAAGACGAGCCAATCGGCGGCGCTCGGCTATATCCTGCTCTTCGTGGTGATCGTCTTGACCAACCTCTATCTCTTCTTCGTCAGACGACGGGACGTGGAGGAACAATAGGTCATGGCCCGCAGGCGGCGAGAGATCGGTAAGGCAGGGTGGAGGCGGACCGCGTTCTCCACGGTCATCAGCTTCATCTACTTCTTTCCGGTGCTGTGGATCATCCTGACCGCGTTCAAGAGCCACACCGACGCGCTGTCCACGCCGCCCAAGTTTATCTTCACGCCGACGTTGGACAACTTCGTCAGCGTCTTCGCCCGCGCCTACGAGCGCGGCGGCGCGGCGGTGGACACCCACTTCGACCTCTTCTTCTTCAACTCCATCTTCATCGCCGGCGCCTCGGTCGGGGTCGCGCTCATCATCGGCACGATCGCGGCCTACGGTTTCTCGCGCTGGCCGCTCCGGGGCAACGAGACCTACCTCTTCATCATCCTCACGACCCGGATGCTGCCGCCGATCATCGTCATCATCCCGATCTTCATCATGTTCCGCCTGAGCGGGCTAAGCGGCAGCTATATCGGCATCATCCTGCTCTACGCCGCGTTCAACCTGCCCTTCACCATCTGGATGATGAAGAGCTTCTTCGACGAGATACCGCGCGAGGTGGAGGACGCCGCGCGCATGGACGGCAGCTCGGAGATGAAGATCTTCTTCCGCATCTGCCTGCCGCAGGTGAAGGCCGGCATCGCGGCGACCGCCGTCTTCGGCCTGATCCTCACCTGGAACGAGTTCCTCTTCGCCCTGCTGCTCACCGGGCGCGACACGCGCACGGTGCCGGTCGCCATGGCGCAGACCATCGGCGGCGACATCGGCGTGCGCTGGGGGCTGCTGGCGGCAATCGAGACGCTGTTCCTGATCCCCGTGGTGTTCGTGACGTTCCTGCTGCAGAACCAGCTGCTGCGCGGCGTCACCTTCGGCACCATCAGGCGGTAACGGACCCATGGCCGACATCGAGCTGCGCAACCTGAGCAAGCATTTCGGCTCGCTCGCCGCGGTCGACGACATCGACCTCGACGTCGAAGCCGGCGAGGTGGTGTGCCTGCTCGGGCCCTCCGGCTGCGGCAAGACCACGACGCTCCGCATGATCGCGGGGCTCGAGGACGTGACGGCGGGCGACATCTTCATCGCGGGTGCGCGAGTCAACGACCTCGCGCCGCGCGAGCGCGACATCGCCATGGTGTTCCAGTTCTACGCGCTCTATCCGAGCCTGACGGTGTCGGAGAACCTTGCCTTTCCCCTCCATGCCGAGCGCATCACCAAGGAGGAGATCGAGCGCCGAGTGCGGGAGATCGCCGGCCTTCTCGACCTCTCCCATGCGCTGGGCCGGGTCCCCGGCCGGCTCGCGGAGGGCGAGAAGCAGCGCGTCGCGGTCGGCCGGGCGGTCATCCGGGACCCGCAATGCTTCCTCTTCGACGAGCCCCTGAGCCGCCTCGACATCGCCGTGCGCCAGGAGATGCGCGGGCAGATCAAGCAGCTGCTCAACGGCCTGCACAAGGCGACCGTGATCGTGACCCACGATCAGATCGAGGCGCTCACCATCGCCGACCGGATCGCCGTGATGCGCGACGGCATCATCGAGCAGGTGGCCAGCCCTCACGACATCTTCGCCAAGCCCGCCAACGTCTTCGTCGCGGGCTTCATCGGCACGCCGCAGATGAACCTCGTGGAGGCCAACGTGATCGATGCGGACGAGGACACGGCGACCGTGAACATGCTGGGGCAGGAGGTCGTGCTGCCGCTGCACGCGGAGGTCTCCCTGCAGGGCACCGTCGCGCGCCGCAACGCCCCGCTCACCGTGGGCGTGCGTCCGCGCGGGCTCGCACCGGCGTCCGAGGCCGGCCCGACCACGATCTCCGGCCAGGTCGATCTGATCGAGCCGATGGGGGCCGAGACCCTGATCCATCTCCGCATCGGCGAGAACGACCTGCGCGTGGTAACGAGCCGGGGGCACCCGGCCGCGGTCGGCGAGACCATGCACGTGGCGCCGACGCCGGGGCAGGTCCATCTGTTCGACCATGACGGCGTGAGGATCGCCTCATGAGCGAGGCACAGGTAGAACCCCAGGAGGCGCCGGCGCAGGAGAAGCCGGCACGGCGCAACATGTCCCGCCGCACGGCGCGGTTGATCGTGATCGCGATCATCGCGCTCTGCCTGCTCGCGCTCGTCTTCATCTTCCAGCCCGTGTACCGGCCGCTCTTCTCGGCCGGCTGCATCATGGTGGTGGCCGGCGGACTCCTCTTCAACCTCATCCCGTTTGCCAATACGCAGAACCCGGTGCGCCGCGTGGTGCGCGTGACCGCCATCGTCGGCGCTATCCTGCTCACCGCCGTGCTGGTCGCCCTCGGCTTCGTCGAAATCCTGCTCTAGCACCGTCAGGCGGCGACCGCACGATGACGCGAGACGACTACGTGGACCTGGTCGAGCGGCGCTACTTCGGCAACGTCGTGCAAGCCGACGTCCCGGCGGTGGTTGCCTGCTTCACCGACGACGCGTCGGTCACGATCTATCACGGCGATGCCGCGCCGCGCCTCTTCAAGGCCAGGCCCACCGCCGGCGAGACCCCGCTGCCGCGCTTCTTCGAGCATCTGCTCGCGAACTACGAGCCCCGGTTCACCGAGTTCGTCCACTACGTGGACGTGGCGGGCGAGCGCTGCGCCGCGATGTTTCCTGACTTCGACGGTTGATTCGCGTAAGTAGCTGATATTCCCCAGTTCTCATTTCTGGCTAGGCACTACATCCGGCATTTCTTCGAGCCCCGGCCGGGCTTCGCCGGCGATCAGGCGAGCTGGTACGGGGTGATCGTCAG
>JAJEEP010000129.1 GCA_022820945.1 Alphaproteobacteria bacterium | reverse complement strand
AGGCCCACAACCGCGACCCCAAACCCTTCCGCTGGACCAAGTCAGCCGACGACATCCTCGCCACCGTCGAGCGCTTCTGCCAACGAACTCTCAACGTCCATGCCAAAGTTGGATAGAAACTTCAGAATCAGGACACTAGCCTGCATTTCTCACCAGGGTCACGGTCTGCGCGGCGCCGTCAGGCCGACAGAGCAGGAAAGCCGCGCAGCGCGTCGCGCGGGTACGCGCGCCTTCGGCGCGACGTGGTGCATCGGGCTCACGGAGACAGTGAGCGGCCACACGTTCTTCTTGCACGATGGCTGCGCCCGCAGCCTGCTCGAAGCGATCCTCTGGCACGGCGGCGAAGCGGAAGCGGCGAAAGAGCGTGTCGTCGCCATGAATGCCGAGGAGCGCGCGGCGCTGCTCGCCTTCCTGCGTTCCCTCTGACGAAAGGGCCTGAGCTCGTGACACGCGTAATTCTGTCGGCGGCCCTGATCCTGCTGGTCCTCGTGAGTGCGGCGCCAGCATCGAGCCAGCATGCACTCACGCCTGCCGATTTCGCGCGCGTCAACGCTGCCTTGGTCGAGACCCATGCGCTGCCGCGCTACGAGCGGCTGGCGGCGGCAACGGAGGTCTTCGCGAGTGCCTCCGAAGCGTTCTGCGCCAAGGAAAGCGACGCGGGGCACGAGCAGCTCCGCGCGGGCTTCCACGACACCATGGATGCGTGGATGAGCGTCCAGCACCTGCGTTTCGGCCCGGTCGACTCCCGGATGCGTGGCTTTCATTCTTATTTCTGGCCCCAGGCGAGAGCGAAGGCAGCCGATGCCGTCGCCGAACTCGTCGCGGCCGGAGAGACGGGTCCGCAGGCGGCCGAGGGCGTCGGGCAGCTTCCAGCCCCTGAAGGGCGCGCCGTTGCGAAGCGCACCGGGCTTGCGCTCCAGGATCGGCACGTAGTGCCAGGGATCGCAGGCGATCTCGCCGCGACCGTCGCGCGCTCATGCGCGCGCCGACATGGCAAGCGGGGATGCTCGGCCACGATCTCGCCGTCCTGGCGGATGACGATCCGATCGGCACAGGCCCGCACGTCCACCGGCCGCCCTACGGCGCGTGCCGCCACGCTGTAGCGGTTGTTGTCGAAGCGCACCAGGCAGGTCTTCGAGACTGACACCTCGCTGGCATGGAAGCCGTCGAAGGGGCCGCGGTACGCCATCAGGAAGGGCCGCTCCTCCTCGAACACCTGCCATACCGTCTTGCCTGGGATCGTCGGGTGCGGATGCTTCCTGGCATCCTCGATTCACCGGTCCATCAACCACGCGTTGATCTCGGTGTAGGATCGGCCCCGGGGGATAGGCACGAACAGGCGGCCCCGGACGTCGCCCACCTGCTTCTCCACCTGCCCCTTCTCCCAGCCAGCGCCTGGCGTGCACGCCATCGTGCGCTCCGCGCGCGTGGACGCGCGACGGCTCCACCAGATGGTGCGAGCACATCGCCTGGAAGCGCCGGTTGTAGTCCCGCTTCTTGCCGGTGAAGACCGTGGTCACGGCCGTCTTCATGTTGTCGTAGATGCCCCGACGGCAGGCCCCGCCGAAGAAGCGGAAGGAGCGCTCGTGGGCGTCGCGCGTCCACGCGCGCAGAGCGCACGATGAACACCATCTCCTGGCCCTCGCGCGGGAAGATCTGAACCAGTTGCATCGTGATCCGGCGCGCGCATGAGCGCGCGACCGGTTGTAGCAGAGCCGCATGTGCGCCGCCTTCACCCGGGTCGTCGCCCCCGCCAGGCGTGCGTACTCGTGGCTCCAGTCGAACTGGTAGGCCTCGCCCGGATCGAAGCTCAGCGGCACGTAGGCCTGAGACGGCGATAACAGGCGCCGCCGGCGCCGCCACGCCCGGGCGTAGCGGCGCACCGCGTCATAACCGCCGGCGTAGCCCAGAGCCGCAAGGTCCTCGTGGATCCGCAGCAGAGACAGGCGATCCCGGCGCGGCGTCCTCTCGTTGGCCTCCAGACGGCGCTCGAGCTCCTTCACCCACGGCCCAAGCTTCGGCATCGGCTGGATCGTGCGCTCGTAGGTGTGCGAGGTCGCATCGCCCCGAACCACCTTGCGTATCGTGTTCTTCGAAACCCGCAAATCACGGGCGAGCTTCTTGATCGGAACGCCCTTCACCAGATGATCCCGACGGATCCGCGCAATCGTCTCCACAACCAGCATCTCCCCCCACCCCGTCCGTCCAACAACGGGGCGTGTTCATGGACACATTCACAGGAGGGTCAATTTTGGGGGATTACATACATAGGTTGACTCCGGAACGCAAGTCGTTTATATAGATGGGTAGCAACGGAGGCCCATCATGGCTCGCAGCGCACCCGGAAAGGCTCACCGCGAGGGCATCACCCTCATGCAGCTCGCGGACATGTTCCCCGACGAGAAGGCCGCGCGGGAGTGGTTCGAGAGCCAAATCTGGCCCGAGGGTCGCCATTGCCCACGTTGCGGCTCCAAGCGCACTCACGAGGCAAGCCACGCGAAGAGCCCGTATCGCTGCACAGACTGCCGCTCTTACTTCTCGGTCAAGACCGGCACGGCGCTGGAAGGCTCGAAGGTGCCGCTCCGCAAGTGGGTCTTCGCCATCTACTTGGAGGTCACGAGCCTCAAGGGCGTGTCGTCGATGAAGCTGCACCGCGATCTCGGCGTGACGCAGAAGACGGCCTGGTTCATGCTCCACCGGTTGCGGGAAGCGTGGGCAGAGGACAAGGCAGAGCCGTTCGACGGACCGGTTGAGGTGGACGAGACCTACATGGGCGGGCTGGAGCGCAACAAGCACGCCAGAGACAAGCTGCGCCTGGGGCGGGGCGGGATCGGAAAGACCATCGTCGCGGGTGTCCGAGACCGCGCCACCAAGCGTGTCGCAGCCGAGGTAGTGCCCGACACCACCCGTCTCACCCTCGGCAGCTTTGTCAGCGCACACGCGATGCCCGACGCCATGGTCTACACCGACGAGTCTGCCAGCTACTCAGGCTTGCCCCGCCGCGAGAGCGTCCTGACTTCGACGGTTGATTCGCGTAAGTAGCTGATATTCCCCAGTTCTCATTTCTGGCTAGGCACTACATCCGGCATTTCTTCGAGCCCCGGCCGGGCTTCGCCGGCGATCAGGCGAGCTGGTACGGGGTGATCGTCAG
>JAJEEP010000039.1 GCA_022820945.1 Alphaproteobacteria bacterium | reverse complement strand
CGGGAGCCGGCAAGGCTGAGGAGTTGAGCTTCCTCGGCATCGGCGAGAACGAGGGGTTCCATGGGGCGACCGCGGGGCATGGGCGAACTCCTGGCAGGGGTCACCCCATACATATATCACTTACTTCCGGGACACGACACTTGAGTGGCGGGTCACGACGACGCGATTTCCCTTACAATGCCCCGGAAGCGCCCGAACGGCGACATGTCGTCCGAGGAGCGCCGAGACACCATTCCGGTGCGGTGACGATAGGAGCCGAACGTTACCGGCAGGGGCTTGAGTGGATGTCCGGGAAGGCGCTTGAGGAACGTCAGCGACAGCCAGGAGAGGTAGGGGCCTGCGGCCATCAGGAACAGGCCGGCGGAACCGGCGCGCGTGACCGTCTTCACCCGCTTGCCCGTCCTCTCGTGGAGTTGGTCGAGGACTCCGGCCAACGAAGGCCGCCCGTTGGCGGCGTCCGCTCGCATGGGCGCGTCGAAGTCGATCCACGGGTACTGGGCGAGTGCGTCATCGCTCACCGTTGCGGAATGAAGCGGATGGTCCTTGTGGGCGACGATGCCCCACGTCATGTCGAGGAAGCGTTCGCTCTTGAGGAACTGCGGCAGGGGTTCATTGCTGTTGATGCCGCCGCAGTGAATGTCGCTGTCGCCGTTGGCGAGCAGGCGGATGCCTTCGGTCAACGGCGTGGTCTTCAGCTTGATCTCCACGCCGGGGCAGGCCTCGTGGAACCTGGCGATTGCTTCGGGAAGCACGGCCCGCATCCACATGGGGCCCGCCGTGACGCGCAAGCTGCCGGTGCGGCCCGCGAGGGTCCCGGTGATCTTCTCTTCGGCAGCCTCGATTTCGTAGAGGATGTGGCGAGCCAGATCCGCGACGACGGCGCCCAGCGGCGTGAGCCGAACGCCCGTGGACATGCGGTCGAACAGCCGGCCACCGAACTGGCGCTCAAGCCGTGCAACGACCCGCGAAAGGGCGGGCTGGGTGATGCCGAGCTTGTCGGCGGCGGAGAGGATCGCTCCCGTCTCCGCAACGGCGAGGAATTTGATCAGGTCGTTACGCTTCTCGAACATCTTCGACCCAAGCCTCTTGGAAATTAACTGCACATACTGCACGAATGCATGTGGCAACGATAGCAATACACGTCTAGGGAAGAATTCTTATTCTCTCGATAAGATGTTCTTATAAATCTGCTTGAAGTTGCGGATGACTCGCAGGAGTATTCTTGCAAAGTAATAGCCGAGATTGTTCGCTATTCGCATCGATTATGTCGGCCAACATAAAGGCATGGTGATCAGGTAAGTAGCCATATCAAATTTGCATTGTAGTACACAACACCCTGATATTGCTGTATTTTATTGAGACGTGATTCGGAATTTGGTAAGGAAAATGGAGCGACTTCCGCCAATTTGTAGGGTAGATCTGGCAGAAGGAGGCATGGTATTAGTCGTTAAAGAATTCTCAAAACTCTTTCACGATAACGGGCGCATAGTGAGCGACTTCCAAGATCACCACGTCGCCACTATGCCTGGCAAGCATATGCTTTTCTCAAAGGCGTATCCCACTCAAATCAATAGGGTATCCCACACAAGTCAATGGGGTTATGCGCTTCTCGCCGTGCGCGCGCAAGTATCGCGGTTCATCGTACGTCGCCGACTTGGCGAGAATCCGGCCGCGCAGTCCTGTGGGACACCCGGCAAGGGGCGGCGCTCCGCGGTGTGCTCTACGCCTCCTCCCGGGACGCCGCACTTTGCTCCAGGACCGAGAGACAGAGCCGTGCGATGGGTCTGACACGTCCCTGTTCCGTGAGGGCGGCACAAAAGTGGTTGTCGCGTTCGACATAGCCATCGCCGAGCGGGACCAGGGCGCCGGTCTTGAGATGCCGATCGACGAAGTTCCTCCAGCCGAGTGCAATCCCCTGGCCCTCGACTGCCGCCTCCAGCGAATAGACGTAACTGTCGAAGCTTACGAACTGAGGGGCAGGCTCGGGGCGCCCATCGGCCTGAAACCAATCCTCCCAGGACGCCCAGTCCCCGTCGGTGCTGCCGGGCTGGAGAAACGGCAGGCCGCCCCAACCGCTGACGGGGCCATTCAGCGTTTCCGCATGGGACGCGGCGAATTCGGGCGAGCAGACCGGCCTCACCGCCTCCCTGAAGAGCAGCACGCGGTCTTCCGCCTCGATGGTTGCCTCCCAGTCCAGGACGACATCGGCAACGGGCTCGAGCGGCAGGTTCCGCGAATAACGATAGAAGATCACGGGCTGAATTTGGGTTCGCTCGCCAAGTGCCTGGCGGAGCGAGTCGTGTTGCGGTCTCAGCACGTAGTGCGACGCCGGGTCAGAGCACGCGATCACCACGCGCTCGCCCGTCGAACCCTCGGTGGTCTCGTCGCCGGCCTTTTCGATCATGCCGAGCCCGGGGGCAACGCCATCATGATAGCGCCTGCCGGCTTCCGTCAGGCTCACTCCGGTCCGGGATCGGTCGAACAGCTTTGTGCCAAGCTGCCGCTCAAGGCTGGCAATATGGCGGCTGACTGCGGGTTGCGATGTGCCCAGCTCCTTGGCCGCTCCGGCGAAGCTGCCGGTCCGCGCGGCGCATTCAAAAGCGATCAAGGCTGC
This sequence comes from Alphaproteobacteria bacterium, assembly GCA_022820945.1. Taxonomy (GTDB): domain Bacteria; phylum Pseudomonadota; class Alphaproteobacteria; order UBA828; family UBA828; genus WTGU01. Next base: position 218 of record JAJEEP010000039.1, on the reverse strand, counting down.
GGCCGTAGGAATCCTGTAGGAGCCGGATCGGGGCATAACGAGTTTGATACAGGCATAAGCGTAACGAAGCAATTTACTTTCGCGGTAACTGCCCAGGTGGTTCATGGGCATAATTCCGCTGTTGGAGAGCCCTTGCCGGGCGGGCTTACGCGCACTTGACGGTGGCGATGAGCCGATCCGATGGGCTGGTCAGGGCTTCGATGATGTTCCAGCCCTGC
>JAJEEP010000016.1 GCA_022820945.1 Alphaproteobacteria bacterium | reverse complement strand
ACCGTGACCTCGCGCAGATCAATGGACGAATCCGGGATCGGCAGCGTCGCCATGAACGGCACACTGCCACATCGAGAACGGAATGGCCAGCCCAGGCTTCAGCTCAACCCGCTCGACGAGCGGACAATAAATTCGCCCTGCAATCGCAGTGATGACGACACCTGCCAATGTTATCCTCGTGAATGCGTGCATGCTCGGTTCCTCCCCTAATCTATCGTTATGCAGCCGCTCCACATTGTAGCGGATGACGTCCGGCGGACGCATCGACGTTCTCGCGGGCTGTACCGTTGAGCGTTTGTTGCCCACAGGCGCACGGCTATACTCTGTGTGTCGTGCCTCGCGCAAAATGGCGTGGGAGACGAGACCCGCCCTGTGTAACGGTACGCTTGGTACTGGCGGCGGTTTTGGAGCTCTCCGTTGCCAGGGAGGCTGCGTATGGGGAAGCGATGGAATTCGTGACCGTCGCATCGCTCGACGAGGCTCTGGACGCACTATCGAACTTCGGTCCGGAGGCAGCGGTCGTGGCCGGCGGCACGGCGGTGCTTTATCAGTTGAGTGCCGGAATCAGGTCGGCGGCGCGGGTCGTCCACGTCGAGCGGCTTGATGACCTTTCCTACGTCCAGCGGGACGGCGAAGTGCGGATCGGCGCCTTGACGTCAATGCGCACAATCGCGGAATCGCCGGACCTGGCCTCGCGGTGCAGCGGCCTGGTGACCGCCGCGGCCTCCTGCGGCGGCTGGCAAACCCAGTTCGTGGCGACCGTCGGCGGCAACGTCTGCAACGCATCGCCCGGAGCAGACCTGGCGCCGCCCCTGCTGGTACATGACGCGCGCGTGACGCTCGCAAGCGCAGAACGCGGGACGAGATCGATGGCACTCGGTGAGTTCTTCACAGGGCCCCGCCAGACCGCGCGGGAGCCCGATGAGCTGGTCACGGAGATCGGGTTCGACGAGCCGCCTGCGTGTACAGCCGATGTTTACGTGAAGGTGCGGCGGCGCGGCGCCATGGAACTCCCCATCGTGGGCGTCGCGACCCGCGTGACCCTCGATGGCTCTGGGGAAACGATCGAGGACATCCGCATCGCCGCGTGTGCAGTGGGGCCGACGCCCTTCCGCGCCGGTGAGGCGGAAGGGATTCTCAAGGGTGCCGCCCTGCGCGACGCCCGTCTCGAAGAGGCTGGTGCCGCTCTGGTCGAGCGCGCAACGTTCTTCACCGATGCCAAAGCCAGCGCAGATTATCGGCGGGCTGTCCTGCCCCGCGTGCTCGCCCATGCCGTGGAACAGAGCGCCGCGCGTGCGCGGGCCGCCGACCGCGAGTTGCACTGAACGATGGATCCGATGGCAACGCTGACGACCACCGTCAACGGCCGCGAGGAGCGGCTTGAGGTCGAGCCGCTCGAGAAGCTGATGGATACGCTCCGCAACCGCCTCCACTTGCGCGGCACCAAGGAAGGCTGCCGCGAGGGCGAGTGCGGCGCCTGCACGGTGCTGGTCGACGGCATGCCCGTGAATTCGTGCATCTATGCCGCGATGCAGGCACAAGGCCGGCGGATCGAGACCATCGAGGGGCTCGACGACGCCCTGACGCGCGCGGTGCAGGACGCCATCGTTGCCTGCGGCGGCGTGCAGTGCGGCTATTGCACCCCGGGTTTCGTGGTGATGATCACGGCTCTGTTGCGCCGCTATCCCGATGCCGACGAGGCTCTGGTGCGCGAGGCGCTCAGCGGCAACATCTGCCGCTGCACCGGCTACGCCGGGATTGCCGATGCGGTGCAGCAGGTGGTCGCGAGCAACGCGGGTCGTGCGACATGACCGCCGTCGGCGCTCCCATCGCACGGAGTGACGGCCGCGCCAAGGTTCGGGGCGACGTGATCTATGCCTACGACTACGAAGAGGCTGGCACCATCCACGGCGCGCTCAAGCGCTCGCCGGTGGCAGCCGGGCGCATCGTTCGCCTCGATGTCTCGAAGGCAGCGGCAATGCCAGGCGTACGCGCAGTGCTCACCGCTGCCGACGTGCCGGATACGCTGGCCGGCTGGAGCATTCGCGACACACCCCTCTTCGCACGCGGCGAGGTGCGCTATATCGGTGAGCCGGTCGCCGCCATCGCCGCCGACACATTGAGCCAAGCGCACGCCGCAGCGGACGCGGTAGAGCTGGAGATCGAGGAATTCGAGCCGCTGATCGACATGCGCTCCACAACTGCGTCGGGCGCGCGGCTCATCCACCCGGACTGGCAATCCTACGCGCCCGCCGCAGGACCCGACTTCCCGAGGCGCGGGAATATCGCGTGCGAGTGCATCTCGAACCTCGATACCGACGTGGAGCCGATCTTCGCGAGCGCCCATCGGGTGATCGAGGACGAGTTCGTGAGCCAGCGCCAGTATCAGGCCTATCTCGAGCCCAAGGCGGCAACCGGAATTTATCGAGACGGCCGCTACATCGTGCATACCGGGCACCAGTTCCCGTTCAATCTTCGCGCACGCATGGCGCAGTTCTTCGACGTGCTGCCGTCTGCCGTGCGTGTGATCGGCCATCCCATCGGTGGCGGATTCGGCGGCAAGCTCGACTACAGCGTCGAGCCTTATGCCGCGGCGCTGTCCAAGGCGGCCGGAGGTCGGCCCGTCAAGATTACAAACAGCCGGGTGGAAGACCTGATCACCGCAAACTGCCGCGAAGACACGATCGTGAAGATCCGCTCCGCCCTCGATGCGGACGGCAAAGTCCTCGCCCGCGATGTCGAAGCCTATCTGGACAACGGCGCCTACACCGGCGAGATGGCGTATCTCACCCCGTTCCCCTTCCACACTGGCGCCATCAACTATCGCGTCGGAGCATTCCGTGCCGTGGGCCGTCTGGTGTTCACCAATACACCGCCCACGGGCGCGATGCGCGGCGTGAGCGGCGTGCCGATGTACGCCGCGCTCGAGAACCATATGGACCACATCGCGCGGGAGCTCGGCGCCGACCGTCGGGCCTATCGCCTGCGCCACCTGTTCGACGATGGCGACAGCCTGCCGAACGGCCAGGTGCTGCACGATGCGGGAATTCTCGGGCAAGCCTTCGACGTCGTCGAACGCATTGCGCCCTGGAGTCAGGTGACGAAGAAGGCGGAGCCGCTGGAAGGTGTCGGCATTGCGGCGGCCGTCTGGCTCGTCAATCCGCTGCCCGGCGCGGCGACGGTCAAGATCGAAGAAGACGGCACGGTCAGCGTGATCACCGGCGCGACCGAGAACGGCTCCGGTTCGCTCGCGACGGGGCTGCCGCAGATCGTCGCCGAGGTGCTCACCGTCCCGCCGGAGCATGTCCGCGTCTCCGACCCGGATACCGATCTCAACGGCTGGGACGGCGGCTCGCAGGGCGGCCGCACCACGCAGGTCGCCGGCAACGCCGCGCGCCTTGCTGCAGAGGAGGTGCGCGCCAAGCTTATAGAGACGGCCGCAGAGCTGCTTCAGGCGGAGGCGGATACCCTCGAGCTCGCCGATGGCGCGGTTCGCGTCGCCGCAAAGCCGGATGCGCGGATGAGCCTCGCCGAGGTCGCGACGGCAGCGCTGTTCGGCAGCGGTCCCATCCAGGGTACGGGACGCTCGCTCATTCCGCCGGTGCCCTACAACCCAAGTTGTGCGAGCGGGCTGCTGTTTCCGTTCTTCGCGAGCCCGACCTATCACGTCCACCTCGCCAAGATCGTGATCGACCCGGTGACCGGCAACGTCACGGTCCTACGCTACGTGGTGTGTCAGGAGGTCGGCCGTGCCATCAATCCGAAGAGCGTGGAGGGCCAGATCCAGGGCGCCGTCGCGCAGGGGATCGGATACGCGCTCCACGAGAGCATGCGCTTCGCCGATACGGGCAGCATTATCGAGAACACGCTGCAGACTTACCGCCTGCCGCTCATCGTGGACATTCCGCGCGTCGAGTATGTCACGATGGAGCATGCCGCCGAGGATGGGCCGTTCGGGGCCAAGGCAGCGGGGGAGGCAGCGATCCTGTTGCCTCCGGCCGTCATCACGAGCGCGGTGAGCGACGCGCTCGGCACGCCTATCCGCAAGATTCCGGTGGCGCCGGAGGACGTGCTCGCGGCGCTCGAGACTCGGGAAGCAGGTGAAAGCGCCTGAGCCCGCGCTAATCTGCGGCACCGATTGAGGCAACACGCGAAGGACGACGCCGATGCCCACCGCCTCCCGCCCCATGGGCGTCTTTATCCTCGGCGACACGCCGCCGAAAAACCTCGTCGAGTTGAGCCAGCAGGTCGAGCGCTGCGGCTTCTCAGACCTGTGGTTCGCCGAGGACTACTTCATGCTCTCGGGCTTCGCGAGCGCCGCGCTCGCGCTCCAGGCCACCGAGGAGGTCCATGTCGGGATTGGCGCAGTTTCCAACCGGGTACGCCATCCCTCCGTCACCGCCATGGAGGCGTCGACGCTGGCCAACGCCTATCCGGGCCGTTTCACCCTCGGCATCGGCCATGGCGTTCCGGCTTGGGTCCAGCAAATGCATCTGTTCCCAAAATCGGTGTTGGGTTCGATGCGGGAGGCCATCACAGACGTAAAGCGCCTCCTCGCGGGCGAGACCCTGACACAGTCCGGCGCCTACTACGGCTACGACCAAGTGGTGCTCACGCATCCCGCACCCGGCCTGGACGTGCTGGGCGCGGTCGTGGGACCGAAGTCTGTCGATCTCTGCGCCGAGATTGCAGACGGCATCGTCATCTCCGTGCTCGCAGGGCCACGCTATGTGGCGACGGTGAAGGAGCGAATCGCGGCCGTGCGGCGGGAGCAGGGATTGCCGGAGAACTTTGCGCTCGTGACGTACGTACTCGCTTGCGTGGGCGAGGACCGCGCGGCCGCTCGCGCCAAGGTCCTCCCGGTGACCGCGTTCTATCTGGAGGCGATGGGCCCGACGCTGATCACCGGCGTCTATGACGCCAACGAGGCTCTGGCCGGGATGATCGACAAAGGCGGCGCTGCGGCCATTGAGGCCGACATGCCGGAGGGGTGGATGGACTGGCTCGCAGTCGCGGGCCGGGCGGAGGACTGCCGCGCCGGGATCGAGGCGCTCTTCGACGCCGGCGCAACCAAGGTCGTGCTCTGCATCGTGCCGTCCGCGGAGCTGCCGCAACAACTCGAGACCTTCGGCCGAGAAGTGCTGCCGGGCCTCTAAAGTCAGACCTATTGGTGCGGTCTGCTCGCATATAGGGTTTCTCTCACAAATCCTGACTAACGATGCGTGCTCCGGCGCGAACTTTGGATAGGCGGCGCTCAACCAACGTTCAAACCGGACCAGTCGATGGAAACCGGACAGTGGGCGGTTGTGCACGGCACGCCCACCGCCAGTTCGAGCTCTTCGCTCAGCTCGACTATTTTGCGGTCGCCCGGCGCGGGCACCCATAGCTTGGCCGGGTAGGAGGGGAGTTGAACGGCGCGCAGATTCGACGCCGATCAGCGTGCTAACTCGTTGATTTGGCGTGCCCCCGTAGGGTCAAAATTGGGCGTCAAACAATAGGCTTCGACCAAACTGGGAAGCGACATCGCGCTATGCGATTTCGACCGTGGGCCGGGCGTCGCCCAGCTTCGGAAAGGTCTCAGCTCCCCAGATCTGGCGCTCACGGATGAACGGCAGCGGATGCTGGGGATGCGGCGAATCGAGCTCGCGGGCGAGGCGATGACCGTCAAAGATCAGTGGGAAAGGGCGCGGATCGAGCCGCTCGCGAGGAAACCATCGGCCGTATCGCCGCCGGACAAACCGCCGTGGTTGGCGAAGCCAACAGAGCGCTTGGCCGCGAACCGCTCCGAGGAGAAGGCTGACGGCCGGGTCGGCGATCCGGTTCTCGCCATCCGACCCGGACATCTGCTTGTGGGGGTTGCATCCAAAGGGGCGCTGCCGGGCTGGGGCACTCTCCGCTCGTCGCGAGAGGACTGCGCAGGCCCGCCCGTCCCATGTTGTGTCCTGCCGGAGCAACCTCTCATCGAGCGCCGCCACTGACGCACTTTCGTCCGCCCCCTGAGGGCGCCAGGCCGGTCGCGCGATACCCTGTGCCCGTCCATCGCCAACCCGACTTTCTCCAAGCGGCAGGTCCCGCTCCCTGTCCGAACCGGCGCCGCCGGCCGTCGTTCTGCGCCGCGAGCGCGGTTCCGCGCCGGCAAGTGGGGGAGGCCGGCCGGTAGCGGGGCGGCGGGGCGGGCGGCCTGGCGCGAGGATGCGCCCGCCGCTCCCGACCGCGAACCGCGGAGGGCCGACCATGAGCACGGCGAGATCGATCCGGCGCGCTGCCAGCACCTACCTGGTTCACTTCTTCGGCGGCGGCCTCCAGGAGGGGGGCCGCTACGTAGTCGAGAGGTATGAGACTGAGGCATCGGGCGAGATTCGCCCGCTCAGCGCCGACAACAAGGGCGCGGGGCAGCGCGAACGGCGCACGACTATGTCGTTCCGCGCCGTCCGACGCCTGAGACCGGTGCCCAACGAGATCATCGTCGCCACCAGTGTCGACCGCGACGCGGGCATGCAGCTTTTCGGCTGCACAGCCGCCGGGATCGCGCTGCGCGGCAAGTGGCGCTGCTGACCGGCAGCTCGGCCGGGGGCCTCGCCACAGGCGCCGAAGACCGCCCTCCAGACGCTCGGGTACTCCCATGTCAGCGAGGTTGCCATGTCCAGCAGCGAAACGCGTGCGCGCGAGCGTCAGCGTCGGCAGCACGCCGCGCGGCTCGCCAGCGGGAAATGCACCCGGTGCGGAAAGTTCCCGCCGGAGTCCGGTCTCAAGTTGTGCCTGTGCTGCGGCGAGAGGAGGCGTGCCGCCGAGAAGGTCCGCCGCGCCAGGGCCCGGACCAAAGGCAAGATCTATGCCGGCCGCGATCCCGAAGCGACACGGCGCGCCGCCCGCACCGCCGACAAGCGGCGGCGGAGGGCGCGGCGGGACGCAGGTCTCTGCACGTCCTGCGGCCGCTGTCCGTCCGCCGATAGCCACTCCATCTGCGAGCCGTGCCGAGAGAAGCAGCGTGCGATCGAGCGCGAGCGGTACGCAGCCCGCCGTGCTGCCGGGCGATGCGTGCGGTGCGGGCAACCGGCATTCGGCGGCTCGTCCCGCTGCGGCCGGTGCACCGTGCTCGAAGCCGAGCGCACGTCGCCCGAATGCAGGAAGGCGGCCACCAGGAAGCGCTACGCCAGGCGCAGGGCGCAGAGGGCGTGCGTAGATTGCTCGGTTGCTGTCGCCGGCACTGCGCGTTGTCCGACTTGTGCCCGGCGATCTAACTCGCGTGCCCCCGAACCTCACCGCCTGCCCGCGCCGTTCCCCGAGTACACCGTGGTCCGGCTCGACACCGGCGAGGTGATCGATAGCTTCGAGACCGAAGCGGAAGCGGCCGCGTGCCTGGTCTTCGCCAAGCTCCGCCCCGATCAGGTCGAGGTACGTGCCAATGTTCCGTTGATGTCGCTCACTCCGCCATGAACGCGACATCGCCGCGGGCAGGCATCCCTACAGATGGGCCACCCTCAGCCTGGCGATGCCGAGCCGCCGTCACATCCCCCATCGCCAGCGGACCGATCGGAGGCGCGGTCCGCCCGGTCGTCGCCCTCCCGGCGGGCGTCGGGGCAGGCGGCGGCCGGGAGGAAGAGAGTGGCTCTCGAGTAGTGAACGGGAGGTGGATCGAGAGAGATCGCCCCGTTCGTCAACCATCGTCAGAACTCGCACGCGAAGGAGCACGAAGATGAGTTTCGGATTGAACCGCGCAGAAGTCATTGGCCGCCTGGGTGCGGACGTCACCATCAACAGCCTCGCCTCCGGCGGGCGCGTCGCCAACATGAGCATCGCGACCGATGAGTCGTACATCGACAGGCGTGCCGGCGGCGAGCGGATCGACAAGACAGAGTGGCATCGCGTCGTCACCTTCCAGGACGGTCTGATCGACATGCTGGCGAAGCACGCGAAGAAGGGCCGGCTGATCTACGTCTCGGGCAAGATGCAGACCAGGAAGTGGCGCAAGGACGGCGAGGACTCGGATCGGTTTTCGACCGAGATCCTGCTCGTTCCCGGTGGGCGCGTGCAGCTTTTGGACAAGCCTGCCGGCACCAACGGCAACGGCGCCGCGCCGGCCAACGGTGACGATGCGGCGCCCGCATCGGCCGACTCCCAAGGCGCCGGGATTCCCTTCTGAATCGGTCGCCCCCGCAGCGGGTGCCCTCCCGCCCGCTCGCCCCGGGGGCCGTGTCCCGCGTCATCTCCCGCGCGGGGCACGGCCCCGTCCCCTTTCAACCATGGCACGCGGCAGGCGCCCTCCGGGCGCCGCCGCGCGCCGTTCGTCCAGGAGGTTCTGCCATGTCCGGCTACAGCCTCACCGCCGACGACATCGCCTTCCGCTCATGCGGCGATGACGAGTGGCTCGTCTCCGCAGACGGCGAGAGCGTCGGCACCGTCATGAAGCGGCCCGCCTACACCACTCCCGATCACGGGGTCTACTACGTCCACCTCTACGACGATGCCGCAGGCCCCGTGGCGGTCGAGGATGCGCACGCCGTGCGCGCGACAGTGGCCGAGCTGCTCGTCGACCGCGACCTCGCGCCCGCGATGCCGATGGTGCACCCCGCCCGGCTGGCGCAGCAGCACATGGCCGCCTGACGGTACCACCGCCGTCCTCCGGCACCCTGGGGGCCGCGCCCGCGCTGATTGCCGGCGCGAGCGCTTGCCCCCTTTTCCATGCAGCACGAACAGAGCCCGTCCCGCCGGGCAGCGCGGCGGGTACGCTGCGCGCCTCCCCGCCGCCCGCGCGCCGCCGAGAGCCCGAGACCGGCCGAAACCCGGGCACTCTCTGGACAGAGCGGGGGAGCCCAATGAACGCCACCCGGATCGCCAAGGCCCTCGGCGAGCGCGCCGAGGAAGTCTGCCGCGCCTACCTGCCCCACGGGCGCAGGCAGGGCAGGTACTGGACCGCAGGCGACATTAGCGGCGCCCGCGGGCGCTCGCTCTTCGTCCGCCTCGCGCCCCCCGGCGTCCCCGGCAAGTGGACCGACTCCGCCGAGGGCACGCATGGCGATCTCCTCGACCTCATCCGCCACCGCATGGGCGGCGTGCCGCTCGGCCACGCCATGGCGGAAGCCCGCGCCTTCCTCGCCCTGCCGGCTGCGCCGGCAGCGCCGGCCGCGGGCTTGGCCGACGCGTACGACCCCTGCGAGGCGGCGCGACGCCTCTGGCGGCGTTGCCGCGCTATCGACGGCACCCACGCCGAGGAGTACCTCAAGGCCCGCGCCATCCACCGATGCCGCTTCCCCGCGCTGCGCTTCCATCCCTCTCTCTTCTACCGCGACGGCGGCGGCGTGCGCCGCCTGCCGGCCCTTGTTGCCGCCGTCACCGCCGACGCAGGGGAACACCCTGGTCCGGAGGACCGCTCCGGTCCAGGTGAGTGCCTCGATCCGGGTGAGCGCCGCACGCATGGCGCCATCGTCGGCGTCCACCGGACATGGCTCGATCCCCGGCATCCCGCGAAGGCAGACGTGTCGTTCCCGCGCAAGGCGCTCGGCCGTGTCCACGGCCATGCCGTCCGCTTCGGCGACACCAGCACCGGCACGCTGCTGGTGGGGGAAGGCATCGAGACGATGCTCTCCATCGTTACCGCCGTGCCGACCGTCACCGCCGCTGCCGCGCTCTCGGCCGGTGGCCTCGGTGCCTTCACGCCGCCAACGGGCATCGCCCGCATCGTCGTGGCCTGCGACAACGACGAGGCGGGAGAGCGCGCTGCGCTTCGACTGCGTCGGCGATGTTTTGCTCTGCGCATCGAGTGCGCCGTCGTCGTCTCCCAGACCAGCGACTTCAACGAGGACCTGGTGATCTTCGGTCCGCATGCCCTGGCCGCACGCATCGCGCCCCTGGTCTGCACCGGCGGGACCGTGCCCGCGGGCAACAAAGAAACAGAAGAGGCCGTGCGTGATGAAATGGAAGCCTCTTCCGTCGTGTCCCCCAATTCTGTCACGCGTGCTCGCACCAGCAACCCTGCGGGTCCTCCGGTCGCTCCGCTCCCTGCGGCCTGGCCCAAGGAACTGTAAGGGCGGGCCGTGAAGTTCGGCGACCGTGAAGATGGCTCGCGTGTAATCGCCAACCGCCTCGTCTCGCAGCGCGCCGGCCCCTCGCGCGGGGCCGACGCGTCACGCTGCACCGCTTCAAATCCATTCGCGGAACCATTCGTCGCGGCGCCTAGACGCCGGGCAGGCCCAAGCGGGCCCGC
>JAJEEP010000153.1 GCA_022820945.1 Alphaproteobacteria bacterium | reverse complement strand
ACCGTGACCTCGCGCAGATCAATGGACGAATCCGGGATCGGCAGCGTCGCCATGAACGGCACACTGCCACATCGAGAACGGAATGGCCAGCCCAGGCTTCAGCTCAACCCGCTCGACGAGCGGACAATAAATTCGCCCTGGCTCAGGCCTGGCGGAGCGTCTGCCGCTGGCGGCCGAGGCCCTCGATCTCCAGCTCCATCACGTCGCCCGGCTTGAGGAAGACCGGCGGCTTCATGCCCATGCCCACGCCGGGCGGCGTGCCGGTCGAGATCAGATCGCCCGCCTCCAGCACCATGAACTGGCTGAGATAGTGCACCAGGTGGGCGACGCCGAAGATCATCGTGGCCGTGCTGCCGGTCTGGCGCACTTCGCCGTTCACGGTGAGCGACATGGCGAGGCTTTGCGGATCGGCGATCTCGTCGGGCGTGACCAGCCAGGGTCCGGTCGGGCAGAAGGTCCGGGCGGACTTGCCCTTGATCCAGGTGGGGCCGCGCTGGAGCTGGAAGTCGCGCTCGGAGACATCGTTGCTGATGCAGTAGCCGGCGACGTGGTCCATCGCTGCCGCCTCGTCAGGCAGATATTCGGCGGTGCGGCCGATCACCACGCCGAGCTCGACCTCCCAGTCGGTCTTCGTGCTGCCGCGCGGGATCAGCACGTCGTCGTCCGGCCCGCTGTAGGAGCTCGGTGCCTTGGAGAAGACCACCGGCTCGGTCGGAATGTCCATCCCCGCCTCCTTGGCGTGGTCGGCGAAGTTGAGGCCGATGGCGATGATGTGGCCGGGCCGCGCGACCGGCGGTCCGATCCGTGTGCCGGGCTCCACGCGCGGAAAACGATCGGTGCCGTTCGCCAACGCTTTCGCCAGCCGGTCGACGCCGCCGCTCTCGAGCCAGGCGCCGTCGATCTCGCCGACCGCGCTCGATACGTCGATGATGGTTCCGTCGTCCAGCATCGCGGCCGGCTGTTCGGCGCCCGCCTCGCCCACGCGCAACAGCTTCATTCGTCTTCTCCCGGGTCTGAAACCGCGCGCACTATACCAGCGACCCCGGCCGGCACCAGCCCGGCGCCGGTTGCGCTCGCCGCGCTCTTCTTCTATTTTCCGGCGCGCCGGCGGGGCCGCCCCGGCGTGCGCAGCAGCGTGCACACGCGCCTTTCTCCCCATCGCTCAATGAGGTTGCCACCATGTCAGCAATCCTTTGGTTTGCCGTGGCCAGCGGACTCGTCGCGCTCGCCTATGGTCTTTACGCCACTCGGTCGGTCTTGAGCGCAAGCGCCGGCACCGAGCGCATGCAGGAGATCGCCGGTGCCGTGCAGGAAGGCGCGCGGGCCTACCTCAACCGCCAGTACATCACCATCGGCTTGGTCGGCCTGGTGCTGTTCGGCATTCTGACCGGGCTGCTTGGCTATCTGGTGGGCATCGGTTTCCTCATCGGCGCGGTTCTTTCCGGCGCGGCCGGCTACATCGGCATGCATGTCTCGGTGCGGGCGAATGTGCGGACCGCCGATGCGGCCAGGACTGGCGGGCTCAAGCCGGCGCTCGGCGTCGCCTTCCGCTCCGGTGCGATCACTGGCCTCCTGGTAGTGGGTCTCGGCCTGCTCGGCGTCGCGGTTTACTATGCGATCCTGCTGATCGCGGATGTCGAGACCAAGATCGTGCTGGAGGCGCTGGTGGCGCTCGGCTTCGGCGGCTCGCTGATCTCGATCTTCGCGCGGCTGGGCGGCGGCATCTTCACCAAGGGCGCCGACGTCGGTGCCGATCTGGTGGGCAAGGTGGAAGCCGGCATTCCTGAGGACGACCCGCGCAATCCGGCCGTGATCGCTGACAATGTGGGCGACAACGTGGGCGACTGCGCCGGCATGGCGGCCGACCTCTTCGAGACCTACGCCGTCACCATCGTCGCCACCATGCTGCTGGCTGCGGTGTTCTTCACCGGGGAGTTGCAGCAATCTCTCATGCTCTATCCGCTGGCGATCGGCGGCGCCTGCATCCTGGCCTCGGTGATCGGCACCTTCTTCGTCCGCCTCGGCAAGAGCCAGAAGATCATGCCTGCGCTCTATCGGGGCTTCCTGGTCTCGGCGGTGCTGTCCGCCGTAGCGTTCTATCCCATCACCGACTGGGTGGTGGGCTGGAGCACCGAGTTCACCGTGAGCGGCGTGACGGCCTCGGGCCTCGACCTCTTCCTCTGCGGGCTGATCGGACTGGTGGTGACCGGCCTCATGATCTGGGTCACCGAATACTATACGTCGACCGAGTTCGGTCCGGTGCGCGGCATCGCCAAGGCGTCGACCACGGGCGATGCCACCAACATCATCCAGGGGCTCGCCGTCTCCATGCAGGCGACGGCGATCCCTGCAATCATCATCGCCGCAGGAATCATCCTCGCCTTCCTCGCCGCCGGCCTCTTCGGCATCGCGATCGCGGTGACCGCGATGCTGGCGCTCGCCGGCATGGTGGTGGCACTGGATGCCTACGGTCCGGTAACCGACAACGCCGGCGGCATCGCCGAGATGGCGGAGCTGGACGAGGACGTGCGCAAGACCACCGACGCGCTTGACGCGGTCGGCAACACCACCAAGGCGGTGACCAAGGGCTACGCCATCGCCTCGGCGGGGCTCGCTGCGCTCGTGCTCTTTGCCGCCTACACCGAGGACGTCACGCGATACTTCCCGGGGGTGGAGCTCGACTTCTCGCTGAGCAATCCCTACGTGGTGGTCGGCCTATTCTTCGGCGGCCTGCTGCCCTTCCTCTTCGGCTCCATGGCGATGCTCGCGGTGGGCCGTGCCGCGGGTTCCGTGGTGCTCGAAGTGCGCCGGCAATTCAGGGAGATCCCCGGCATCATGGAAGGGACCGGCAAGCCGGAATACGGCCGCGCGGTCGATCTGCTCACCAAGTCGGCCATCCGCGAGATGATCCTGCCTTCGCTGCTGCCGATCCTCGCGCCGATCCTGCTCTACATCGTGATCTGGGCGATCGCGGGCCAGTCCGCCGGCTTCTCGGCGCTGGGTGCTGCGCTCATGGGCACGATCGTGACCGGGCTCTTCCTCGCCATCGCCATGACCGCCGGCGGCGGAGCCTGGGACAACGCCAAGAAGTACATCGAGGACGGCAACCACGGAGGCAAGGGCTCGGACAGCCACAAGGCGGCAGTCACCGGCGATACGGTGGGCGATCCTTACAAGGACACGGCCGGGCCCGCCATCAATCCGATGATCAAGATCACCAACATCGTGGCGATCCTGCTGCTGGCCATCATCGCGAAGTTCGTCGCCGGTTGATGCAGCGAAGCGCGGGAGGGGGAGCGGCGGGAGAAGACGCCCTACTGGCCGGGCGCAGTCGGCCGGCCGATGTTTCCGAAAAGCTGCTCCAGCAGGCCGATATCGCGGCCGCGCGTCGCGGTCTCCTCGTCGACCGGCACGACCGCCCGCGCTTCTTCGGTCGCAACCGAAGAAACCTCGGCCACGACGCCGTTTTCGTCGAAGTCGATCACGATGACGCTCTGGTCGACCAGTTCGGGGGCGTTGAACGCCTCCGTCTCCGTACGGCGGCTGATGTAGTACCAGCGCTGGTCGTCGAAGGTTCCCACCGCCGACGGCGTGCCCAGCAAGCGCGCGACCTCCTCGCGGGTCTGCATGCCGGGCTTGATCTCGGCCAGGGCTTCGTGGTCGCTGACGTGGCCTTGCTGGTGAACCTGCGGCGTGCAGCCGGCCAGCAGCGCCGCCGCCAGCGCGCAGCCGAGCACCATGTGGCGGGCGCGTCGGCTGCGCCCGTGCGCCGGGAGGATTTCAGCGTGGCCGCGCCGAAGCACCATAGTCATCGCCTCCATTCGCTAAGCGACGCCAACCTGAGCGCGTTGTCGAAGCGTGTCAACGGCGCGCGCGGGGCAGGGCGGAACGGGCCGTCATGGCGGTTGGACACATCTGGCGCCATCTGAAGGGGCGCAGGCGCCGGCGCGAGGCGGCCCGCCGTCTTTACTCGGTTGCCGTGCGTCAGGCGCGCGTTCCCACCCTCTACACAGAAGGCGGCGTCGCGGACACGCTCGACGGTCGCTTCGACCTCATCGTCCTGCACGTGGTGCCCCTGATGCGCAGGTTGCGCCGGTGCGGCGAACCGGGTCGCCAGTTGAGCCAGGCGCTCTTCGACGTGATGTTCGACGACATGGACCAGAGCCTGCGGGAGATGGGCGTCGGCGACCTGCGCGTCGGCAAGCGGGTGAAACAGATGGCACGCGCCTTCTATGGGCGCGCCAAGGCTTATGACGAGGCCTTCGACCAGGCACCGGGGACGGAACGCCGCCATGCCATCGCCGAGGCGCTGGAGCGCAACGTCTTCAATAACGCGCCGCCACCTGCCGCCCGCCTGCAGGCGATGGCGCACTATGTCGAGACGATGCTGGACGCGCTCGATGGCCAAAGCGCCGACGCGCTGCTCGGCGGCGAGGTTGGGCTGCCGCCTGTGCCCCCGCTCGCGGCTGCCGCGGAGGGTGGCCAATGAGCGCCAAAGGGTCTGCCGACGCCGGAGACCGGCGCCTGGTCACGGCAGACGAGGTGGGCCGCTCCGGCCTTACTCTCGCGTTCGAGGCGGGCAAGGCGGAGAGGGAGGCGCTCGCGCGCCGCCTGGACCTGCTGTCGTTGGAAGCGCTTACTGCAGAGTTCCGCTTCGCGCTGGCCGATGAGGCCGGCGGTGCCATCCGTGTGAGCGGGACGCTTGCCGCGCGGCTGGTTCAGCGTTGTGTCGTGACGCTCGAGCCCGTGCCGCGCTCGGTGAGCGAGCCCATCTCCGCCCTCTACGCACCAACGCCTGCCGGGCAGCCCGAGCATGAGGTCGAGGTGTTGCCGGAGGGCGAAGAGGCCGAACCGCTGCCCGCCGACGGTATCGATGCAGGCGAATTGGTGGTGGAGCATCTTGCCCTCATCCTCGACCCCTATCCGCGCCACCCGGATGCGCCCGCTGTGCCACTCACCTACGCGGCGGGCGAAAACGAAGCCGAGGAGGGCACTCTCGACAACGACTCCGACGCCGGACCCTTCGCGGCGCTTGGCCAACTGAAAAGCAAGTTGTAATGTGCGACTCTATTGTGTAGTGCCGGCGCAATTGGCGCGCTGCCGTTGAAGCGACGGCGCGGCGCCGGTGCAGTCAAGCGATGAGAACCTGTCCATGGCCGTCCCGAAGAAAAAAGTGTCCCGCGCCCGCCGCGGCAGCCGTCGTTCCCACGACGCGCTGGCCAAGGCCAACCCGACGGAATGCCCCAACTGCGGCGAGCACAAGCTCCCCCACCACGTGTGCCGGGCCTGCGGCTACTACAGGGGCCGCGAAGTGATCGAGGGCGAGGCCTAGCCCACACCAGGCCGACACGAAGGCCCGCTGATGAGCAACTCGGAGATCGTAATCGCCCTCGATGCAATGGGTGGCGACGGCGCTCCCGACGTGGTGATCAGGGGCGCCAACATCGCCCGTGTGCGCTATCCGCAGCTCCGCTTCAAGTTCTTCGGCAAGGAGTCGGCGATTACTGCGGGTCTGGCGAAATTCAAGCGCCTGAAGTCCGTCAGCACAGTCCACCATGCCGAAGAGGTGATCGCCGACAACGACAAGCTCGTTCAGGTGCTGCGCCAGCGCCAGGCATCGAGCATGCGGCTCGCCATCGACGCGGTGGGGGAGAATGCGGCGGACGGGGTCGTCTCGGCGGGCAACACCGGCGCGCTCATGGCGCTTGCCAAGGTCACGCTCAAGACCCTGCCGGGGATAGGGCGGCCCGCAATGGGGTCGGTCTTCCCCACGGTGCGGGGCGAGAGTGTGATGCTCGACCTCGGTGCCAACATCGACTGCGATTCTGCAACTCTCGCGCAGTTCGCCGTGATGGGCGAGGTCTTCGCACGCAACGTTCTGGGCGTGCGGGAACCTACGGTGGGCCTGCTCAACATCGGCACCGAGGATCTGAAGGGCTCGGAGACCATCCGCACGGCGGCTGCGACGCTCCGGGATTCCGGCCTGCCGATCAAATTCCACGGCTTCGTCGAGGCCGACGACATCGCCGCCGGCACGGTCGACGTGATCGCCACCGACGGCTTCGCCGGCAACATTGCGCTCAAGTCGGCGGAGGGCACGGCGCGCCTCTATACCGAGTATCTGAAGAGCGCGTTCCGGCGCTCGCTGTTCTCGCGGCTCGGTTACCTGTTGGCGCGGCCGGCACTCCGGTTACTCCGGGAGCGGGTCGACCCCCGCGCCTACAACGGCGCCATGTTCCTGGGCGTGAACGGGGTCGTGGTGAAGAGCCACGGCGGCACCGATCACAAGGGCTTCGCCAACGCCATCGGCGTCGCCTTCGACATGGTGAGCCAGGGAATCAATCCCAAGATTATCGACGAGCTGTCGCGCCTTCAGCTTGCCGACCTGCCGGAGCCGAAGAGGGCCGCGCTTTAGCCATGCGCCGCTCCCGCCTAGTCGGCTGCGGCGCCTACCTCCCCGAGCGCGTGCTCAGCAACGACGAGCTCAGCGCGCGCATCGACACCAGCGACGAGTGGATCAAGACCCGAACCGGCATCAGGCAGCGCCACGTCGCGGCCGATGACCAGCTGACCTCCGACCTCGCTTGCGCGGCGAGCCGGGCGGCGCTGGACGCGGCGGGCGTCTCAGCGGACTCTCTCGACCTGCTCGTGCTGGCGACGTCCACGCCGGACAACACGTTCCCGGCTACCGCGACCAAGGTGCAAGCAAGGCTCGGCATGACCGGCGGCATCGCCTTCGATGTCCAAGCCGTGTGTGCGGGTTTCGTCTGCGCACTTTCGGTGGCCGACAGTATGGTCCGGAGCGGCGCCGCCGAGACGGCGCTCATTGTCGGAGCCGAGACCTATTCGCGTATCCTCGATTGGGACGACCGCCAGACCTGCGTGCTTTTCGGCGATGGCGCCGGCGCGGCCGTGCTGCGTGCAGACACCGGTGCCGGCACCACGGCTGACCGCGGCGTGCTCTCTGTTCGCATGCGCTCCGACGGGCGCCATTACCAGGCGCTCTATGTGGACGGCGGCGTCTCCTCCACCCAGACCTCGGGTTATCTGAGGATGCAGGGACGCGAGGTCTTCCGTCACGCCGTGGCCAATCTGGCGGAGATCGCGGGCGAGGCGCTGAAGGCCGCCGGCGTCGGCGCCGACGATGTCGACTGGCTGGTCCCCCATCAGGCCAACCGCCGGATAATCGACGCAACCGGCAAGAAGCTCGGAATTCCAGCCGAGAAGACGATCGTGACCGTGGACCGCCACGCCAATACCTCGTCCGCCTCCATCCCGCTCGCGCTCAAGGCCGGCATCGACGAAGGACGGATCCGGCCGGGCGATCTGCTGGTTGTCGAGGCGATCGGCGGCGGGCTGGTCTGGGGCGCAGGCGTCATTCGTCTCTAAGACGCTGTAGAAGTATAACAATTGAGCAATGCCCCTGGCCCGGCTTGCTCACGACGGTTGACGGTCCGGCGCCGAGGCAGTACCGTGGCGCGAACATAAAGGGAGGCGGGAGACAATGGCCGGGCGAACGGTCACCCGCGCCGATCTCGCCGAGGCTGTCTTCCGCGAAATCGGCCTGTCACGGAAGGAATCTGCTGATCTGGTCGAATCGGTCCTCGGCCTGATCGGCGATGCGCTGGCGCGTGGCGAGCCGGTGAAGATTTCCTCGTTCGGCAGCTTCAGCGCGCGGATGAAGGGCCAGCGCATCGGCCGCAATCCCAAGACCGGCGAGGAAGTGCCCATCCTGCCGCGGCGGGTCCTAGTATTCCGCGCATCTCACGTGTTGAAGGACCGCATCAATGGCTCGCTCGCGCCCGGCGAGGAGGGCGAGGGCGTGGAGACGGTGTGGGATAGCGAACGGCCCGACGGGCCGGCTTCTTCCTAGATTATGCAGGGTGCCGAGCCCGCGGGCGCGGGCATTCCGAAGTCGCCGGATGCGTTCCGAACCATTGGCGAGGTTTCGAAGGCGCTCGCCGTGCCGCAGCACGTCCTGCGTTTCTGGGAGACCAAGTTCCCGCAGGTCAGGCCGCTCAAGCGGGGCGGCGGGCGCCGCTACTACCGGCCCGAGGATGTCGCGCTGCTGCGCCACATCCGGCACCTGCTTCATGCCGAGGGGTACACCGTGCGCGGCGTGCAGAAGCTGCTGCGGGAGCGGGCCTCGAGACCGGGCGCCCCACCGTTGGTACCCGATACGATCGAGGCGGAAAGCCCTCTCGCTCCCGAAGACCGCGCTCGCGCCGCCCAAGTTCTCGACGAACTCTGCGTTCTCCGCGACCTGCTGCGCGACCGCACCCGGTCCTGACGCACTCTCCGAGCCGACGCCCCAAGCGAACTAAAAATTCGGATTATCCGATCGCTGCGAGACCGGGGAAGGCTTCCAGTAGCCAGAAGGCGAAGGAGCTGAGGTAGCCGGTGATCAGGGCTGCCCCCATAGCCACCAGGATGACCCCGGCGCCGATCTGCAGTGGCCTGCTGATCTTCCTGATACGCCTCATGTGGCGGAGGAAGAATCCGGTGAACGCAGCCGCGATCAGGAACGGCACCCCGAGCCCCAGGGAGTAGACCGCCAGCAGGGCGACGCCGCGGCCGACATCGGCCGACGTTGCGGTGAGCGTGAGGATGCCGCCCAGCACCGGCCCGATGCAGGGGGTCCAGCCGAAGGCGAAGGCCGCGCCCAGCAGGAACGCGCTCGCCGGCCTGCCGCCTGCGAGACGTCCGGCGAAGCGTGCCTCGCGCCCGAAGAACGGGATTCTGACCAGGCCGGTGAGATAGATGCCGAAGACGACGATCAACCCGCCTGCGGCATACTCGAAGATCGTCTTGTGCTGGAGCAGAAATCCGCCCACGGCGCTGGCGCTCGCGCCGAGGGCTACGAACACCGCCGTGAAGCCGAGGACGAAGAATGCGCTCAGCATCATCGCCGCCAGCCGGCGGCGGGAAAGCCCCTCTTCGTCCCGAAGCTCTTCGAGCGAGCCGCCAGCAACGTAGGAGACGTATCCCGGCACCAAGGGCAGCACGCAGGGCGAGAGGAACGAGATCAACCCCGCGACGAAGACCGAGACGATGCCGATGGCGGAGACGTCCATGTTCTGTGGCCTGCGGCGGCCGCGCCCCGGTCTGTGCCGCTACTGGGCGATGGCGCGTACCAGGGTGACCACGTCCGGATCGCTCCAGTCGCGATCGCCGAGCACGCGCGCGACCTCCGCGCCCTCGCCGTCGAAGAAGACGGTGGCCGGGATGCCGTGCACCCGGAGCGCGCGCCCCGCCGCCATCTTCTCGTCGATGAAGATCGGGAGCGTGGTGAGGTCGTGGTCGTTGTAGTAGTTGCGCACGAGCTCGGCCCCGCCGCGGTCGAGCGAAAGCGGCAGGATCACCAGCTCGTCGCCGAGCTCCCGCTGCAGGGCGTCCATGGTCGGCATCTCGGCCCGGCAGGGGAAGCACCACGTGGCCCAGAAGTGCACGGCGACGGGCGTGCCGCGATAGTCGGCCAGGCTCCGCGCTTCGCCGGCCTCGTCGAGGAAGGCGATGGGCGGTGGCTCCATCGGCCCGTCGGTCACCACCAGGTTGAGCACGCGGCTCCCGTCGCTGCGCTGATCCAGCGCGCGCAGCGTCTCTCCCTCCGCGGCGATCACGGTGCTGCCCAAGGTCGCGATGCCGACGATGACGACGGCGGCGGTGAGGCGCCCGAGGATTCCGATACCTGTCATGGCCGTTGCTCCAGTGTCTCTGGATCGCCCGTACGAGGACATAGATAGTGAGCGGCCGACGCGCTGCATAGCGCCGTCAGCCGCGCTCACCATCATTTGAAGCCGCGTCAGCGCGGGCGATCCCCTCCACCGCCGCGCACAGGCGGGCCAGGTCCTCGTCCCGCGAGAGGCGATGATCGCCGTCCTTGATCAGCTCGACAGTGACCCGCTCGCTCTCCACCTGCTCGGCGATTTGCAGCGCCGTCCGCCACGGCACGTCCTCGTCGCGCATGCCCTGCAACAGGTGGATCGGGCGCGTGAGCGCGATGGGCGCACCCAGCAGGAGGTGATCGCGGCCCTCCTCGATCAGGCCTATGGTGATGGGATAGGGGTCGTCGCCATAGTCGCAAGGCATCACGATCTCGCCGGTCTCGGTCAGGGTCCGCCGCCCCTCGTCGTCGAGCGTGGTCCAGATAAGGTCCTCGGTGAAATCGGGCGCCGCCGCGACGCCGACCAGGCCGGCCACGCGCTCCGGCCGCGCTTGGGCCAGCAGCAGCACGATCCAGCCGCCCATGCAGGAGCCGACCAGGATTTGCGGGCCCATGGCGACCCGGTCCAGCACCGCCAGCGCGTCGTCCCGCCAGCCGCCGATGGTGCCGTCGCGGAACGCGCCGCCCGATTGCCCGTGGCCGGCATAATCGAAGCGCACGAAGGCGCGGCCCGTGCTGCGGCAATGGGCCTCCAGCGTCGTGGCCTTGGTGCCGGTCATGTCCGACATGAAGCCGCCGCAGAACATCACGCCCGGAGACGCACCCGCCATCGCCCGGTAGGCGATCGTGTCCCGCCCTTCGCGCTTCAGCAGCGATGGCGGCGGGGGTTCCGGCATGAGCCTCTCGCTCCGGGCGTGCGGCCTTGACTAATGGAACTCGACGTAGCGGTAGTCGAGCGGCTGGCCGTGAATGCCGCGCTTCGGCGGCGCGATCCAGCCGGCCATGGCGCCGGGCTCGGTCGCCGGGTGCATCAGGGATTCGACGAAGGCGCGGTCCGCCGCGTTCGGCAGCCACGCGTCCCGCCTCGCCGCCCACGTCGCCGCGTCCACCAGCGTGCCGTCGGGCGCCGCGTGGATGCCGGCGAAGGCGCCGATGTTTCGGTTGAAGGCGCGGTGCGGCAGGCGCAGCGCGAAGTCGATGTCGAATGTCCGGATCACCTTGTTGAAGCGGTCGAGGCCGCGCTGGCTGTCGGCGACGTAAGAATCGCGCAGGGTCTCGTTCATCGCCTTCAGCGCCGTCACCTCCTTCGACCCCACCTGGCCGCCCTCCAGGGCCGGCACCGCGACCGTGCGCTCCGCGAGCACGTGGTCGTCGTCGATCCTGGTCTCCTGGTAGCGGCCCTTCAGCCCCATCGAGTAGTAGTTGGCGGCGTTGGTGGACTCCTCCGCGCCGAACAGATCGAGGCAGATCGAGTAGTGGAGGTTGATCCACTTCTGCAGCAGCGCCAGCGGCACGGCGCCATAGGGGCCGACATCGTCGGTGTCGTGCTCGCGCATCTTCTCGCAGGTGCGCTGGACAATGCGCATGACCCCGGATTCGCCCACGAACATGTGGTGCGCCTCCTCGGTCAGCATGAAGCGGCAGGTGCGGGAGAGCGGATCGAAGCCGGATTCCGCCAGCGCGCACAGCTGAAATTTGCCGTCGCGGTCCTGGAAGAAGGTGTACATGAAGAACGAGAGCCAGTCGTCGGTCGGCTCGTTGAAGGCCTCCAGCGTGCGCGGCTTGTCGGCATCGCCCGCGTGGCGGGCCAGCAGTTCCTCCGCCTCCTCGCGTCCGTCGCGCCCGAAGAAGGCGTGCAGCAGGTAGACCATCGCCCAGAGGTGCCGGCCTTCCTCGACATTGACCTGATAGAGGTTGCGCAGGTCGTAGAGCGAGGGCGCGCTCAGCCCCAGGCGGCACTGCTGCTCCACCGACGCGGGCTCGGTATCGCCCTGAATGACGATGAGGCGCCGCAACTCCGCGCGGTACTCGCCGGGCAGCTCCTGCCATGCGGGCTCGCCCTTGTGAATGCCGAAATTGATGCGCCGGTCGGGCTCGGGCTCGGCCAGGAAGATGCCCCAGCGGTAGTCGGGCATCTTGACGAAGTCGAAGTGCGCCCAGCCGTCGCTGTCCACGCCGATGGCGGTGCGCAGGTAGACATCGTGCTGCAGTGCGCCGACGGGGCCAAGCTCCCGCCACCAGTCCAGGTAGGCCGGCTGCCAGCGCTCCAGCGCGCGCAGCAGGCGGCGGTCGTCGGCGAGGCTCACGTTGTTGGGGATGCGTTCGTTGTAGTCGACCTGCATCAGGCTCGGTTCCCTGGGGCTAGACGCGGTTGCGGTCGAAGGTCGGCTGCACGCCCGACCCGTAGAGCTTGAGCGCCCCGTCGGGGCCGACGGTGTTGGGGCGCTGGAAGATCCAGTTCTGCCAGGCCGAGAGGCGGCCGAAGATCTTGGTCTCCAGGGTCTCCGGTCCAGCAAAGCGGAGCGAGGCTTCCATGCCGGAGAGCGCGTCGGGCGAGAAGGCCGCGCGCGCCTCGACGGCGATTCGCACCTCGTCCTCCCAGTCGATGTCGTCGGGGATGAAGGTGACGAGCCCGAGGGCGTCCGCCGCCTCGGCGTCGAGGTCGTCGCCCACGGCATCCTGTGCGGCGGCGAGCGCGGCGTCATCGCCAAGAAAGCGGCTGGCGAGCCGCGAGAGCCCGTTCGCCATCGGCAACGGGCCGGCGTTCATCGCCGTGAGCCGCACCGTCGCCGGCGCCTCGTTAGAACCCTCGAACGTGCCGTCGAGCATGAAGCTCCGGTCGGCCGCGAGCGCGAGCTCCAGCAGCGTGCCCGTGAAGCAGGAGCCCGGCTCGATCAGCGCGACCAGGCTGCGCGCGCTCACGTCGAGGCGTTTGAGAGTGCGCTTGAGGTAGAGCGTAATCTCGCGCACCAGCCAGTCGCGGGCGTTGGCTGCAAGCGCAGCGTCGGCCGCCGCGACGTGATCGGCCGCTCCCGTCGTCCTGAGGATCCAGGTGCCGAGCGCCGGCTCGTTGAAGCGCAGGTGCAGGATCGCGTCGTCAAGCTCGCGGGCGAGCGCCAGCGGCCAGAAGTCGGCGCCGGCGGCGTGGATCGCTTTCGCCTCGGCAGGCGGCGGCGCGTCCGGCGTGGCCACCGTGAGGGTTGCTGTGCCCTGTGTCCGGTCAAGCGCGACGCGCACGTGGCGATACGCGATGTCGTCGTCGTCCACCGTGCGTTCGAGACGCGGCAACGCAACTCCCTTCGCATCGGCCGGCCGGTCCGAGCCTTCGGCAAGCGCGGCTGCGCGGCTGGCAACGGCGTCGTCGAGGCGCGAGCGCGGCACCAGCTCGTCCACCAGCTTCCACTCCAGCGCGCGGCGCCCGCGCACGCCCTCCCCGGTCGTGCAGAAGTAATCGGCGCGGTCGCGGCGCACGCAGCGCTTGTCGACGACGCGGGTGAGCCCGCCGGTGCCCGGCAGCACAGCCAGCAGCGGCACCTCGGGCAGCGACACGGCGGTGGACCCGTCGTCCACCAGAAGAATGTGATCGGTCGCGAGCGCGAGCTCGTAGCCGCCGCCTGCGGCGGTGCCGGCGATTACGGTCATCCAGCGCTGGCCCGCGTTCGCCGAGGCGTCCTCGATGGCGTTGCGGGTCTCGTTGGTGAACTTGCAGAAGTTGACCTTGTCGATGTGCGAGGAGCGCGAAAGCATCGGGATGTTCGCGCCGGCGGAGAACACGCGCTCCTTCGCCGAGGTCAGCACCACCGCCCGCACGCCCGGATGCTCGAAGCGGAGCCGCTGGACGGCATCCGCCAGTTCGATATCCACGCCGAGATCGTAGGAGTTGAGCTTCAGCGCGTAGTCGCCCGCGATGCCGCCGGCCTCGTCCACGTCGAGCGCGAGCGTGGCGATATCGCCGTCCACGGCGAGCCGCCAGTGCCGGTATTGGTCCGGGTGAGTCCGGAAGTCGATCATCGTATCCACTGTCTGGCGGGCGACGGCGGCCACCCTGCGATGCCGCGTGCGATGCAGGGACTATAGGGCGCGCCGCTCCCCGCTATCCATGCCAATTCTCGTGGCAAGGGTTACTCCTTCGGGCGCAGGTCGACGATGCGCTTGGCCTTGCCGGCCGAGCGTTCGATCGAGCCAGGCTCTCCGACCGTGACTTTGCTGCCGATGCCGATCAGCGACCGAATTCGGCCGGCGAGATCGCGCCCCGCCGCTCGTCGCGTCTCGTCATCGGCGGCACCGGGCTTGGCCTCGACGACGACAGTCAACTCGTCCAGGCGGTCCGGCCGCCGCACTTCCAGATAGTAGTGCGGCGAGAGACGCCGGTCTTCGAGCACGATCTCCTCGATGAACGGCGGGAACAGGTTGACGCCGCGGATGATCAGCATGTCGTCGTTGCGTCCTGTGACCCGCTGCATGCGCCGCATGGAGCGCGCGGTGCCCGGCAGCAGCCGGGAGAGGTCACGGGTGCGGTAGCGGATGATGGGGAACGCTTGCTTGGTGAGGGACGTGATAACCATTTCTCCCGCCTCGCCATCGGTCAGCACGGTGCCGGTCTCGGGATCGATGATCTCGGGGTAGAAGTGGTCCTCCCAGATGTGGAGACCGTCCTTGCTCTCCACGCACTCGATGGATACGCCGGGCCCGATCGCCTCGGAGCACCCGTAGATGTCGATCGCTTGCATGGCGAAGCGAGCCTCGATCTCATCG
The DNA here is from genome assembly GCA_022820945.1 of Alphaproteobacteria bacterium. GTDB lineage: Bacteria > Pseudomonadota > Alphaproteobacteria > UBA828 > UBA828 > WTGU01. The sequence goes on along the minus strand of JAJEEP010000153.1, from coordinate 12,845 downwards.
CGCATCGCCTCGGTCCAGGGCTCGGCACCGTGAATGCCGATCTGCAGCGAGCAGCGCCGCGGGTCCAGCCCCAGGCGCTCGAACTCGTCGCCTATCGCCAGCATGTAGGACGGCGTCACGGCAATGACCCGGGGCTCGAAGTCGTAGATCATGCCCACTTGGCGCTCGGTGAACCCGCCTGACGCGGGGACCACGGTGCAGCCCAGCATCTCGGCGCCGGCGTGGAGGCCGAGGCCGCCGGTGAAGAGGCCGTAACCGTAAGCGATGTGCACCATGTCGCCGGCGCGCGCGCCGGCTGCGCGCAGGCAGCGGGCGACGAGGCCGGCCCACATGTCGAGGTCGTTCCTCGTGTAACCCACGACGGTGGGAATGCCGGTGGTGCCGCTCGAGGCATGGATGCGGATGACTTGCTCGCGCGGCACTGCAAACATGTCGAAGGGGTAGTTGAGCCGGAGGTCGTCCTTGACCGTGAACGGGAACTTGGCGAGGTCTTCGAGGGACATGAGGTCGGCCGGGCTCACGCATGCCTTGTCGAAACACCTCCTGTAGTGAGGCACGTTGTCGTAGGCGCGCTCCAGTGTCGCCCGCAGTCGTGTGAGCTGCAGCGCCGCGATCTCGTCGCGGCTCGCGATCTCGATGGGGTCGAGTTCGTCCGGGCTTGGGGGCTGAACGGGCTGGTTCATGGCATCCCTCTTGCAGTGCCCAACCATAGCGCATCCCGCACCGGCGGCATCGCCCGCGTTGACACGCCCTCGCCCTGAGCGGATAGTCCGGCGCCTGTCGAAGGGGCGCCGGCACCGGCCGCCCGTACCCGCCAGGCGCCTGCCCATGTCTCCATCGAAAGTCTCAACCGAAAGCGGCGAGCGGACCGAGGGTCCGGCGACCGTGATCGCCTTCCAAGGAGCGCCGGGTGCCTTCTCCGAGGCCGCCTGCGTGGCACGCTACCCGGCGATGACCACGCTCCCCTGCAAGACCTTCAGCGATACCTTCGCCGCCGTCGCCAAGGATCGCGCCGGCCTCGCCATGATCCCCATCGAAAACTCGGCGGCCGGCCGTGTGGCCGACATTCATCAGCTCCTGCCCGAATCCGACCTCCACATCGTCGCCGAGCACTTCGAGCGGGTCCGCCACAATCTCCTCGCCTGCCCCGGCACCGATCCCTCCGGGCTCGAGACCGTGCACTCGCACGTCCACGCGCTCTCCCAGTGCCGCAGACTGATCGCGCGGCTCGGCCTGCTGCCGGTGGTGCATGCCGATACCGCAGGCGCTGCTGCGGAGGTGGCAGCGGCGGGAGATCCCACCCGGGCCGCGATCGCGTCTCGTCTCGCGGCCGAGACCTACGGGCTGGCGATCATCGAGGCGGACATCGAGGACGAGCCGCACAACACGACGCGCTTCGTGGTGCTGTCGCGGGAGCCGCTCGATCCGGAGCCCAACGAGGGACCGACGATCACGTCGTTCATGTTCGAGTGCCGCAACGTGCCGGCGGCGCTTTACAAGTGCCTGGGCGGATTCGCGACCAACGGCGTGAACATGACGAAGCTGGAGAGCTACATGGTGGGCGGGCTCTTCTCGGCGACGGTCTTCTTCGCGGAGGTCGAGGGCCATCCGGCGGACCTCGGTCTGGGGCGCGCCCTGAGCGAGCTCGACTACTTCTCGCGCGAGGTGAGGATCATGGGCGTCTACCCGGCCCACCCGTTCCGATGCGAAGAAGCCGCCAACCGCCACTGAACTGAGCGCCCGGCGGAAGAGAATACCGGAGCCAAGCCGACATGCACGATCCCGCTTTGACGCCGCTCCGCTGGACCTTCTCGTGGCCCGTGATCCGCAACTCGCTGATGGTCGGCGCGATCGTCGGAACGATCCTGAACATGATCAACCAGGGCGATCACATCACCGGCGACGGCGCGATCAACTGGTTCAAGCTCGGGCTGACCTATTGCGTGCCGTTTTGCGTCGCCACTTACGGCGCCTTCGCCGCTGCGCGCATATTCGCGAAGCAGATGCGCACGAAGAGAGAGGGTACCGGCGCCAACTGATGCTGGGGCGCGCTTACTTCCAGCGCGGGTCTCGGCCGTCGCGGTAGGCTGCCATGGCCTCGGCGAAGTCCGGCGCGGCCACGGCCTTGCCCTGCAGTACCAGGTACTTGTGGAAGAACGCTTCCCACCCGAGGTCAAAACAGTCCAGCAGCATCTGCTTGGAGGCCCGGCAGCCGGTCGAGTTGGTGCTGGCGTACTCGCTGACCAAGGCATCGAACTCGTCGAAAGAGGTGTCCTCACCGACCAGATGATCCACCATGCCGATGCGCTCGGCCTCGGTTCCGTCGATCATGTTGCCGCGGATGATCAACGACTTGGCTCGGCCGAGCCCGACATAACGCGCGAGGCGGAAGGTCCCAAGGCCCGGAATCAGCCCTTCCTTAATCGCCGGCAGGCCGAGCTGCGCCGAGGGCGTGCAGACGCGGATATCGCAGGCCAGTGCCAGCTGCAGGCCGCCGCCGACCGCATAGCCGTGAATCAGGCAGAGGACGAGCTTGTCCATCGTCTCGAACACCCTGAGCGCCCTGTCCCACATGTCGAAGTAGCTTGGCTCGATCTGCCCGGCGGCGAGATCCTTGAGGTCGATGCCGGTGGAAAACGCCCGGCCCGAGCCGATGATCGCCACCATGCGGACATCCTCGTCGGCGGCGAGGCGGTTGGCCGCATCGAGCAGCTCACGCGTGCCGGTCATGGCGAAGGCGTTCAACCGCTCGGGCCGCGTCAGCTCGATACGGACGAGCCGGCCTTCGCGTGAGAGCGTCATGGTCTCGTAGTCTGCGGTCATATCGAGCGCCCCTGAAATTCGTGCCTGCCAGTCGGCCTGCAGTTTAACTGAACACCGTCGCGGCGTGCGGACCAACCGACACCAAGCCGAGTACACGGTGTCCGAGGCTACGCGGCGAGGGCAGGACGAGCCGTCTGTTCGTTTCTCGCCACTGTGGCTATCGTATGAACCGGCACTCAACGCGACGCGAGCAATGCGCAAGACCTCTGCGAGCCCGAGCTTGCACGAGCTCTATCGGAAGGATCCCGACAAGGCCGACCGCCTGCTGTTCGGCCGCGTCGCCCATCCCGACCGGCGCGGGTTTCTCAAAGGTGCCGGGCTCGCAGCCATGGCGGCGCTGGTCGGCGGCACCATCCCCTTCCACCGCACCATGCCTGCGCACCTCATTCCCGTCGCGCTCGCCGACGAACCGGTCATTCGGGGCAAGGACGGCCTGATCGTGCTCAACGACCGGCCGCTCAGCGCGGAGACGCCTGCGCACCTGCTCGACGACGCGATCACGCCGACCGAGCGGCACTTCGTCCGCAACAACGGAATCCCGCCTGCGAGCGTCGACGCAGCCGCCTGGACCCTTACCGTCGACGGCCTGGTCGAGACTCCGCTGACGCTCGGCATCGACGACCTCAAGCAGCGCTTCGATGTCGTCACCGCGGCGCTGACGCTGGAATGCGCCGGCAACGGGCGCGCCTTCTTCGATCCTCCGGCAGACGGTACGCAGTGGACCTACGGCGCCGTTGCCTGTTCGGAATGGACCGGGGTCCGCCTTGCCGACGTGCTCCAGGCGGCGGGCGTGAAGAGCGGCGTCGTCTATACCGCGCACGAGAGCGCGGACACGCACCTCTCCGGTGCTGCGGGCCGGCACCCGATCTCGCGGGGCGTACCCATCGCGAAAGCCATGGACCCGAACACGCTCGTCACCTTCGCCCAGAACGGCCGGCCCATTCACCCCATGAACGGCGCCCCGCTGCGCCTCGTGTTTCCGGGATGGCCCGGCGCGTGCTCCCAGAAGTGGCTCACGCGGGTCTGGCTGCGGGACCGGGTTCACGACGGGGCGAAGATGACCGGCACCTCCTACCGCGTTCCCCGCCGCCCGGTGGCGCCGGGGGAGACGCTCGACGAGAAGGACTTCGTCATCATCGGGTCGATGCCGGTCAAGTCGCTCATCACACACCCCGTTACCGGACGCAGGGCGGCGGCGCGAACGTTCGACGTGCGCGGGCACGCCTGGGCGGGCGATGCGACCGTCGATGCCGTCCAGCTCTCCATCGACTTCGGCGCGACCTGGAGCGGCACGACGCTCGATACGCCGGTGAACCCCGGCGCCTGGCAGAACTGGAATGCGGCAGTCGAGTTTCCTGGGCCCGGCTATTACGAGATCTGGGCCAGGGCGACGGATTCGAGCGGCGTAAGCCAGCCCCTCGCCGTCGCCTGGAACCCGAAGGGCTATCTCAACAACGCCATGCACCGGGTGGCCGTCACCGTCGCCTGAGGGTTCTGCCACCGCTCCATAAATTATTCTCGCAGCGGCACAATTGTGTTGCTCGCACGAGCCCGCCACCCCATGTCCGCATCGTCATGACCGCGACGCTCCGACAGCTCGCCGCGCTGCTGCTCAGCACGGCGATCCTCTTCACCGGCAACGGGCTGATCAACACGCTCCTGCCCGTGCGCGCCGAGATCGAGGCATTCTCGACGTTAGAGATCGGCCTGCTCGGCACCGTCTACTTCGCGGGCTTCATTCTCGGCTGCCTCAACGTGCCGCTGCTGGTGCGCCGCGTCGGCCACATCAGGACCTTCGCCACACTCGCGAGCGTCATCGCCGCCACGTCGCTTGCCCATGTCTTCCTGATCGACCCCATCGCCTGGGGGGTGCTGCGCCTGTTCGTCGGCTTCGCCTTCGCCGGCCTCTACGTCGTGATCGAGAGCTGGCTGAACGACCGCGCCGGCACCGCCAACCGCGGCGCGATCATGTCGGCCTACACCTTCATCAGCCTCTGCGTGCTGATGGCCGGGCAGTTCCTGCTGACGGCGTACGACCCTGCGGGCTTCGAGCTGTTCGCGCTGATCGCCATCCTGATCGCGATCGCGCTGGTTCCGGTGTCCCTGACCAGGGCGCCGGAGCCGCCCCGGCCTGTCGCCATCGGCCTCGATATCGCGGGGCTCTGGCGCCTCTCGCCGGTGGGCTTCGTTGGGTGCCTGAGCGTCGGCCTGGTGAACGGCTCGTTCTGGACCCTTGGTCCGGTCTTCGCGAGCCGCAGCGGCCTCGACATCGACAATCTGGTCTACTTCATCGCGGGCGCGACGCTTGCCGGCGCCGTCGCGCAATGGCCGCTCGGCCTGGTGTCCGACCGCATCGACCGGCGCTTCGTGATCGTCGGCGCGACGCTCTGCGCGGCGGCCAGCGGGGTCCTGCTCAGCACCTGGGTGGAGCCGTCGACCACCCTGCTGATCGGGCTCTCCGCCGCCTTCGGCGGCTTCGCCATGCCGCTCTACGCGGTGTCGGTGGCCCATGCGAACGACCACGCGGAAGACACGCGCTTCGTGGCGACCGCCGGCGGGCTCCTGCTCGTCTACGGGTTCGGCGCGTCGCTCGGGCCGCTCATCGCCTCGGCCCTGATGGGGTATTACGGCAGCGGCGGCCTGTTCATGTTCACGACCTCCGTCCACGCGGCGCTCGCGCTGTTCACCATCGTCCGCCTCGTGCTGCGGCGGAGACCGACGCCGGACGACCGCGCAGGCTTCGTGGCGGTGCCGCGCACCTCGCCCGCCCTCTACGAGCTGGATCCGCGCTCGGACACGGAATCGGACGGCGACAAGTCGCCCCGATAAGGGCATGCTGGCGCCATTCTGGCGGACGCCTCTGCGCGTCCCGGCCGCTCTCGCAGCTCGTGGGGAGGCCTCTTGACCACGATCCTGGGTTCCGGGCCCGACCGCGGCCGCGTCACGGGCCGCCTCTGGGTGCTCGCGGCCGGGCTCTGCATGAGCCTCGGCGGGCCGATCATCCGGCTCGCCGACGAGAGTACCCCGTGGCAATTCCTGTTCTACCGCTCCCTCGGCGCGGCGCTGGCGATCCTGGTCTATCTGGTCATCACGGGCCGCCCGGTGCTTCCGACGATCCGCCGCGCAGGCTCGACCGGCGTGGTCGCGGGCCTCGGCCTTGCGGTCGCCTTCACCGGCTACGTGTGGGGCGTGATGCACTCCACGGTGGCGAATGCGCTGCTCCTGATCAGCGCCTCGCCGCTGTTCGCGGCGTTCATCGGCTGGATGGTGCTGCGCGAGCGCGTGGCCCGCTCGATGTGGTTTGCCATGGCCGGCGTGATCGCGGGCGTCACGATCATGATCGGTGAGGGGCTCGCGGAGGCCGATATCCTGGGCGATCTGGCAGCACTCGCCTCGGCGGTGGGATTTGCTGGCTTCTCGGTCGCAATCCGGCGCGGCCGGCACACCGACATGAGCCCGTCGATCCTGATCGCCGCCGCCATCACCGTCGTGTTCAGCGGGATCATGGCGGCAGCGAGCGGCACCGGCCTCGCGCCGCCGCTCGTGGATGTGGGGCTGGCCGCCATGTACGGGATGCTGGTCATCGGCGCCGGCATCTTCATGCTGACCATCGGCGCCCGCAACGTTCCCGCCGCCGAGCTGCTCGTGCTCTCGCTCACCGAGGTCGTGTTCGCGTCGCTCTGGGTGGCGCTCGCGTTCGGCGAGGTGCCGAGCGTCCTCACCCTTGTCGGCGGGCTGATCATCCTCGGCAGCATCAGCGCACAGGCTTTCGTCGGGATGCGGCGATAGGCTCTCTCGTTCACTCCACCTTGGATGGGCCCTGGCGCACGAGCCTGGTGCCGAAGCAGCGGCCCCGGACGATGGCGTCTTCGCCGAATTTCTCGCGGACCGCATCGAGCGCCTTGTCGATCTTGTCGTCCTCCGGGGCCCCGCCGCCGAAGAGGTCGCCCTGCACGGCCTCCGCGGCCGGAGCGAGGTCGTGGGCGCCGATGCCGATCAGGCGGAAGGCGCGGCCGTCTGCCTCGCGCGCGAGCAGCGGCTCGGCCGCGCGAAACATCTCGTCCGCCGATTGGGTGGCGGCGCCGAGGCGGCGGGCGCGGGTGAGGATGCGGAAGTCGGCGGTCTTGAGCTTGAGCGTGACCCCGCCGCCGGCGAGGCCCGCCTTCTTCAGGCGCCGCGCCACCGTCTCGGTCAGCCGCCACAGGATCGGGCGCAGCGTGGCCGGATCGGACAGGTCCTCGTTGAGCGTGATCTCCGACGAGATGCTCTTGGTCTCGCGCTCCGGGTTGACCGCCCGGTCGTCCTCGCCACGCGCGCACAGGGAGAGCCGCTTGCCGATCTTGCCGTAGCGCGCGACGAGGGTGGCCTCGTCGAGGCGGGCGAGCTCGCCGATTCGCGTGATGCCGTCTTGCGCGAGGCGCCGCTGCATCGCCGCGCCCACGCCCCACAGCAGCCCCACAGGCTTGTCGGCGAGGAAAGCGCGGGCCTCAGCCCGGCCGATCACGGCGAAGCCGCGCGGCTTTTCGAGATCGGAGGCGATCTTGGCCAGGAACTTGTTGTAGCTGAGGCCGACGGAGACGGTGATGGAGAGCGCCTCCTCCACCCGGCGCGCGAGATCCGCCAGGGTTGCCGCCGGGCTCGCCCGGTGCAGGGCCTCGGTGCCGGAGAGGTCCATGAATGCCTCGTCGATGGAGAGTGGCTCCACCAATGGCGTGCACTCCTGCATCATCGCGCGAACCTCGCGCCCCACCGCCGCGTACTTCTTCATGTCGGGCTTGACGACCACGGCATCCGGGCAGGCACGCAGCGCCTTGAACATGGGCATGGCCGAGCGCACGCCATAGGTGCGGGCGATGTAGCAGCAGGCGGCGACCACGCCCCGGTGGCGCCCGCCGACGATCACGGGGCGGTCGCGAAGCTCGGGCCGGTCGCGCTTCTCGATCGCGGCGTAGAAGGCGTCGCAGTCGAGATGGGCGATGGTGAGATCGTGAAGCTCGGTGTGGCTCAGGAGGCGCGTACACCCACAGGCCGGGCATGTGCCGGCTGAGCCCAGCGGCCGGTGGCCGCAATCGCGGCACAAGGTCTCCACGGGCCAATCATAGGACTCGAACCGTGCCCTGCGAAAGCATGTGAAGGGCGTTCCGACATGCGTCACCCTCCCCCCGTGGCGGGCCGGGCATGGATCTCACGTCAGACGGCATTTCCTCTTTCAGCCTTCGCGGGCTACTGACGGGAGGCGGGTAAGGGAGGACCCTGGGCGGCTGCCATGACGATCAGATTCCACGTGCTCGATGCGATGGACGAGCTCCCAGCGCAGCTCAAGGACGACATCATGCGCGAGCTTGAGGCTGCGCACGAGCGGATCGCTCTTCTCATCCAGCTGGATCGCCTCGATATCGTCGTAGCGCCGGAAGCCTGGGCGCTACCGGCGTATGGTTTCAATGGGTACGCAAATTGCCCCGGCCGCATCACGATCACGTTCAATCCGGGTTCGCCCCGGCTGCACGATCCTGAGCGGTCCCAGCGAATCCTCGGCACGCTCGCACACGAAATGCACCACGTGTTGCGGATGCGAAGCGGGGGCGAGCCCGATACCTATACTCTCGGCAGCCGCTTCGTCAGCGAGGGGCTCGCCCAATGCTTCGAGGAGGAGGTCGGCGCGCCCACGCCCTTCTACGCGGTGGCGCTCGACGATGCGGCTCTGCACATGATGGCTGAGCGCGCCCGTCCGCTGCTCTCGGCAACCGACTTCGATCACGATGACTGGATGTTTGGCCGAAGGAACGATCCGGAGTGGCCCCGAAGTGCCGGGTATTCCGTGGGGTACGCGTTGGTCAAGGCGTGGCTCAACAAGAAGAAATTGTCCGCCGTCGACGCCGCCGGCGTCCCCGCCACTGAAATCACGGACGATTGGGAGGCCGGCCGGGTGACCCTCTCCTCTTCGTCCGGCTAAGCGGCTACTCGAAGCCGCAGGCCGCTGCCGTCGTCCCGATCGAGGCCCAGCGGCTCGCGCGGTCTCCGAAGCAACCGTCGCGCCAGGCGCCCTCGAAAGTTGTGCCGTCGGCTTGCGTGTAGGTGCCCTCTCCGTGGGGCCGGCCGTTGCGCCATCCGCCCACGTAGCGATCGCCGCTGGCTTGGATGAGCGTACCCTGGCCGTGCTGCTTGCCGTCGCGAAGCTCGCCCTCGTAGCGAAAGCCGTTGGTCCAGTCCAGCACCCCGCTTCCGTGCATCTTGCCGTCCCGCATGGCGCCGTCGTACACGCCCTCGCCGCCACGAAAGATCAGGCGCCCACTGCCCGAGGCCTTGCCGTCCGTGCAGGCGCCCGACCAGGTGAGCGGTTCGTAGTCCCTGTTGCCGTAGTTCCACACCTCGCAGGTCTGATTCTCCGCGATGGACCAGCTCGGGCCCGAAGGCCGGGGGGCGGCTGGCGTCTCGGACTCCGGCGTTGCCGGCTCGCTTGGCGTCGAGCGCGGCTGCTGCGCCACCAGCTTCAGGAGCGGACCGTAGATGAACGCCTCATCGCCGCTGCGCGGGTACGCCACCCGCAGCCAGTCTCGTCCCCGGATCTCGCCGGTCACGTTCAGCTCGTCGCCGCGCATCACCGTCCCCACGATGTCGTAGTCGGGGCTGGGGCCGGTCCTGATATTGGCCGCTTCTCTTGCCGACATCAGGCGATCTACCGGCTTTACCCTGTAGCGCCCGTCCCGCGTGGTTTCCAGCGTGACCTCGTCCTCCCGTTCGCCCGCCGCGTCATCGACCGGGAGCGGGTCCTCGTCCCCGCACTTGGAGCGCTCGAACGAGAAATGCCCGACGCAGGCCCGCGCCTGGTCGCGGAACGTCGGCAGACAGTCGGCGAACAGCTGAGTCTCCGCCTCCGTCGCGAACCGGGTGTTCTCCCAGCAGAGCGCGATCTTGCGGTCGATGGTGCCCAGGCACTGTGCACGCTGCGCGGGCAGGTCCGTATACGTGTCGCCTGCGATATCGCCGTGCAGGGGTTTGACGACGCGCCCGTCCGGCGTCTCGCACCCGAAGGAGAAGCTCCGGATTTCCGCCTCTACCGCCTCGGCCGCAGACCAGATCGTCAGCGCGGTGAGCCCCGCCACTGCCGCTGCGAAGATACTTATGCCCATGCGGTGCTGCATGTCCTGCACCAGCCCCTGAGCCCGATCCGGTGGCCGCCTGGCTAGCGTATGCGCCACCATGGCCCGAGTATAGTACAGCAGGCGGCGGCTCCGAATCCCGGAAGGCATAGCCGCCTGGACCGGAGAAGAACCGCCGCCGATGGGCGCCGACGAGATCATCGCCTGCTACGGGCTGGCACCTCACCCGGAGGGCGGCCACTACCGCGAAATCTTTCGCGCGCACGCCGAGGACGGCGGCCGCGGCGCGGTCACCTCCATCTACTACCTGTTGAGGGCGGGGGAGACATCCGCTTGGCACCGGGTCGATGCGGTGGAGATCTGGCATTACCACGCCGGCGATGCGCTCAAGCTCGAGCTTTCACTCGATGGCGTGGAAACCACGAGTCACCGGCTCGGCGTGGACGTGGGCGCCTGGCCGCAGGTCGTGGTTCCCGTCGGCGCCTGGCAGAGCGCGCGTCCGGAAGGTGCCTGGACGCTGGTCGGCTGTACCGTGGCGCCGGCCTTCGAGTTCGCCGGCTTCGAGCTCGCCCCGCCCGGCTGGCAACCGGGCCGGCGCTAACCTCGCTCTGCAGCGAAGGCCGCCAGCCGGTCGACGACGAAGCGGAGCGACTCTTCCGTCGTCCTGCGGCTGATGATGCCGAGGCGGACGGCCTCGGGCTCGCCCGGCCGGAGCGCCTCGGCCCAGGCCAGCACGCCTTCGTCCCGCAGATGCTGGACCACGTCGGCTGCGGTGAAGGCGCCGGCCCGCATCGCCGGGTGAACCGCGCAAACGACCGGCAACGGCGTCCGGTTCACGGTCTCCCAGCCCACCTGGCGCAGCAGGTGGCGCAACGTGTCGCCGAGCGCCGCCTCCCCCTCGATCCGCTGCGCCAGCGCTTCCGGCTGGAGAACGGACGTGAGCACCCTGAGGCCGCTGTTGGCGCGCGAGCCCTGCAGGGACATGGAGGAGAACTCGTGCCGCTCCACCGGCCGGTCATAGATGTTGAACGCGCGCTCCACCGCGTTACGGTGGCGGCAAAGGAACATGCCGCACCCGCCCGCGCCGAGCGGCACCAAGGTCTTGTGCGGGTCGAAGATCAGCGAATCTGCAGCGTCGAGGCCGGCGAGACAGGCCTCGCGCAGCCGCGGCGAGAAGGCCGCGATGGCACCCCACGGCGCATCCACGTGGAACCATGCCCCGTGTTCGCGGCAGACTGCACCGATCTCGGCGAGCGGATCGACGATCCCGGACGGCGTCGCGCCGACCGAGCCGACGGCCATGAACGGCAGGAACGCCCCCGACGCGGCGTCCCTGGCCATCGTGTCTGCGAGCGCCCCCACGTCCATGCGCAGGTCGCCGTCCACCGGCACCGTGCGTATCGAGGCGGTGCCGATCAGGTTGCGCGCGTTCTTCTCGATGGAAAAGTGCGTCTGGGGCGAGACATAGAGGGCCGGCCGTACCGTGAGCGGCAGCGCGCCGTGGCGCCAGTATTCGTAGGGTTCCTCGCGCCCGGCTTCGTCCGTGCAGAGTGCCGGGTCGTAGGCGCGGCAACGCGGATTGCGGTGCGAGAGCAGGTCGGTGAGCGCGACGATCATGGCGGTCTGGTTCGCCTCGGTGCCGCATGCGGTGAAGTGGCCGGCCCCGCTCTCGGGATCGAGGCCGAAGATCTCCATGATCAGATCGACGGCGTATTGTTCGAAGGCGGCGGAGGCCGGGTGCTGGCCCCGCACCACGACGTTTGCGCCTCGCCGATTGGTTTCGTTCAAGGCGGCAATGGAGGCCGAATCGGCATCGATGCAGAAGTAACCCATGTTCAGCGGGCTGCTGACATCGGTGTCGTAGAGATCGGACAGGCGGCGGAAGACCTGCAAGAGCCGGTCCACCGGGATATCCCCGGCGTCCGGGTCGAGGTTCTCGCGCACCAGCGCATAGACCGCCTCGAATGCCGGGGCGTTGCGGGTTGCGGGCGTTTGCATCATGGCCGGGGCTCCGTCGCGGCGGGGGGCAGGGGATTGCACAATTGCCCTCCTCTTGTAGCACTCAAGAGTAGAGGTGAAGATTCGCGTTTGACATTTCAAGCATATCTTCAATATACTCGCGAAGACTATCGTGTCACCTATGGTAAAGAATTTGAAATGAGCGATCAGACAGAAAAGCCCGGCGCGGACCACGACCTGTTACGCATGACTGCAGACGTGGTCACGGCATATGTCGGCAATAATACCGTGGCGCCATCCGATCTTGCGGAGGTTATTCGCACGGTTCACGCCTCGCTGAGGGAGGCGCAGGCGGGCACAGGCGCTGTCGCGGAGCCGCCCAAGCCCGCCGTCCCGATCAAGAAGTCGATCACGCCCGACTATCTGATCTGCCTCGAAGACGGCCGCGAGCTCAAGATGCTGAAGCGGCATCTGCGCACGACCTACAACATGACCCCCGACGAATACCGGGCGAAGTGGGGCTTAGATGCGGACTATCCCATGGTCGCGCCCAATTATGCGCGGCGGCGGTCTGAGTTTGCGAAGCAGATCGGACTCGGCCAGAAGCGGCGGAGGGCGGAGCCTGCCGAGAGCAACGTGGCGTCGGTCGAAGGCGGCGCGGCGTCGACGGGAGGCGGCGGCAACCATTAGCACCGGCTGACCCTCTCTAGTGTCCTGATCGGGAAGTTTGTTAGAATATGTTCATCGGTAGCATTGGAGGGCTGACCGGTGAGCAGAGCAGCGGTAGCGATCATCTTGTCGGGAGCGGAGCGGCGTGAGCTGGAAGGTTTGGCCCGGCGCCGGAAGACGGCCCAGGGACTGGCGCGGCGGGCCCGGATTGTCCTCGCTGCGGCGGATGGGCTGGAGAACAAGGCGATTGTCGAGCGGGTGGGGGCCGACGCGAACACGGTCGGCAAATGGCGC
>JAJEEP010000177.1 GCA_022820945.1 Alphaproteobacteria bacterium | reverse complement strand
GGGGAGGATCTTCGCAGCGGAAGAGGGCTGGCGGTTCGCCGGTCCCGCATCGAGTGGCGATCCATTCGCTGCTGCTTGGGCCTCGGCACGTGCACAGCCTCTCCGAGGGTCTGAGCGGCCCGCGTCTTACCGATGGCACCCGACGTCCGCGTCTGATTGGTGACCCAGCAAGAGCGCGAACGACATCGGGGTAGCGAACGCGGATCAGGTTGAAGGGCATCACGGCTACTCGCCGTTGCTCGCGACGGATGGCGAGTACCGCATGGGGGTCTCGGGAACCGACAGGACATCCGTGTCCGCGAGATCCAGCCGTCGTGCCCGCGCAAGCTCCGCACGATGCCAGCAAGGAGGTCTACAACGGCGACATCGGCCAGGTCGTCGACGTCGACCCCGAGGCCGGCGAGCTCACGGCACGCTTCGAGGGACGCGATCACGTCTATGGCTTCGGCGAGCTGGACACGCTGGTGCCGGCCTATGCCGCGACCGTGCACAAGAGCCAGGGCTCGGAGTATCCGGCTGTGGTCATCCCGGTGCTGACGCAGCACTACGCGATGCTGCGGCGTAATCTGCTTTACACCGGGGTGACGCGGGGCAAGCGGCTGGTGGTTCTGGTGGGACAGAAGAAGGCGGTGGCGATCGCGGTGCGCAACGTCTCGGGACGCCGGCGCTGGTCGAAGCTCGACGAACGGCTCGGCGGATCGGCATCCCGCCGCACGGCCGACGACGCCGGCGAGATCTGCCGGACCCGGCGTTCGGGCCTGGGACCGGCCGGCATGGGCGAGGCTCGATCCGGCTCGCCCGGCGCCGCCGGGCGCCCTGCGAGGTGAGCCGGAGGGTCGGCGTTGCACGGCCAGGACGACTCGCGAGGCATCGCCGGAGCGGCGATCGAGCAGTCGACCGGTTCGTCACGCTCGTTGGAGACGGTGCCGACCGTGGCGGATGTGTCCACCTCCTTCCGGCCCCGCTGCGTCTCCCTCGACCTGGAGGTCGGCAGGCGGCAGGGCCGTATCCGCGCCTTCGGGGCGGTGCGCCCCGATACCGGCGAACGCCTGGCCCATTCGGGCGCGGGACTGGCGCGTGCGCTGGCGAAGCTCGACGGCCTCGCGGAGGGGGCGGACTTCGTGCTGGGCCACAACCTGATCGCTTTCGATCTGCCCCATCTCGCGGCGGCCAAGCCGGATCTGAAGCTGCTGACGCTGCCGACGGTGGACACCTTGCGCCTCAGCCCCCTGGCCTTTCCGCGCAACCCCTATCACCATCTGGTCAAGCACTACCAGGACGGCGCACTCAGGCGCGGCCGGGTCAACGATCCCGAGCTGGATGCCCACCTCGCCCTGGAGGTGTTCGGCGACCAGTTGCGGGCGCTCGGGCAGGCTCCGGCCGACCTGCTGACGGCGTGGCACTGGCTGGGCACGCCTGAGTCGGGCGGCGCCGACCGCGCCCTCAATGACCTATTCGCCGGTCTCCGCCGGTTGCCCCGCCCCACGGAGGAGGAGGCCGTGGCGGCCATGCAACGGCGGCTGCAAGGAGCCGCGTGCCTGACTCATGGGCGCGACGCGGTGGCGCGGGCGCGGGAGCAAGGCTGGGCGCTGGCCTATGCGCTGGCATGGCTGTCGGTGGCTGGCGGCAACTCCGCCATGCCGCCCTGGGTGCGCCACCAGTTCCCCGGGACCGGGCGCCTGGTGCGCCGCCTCAGGGACGCGGCCTGCGCCGATTCGGAGTGCGGCTGGTGCCGCGAGCGGCACGATGCCGGAAAGGAGCTCAAACGCTGGTTCGGCTTCGACGACTTCCGGCCCGAGCCTGCGGACGACGACGGACGCCCCATGCAGCGGGCCATCGTCGAGGCGGCGATGGCGGGCAGGCACGTGCTCGGCATCCTGCCCACGGGCACCGGCAAATCGTTCTGCTACCAGATCCCGGCGCTCTCGCGCTACGACAAGACCGGCGCGCTGACGGTCGTGATCTCCCCCCTGGTCGCGCTCATGGCTGACCAGGTGGCGGGGCTGGAGGTGCGCGGGATCGGCTCCTGCGTGACCGTGAACGGCCTGCAGTCGATGCCCGAGCGTGCCGATGCGTTGGACCGGGTGCGGCTGGGAGACGCAGGAATATTGCTGATCTCGCCGGAGCAGCTTCGCGCCCGTACGCTTCGCCGGGCGCTCGATCAGCGCGAGATCGGCGCCTGGGTCCTGGACGAGGCCCACTGCCTGTCGCGCTGGGGCCACGACTTCAGGCCGGACTACCGCTACGTGGGCCGCTTCATCCGGGAGAAGGCCGGCGACGACCCAATCCCGCCCGTGCTGTGCCTGACCGCGACGGCCAGGCCGGACGTCACCGGCGATATCGTACGCTACTTCCGGGACGAGCTCGAAATCGAGCTCACCGTGTTCGACGGCGGGGCGGAGCGCTCCAACCTGATCTTCGAGGTGATCCCGACGACGTCCGGCGAGAAGTTCGCCGACATCCACGGTGTGCTGACGACGTACCTGCCGCCTGAGGCGCCAGGCGGCGCGATCGTCTACTGCGCGACGCGGCGGCAGAGCGAGGAGGTCGCGGAGTACCTGCAATCGAAGGAATTGGCGGCGGACCGCTTCCACGCGGGCCTGCCTCCGGAGACCAAAAAGGACGTGCAGCGGCGCTTCATCGGCGGCGCGCTTCGCGCAATCGCCGCGACCAATGCCTTCGGCATGGGGATCGACAAGCCGGACGTGCGGCTGGTGATCCACGCGGACATTCCGGGGTCCCTGGAGAACTACCTCCAGGAGGCGGGCCGCGCCGGGCGCGACCGGGCGTCGGCGCGTTGCGTGCTGCTGTATGCGGCGGACGACGTGGAGCGCCAGTTCGGCATGTCGGCGCGCTCGCGGCTCACCAGGGCGGAGATCCACGGTATCCTGCGGGCGCTGCGCAACCTTGACCGGAAGAAGCGCTCCGGCGGGGACGTGGTGGCGACGGCGGGCGAGATCCTGGGCGAGGACGAGGACATGGCGTTCGCGCGCGACAGCGCGACCGACGACACCCGCGTGCGCACCGCCGTCTCCTGGCTGGAAGAGGCGGAGCTGCTGAGCCGGGAGGAGAACTTCGTCGAGGTTTTCCCCTCGTCGCTGCGCGTGAGCTCGGTCGACCAAGCGGCAGGACGGCTCGCGCGGGCAAACATCGCGGACCCCTATCGCGGGCAGCTGCTGCGCATCGCCGAGACCCTGATCGAGGCCCCGTCGGACGAAGGCGTCACCACGGACGAGCTGATGGCGACGTCGGGTCTCGGTCCCGACGGTGTGCGCGCCGCGCTCTACGATCTTGAGCGGCTCGGCATCGCCAGCAACGACACGGTGCTGACCGCGTTCGTGCACGCCGGCGTCGAGCGGTCCTCGCCGACGCGCCTGAAAGAGGCGGCGGCGCTCGAGACCGCGCTGATCTCCCACATGCGCGAGGCAGCGCCGGACCTGGGCAAGGGCGACGCCTCATCCCTGCACCTGCGCATCGCCGCCCAGGTGCTGCGCGACCGGGGCCTGCCCGAGCCTTTACCGGAGCGGCTCTGGCGCATCGTGCGCGGCATCGCCCACGACGGCTGGGGCGAGGACGGGGCGGGCGGAAGCCTGGCGGTGAGGAAGCTCGATGCCGAGACCGTGCGGGTTGCCCTGCAGCGAGACTGGGGAGCGCTGGAGGAAACGGCGCGGCGCCGGCGCGAGGGCGCAGTGCGCCTGATGGAGCATCTCATCGGCCGCCTGCCTTCCGGCGTCCATGGCACGGACCTGCTGGCGGAGACCACCCTCGGAAACCTGCTGCAGGCGATCGAGGGGGACCTGGTGCTGAAGAGCGGCGTCAAGGACACTGCCCGGCTGCTGGACCGCGCGCTGCTCTGGCTGCACGAGCTGGACGTGATCCGCCTCAACAAGGGGTTGGCGGTGTTCCGCCCGGCGATGACGATCCGCCTGGAGCGGCGAGAGCGGCGAGGCTTTGCCCGCACCGACTTCGAGCCGCTCGCGCTTCACTACAAGGGGCAGGTGCTGCAGATCCACGTGATGGTGGAGTTCGCCCAGCGCGGCCTCGCCGCCATGGGCGACGCGCTGCGTCTGGCCATGGACTACTTCGCGCTCAGGGAAGACGAGTTCCTCGAGCGCTGGCTGCCCGGGCGGGACGAGGAGATCGGCCGCGAGACCACGCCCGAATCCTGGCGTGCCATCGTCGAGAGCCTGAAGAACCCGGTCCAGCAGGGCATTGTCGCCGACGACCGCGAGCAGGCCAATGTGCTGGTGCTGGCCGGTCCCGGTTCCGGCAAGACGCGGGTGTTGGTGCATCGCATCGCCTGGCTCGTCCGCGCGAAACGGGAGAGCGTGCGCGGCATCCTGGCGCTGGCGTACAACCGTCACGCGGCCGTCGACATCCGCCGGCGCCTCGCCGGGCTGATCGGCGAAGACGCGCGCGGCGTTACCGTTCTGACCTGCCATGGACTGGCGATGCGGCTGGCCGGGGCCAGCTTCAGCGGGCGGGAGGAGCCTCCGGACGAGGATACCTTCAGCGAGGTGATCCGACGCGCGGTCGAGCTCCTGCGCGGAGAGGGTTTGCCGCCGGAGGAAGCGGACGAGCGCCGCGAGCGGCTGCTGGCGGGGTTCCGCTGGATCATGGTGGACGAGTACCAGGATATCGGGCCGGAGCAGTACGAGCTGATATCGGCGCTGGCGGGGCGCACGCTGGAAGAGGATGCCGGCAGGCTCACCCTGTTCGCGGTGGGCGACGACGATCAGAACGTCTACGCCTTCAACGGCGCGTCCGTCGAGTTCATCCGGCGCTTCGAGGCGGACTACGGACCCCGGCCCAAGTACCTCACGTCGAACTACCGCTCGACCGGGCACATCGTGTCGGCAGCCAACGCGGTGATCGCGCCGGCGCGGGAGCGGATGAAGGCGGGGCATCCCATCCGGATCGACCGGGCACGGGCCAAGGACCCGCCGGGCGGTCCGTGGGAAGGGATGGACCCCGTCTCCCGCGGCAGGGTGCAGATCCTGCCGGCGGGAGGGGATGCCGTCTCGCAGGCGCAATGCGTCATGGCAGAGTTCCAGCGCCTCGCCGCGCTAGCGTCCGACAGGGACTGGTCGCGCTGCGCTGCGATCGCCCGCACATGGGAGTACCTCGCGCCGCTGCGGGCGTTCTGCGAGTTGCACGGAATACCGGCGCAGATGGGCAACGAAGACATCCCGAGCTTCTGGCGCCTGCGCGAGACCCGGGCGCTGGTCGCCTGGTTGCGCGCGCGGCAGCCGCGCGTGATCGATGCCGGCGCTCTGCGGGATTGGATGAGGTCGCAGCCGGCCGATCCTTGGAACGACCTGCTTCGGCAGGCCGTCGAGGAGCTCGCACTGGAGGCCGGCGCCGGGGAGATGCCGGTCGACCGCTTCATCGAGTGGCTCGCCGAGTGGGGCCGCGACGTCCGCCGCCGCCAGCACGGCCTGCTACTGTTGAGCGCGCACCGCGCCAAGGGGCTGGAGTTCGACCATGTCGCTGTGCTGGACGGCGGCTGGCACAGGCTGGGACAGGGCGAAGACCCCGACGAGGCGCGGCGCCTGTACTACGTCGCGATGACCCGCGCCCGGCACACTCTCACGCTTGCCCGCCTCGACGGTTCTCATCGATTGCAGGACGCGCTGTCAGGCAACCCCTCGGTGGTGCAGCGGGAGCGGGGCGAGCTCCCTCCAGCGCCCGAGGCTCTCCATCACCGCCATGCGCGCGCCGGTCTCGGCGAGGTGGACCTCGGATTCTCAGGGCGGCATCGCGCCCGCCATCCGGTCCACCGCGCGATCTCTGCGCTCTCGCCCGGAGACCCGCTCGAAACGCGCATGGCGCAGAGCGGAAGGATGGAGCTGGTGGACGGGGCGGGCATGCTGGTGGGCCGTATGGCCAGGGGCTTCGAGCCGCCGGCCGGCACGAGCTGCCGATCGGCTGGGGTGTTTGCCGTCGTCGAGTGGAGCCGCGAGGCGTCGGAGCCCAAGTATCGGGACAATGCGAGATGCGAGACTTGGGAGGTGGTCGTGCCGGAGTTCGTGTTCGAGCCTCGGCCGGGGTAGTCGTCGCCATGCCTCTCGTCTTTCGGCACCGAAACGTGCGCCTCCACTTCTTCTCCAACGAGGGAGCACCCCGGGAGCCCGTGCACGTTCATGCGGAAAGCAATCCTGACTTCGACGGTTGATTCGCGTAAGTAGCTGATATTCCCCAGTTCTCATTTCTGGCTAGGCACTACATCCGGCATTTCTTCGAGCCCCGGCCGGGCTTCGCCGGCGATCAGGCGAGCTGGTACGGGGTGATCGTCAG
>JAJEEP010000005.1 GCA_022820945.1 Alphaproteobacteria bacterium | reverse complement strand
AGAGGAAACCCTGCCGCTGCCTGACCATCCACATAGGGGCGAGCTTCGGGCGTGCTGCGAAATGTAGTGCCACGCGCCGAAAATTGCCTGCTAACTGACTGATGCAAAAGAGATTTAGATTCCAAACTGTCGAAGATTAGTGAATCAGCGGCGCACGGACGTTGGATGGCGGCTCGATCTCGCCGACATCCGCGCCGCGCTG
Source organism: Alphaproteobacteria bacterium (assembly GCA_022820945.1). Classification (GTDB taxonomy): domain Bacteria; phylum Pseudomonadota; class Alphaproteobacteria; order UBA828; family UBA828; genus WTGU01. The sequence continues at coordinate 64,520 of JAJEEP010000005.1, read as the reverse complement.
CGCCCCCGCACCCGCTCACTCTTCCTCAACTCCCCCTGCAACCCGACCGGTTGGGTGATACCCGCCGAACAGCAGGCCGAGCTGCTGGAGCTCTGCCGGCAGCAGAACATCCTGCTGATCGCCGACGAGGTCTACCATCGCAGCGTCTATGAGGGCGACGTCGCGCCCTCCTTCATGACGCTGGCGCGCGACGACGACCCGGTCATCGTCGTGAGCGGGTTTTCCAAGGCCTGGGCCATGACTGGATGGCGGATCGGCTGGGTGGTCGCGCCGAGCCGGCACGCCGAGACGTGGGCGATCCTCTCCGAGTGCTTCAATACCGGGGCGACCGTGTTCGTGCAGCAGGCCGCGATCACGGCGCTGGAGCGAGGCGAGGAGACGGTCGCCCGGCTGCGCGATCAGTACGCAGGGGGGCGCGCAATCGTGACCGAGGTGCTGGGGCGCTGCCCGCGCATCGAGCTGACGGAACCGCAGGGAGCGTTCTACGCGTTTCCGCGCGTGCGAGGGCTCACGTCGAGCCTCGCATTCGCGGAGGGCGTGCTCGCGGAGGAGGACGTCGGAATCGCGCCGGGCTACACCTTCGGCCCCGGCAACGAGGAGCACTTCCGCCTCTGCTTCGCGCATTCGCACGAGGCACTGCGCGAAGGGCTCGAGCGTATCGTCCGCTACATCGAGCGCCACGACAACGAGTTCGATTCGGTGTGAACCGGCAAAGAGAAGGACACGCGCGCTGGAGCAACACCGCCCCGCGCACGAAAGGGCCGCCCCGACCGATGGCCAGGGCGGCCCTCCCCGCAACGCTTGGAGCGAGTCCGTCTCTTACGAGCTCGCGACAGGCCGCGACCGCGGCCCGCCGCTTATGCGGCGCCCTCGCGGAGGCGCCGGCCAGAGGCCGGCTGCCGTGAGCGAAATGGAGCCAGAGCGTTTCCGCGAAAGACGGAAACGCTCTGGCAGCGCCGGCGCTACATGAAGATCAACTCGTTCTCGATGCCCTCGTAGAGCGAGGCGACCTGCTCGGCGTAACCGTTGTAGAGCTGGGTCGGGAGGCGCTCCTGCCCGTCGGGCCCGTAGAAGCGCTCGTTCGCCTGGCTCCAGCGCGGGTGCGGCACATCCGGATTGACGTTGGCCCAGAAGCCGTATTCGTTGCCCGCAAGCTCCTCCCAGAAGGAGACCGGCCGTTCGTCCGTGAAGCTGAAGCGGACGATGCCCTTGATATGCTTGAAGCCGTACTTCCACGGCACAGCGAGGCGCAACGGGGCGCCGTTCTGCTTCGGAATCGGCTTGCCGTAGTAACCGGTGGCGATGAAGGCGAGCTCGTTGGTGGCCTCGGCCATCGTCAGGCCTTCGATATAGGGCCAGGGGTACCAGAACTGCCGCTGGCCCTGGGCCACGTCGTCGTCCTCGAAGGTCTGCATGACCAGATACTTGGCATCGCCGAGGGGCCGCGCGAAATCGACGAGCGCCTTGAGCGGAAAGCCGCTGTAGGGCACGGCGATCGACCACGCCTCGACACAGCGGTGGCGGTAGAGCCGCTCCTCCAGCGGCATCTTCGCCAGCAGATCGTCGATGGCGACGGTCATCGGCTCTTCCACCATCCCGTCGAATTCGACCGTCCAGGGCCGGATCTTGAGCGCCTGCGCCTCCTGCCAGATCTCCTTGTAGGAGCCGAACTCGTAGTAGTTGTTGTAGGTGGTGGCGATGTCCTCCGGCGTGAGCGGCCGGTCGAGGGTGTAGGCGGGGTTCTGCTCGACCGGATAGAGGTGGGCCGAGGGGTCTTCCTGCTCCTCGTCCGCCAGCGCCGAACCAAGGCCGCCCGCGAAGGGCATTGCGGCACCCGCTGCGAGCAGCGGGCCGGTGGCGAGCCCCTTGAGCAGCGTGCGCCGGTTCATGAACACGGATTCAGGAGTTGCGGCGGAGTCCGGCAGCTCCCAACCGCGCTTGATCTTGATCAGCATCGAAGGCCCTCCGCAAATGCCAGTTGCGTTCCGCCCTGCGCCCGTGCGCGGGGCTCTTGCAATGACAGATGACACCGGCGGCCGCTCACGGCAACTCAACGCTGCGTGAGCAGCCCTCAGGTGAGTGCGCCCGCCGCCCGCTGGATGCGCGCGCACGCCTCTTCCAGCGCCTCGGTGGAGGTGGCGTAGGAGATGCGGAAGTAGGGCTCGAGGCCGAACGCCGCACCGAACACGACGGCGACACCCTCCGCCTCCAGGAAGTAGCGGGCGACGTCCTCGTCGTTCTCCAGCGTCTCTCCGCCCGGGGTCGTGCGGCCGATCATGCCGGCGCAGCTGGGATAGACGTAGAAGGCGCCTTCGGGAGTCGCGCACTCGATGCCGTTCGCCTGGTTCAGCATGCCCACCACGAGGTCGCGGCGCTCCTGAAAAACGGCGCGGCGCTCCGGGATCGAGTCCTGCGGCCCGTCCAGCGCCGCCATGGCGGCGTGCTGACTGATCGACGAGGGGTTGGAGGTCGATTGCGACTGGATCTTGGCCATGCCCTTGATCAAGTCGACCGGGCCACCGGCGAAGCCGATGCGCCAGCCGGTCATCGCGTAAGCCTTGGAGACCCCGTTAATGGTGACGGTGCGCTCGAACAGCCGGTGCTCGACCTCGGCCATCGTGTGAAAGCGAAAGTCGTCGTAGACCAGATGTTCGTAAATGTCGTCTGCGAGTACGCCCACGTCGGGGTGATCGACCAGCACGTCCGCGATGGCGGCCATCTCGTCCCGCGTGTAGGCCGCACCCGTCGGGTTGCTCGGCGAGTTGAACATCAGCCAGCGCGTGCGGGGCGTGATCGCGGCGGCGAGCGCCTCCGGCCGGAGCTTGAACCCGTCGGCCGCGCTGGTCGGCACGATCACGGGCGTCCCTTCCGCGAGCACCACCATGTCAGGGTAGGAGACCCAGTAAGGCGCCGGCACGATGACCTCGTCGCCCGGATCGAGGCCCGCCATCAGCGCGTTGAAGAGCACGTGCTTGGCGCCGGAGCCCACGCTGATCTGGTCCACGCCGTAGTCGAGGTTGTTCTCCCGCGCGAACTTGCGGGCGATTGCCTGCTTCAGCGCCGGCAGTCCGTCCACGCGGGTGTACTTGGTCTCGCCGGCCTGAATGGCCTCGATGCCGGCGGCCTTGACCGTGTCCGGCGTGTCGAAGTCGGGCTCGCCGGCGCCGAGGCCGATCACGTCGTTGCCAGCGGCCTTGAGCTCGGCGGCCATGGCGGTGATCGCCATCGTGGGCGAGGGTTTGATGCGCCCGAGGCGCTGCGCCAAGTGGACCATGGATATCCCCATATCGAAGAGCGGCGGCACCGTACGCGCCGAGGGGCCGTGCCACAAGCCGCGGGGAGCGGGGACGACGTGCTAAGGTCACGGCTTAGGCCCGACCGAGGAGCGCGCGAAGCCATGAACGATCCATCGCCTGCTGCATCCGCGGCCGTGTCCACCGCCGCCCCGGCCGGGACCGAAGAGCGCCTGAGCGCCCTCAATCTCGCGGTCATGGCCAACCGCATGGACGCGATCTGCCGCGAGATGACCAACACCGTGCTGCACAGCGCGCGCTCGGCGGTCATCGGCATCGCGCGGGACTTCTCTTGCGCCATCATCACGTCCGATCACGAGGTGCTGGCGACGGCCGAGGCCATGCCGATCCACGTCTTCGGCATGAACATCCAGACCACCATCATGAGCGAGAGGCACCCGGACTTCCGCGAGGGCGACGCCTTTCTCGACAACGACCCCTACGGCGGCAACAGCCACGCGGCCGATCACACGATCCTGGTGCCGGTATTCCACGAGGGCGAGCACTTCTTCACCGTGGGCATCAAGGCCCACCAGGCGGACGTGGGAAACAGCCAGCCGACCACTTACTTCGCCGCGGCCACCGACGTCTATCACGAGGGCGCGCTGATCTTCCCCTGCGTCCAGGTGCAGAGCGACTATCGCGACATCGACGACATCGTCCGCATGTGCCGGCGCCGCATCCGGGTGCCCGACCAGTGGTTCGGCGACTACCTCGCGGCCATCGGCGCGGCACGGATCGGCGAGCGGCGGCTCAAGGAGTTCCTCGACAAGTACGGCGCCAAGGCGGTGCGCGCCTTCATCGGCGAATGGCTCGCCTACTCCGAGCGGCGGGCGCGCGAGTCGATCCGGGCGCTGCCCAGCGGACGGCTCGAGAACGAAGGCTGCCACGACCCGATCCAGCCGTTCCTGCCGGACGGCATCCCGATCAAGGTGACCGTCGATATCGACGGCGAGGACGGCTTCATCACGGTCGATCTGCGCGACAACCCCGATTGCGTGGACGCCGGCATGAACCTCACCCGCGTCACCTCGACCATGGCGGCGGCCCAGGCGGTCTTCGCCTGCCTCGATTCCGACATCCCGCACAACGCCGGCAGCTTCCGCCGGCTCGAGGTGCTGCTCCGGGAGAACTGCGTCGTCGGCATCCCGCGCTTCCCGCACAGCTGCTCGGTCGCCACCACCAACATGACCGACATGATCATCAACCTGATCCAGTCGGCCTTCGCCTCCCTGGGGGACGGCTACGGCTTCAGCCAGGGCAACTTCTGCAACGGTGCGGGCACCGGGGTCTGCTCGGGCAAGGACTGGCGGCGGGAGGGCGCCCCCTACGTCAACCAGATGTTCATGTCGGCGGGCGGCATGGCGGCCTCGGCCGAGACCGACGGTATGCACGGCCTGGTCAACCCGGTGAGCGTCGGCCTGGTCTACCGCGACAGTATCGAGGTCAACGAGCAGCGCTTCCCGTTTCAGGTCGACAGCGTACGCGCGCTGGTGGATTCCTGCGGTGCCGGCCGCCGGCGCGGCGGGCCGGCCTCGGAGGTGATCTTCGGCCCGCGCCATGACCCCATGCTGGTCATCAACATATGCAACGGGCTCACCATCCTGCCGCAGGGCGTGCGCGGCGGCCTGCCCTCGCAGGCGGGCTATCAGGCCAAGATTGCGACGGACGGCACACGAGAAGTCTACGAGACCGACGCCTACTGCCACCTGGAGCCGGGCTCGCGCTTGCACGCCATCGACAACGGCGGCGGGGGCTACGGCAACCCGCTGGAGCGCGAGCCCGAGCGAGTGCTCGACGACGTGAACGAGCGCTACGTCTCGCGCGCCAAGGCGGAGGCGCTCTACGGCGTGGTGATCGTGGGCTCGGAGGAGGACGACGACCTCGCCGTCGATATGGCGGCGACCGAGGCGCTCCGCCGGGAGCGGCTCAACGGCGGCGAGCAAAGGGCGGAGGCGAGCTAAGCTGCCAGCGCCCGGTGGCGCTGCGCCAGGAAGACCACGATCGCGGCGTTCAGCACGTTGAATCCGACCGCGTTGATGAACGACGCGGTGTAGGAGCCCGTCAGGTCGTACAGCGCACCGGCCATCCAGCCGCCGAGCGCCATCCCTGCGAAGGTAAAGAGCATCGCCCAGCCGACCCGGCGGCCCGCTTCGTGCGCGGGGAAGAACGTCCTGATGATGATGGTGTAGGACGGCACGATCCCGCCCTGGGAGAGGCCGAAGACGGCCGAGACCACGTAGAGCAGGGTGAGCGTGTCGGCACCGAGGAAGGCCATCAGCGTGATGGCCTGCAGGACTGAGCCGAGCAGCAGCGTGCGCAGCCCGCCGATCCGGTCCGAGATGAAGCCGGAGCCGATCCGGCTCACGATACCGGTGCCGAGCATGAGCGAGAGCATCGCGGCGCCGTGCTGGGCGGCGTATCCGAGATCGGTGACGTGGGCGACGATGTGCACCTGGGGTGCCGCCATCGCGATGCAGCAGCCGAGCCCGGCCGCGCAAATCAGGCATTGAAGCGTGCCGGGAGTGACGCCCAGCGGTCTGCCTGCGCCGGGCGCCATGCGCGCCGCCTGCGCCTCGATCAGCGCGGCCGGCTTGCGGTAGAGCAACGCAATCAGCGGCAGCATGACGCACGCCATGAGAATGGCGATCAGGACGAAGGTCTCGCGCCAGCCCCGCGCATCGAGCGAGGCCTGGACGATCGGCGGCCACAGCGCGCCTGCCAAATAGGTTCCGGTAATCACGATCGCGACGGCGAGCCCGCGCCGCCGGGTGAACCAGTGCGAGATGTCGGCCGCCATCGGGGCGAAGAGGGCGGAAGTGCCCAGCAGGCCGGACAGCACCCCGAGCGAGATACAGAATTGCCAGAACTCCTCGGCGAAGGCGGCGCCGGCCATGCCGGCGGGCAGGCCGACGCAGCCGATCAGCGCCGGCACCATCACGCCGAAGCGGTCGGCAAGGCGGCCCATCACCACGCCGCCGATCCCGCCCGTCACCATGAACATCATGTAGGGGAGCGACGCGACGCCACGGCCCACACCGAACTCGAAGGACACGGGCTTGAGGACCACGATCACCGCATACATGGCAGCGCCGCCCATGGTCACGAGGACCAACGAGGTAATCAGGCGAATCACCGGGTAATAGGAGGGCGCCGCGCCCGGCGTCGTGCGGTGGGTCTCGCTCATGTATCGTCCACGTGGCGGCCGCCCACGCACAGGGTGGCGTCGGTTGTGCACGCTACCACGCGCCCGGCAACCGGGCGAGACGACCCGGCAGCCAACAGGGGAGGCGACGGGCGATGTTCCTGAGAGCGCTGAAAGACCGCAACCGGGCATTCCTCGAAGCGGCCGTCACGCTGCACCAGGCGGGTCGGGTGCCTGCAGGCGCCTATCTGCTCGATCTCGATACGATGACCGAGAACGCGCGCCTGATGAGCGCCGAGGCGGCCCGGCTCGGCCTCGACGTGCTGGCGATGACCAAGCAGATCGGCCGCAACCCGCCGGCGCTCGATGCCCTCAAGGCGGGCGGGATCGAGCGCTTCGTGGCAGTCGACATGACCTGCGCCCGGCCGATCCACGCGAACGGCCACGGGCTCGCTCACATCGGCCACCTCGGCCAGATCCCACGCCACGAGGCGGCGGAGGCCGCGGCAATGCGCGCCGACTACTGGACCGTCTTCAACGAGGAAAAGGCGGCCGAGGCCGCGCGCGCCGCTGCGGCGCAAGGCCACGAACAGGCGCTGATCGCGCGCATCCAGGCGCCTGGCGATACCTTCTATTCCGGCCACGAAGGGGGCTTTTCCGCGGACGCCGTCGAGGCCGTGGCGGACGCGCTCGACAGCACGCCGGGCGGCTACTTCGCCGGGCTCACCACCTTCCCTGCCCTGCTCTTCGACGAAGCCTCGGGCGAAGCGAGGCCGACCCCCAACCTCGCGACCCTGCGCGAGGCTGCGTCACGACTTGGCAGGCAGGGCCGGCAGGGCATCGTCATCAACGCGCCGGGCACCACGTCTGCCCGTGTGATGGCGGCGCTGGCCGACGGCGGCGCGACCCAGGTGGAACCCGGCCACGGGCTCACCGGCACGACACCGCTCCACGCCCGCTCCGAGCTGCCGGAGCGCCCGGCGATGCTCTATCTGACCGAAGTCTCCCACTTCCACCAGGGCCGCGCCTACTGCTTCGGCGGCGGCCTCTACATCGACCCGGTGTTCGCGCCCTACCCGCTCAAGGCGCTGGTGGGTCCGGACCCGGAGGCCGCGTTCGCGCGGGAGGTCGACGCCGGCACGCCGGACCCGGCGATGATCGACTACTACGGCCAGCTAATGCCGGAGCCCCACCACCGCGTCGCGGTGGGCGATACGGTCATCTTCGGCTTCCGCGCGCAGGCCTTCTTCACCCGCGCCTGCATCGTGCCGATCGCGGGCGTGGGTCGCGGAGAGCCCTCGGTCGAAGGGGTGTGGACGCCGGACGGCCGCCCCGCCGCCTGGCCCGCATCGGACGCGGGCTGAGCGCTCCGAAGGAGCGGCTGGCCGCAGTGGCCGCCTATCCGGTCTGGCCGGCCCAGCCTTCGGCGTGCTCGGCCATGAAATGGCCCGTGACCTTGATGTGGGTGAAGAGCCACTCGCCGTCGCGCTTCACCAGGTCGTCGTCGTACTCCGCGGCGAACCAGCGCGCCTTTTTCTCGCCGTCGACCATCATGGTGCACCACATGATGAGCCACCACTTGGCGTTGGCCGTATCGCCGTCCACCGTGATGATCGGGTTCATCACCGGGTGGATCGCGAAAACGATGTCGTCCTTGATGCCGGAGAAGAACTCCCGGATGGCTTCCTTGCCCTTGTAGAGGCCGAAGTCCCCGCCGTCCCAGGTGGCATCCTCGACGAAGAGGCTCGCCAGGCCATCAGGATCGTAGCCGTGATCGGCGTAGTAGCAGTACTGCGCCTTCATCCGCTTGATATCCTCGATCGCGGTGAGCCGCGCCACCTGTTGCTCAAGGGTCAATTCAGCCATCGTCGTTCTCCTTGCGGGTGCGTCGCGACGCTATTGCGCGTCGACGAGAAACTCGTCGCCCTGGCGCAGCTGTTTCTGAATCCAGGTGGCGGCGCCGGGACGGCTGGGCGAGGTCACCTGGAGCGGGCCGCGCTTCTTCGCCATCTTGGCGCGCAATTTCTCGGTCGCGGTGAAGTCGATGGTCATCATCGCCCGGTTGATGACGACGCCGTATATGTCTTCGGCGCTTTCGAGTGACAGCAGGCCGTCGAAGACGCTCTCCAGCACGGCCTCGGGATCGCGCTCCAGCGCATCGCCGTAGCCCCCGCCGCCGCTTGACGTACCGCCCCAGACCTCGTTCTCGCCGACCACGAAGCGGCCCTTGGAGGAGAAGTAGGTCCGCTTGCCGGTCTCCAGATCCTCCTTGTAGCTGCCGCCGCCGATGCCGGGCGTTCCGTCCATCACGCCGAAGGGCGGGTTGCCCTGCCCCTCGCCGAAGAGCTCGACCTGGAAGCCGCCGTCGGTCGGGCTGACCTGGATGTCGACGCCGGGGCCGCCGATATGCTTGCCGTGCCCCATGGAATCGGTCGCGATTTCCTGCCGGTCGATGCGGTAGGGGTAGAACAGCTCGCAGAGCTCCACGCTCATGATCTTGAGCCCGCCCATGCCGGCCGAGGTCATGATCAGCGGCCAACCGTCCGACGACGACGTGGCTCCGCCGGCGGGCGCGCCGTTGAACAGCATGCAGCCCCACTCGACCGGCTTGCCGCTCCGCGTGTCGGTGCCGGAGAACATCGGCAGGTTGCCGTCCTTGCCGCTGCCGCCCATGACGCGCTCCGGCACGGCGTGCGCCAGCGCCTTCCACACCGCCTCCTGCATGGTGTCGCCGGGGCCCACGGTGGCAAGCGCGGTGGACGCCGGGTATTGCGCGTTGCAGACGGTGCCCTTGGGCGCGTCTGCCGTGATGTGCCGGAGGCAGCCGTCGTTGTGAGGAATGGTGGGGTCGATGGAGCAGAGCACCGGGATACCCGCCGCAGCCTGCATTACGCCATACGACGAGTTGTTGCCGCTCGGGTTCTGCGGATCCGAGTTCGAGAAATCGATGTGGACCTTGTCGTCACGCACCGAGACCCGGGCGCCGACCTGGATGTTCGTGGTGCCATAACCGTCCGAATCGAGCCACGACATGCCGTCGTAGTCGCCATCGGGGATTGCGCGGATCTCCTCGGCCATGCGCCTGTCGGAGTAATCGAGAATCGCCTCGGCGTAGCGCTCCAGCGTGTCGTTGCCGTAGTGCGCCGCAAGCTCGACGAGGCGCCGCCGGCCGGTCCAGATCGAGCCGAGCTGCGCCATCAGGTCGCCGTAGAGCCACTCCTGCCAGCGCACGTTGGCGAGGTACATGCGCACCACGTCCTCACGCCGCTCGCCCTTCTCGTAGAACTTGATCGGCGGCAGCTGCAGCCCCTCCTGCCAGACATCCCTGGCAGGCGCCGGCACGCTGGTGGGGATGTACGCGCCGCAGTCGAGCTGATGGCCCTTCGCTACGCTCCAGAACATGTGCTTGCCCTGGTGGAACACGGGGCAAGCCGTGACGAAGTCGCCGATGTGGGTGTTGCCGCTGTAAGCGTCGTTGCAGACGATGACATCGCCGTCATGGATGTCGCCCTCGAAGACCCGCGCGATCTCGCCCAGCACGACGTGCAGCGAATTCGTATGGATGGGCAGGGCATCCTGCATGCAGATCTGGCGCGCCTTGGCGTCGTAGATCGCGCAGGAGAAGTCGCGCGCGAGCGCGATGATGGAGGTCCAGGCGGTCTTCTCCATGGTCAGCGTCATCTCGTTCGCGATGGTGGAGAAGCGATTGAGGATGACGGAGAAGGTGATCGAATCGACGGCGTTTGCAGCCCCGTTGCCGCGTTTCCTGGCGGCCGTCCGAGGCTTGTCCTTGTCCTTGATCTGCCGCACGGCGCGGCGCGCTGTGGAGGTCGAAGCCATGTCTCACCCTGTCTGCATGCGATGCGTGCGTGCGATTATGTTCGTGGCGGCGCGGAACGATCTTGCCGCCTGCCCAGCCCGCAGATTGCCGCTGCCGGGCAGGGCGGTGCAAGGGGTCATCTGTGGAGGCCGGGTCAGGGACCTTTCCACGCGTCGTCGACCCAGGCCTTGGCGCTCTCGGCCCAGCCCTTGTCGTGGGGCGAGAAGTTCTTGACGTCGAGCACGATCTTCTTGAACAGCCAGCGCCCGTCGAGCCTGACGTACTCGTCCTCGTAGGTGGCAAAGAGCCAGGTCGACTCACCGTCCAGCACGCACGGCATCAGCAGCCACCAGCGTCCGGTCGCGTTGTCTCCGTCGACGTCGATCAGCTCGTTCATGATGTAGTGGGCGGAGAAGCGGATTCGCTCGCCCGCATCGCGCACCATCTGCTCGATCTGCTCCAGCCCCTCCTGGCGCCCGAACGCGTCGCCCCCGTCCCAGATCGCGCCCGGCGCGAAGAGCGCGGCGAAGCGCGCGGCGTCGTAGAGGTTGCCGTACTCGCAGTATTCGTAGCGCAGGCGTCGGATCGCCTCGGCATCCTCGATCCGTTGAACCCGTTGCTCCAGCGTGAGCTCTGCCATGTCCGCCTCCCCTTGCGTGGCCGTTGGTTGGGGCGCGCGGCCCGGCGCGGTCCCTCAGACGATCATAGCGGCTTTGCACCTAGAACATGTCCGCGTCCATCTCGACGCAGGTCGTATCGACCTGCGCGAGCAGCGCAATGGCGGGCCTCATCCCGGCCAGCTCGTAGCGGAAGAAGTAGCGGCAGGCCGCGAGCTTGCCGCGATAGAACGCGGCGTCATCCGCTGCCACGCCCTGCCGAAATGCAGCGTCCGCGGCGCGCGCCTGACGCAGCCAGAGCCACGCGACCACGATGTGGCCCAGGGCGTTGAGGTAGAGGCTCGCGTTCGCGAGCGAGTCGCCGCTCCGGCCATCCGCGCGTGCCGCGCCGATGGAGGTAGTCGCCGCCTCGATCTCGCTCGCCACCGCCTCCAACGCGTCGCATTGCTCGGCGAGCGCGGGCAGACCTCGTGCCGCGGCGATATCGGCGCGAATCTCCTCCGTCAACGCTGCGAGCGCCGCGCCATCCTGCTGGCGCGCCTTGCGCCCGAGAAGGTCGATCGCCTGGATGCCGTTGGTCCCTTCGTGGATGGCGTTGAGGCGGTTATCGCGGTAGAGGCGCTCGACCGGAAAGTCCCGCGTGTAGCCGTAGCCGCCGTGAACCTGGATCGCGAGGCTGTTGGCCTCCTGGCAGAACTCCGCGGGCCAGGCCTTGGCGATGGGCGTGAGGATGTCGAGCAGCAGGGCGGCCCGCCGCCGCTCGTCCTCGCCCGCCGCCGTGGTCATGTCGTCCAGATATCGCGCGCAGGTCAGGCACAGCGCGAGCGCACCCTCGACGATGGCTTTCTGCCTGAGCAGCATGCGCTTCACGTCGGCGTGCCGGACGATGGGAACGGGGGGCCGCGACGGATCCCGGTCGTCGACCGGCCGGCCCTGGCGCCGCTCCCCGGCGTAGCGGACCGCTTGCATGTAGCCCGCATAGCCGATCATGGCGCCGCTGATGCCGACGCCTATCCGCGCCTCGTTCATCATGTGAAACATGCAAGCGAGGCCCTCGTGAGGGGCGCCCACCAGGTGCGCCTCGCACGCGCCGTTCTCGCCGAAGCTCAACAAGCAGTTCGAGATCGCGCGGTAGCCCATCTTGTGATTGAGGCCGGCAACGGCGACATCGTTGGGGCCCCCGAGCGTGCTGTCGGCCTTCACGCGGATCTTGGGCACGATGAAGAGCGAGATTCCTCTCACGCCGGGCGGCGCGTCGGGGAGCTTCGCGAGAACCAGGTGGACGATGTTCTCCGAGATGTCCTGGTCGCCGCCGGAAATCCACATCTTGCTGCCGGAGAGCCGGTAGCTGCCGTCGCCGGCGGGCACCGCCCGGCATCTGATATCGCCCAGCGAGGAGCCCACGTCGGGTTCCGAAAGGCACATCGTGCCCATGAAGCGCCCGGCGTAGAGCGGCTCCATGTAGAGGCGCTTCTGCTCGTCCGTGCCGTGAACGTCGAGCAGATTGGCCGCCGCCTTGGTCAGCATCAGGTAGCCGGTCGTCGCCGAATCCGCCGCCTTCAGGACCCCGAGGCACGCCTGCAGGAGCACGGCCGGAAGCTGCATGCCGCCCCGGTCGTAGTCGAGGGCGGCGGCGATAAAGCCCGCGTCGGTGATCGCGGCGACGCTCTCGTGAATGGCCGGTGGCACGCGCACCCGGCCGTTCTCCAGCCGGGGCTCGTCCCGGTCCCCGATCGGCGCATTCGGCCAGAGCACCTCGTCCGCGATCTGGATCGCGAGATCGAGCGCGGCTTCCAGGGACTCGCGGTCGTGGTCGCGGTAGCGCGCACGCGCGCACAGCGAGTCTGCGCCCAGAACCTGGAAGAGCTGAAACCGCAGGTCGCGCGGATTGACGACCGCGCTTTCCATCCTATCGGCCGGCTAGCGGACTACTTCGGCTGCCAAGTGCCTTCCTTGACCAGCTCGTCGGTGACGCGGTCCAGCGCGCGCTTGAACAGCGCGAGCGCCTCGTCCACCTCCGCCTCGGTGATGACCAGGGGCGGCGAGAACGACACCGCATCGCTGAGCGGGAGCGCGCGGATGATGAGCCCTTCCTCGATCGTGTACTTGCTCAGCGTCGGCCCGACCAGCAGGTCGGGATCGAAGGACTCCTTGGTCTCCTTGTCCTTCACCAGTTCGACCGCCGCCAGCAGGGCCTCGCCGCGCACCTCGCCGACCAGCGGATGGTCGGCGGCGACCTCACGCAGCCGCCGCTGGAAGTAGCTGCCGACCTTGGCGCATTTCGCCGGCAGGTCCAGCCGCTCCATGATGTCGATGTTGGCCATGGCCGCCGCGGCCGCCACGGGATGCGCGGAGTATGTGTAGCCGTGCGCGAAGTAGGCGACGCCGGGCGCGCCTTCCTTGATCACCTGCCAGATCTCGTCGGAGATGATGCTGCCCGACATGGGCACGTAGCCGCTGGTCAGTCCCTTCGCGATGGTGATGATGTCGGGCTCGATATCGTAGGTCTGGGATCCGAACCAGTTGCCGGTGCGGCCGAAGCCGGTGATGACCTCGTCGGCGATCATCAGCACGTCGTACTTGCGCAACATCTTCCGGATCTCGGGGAAGTAGCCCTCCGGCGGGATGATCACGCCGCCCGCGCCCATCACCGGCTCGGCGATGAACGCACCCACCGTCTCGGGCCCCTCTGCGAGGATCATCTCTTCCAGCTTCTGCGCGCACCACCTGGAGAAGTCGCGCTCGCTCATCCCCGGCTCGGCGTTCCGCCAATAGTGCGGGGTTTCGGTATGGAGGATTGTCGGCAGCGGCAAATCGAACGCCGTGTGAATGCTCGGTAAACCTGTCAGGCTCGCCGATGCGACCGTGACGCCGTGATAGGCGCGCTTGCGAGAGATGATCTTTTTCTTCTCGGGCTTACCTCGCAAGTTGTTGTAATAGTGAACCAATTTGACATTGGTATCGTTCGCGTCCGAGCCCGAATTGCCGAAGAACACCTTGCTCATGTTGCCGGGCACGAGGCGGAGGATGCGGTCCGCGAGGCGGATCGGCGCCTCGGTCCCCATCGAGAAAAAGCTGTGGTAATAGGCGAGGTTTTCGGCCTGCTCGGCGATCGCGTCGACCACCTCCTGGTGTCCCCAGCCGATGTTGACGCACCAGAGGCCGGCCATGCCGTCGATGTACGACTTGCCCTCCGCGTTGGTGAGCCGTACGCCGCTTCCCGACTTGATGATGTTGGGCCCGTTCTCGAGATGCGGCTTGAGAGCCGTGTAGGGGTGCAGGAAGCTCTGCTTGTCCATCTCCTCGAGAGAGAGATTGTGGGCCTGTTCGATGTCCATGTCCGGTTCTCCCGCCGCTATCGCCCGTCGCTCGTCTGGCCGCCGCTGCAGCCCGTTCCTTCGTCCGATACCGCGAACAGCTCCTTCTGAAGCTGCCGCTTGATGACCTTTCCGTTCGCGTTGACCGGCAGTGGCTCGGTCCGCACGTCGATCATCACCGGCACCTTGAATGCGGCAAGGCGCGAGCGGCTGTGCTCGATCAATGTCTCCTCGCCGGCCGCCTGCCCGACCGAGACCTGCACGACCGCCGCGACCTCCTGCCCGAGCACGGGGTGCGGCTTGCCGATCACGGCCGCGTCCTTGACCGCCGGATGACTACAAAGCGCGTTCTCCACCTCGACGCAATAGACGTTCTCGCCGCCCCTGATCAGCATGTCCTTGGCGCGGTCAAGCAGGAAGAGCAAGCCGTCCTCGTCCAGCAGCCCGATATCGCCGGTGTGCAGCCAGCCGTCGCGGAAGGTCTCGGCGCTCGCCTCGGGCTGCTTCCAGTAGCCTCTGACGATGTTGGGCCCCTTCACGCAAACCTCGCCGCGCACGCCTGTAGGCACCTCTGCACCGTTTTCGTCGACGATCTTGATGTCGCACGTGGGCGCTGGAATGCCGGCGCTGTCTGGGTGGCGGCGATAGCTCTCGCCCGCGTTATAGCTCACGAGGGACGATGCTTCGGTAAGGCCGTAGCCGTTCTCGGCCTCCGCCTGCGGCAGCCGTTCCGCTATGAGATCGAGGAGTCTCACCGACGGCGGCGTGCCGCCATAATTGAGGCCGATCAGCGACGAGGTATCGTGGTCGGCGAAGCCGGGCGCTTCGAGCATCTGCAGTGCCATGCCCGGCACGCCGGTAAAATGCGTGATCCTCTCCCGCTCGATCAGCGCGAGCGCCTGCTCCGGGTCCCACCGGTGCATCAGGACCAGCGTGGTGCCGCCGAAGATGGCCGGCGCCAGGATCGAATGGCAGCCGGTGACGTGAAAGAACGGCGCTGGAACCAGCACAGTGGGGTGCGGCACCGCCCCGCCCAGCCAGACCGGCGTCACGCCGCGACCGAGCTGCCGCACGGCGCCGCGGTAGGCCACCGTCATGATATTGGTGCAGATGTTGCGGTGCGTACCGACAGCGCCCTTGGGCGTCCCCGTGGTGCCGGAGGTGTAGAAGATCGTGGCGTCGTCGTCGGGCTCGATCGACCCGTCAGGCAGCGATGGATCGTCGTCCGCGGCGGCGAGCACGTCGTCCCAAAGGGTAATGCCGTCATCGTGCTCCGCGTCTTCGTCTCGCACGACGACCAGGCCCAGCAGACCGAGTTCCTCCTTGCACGAAGCGAGAAGCGCCGCGCGCTTGCCATCCGCCACCACTACCCGCGAACCGGAATCGGTCACGCAGTAGGCGAGCTCGCGTGCAGTGAACCAGGCATTGAGGGGCACCACGATGGCGCCGATGCGGGTGATAGCCCAGAAGGCGACGGACCATTCCGGCAGGTTGCGCATGGCGATCGCGACCCGGTCGCCCTTGCGGATGCCGTAGCGCGTGCGCAGCGCCTGCGCCAACCGGCACGCCTGGCGATGGTGGCCGGCGTAGCTCAGGCGCTCCCCGTCGAGCACGAGGCACGTCCGTTCGCCGTACTCCGCCGACGCGGCGAGGACGGCGCCGAGCGTGCCCGGCGCGTTCTTCCACGCGCGGAAGACAACGCCCCGAATTTCGATCTCTTCAAGCTCGAAGGGAAGCCCGGCGCCCACGAGGCGCTCGTGGGCCTCCACCCGGCTCAAACGCCGGTCCATAAGCCTAGGAGGCTCCTCCGTGCGCCGCGCGTAACTTGCGCATCCCCCTGAGCCAGCGCTCGCGATCCGAGGCCTTGCGCTGCACGTAGTCCTGCACCTCGGCGTGGGGAAGGATCAGGAACTCCTCCCGCTCCATCGCCGCGATCACGTTATCGGCCACCTGCTCGGGTTCCAGCACGCCGTCCAGGCTGGCGACGCCCTCGCCCCGGCCCGTGAGCATCGCTGTGCGGACCGCCTGCGGGCATAGCACCGAGACCTGCACTCCCTGGTCGCCGTAGGCGATCGAGAGCCATTCGGCGAAGGCCACGGCGGCATGCTTGGTCACCGAATAGGTCGCCGATTCCACGTGGCTGAGGAGGCCTGCGGCGGACGCCGTGTTGACCAGATAGCCGCTGCCGCGCGCGGCCATCTTGGGCGCCACCGCCCGCGCCGCGTAGACGTGGGCCATGACGTGGATGTCCCAATTCTGCCGCCACTCATCGTCTGGCACGTCAACGCCGCCCATGCGCGCGATGCCGGCGTTGGAGACGAACACGTCGATGGGACCGAAGGCATCCTCGGCGGCAGCGACGAGGCGCTCGATGTCGGCCTCGTCCGCGACATCGCAGGGCACTGCTAGGGCGTCGATTTCGCCGGCGGCGTCCAGCAGGGCGTCCTCCTGCAGATCGGCCAGGGCGATGCCCCGCGCGCCCTCCGCCCTGAAACGGCGCGCGAGCGCGAGCCCGATACCGCTGGCGCCGCCGGTGACGACGACGGACTTGTCGGCAATTTTCAACGGAAGCTCGCCTCAGGCACTAATACGTGAGGAAGCGGGTCGGCGTGAGCTCCAGCAGGACCCAGTCGTCCCTGGCGGACCACTCGGCGATGGCTTCCTCCCGCCGCGGGCTCTCGTAGTAGCGCTTGGTGAGCTCGAGTCCGAACTCCTTGCCGCCCTCGTCGAAAATCTCGACCGTCCCCTCCACCGTGACCCATGCCTCCGGCGCGCCGACCGGGTCGGCCACAGTGAGGCAGGCACGCGGATCGCGCCGCAGCCGCTTCACCTTGCCGGTGTCCAACATCGAGAACATGCGGGCCTTTTCGCCGTCCCACTCGTACCAGAGCGGGAGCGCGTTGGGGGAGCCGTCCTCGTTCAGCGTGCAGAGTGTGGCAATGCGAGTCTCGCGCAGAAACGCGTCCCGTTCCGCGTCGGTCATGTTCTTGGAAACTCCCCTTTGCGTGCTATTGCGGGTCGATCAGGTAGTCGTCGCCCTGACGCAAGTTCCGCTGCACCCAGTCGCCCGCGTCGGGACGATCGGGCCTGACGACTTCGACCGGGCCCCGCGCCGCACGTAACCTTGCGCGCAGCGATTCGGTTGCTGCCAGATCGACCGTCATGGTGACGCGATCAATCACGACGCCGTAAATGTCCTCGGCACTCTCGAGCGAGATCATGCCGTCGAGAACGCTCTCCAGCACCCCTTGGGGATCGCGATTCAATGGATCGCCTCGCCCGCCGCCGCCGGTGGAAAGGCCCACCCAGACTTCGTCCTCCTCGATGACAAGATTTCCCTTGGCCGTGCAGAAGGTGCGCTTGCCGGTGGTCAGGTTTTCCTTGTAGTTGCCGCCGCCGATGCCGGGCGTCCCGCCTATCGTGCCGTAGGGCGGGTTCATGTTGCCGTCACCGAATATGTTGCAGTCCATCACTCCGCTCACCGGGCGAATCCGGATATCCACGCCGGGGCCGCCGATGTCCTCCCCGTGCCCCATCGAATCGACGGCGATCTCCTGCTTGTCGAAGTGCATCGGGTAGAGCATCTCGCTCACCTCGACACTGATGATCTTCTGCCCGCCAAGGGCAGCGGGCGAGAGCATGATGGGCCAGCCGTCGGTGCCGACCCCGGCCCCGCCGCCGGGCGAGGCGTTGAACACCATGCTGCCCCACTCCTTGGACTCGCCGTTGCGCCGGTCGGTGCCCGAGAACATGGGCACGCAATGAATGGCGGGCATGCCGCCGGTCGCGCGCTCCGGCATGGCCCGGGCCAGCGCCTTCCAGACCGCGATCTGCATGGTGTCGCCGGGGCAGATCGTCGCCAGTGCAGTCGAGGACGGGTGGTTGGCGTTACAGACCGTGCCTGCCGGCGCCTCCGCCGTGATGTGCCTGAGGCAGCCGTCATTGTGTGGGATTGTGGGGTCGATCATGCACATGATCGGGATGCCGGCCGCCGCCTGCATCACGCCCTGGGTGCTGTTGTTGGAGCCGGGCGTCTGCGGCGCGGAGCCTGTGAAGTCGACGTGCGCCTTGTCGCCCTTGATCGTGACCTTGGCGTGAATCGGGATGTTGGTGCCGCCCTGCCCATCGGTATCCAGCCAGGCATCGCCGTGATACTCGCCGTCGGGCATGTCACGGATTTCGGCCGCCATGCGCTGGTCCGAATAATCGAAGATCGCGTCGATGTAGCCCTCCAGCTCCTCCTTGCCGTAGCGCTCCAGCATTTCGAGGATGCGCCGCCGGCCGGTCCAGATGGACCCGAGCTGCGCCATCAGGTCTCCGTAGAGCCAGTCCTTCCACCGCACGTTCGCGAGGTACATGCGGATGATGTCCTCGCAGGGCTTGCCCTTCTTGTAGAACTTGATCGGCGGGAGCTGCAGCCCCTCTTGCCACACGTCCTTCGCCGCAGCCGGCACGCTGGTCGGCATGAAGGCGCCGCAATCGAGCTGATGACCCTTGGTCACGCTCCAGAACAGGTGCTCGCCCTTGTAGAACACGGGGCACGCGGTCACGAAGTCGCCCACGTGGGTGTTGCCGCTGTAGGGATCGTTGCAGACGATCACATCGCCGTCGTGGATGTCTCCATCGAAAACCCGCGCAATCTCCTTCAGCACGACGTGCATGGAATTCGTGTGGATCGGCAGCGCGTCCATCATGCAGACCTGCTGGTCCTTCCGATCGTAGATCGCGCAGGAGAAGTCGTGCGAGAGCGCGATGATGGAGGTCCACGCCGTCCGCTCCATGACGAGCGTCATCTCGTTGGCGATCGTGTTGAAGCGGTTGAGGATGACGGAGAAGGTGATCGGGTCGATATCGGCGTGCCCGTTCGTCTTTCGGCCCCGGCCCTTGGGGCGTGTGGTGCGCGCGGTGCGACCGAGGGCCGCCGGGCGGCTCTTGCCATTGGACTTCTTCGATCGTGCCATCGGCTTTCCTCCCGCCTTGTCCGGCATCTTCAGGTCTTGGCCGGCGTGAACACCGCGATCACGTCGTTGGGCGCTTCGATCACCTTGTAGCCATACGAGGCCCCGCGCGGGACGTAGAAGGCGGTCCCCTTCCCCACCGTCTGCGTTTCGCCGTCGATGGTCAACTCCGCCTTGCCGCTCAGGACGTAGACGATCTCGTCGTAGTCGGCGTAGACGCAGTCCGTATCTTCCATGCCTTCCTTCAGAGTCGAGACGTTGAGCGACATCTCCTCCGACCCGTGCGCGCGGCGGACGAGGCGCCGGCTGATGACGGTCTCGTCCTCGTAGACCTCCGCGTCGTCCAAATCCATGACCTTGATGCCGCTCATCCGCTCGTCTCCCTGTTTCTGTTCTTGTTCCGATACACGCGACCGCTCGACTCACGCCGGCCTGTTGCCGCGCCCTCCATCGACATCGTAGATCGCCGCGGTGACGTAGGAGGCCTCGTCCGAGCAGAGCCACAGGCACATGGTGGCGATCTCCTCGGGCTGGCCGATGCGCTTCAGCATCGAGCCGGTCTTGCCGAGCGCGATCGCGGCCTCCGGCCCGATGGAACGCTCCCAGATGTCGGTGAGGATGAGGCCCGGGCGCACGCAGTTCACGCGGATGCCGTGCTCGGCATATTCGTGGGCCAAACCCTTGGTGAAGGAATCCACGGCGCCCTTGGAGGACGCATAGACGACATCGCTGGGAAGCCCGCCATAGCGGGCTGAGATGGAGCCCACGTTCACGATCGAGCCGCCCTTGCCGCCGTGCTTGGTGGACATACGCGTGACGGCCTCGCGTGCGATGATGAACAGGCCGAACACGTTGATGGCGAAGACGCGCTCCAGCCCTTCCAACGTCATGTCGGGGATCAGGGTCTCGTAGTCGATAGCGGCATTGTTGACGACGGCGGCGACCGGCCCGAGCTCGTTGTCGACCGTGTCCAGCATCCGCAGGATGTCGTCTTCCTTGCCCATGTCGGCCTGGACCGCGATGGCGCGCTGGCCCGCCTTCTCGATATCGGCCGCGACCTCCTCCGCACGATCCCTGGCCTGGGCGTAGTTGACGGCGACGTCGTAGCCCTTGGCGCCGGCAAGCCGCGCGATGGCGGCGCCGATCCCGCGGCTGCCGCCTGTGACGATCATTACCTTGGACATGCCCCTCCCCCGGACTATTCCGTGCCGGCCTTGAGATTCTTGACGCACAGGCTGACGCGCGCCGCAACATCGGGCGCGGTTCCCTCCGGCACCAGCGCCTTCTCATGGACCACATCGAGCAATTGCCTGTCAATCCAGCTCGCCTCGACCTCGAATCCGTGCGCCCGGTAGATGCTCGCGGGCTGCCCGCCCATGAAGCTCATCACCGCCCGGTGCGGGGGCGTCGCCTTCGCCGTTACCGCCGCGAAGCCCGCGCCGACGGCCCAATCGAGCAGATAATCCAAGAGTGCCACGCCGAGGCCCCGGCCCTGGTAGCGCGCATCCCGACGTTCGGAATCGTCGAGCTGGCCCACGTGATAGCAGAAGATCGAGAGGCTGTTGTCCGGCAGTGCGGGTGCGGCGTCGCCGAACTCGCCCCAGTAGAGCGGGTCCCACAGGCCGTTCGGCGAGCGGCAGGTCGGGTCGTAGCGGCGGAACTGGAGCTGCGCCACATGCCGGGCGCCGTCGAAGGCGAGGACGGCCGCCGAGCCCACGTCGGCGATCCGCGCCGCGAGCGCGGTCTCGCCACCCTGGCAGCCGATCGGCACCCGCCCGACGTCGTCGGCCGTCATAAGACGAAGGCTGAATTCGCTCGCAGCGCCCGTGCTCATCCCCTCTCCCACGGCTGCCGTTCTCCTTCACATGAACACGCCGCCGGTACAACCGCCGTCAATTGACGGGGCTAAGCAATGTCTCTAAAAGCGAAAGCTGTCTTTGAACGCAGGGAGATGGGAACTATGAGGAACACTAGGGGCATTCCCAGGCTTGCATTATCGGCAGTTGCCGGTGCGGCCGCTTTGGGCATGGCCGTAACAGCCACCACCGAAACGGCATCGGCGCAGGAGACGCTCCAAGTCGGCGCGATCCAGCCGCAGGCCGGTGATTGCGGGCAATGGGGGATTCCCATCACCCGTGGCATGCAGATCTGGGCGGATCAGCTCAACGCCGAGGGCGGTCTGCTGGCCGGCGACGGCAAGCGCTACATGATCGAGATCAAGGCGTACGACAACGTCTGTTACATTCCGGGCGAGGAGCTGAAGGCCGGCCGCCGCGCCATCCTGGATGACGGCATCAAGTTCATGCTGCAGACCTTCACTCCGGGCAGCCGGCAGGCGATCGCCCAGATGACCACTGACCACCACGTGCTCACCACGTCCTACGGCGCGGGCTATCTGAGCAAGGATCACCCGTACCTGATCGGCGGCATCACCGGCTCGCCGGCGGCCTACATGCTGGTCGCAAGCCGCGCGCTCACCGCCAACCCCGATGTGAAGCGGGTCGCCATCATCACGGCGGACGCGTCTTACGGCCTCGCCGCCAAGGCCTATTTCGAGGCCGGCGTCGCGGCGCATCCGGACCAAGCGGAGATCGTCTACAACGAGAGCTATTCGCCTGACGCCACCAAGGACATGCTGGGCCTTCTGACGCCGCTCATGGCGTCCGAGCCGGACATGATCTGTCAGCTCGGCTTCGTGCCGGCGCAGCTCGCGATCATGGTCGAGACCGTCGAGCAGCTCGGCTTCAAGGGCGTCTACTGCGCTGAGGGCTTCACCATGCCGCTCATCCTGAAGCGGGTGCCCGCCGAGGTGCTCGCCGGGCGGATGTACTTCGGCTACGCCTTCGAAGCCTCCGAGGCGTCCTTCAGCGCCAAGGGTCACGAGCTCTACACCACCTACGTGGAGCAGTTCGGCGAGGACCAGTGGTCGCCCTACACCCCGATCGGCTATGCCGCGATCGGCACGATCGAGGCCGGCATCAGGATGTCTCCCAGCATCGATTCCGAGGTCGTGATGAAGACCCTGCTCGGCGCAGAGGTCGTCGATCACCCGATCTTCGGTCCCTCGCGTTGGGGCGGCGAGGAGATTTACGGCGCCAACAACCACCTGCTGACACCGCTGCCGATCTACAACCTCGGTGCGGACGGCAACCTGGTGCTCGACCATCTCCTCGACCACGCCGCGTGGTGGGAGGAGCACATGGCCGTTGCCCTGCCCGTCCTTGAGGCAGGCGGTCAAGTATTCAGATAAGTCGCTGAAAAATCTGGTTTTTGCGGGCCGGGAAGCGCGTCGCGTGCGGCGTCGTTCCCGGCCCGTCCATTTTCGATACCCGGCAGGCGCATACGACGAGCGGCTGGTCCGCTCGGCCCTGCCCAGCGCGGCGACGGTGCTAGCCGTCAGGCGACGGAAACGCGTGTAACGACATGCAGATCGTCGCCAACATCATCTTTCTCAGCACCTTCTACGTGTCCTTCGCGGTCGGACTCGCTCTCGTCTTCGGCGTCATGCGCACCATCAACTTCGCGCATGGCGAGTTCTACATGTTCGGCGGCTACGCGCTCTGGCTGCTGATCAACGCCTTCACCGACCTCATGCCGCCGGGCGCAACCTTCATCGTCGCGCTGATCGTTGCCGCGGCAGTGGTCGGCGTCATGGGGATTCTGGTTCAGCTCTCGATCTTCCATCGATTGCGGAAGCAGCCCTTCTCCATATTCATGGCGACCCTCGGGCTCTCCTATGTCCTCCAAGTGGTGGTGGTGAAGGCCATCGGCCCGATGGGGCAGTCCGTGCCGGCGCCGTTTCCGGGCTTCATCCTGTTCGAGGGCATGGTCCTGCCGATTCAGAGGCTGGTGGTCTTCGGCTTCACCGTCGTGATGATGGGCGGCCTCTGGCTCTTCCTGATGCGCACCGATCTCGGGCGCGCTGTCCGCGCGACCGCGCAGAACCGCACCGGCGCCATGCTGCAGGGCATCAGCATGAACCATATCGCGCTCACGACCATGTTCGTGGGCTCGGCGCTGGCGGCCCTTTCCGGCGTGCTCATGGGCAGCGTGCTCATCATCAGCCCGTTCATGGGCGGCGAAGCGCTCTGGCGCGCCTTCATCATCATCATCGTAGGGGGGATCGGGAGCCTCTCCGGCGCCGTGGTGGCCGCCTTCCTGTTCGGCATCATCGACACGCTGATGACGACCTTCGGCGCGGGCAAATTCGCGCCGATGGTCGATGCCATAATCATGCTGCTGGTGCTGTCCTTCCTGCCGAGCGGGCTCCTCGGGGCGCGCGAATGATCAACCGCGCCGCCAGCAGAGAGGCCAACAAGATTTTCTTGCGGGCCTTTATCGGCACCGGCATCGCGCTGCCGCTGCTGGTCGCCCTGCCGCACGCGCTCTCGGTCTACTGGCAAAGCGTGCTGGTGCTCTTCACCATCAACGCCGTCTCGTTGATGGGCTACCGGCTCATCACGACCATGGGCGGCTGGTCGTTCGCTCACATATCGACGGCCGGCCTCGGCGCTTACACCACGGCGGTGCTCACGACGCTGGAGACGCCCTGGTCGTTCTGGGCGACGTTTTTCCTCGGCGCGCTGATCGCCGGCGCTTTCGCGATGATCATCGCCTATCCGGTGCTGCGTACCCGGCACTACTACTTCTTCCTGAGCACCTTCGCGGCCGGCGAAGCGCTACGCCAGTGCTACGTCCAGTTCAGTGGGATCACCGGCGGTACCTACGGCATCTCCTTCATCCCGCGGCCGGAGCCCATCCTGGGTATGGATTTCGGCAACAGCGTCGGCTTCTATTACCTGGCGCTGGCGCTCGCCGTGGTCGTCGGCCTCCTACTCTACCGCTTCGACCTCTCCCGCCTTGGCCGCACGATCAAGGCGGTTGCCGCCAACGAGGAGCTGTCGGAATCGATCGGCGTCAACACCTGGGCGCTTCGCACCCTGCCCTTCGTCATTGGCTCGGTCGTGGCGGGCTTCAGCGGCGTGCTCTACGCGAACTTCAATGGGTCGATCAATCCGCTGGACTTCAGCGCGGTGCTCATGTTCAAGCTGGTGGCGGCGGCCATCGTCGGCGGCGTCACCACCTTCTGGGGGCCGCTCGTCGGCCTGCTCTACCTGACCGTGCTGGAAGAGGCGTTCCGGGACTTCACGCAGTGGATTCCGCTGCTCTGGGGCGTCAGCGTGCTCGGCGTGATCCTGCTTGCGGAAGGCGGACTGGAGATGGTCATCATCCGGCTCGTCCGCCGTGCGCGACGCTGGTGGCGGAGCCGCGGCGACCGGCCGCCGGACGGGGCCCGGCAGGGGCGGTGAGCGATGGCGATCCTCGAAGTCGATAATGTCGCCAAACGCTTCGGCAAGCTCGCCGCCGTGAAGGGAATCTCGTTCGAGATTCCGGAGGGGCAGATCAGGGGTCTGATCGGGCCGAACGGCTCCGGCAAGACGACGATGTTCCACCTGATCAGCGGCTTCCTCAGACCCACCTCCGGCGACGTGCGCTTTCAGGGCCATTCGGTCAAGGGCAAACGGCCGCACCAGATCGCCAAGCGCGGGCTCGTCCGCACGTTCCAGCTCACCAGCATCTACCGCGAGATGACGGTGCGCGAGAACGTGACCATGGGCCATCACGTCCATGCCGGCCGCCGGGGGGCGAGGCCGCGACCCTCCCTGGAGAAGTTGCCGCAATTCGGGTCGGTGGACGAGAGCACCGAGTGGATTCTCGACTTCATGGCGCTCTCGGACGAGGCTGAAACCGCCGCGCGTATGCTGCCCGCCGGTATGCAGCGCGTGCTCTCCATCGCCACCGCGCTCGCAGTGCGGCCGACGCTCCTGATGCTGGACGAGCCGCTCGCCGGCCTCAACCCGACCGAGAAGAGCAGCGTCGCACAGAAGATCGCGAGCCTGCGCGATCACGGCATCACGATCCTCCTGGTCGAGCACGACGTGCGCTCGGTGCTCAGCGTCTGTGAGCTCATCACCGTGATCGACTTCGGCGAGAAGATCGCCGAGGGCACGGCGGACGAGGTGACCAGCAACCCGGCCGTGATCGAGGCTTATCTCGGAAAGCATTCGCGCCATGATGCTTGAGACCCGCGATCTGACGGTCAACTACGACCTGATCTCGGCCCTTTCCGAGGTGTCGATCTCGGCGGAGGAGAGGACGATCACGACCATCGTCGGCAGCAACGGCGCCGGCAAGACCACCCTGCTCAAGACCATCTCGGGCCTGATCCGGCCGGCCTCCGGCGAAATTCGATTCCTCGGCGACAGGATCGACACGGCCTCGCCGTCCGCCATCGTGCGCATGGGAATCTCCCATGTACCGGAGGGGCGCGAGCTCTTCCCGCGCATCAGCGTCTACGACAACCTCATGGTGGGCGCCTACTTGCGCAAGGACAAGAAGGCCATCCGGCGCGACCTCGAGCAGATCTACCAGCACTTCCCCATCCTCAAGGACCGCAGGCGCCAGCTCGCGCGCAACCTGAGCGGGGGCGAGCAGCAGATGCTGGCCTTCGGCCGCGCGCTCATGTCGGACCCCAAGCTTCTGCTGCTGGACGAGCCCTCGATCGGCCTCGCACCGGTCATCGAGCAAAAGATCATGGAGACGATCAGCGTGCTGGCGATGGAGCACAATGTCGGCGTCGTCCTGGTCGAGCAGAACGCCGCGCTCGCGCTCAGCGTGGCCTCCCACGGCTACGTCCTGGAGCAGGGCTCGCTCGTGCTCCAGGGGCCTGCCAACGAACTGATCGAGGACGACAGCGTCAGGGCTGCCTACCTTGGCCTCTGAAGGTGCCGGCCGCAGATTAGCCTTGCCGGAGCGAGCGTGTAGTATGCCGCTGCCCTTCGTCACGCGTTCCTGAAACTCCGGAGCCCACACGTGCCTGGCATCACCGCGTATGGCGCCTATCTGCCGCGCCGGCGCCTCCAGCGTTCGGCAATCGCCGCCGCCAACACCTGGTTCGACGCATCGCTGCGCGGCCTGGCCCGCGGCGAGCGCACCATGTGCAGCTGGGACGAGGACACGGTGACCATGGCCGTTGAGGCGGCGCGCGACATGGGTCCGGCCGCGCAGACCGGAGCGCTGTTCCTCGCATCGACCACGCACCCGTTCGCGGTCCGCCAGAACGCCGGCATCGTCGCGGACGCACTGAACATCGGCAGCGACCTGCGCACCATGGACGTGGCAGGCTCGCTCCGCGCCTCGACCACCGCGCTGATGAGCGCGCTCGATGCGGCTGCGGCGGGAACGCCGGCAGTCGTGGTGGCAGCCGACAGGCGCAAGGCCCGCGCCGGCAGCCCGATGGAAATGCTCTCGGGCGACGGGGCCGCCGCGCTCCAGGTAGGCGCGGAGGGAGAGATCGCGACGCTGCTCGGCTCCGCAACCGTCGCCGCCGACTTCATCGATCATTTCCGCGCGAGCGGCGACGCCTACGACTATGCCTGGGAAGACCGCTGGATTCGCGACGAAGGCTGGCTGAAGCTGGTGCCGCAGGCGGTGGCGCAGGCTCTCGCGAAGGCGGGCGTCGAGCCTTCGGATGTCCACCGCCTGATCGTCCCCTGCCACTTGAGACGGGTGCCGGAGAGCGTCGCCAAGGCGTGCGGCATTCCCGCCGAGGCCGTCGCCGACCCGATGATGAACACGGTCGGACAATGCGGCACCGCACAGCCGCTGCTCATGCTCGCGGCCGAACTCGAGGGCGCGAAGCCGGGGCAGACCATCGTCGTCACCGGGTTCGGCCAGGGCTGCGACGCCCTGGTGTTCCGCGTCACGGACGCCGTCGGCACGAGCCGGCCCCAACGCGGCGTCGCAGGCTGGCTGGAGCGCAGGGTCGAGGAAACCAACTACGCCAAGTTCCTGACCTATTGCGGCGTGGTCGAACGCGAGTACGGCAAGCGCGCCGAGCTCGACCGCTCGCCGGCGCTCACCGCGCAGTACCGCAACCGCGAGGGTGTCACCGGCTTCGTCGGCGGCCGGTGCAGCCGGTGCGGCACGGTGCAGTACCCGAAGGCGATCTACTGCGTGAATCCGAACTGCGGCGCCAGGGACACGCAGGAGCCCCATCCCATGGCGGACGTACCGGCGAAGGTGAAGACCTTCACCGCGGACCATCTCGTGTTCTCCATGGATCCGCCCGCTTACCTCGGCCTCGTCGAGTTCGAGGGCGGCGGCCGTACGATGGTGGAGTTCACGGAGGTGGATCCCGAGAGCTTCGATGTCGGCACGCCGACGAGCATGCGCTTCAGGATCAAGCATGTGGATGAGCGGCGCGGGATGCGTCAGTATTTCTGGAAGGCGGCGCCCGACTAGGGCGGCGCGGGGAGAACGAACATGGCCAGCGGAATTCGAGACAAGGTCGCAATCCTCGGCATGGGGTGCTCGAAGTTCGGCGAGCGATGGGCTGCCGAGCCCTCGGACCTGATGGCCGAGGCGTTCGAGGAGTGCATCGCCGACGCCGGGATCGAACGCTCGCAGATCGATGCGGCATGGCTGAGCACGGCGTTCGATTCCGTCAACGTCGGGCCGAGCGCGCTGCCGCTCGCGACCTCGCTCAGGCTCGGCTACATCCCGGTCACCCACGTCGAGAATATGTGCGCCAGCGGAACCGAGGCCTTCCGCGGCGCCTGCTACGCCGTGGCCTCGGGCGCCGCGGACTTCGCGCTCGCGCTCGGCGTGGAGAAGCTGAAGGACACAGGCTACGGCGGCCTGCCGGCCCGGACCCGCGGGGTAACCAACGATCTGTTCTCCCCCAACGTCTCCGCCCCCGGCGCCTTCGCGCAGCTCGCAGCCGGCTATCGCGGGGCTCATGGCATTGACAGGGACGATCTGAAGCGCGCAATGGCGCATGTCTCGGTCAAGAGCCACGCGAACGGCGCGCGCAATCCCAAGGCGCACCTGCGCCGCGAGATCACCCACGAGCAGGCGATCGGGGCGCCGATGGTGGCGGAGCCCATCGGTCTGTTCGATTGCTGCGGCGTGAGCGACGGCGCGGCGTGTGCCATCGTCACCACGCCCGAGATCGCCATGACCCTGGGCAAGACCGACGTCGTGACGGTCAAGGCCCTGCAGCTCAGCGTCTCGAACGGCGAGGAGATCGGCTTCAACAGCTGGAATGGCGCCCACTTCAAGACCACGCGCATCGCCGCCCAGCGCGCCTACGAGGAGGCCGGCATCGACGACCCGCGCAAGGAGATCAGCGCGACCGAGGTTCACGACTGCTTCTCGATCACCGAGCTGGTGACCATGGAGGACCTCGGCCTCGCCGACGAGGGCCAGGCCTGGAAGGCGGTGCTCGACGGCCGCTACGACGCCGATGGCGACACGCCGTGCCAGATCGATGGCGGCCTGAAGTGCTTCGGCCACCCCATCGGGGCCTCCGGCCTGCGGATGCTCTACGAGATCTACCTGCAGTTCCACGGCCGCGCGGAGGAGCGCCAGATCGACAGCATGCGCTACGGCCTGACCCACAACCTGGGCGGCCACCCGGTGCAAAACGTCTGTAGCGTGGCGATCGTCGGACACTACGACGGCTGAGCGGCCTGCCGCGCCAATCCCGGCAGCGGCAGGCTCCGTGCTCTATTGCGATGGCCGTGACCCGCCCGCTGCGCCCCGATAATCCAGCGCCGTGAACTACGACGCGCTCATGGGCTTCGAGATTCCCGAGGCCCGCCAGACCTTCGGCCCGCTCGACGCGGTCCGTTACGCGCTCTCCATCGGGTTTGGTCGCGATCCTCTCGACCCGTGGCAGCTGCAGTTCGTGGACGACCACAAGGGTCCCCGCATCGTGCCGTCGTTCTGCTCGGTGCTCGGCCATCCCGGCTTCTGGCTGGCCGACCCGCGCACCACTGTCGATGCGGGCCGGCTGGTCCATGCCGAGCAGGGCTTCTCTCTGAAGAGACCCATCCCCAGCGCCGGTACGGTCGTTGGAATAACCAGAATCGTCGATATCGTCGACAAGGGCGCTGCGAAGGGCGCGCTGCTCTACCTCGAGAAGGACTTGCACGACGCCGACAGCGGCGACGTGATCGCGACCGAGACGCGCACGCTCATGCTCCGTGGCGATGGTGGTTACGATGGCCCTTCCGGCACGCCGCGTCCTGCGCCGGAGGAGCCCGGCGGCGATCCCGACTGCACCGTTGCCGTCGAGACGCGGCCGGAGCAAGCGCTCCTCTATCGCCTGAACGGCGATCCCAACCCGCTGCATCTCGACCCTGCGGTCGCGCAGCAGGCGGGCTTCGACCGGCCGATCCTCCACGGCCTCTGCACCTTCGGCATCGCCTGCCACGCCGTCCTGCGCGCGCTTGCAGACGACGATCCCCAATCGCTCCGCGGCATGTCCGCCCGTTTTTCGGCCCCGGTCTTTCCGGGCGAGACCGTCGAGGTGGAGATGTGGCGGAACGGCGCCTTTCGCGCACGGGTCGTTGAGCGCGATGACTTTGTCCTGCACAACGGACTCGCAACGTTCGGTTGAAACAGCGGCGCGGCAGCAATGACGGGAGAAGAACGGTGAACGAGGGAAGGGTTGCAATTGTCTCCGGCGCGGGCGGCGGCATCGGCCGCGAGGTCGCCCTGGCGCTGGCGCGCACCGGGGCCTCCGTCGTCGTCAACGATATTGGCGTCTCGGTGTCGGGCGAGGGTGGCTCGGCGACCCCGGCCGAGGAGACCAGGCGGCTGATCGAGGAAGCCCAGGGAACGGCCGTCGTCGACACGCACAGCGTCGAGAGTTGGGATAGCGCACGCGCCATCGTGCAAACGGCAATCGAGGCGTTCGGGCGGATCGACATCGTGGTGAACAACGCCGGCATCCTGCGCGACACGATCTTTCACAAGATGACGGCCGAGCAATGGCTCTCCGTCATCGGCGTGCACCTCAACGGCAGCTTCTTCCTGAGCCGCGCGGCGGCGGAGCACTTCCGACGTCAGGAGTCGGGCGCCTTCGTGCACATGACCAGCACGTCGGGGCTCATCGGCAACTTCGGGCAGGCCAACTACGCGGCGGCCAAGCTCGGCATTTGCGCGCTCTCGAAGTCGATCGCCCTCGACATGAAACGCTTCAACGTGCGCTCCAATTGCATCGCGCCCTTCGCCTGGAGCCGGATGACGAGCGAAATCCCGGCCGACACCGACGAACAGCGGGAGCGGATCGAGCGCCTCAAGAAGATGACGCCTGAGAAGAACGCCCCGCTCGCCGTGTTTCTTGCGTCGGACGCGGCGTACGACATCACGGGACAGGTCTTCGCCGCGCGCCACAACGAGATCTTCCTCTTCGACCCCTTCCGGCCCGCGCGCAGCGTCCACCGGAGCGAGGGCTGGGATGCGCAGGCAATCGCCGACCATGCCGTGCCGGCGCTGAAGGGCCACTTCGCCGCGCTCGACCGCTCCGGCGACGTGTTCAGTTGGGATCCGCTATGAGGTGAGGGCCTGCAAGGGCGGGCCGACTACTTGACCGTCGCTTACACCCTCATGCGCGCGCGGCCGACGGCTGCGGTGCCCTCGACCTTGAAGCGCTGGATCGCGTTGTCCGCATCCATCAGCTCCTGAGGTCCGAGCTCGCCCGCCTGTTCGCCGGCGGTCCCGTTCAGGATATCGTTCGGGTGCTTGTGGTCGACGAAGCCCAGATTGACCGTGGCCAGCTCATAGCCCATCAGGCACTGCAATTGATGGGGGAAGCTCCGCGCCTCTTCCATGGGCACGGCGAGATACTGGTTCTCCTCCTGGCGCAGCCAGCCGAGGGCGTAATGAAGCGCGACGCCGCAGCGAGCGCCGTTCGCACGATTGGCTCCGGCGCCGTGAATCAGGCTGCCGACATACATCAGCATCGAGCCCGCCGGCATCTCGGCCTGCGTGATCTCGTCCGGCTCCGGAACCCGGTCGTCGGTCCAACGATGGCTGCCCGGCACGATGCGGGTCGCTCCGTTCTCAGCCGAGAAATCGCTGACCGCCCACATGGTCGCGAGCGTGAGCGGCGGTGCAGGGTTCTGGATAGGAAACGGGCCGGTATCCCTGTGCATCGTCTGCACCGTTTCGCCGGGCTCGATGTGCATGACACCGGTGTAATGAACCTGGTAACGCGCGCAGTACGGCCCGAGCACGCGGTCGGCGATCCCGAGTGCGAGCGGGTGAACGACCATGTCCCGCGTCGTCGGGCAACGTGAGAGCAACGCGCCGAAGCGCTTCGTCTTGTGCCCCATGAACGCGTCGGGGTCGCCGAGCTCCGTCGCTTCCAGATGTGGAGTCAGTTCGCCCTCAAGCCGCGCAAGGGTCTCCGGGTCAAGAAGCCCCCGCACGATCGCGTAGCCGTCCCGCTCGATCGCCGCCGCCACCGTGTCAGCGCCGACGTCGGCATCGAATGTATTGAGCCTCGCCATGGTCCGGTCCCGTCTCGCGCGACCCGTCACTGCGGGTCGATCAGGTACTCGTCGCCGTCGCGGAGCCGATTCTCGACCCAGTCGGAGGCGCCTGGCGTGGTCGGCACCACCACCTCGAGCGGGCCGCGCTCCGCCGCCATCTTCTCACGCCGCGCCTCGGTCTTGTTCCAATCGATGGTCATGGTCGCCTTGTTGATGACGACGCCATAGACCTCGGCCGCGCATTCGACCGTGAGCAGCCCCTCGAAGATGCTTTCCAGCACCGCCTCGGGATCGCGCTTCAGCGGATCGCCGTAACCGCCGCCGCCACTGGAGTGCGCCACTCAGATCTCGTTCTCCTCGATCATGAGGAGCCCCTTTGAGGAGCAATAGGTGCGCTTGCCCGTTTCCAGGTTCTCCTTGTAGCTGCCGCCGCCTATCCCGGTCGTGCCGCCCATCACGCCGTGAGGCGGATTGGCGGTGCCGTCTCCGAACAGGTGGCACTCGATCGGGCCGCCGATGGGCGTAATTTGAATCTCGACGCCGGGGCCGCCGTGATGCTCGCCGTGACCCATGGAATCGGCGCCGATCTCCTGCTTATCGACGCGCATGGGGTAGAGCATCTCGCTCATCTCGACGCTCAGGATCTTGAGCCCGCCCATGCCGGCCGAGGTGATCAGCAAAGGCCAGCCATCCTCCTTGGACGATGCCCCGCCCGCCGGCCCGCCGTTGAAGAACATGCAGCCCCAGGAGCGATCCTGCCCGTCGCGGGTGTCGGTGCCGGAGAAGAAGGGCACGCAGCTGACCCGGCCGTTGCCGCCGGTGACGCGCTCGGGCACCGCGTGGGCGAGCGCCTTGTAGACGGCGTCCTGCATCGTGTCGTCGGGGCCGATGGTGGCGAGTGCCGTGGATGCCGGATACTGCGCGTTGCACACCGAGCCGAGCGGCGCCTCGGCCGTGATATGGCGCAGGCAGCCGTCGTTATGGGGAATCGAGGGGTCGATCGTGCAGAGAATCGGGATGCCTGCCGCGGCCTGCATCACGCCGAATGAGGAGTTGTTCGCGCCCGGCGTCTGCGGCGCCGAGCCGCCAAAATCGACGTGAACCCGGTCGTCCCGGATCGAGACCCGCGCGTTCACGGGAATGTCGGTGCCGCCCTGACCGTCGGTGTCGAGCCAGGAGGTCCCCTCGTACTCGCCGTCCGGCATCTGGCGGATTTCCTGTGCCATGCGCTGGTCGGCGTAGTCGAAGATCGCCTCGATGTAGCGCTCCACCTCGTCGTTGCCGTAGTGCGACGCAAGCTCGATGAGCCGCCGCTTGCCGGTCCAGATCGAGCCGAGCTGCGCCATCAGGTCGCCGTAGAGCCACTCCTGCCAGCGCACGTTGGCGAGGTACATGCGGACCACGTCCTCCCGCCGCTCGCCCTTCTCGTAGAACTTGATCGGCGGCAGCTGCAGCCCTTCCTGCCACACGTCCTTGGCGGCGGCGGGCGTGCTGGTGGGGATGAAGGCGCCGCAATCGAGCTGATGCCCCTTGGTCATGCTCCAGAACATGTGCTTGCCCTTGTGGAACACCGGGCAGGCGGTGACGAAATCGCCGACGTGGGTATTACCGCTGTAGGCGTCGTTACAGACGATGACATCGCCGTCGTGGATGTCGCCCTCGAAGACCCGCGCGATCTCCTTCAGGACCACATGCATCGAGTTGGTGTGCACCGGCAGCGCGTCCATCATGCAGATCTGGCGCGCCTTGGCGTCGTAGATGGCGCAAGAGAAGTCGCGCGCGAGCGCGATGATCGAGGTCCAGGAGGTCTTCTCCATGGTCAGCGTCATCTCGTTCGCAATCGTGTTGAAGCGATTGAGAACGACCGAGAAGGTGATCGGGTCGACAGCCGCCTTGGCGCTCTTCCGTGCGGGCGCGCTGACCCGGCGCTTCGCGATTCTCTTGGCCTGCGGCTTGGCTCCATGCACCGTCGATATGTTGGGCATGACTCGCTCCCCTAGTTGATCGCGAGGACGAAATCGTCGTAGCGGTTGACCTTCAGCGTGTGCTTGGGCTGGACCACGATCGTCGAATTCTCCTGCTCGACCACGGCCGGCCCTTCGATTGTCATGCCGTGGCGCACCTTGCTGCCGTCGTAGATCTTGGTCCGGCGGTACTTCTTGAAGGCCCTGAAATAGACCATGCGCGTGCCCTTCTGCGCCTCGCTCGCGGGCTTGCGCGTGCGCTTCTGAATCGGCGTCTCGCGCTCGGGCAACCTGCCCTCCGCCGTGATCCGCCAGTGGAACAGGTCGACCGCGCTCTCCCGCACGCAGTAGGAGAACATGCGCTCGTGCAGGCCGTGGAAGGCCTCGGCGATGTTCTCGATATCCGATTTCTTGATCTTGCCCTTGGACGGCAGCGGGATCGTCAGCTCGTGAATCTGGTTCGAGTACTTGGCATCGGCAAAGCGGGCGATCCTGATCCGCGAGCGGGCGAAGCCCTGCGCCTTGAGCTCGGCAATCGCCTCGGCTTCGAGCTCAGCGAATATTTGGTTGACGCGAGCGAGGTCGAAGTCGCTGGTGTTGGTCGCGAAGGCCTTGATCAGATCGTGCCGGACGTCGCTCGCGATCATCCCGTAGGAGCAGAAGACCCCGCCGTAGCGCGGAATGATCGCCTGCTTCATGCCGAGTTCCACGCCGAGTGCTCCGGCATGGATGGCGCCCGCGCCGCCGCCCACCACCAGGCTGTAGCCACGGGGGTCGATGCCTTTCTCGACCGAGACCACGCGGATCGCGTCGACCATGTTGGTGTTGACGATCTGGAAGATGCCGTCGGCCGCCTGTTCAACGCTCAAGCCCAGAGGCTTCGCAATTGACTCCTCGATAACCCGGGAGGAGGCATCGGGATTGATGTCCCGCCGGCCACCGAGGAAGAATTCGGGATTGATGTAGCCGAGGACCACGTTGGCATCGGTCACGGTCGGCCGGTCGCCGCCCAGCTCGTAACAGGCAGGCCCCGGCTCCGCGCCGGCGCTCATCGGCCCCACCTGCAGCGCGCCGCCCTTGTCGATCCAGGCGATGCTGCCGCCGCCCGCGCCGATCGAATGCACGTCAACCGCAGCAACACCGACCGGGTTGTCGTGCACCCGCATGTCCTTGGTCAGCGCGGGCTCGCCGTCGGTCACCATGCACACGTCGAAGCTGGTGCCGCCCATGTCGATGGTGATGACGTTGTTGACGCCCACCCGCTCGGCGCAATAGAGGCCGGCTGCCGGCCCCGCCGCCGGGCCCGAGGCCAGCGCGTAGATGGGCCGCTCGATGATCTGCTTGACCGTTGCCGTGCCGCCGTTGAGCTGCATGACAAGCAGGTTCTGACCGAAGCCGTTCTCGGAGAGATATTTTTCGAGCGCGATCATGTAGCTGGAGATGCGCGGCAGGATGTAGGCGCTGAGGACGGTGCTCGATGTCCGCTCCCACTCGCGGATCATGGGCAGTACGTCCGAGCTCAGCACCACGGGCACGTCTGGAAGCTCCTCGGCAAGGATTTCCTTCGCCCGGACCTCGTGGCTCGAGTTCATGATAGACCAGAGCAGCGCGACGGCGACGGATTCGACGCCCTGTTCCTTGAGCGTCCGGGCCGCCGCCCGCACCGAGTCCTCGTCGAGCTCGATCAGCGGCTCGCCGCGATAGTCCATCCGCTCCGTCAGCGGTAGGCGCAGGTCGCGGCGGATGAAGTCTTTCGATCTGGGAAGGCTGACGTTGTAGCGGTCGGGCTTGAAGCCGTCGCGGAAGTAGAGAACGTCGCGGAAGCCCTCGGTGCAGAGCAGCGCCGTCTTGGGGCCGTTGCGCTGGATCACCGTGTTCGTGGCGATGGTCTGGCCGTGCACGAAGAGGTCCAGACTACCGACGAAGGAATCGACCCCCAGGCCCTGCGCATCGGCGAGCGCTTCCAGGCCGCGCTGGACGGCCAGTCCCGGATCGGCAGGCGTCGTCGCCTCCTTCCAAAGCGTGATGCCTCCCTGATCGTCAATAAGCGAAAAATCCGTGAAGGTACCGCCGATATCGACGCCCATGATGTGGCGCATGAAGCCTCTCCCCGCGCATTCAACTGCCGTCCTGTCTCTATCACAGGACCCTTGCCGAGGTCATCTTTGGGGCCGGCCGATATTTCCGTAAAGACGGCGATCCGCTAGAAAGACGGCGCCTCCGGCGCGCGTTGCCGGGTTGCATTCTCGACCAGGCTGTTTTCGACCGGCTCTCACGATCTATCGAACCACCGGGACTAGCGCGATGTGGCACGTCGGAATTGACGTTGGAGGAACTTTCACCGACCTCTTCGCGGCGAATGGAGAGAGCGGCGCGACGATCTCGGCGAAGGTGCTGACCACCGCCGGCGACCGCTCGGTGGGTGTGCTGAACGCGTTGGCGGCGGCCGCGATCGACCCGGCACAGATAAGCGTGCTCGTCCACGGCACCACGACCGCGACCAACGCCCTGGTCGAGCGCAGCTATCCGCCGGTCGCCATGGTCACGACGGAGGGCTTTCGCGACGTCATCGAAATCGGGCGTCAGCGCCGGCAGCACCTGTTCGCACTGCGCCAGAAGCGGCCTGCGCCCATCGTCCCCCGGCGCCAGCGCTTCACCCTGGGATGCCGGCTCTCTGCTTCGGGCGACGAACTGAGCCCGTTCGACGACGAGGAAGCACGGCGCGTCGCGCGCCAAATCAGGGAGCAGGGCGCTCAGTCGGTCGCGATCTGCTTCATCAACGCCTATGTGGACGGGCGGCATGAGGCCCGGATGCGCGACATCCTGCTGAAGGAATACCCCGACTGTCACATCGCGCTCTCCTCCGAGACAGTGAGGAAGTTCAGGGAGCACGGGCGCTTCTCCACGACCGTGGTGCGCGCTGCGCTGCTCACCGTGATGACCGACTATTTCAACCGCCTGGCGGCCGGGCTCAGCGACAACGGCTTCACCGGCTCGCTGCTCGCGCTCAAGAGCAACGGCGGCATGATGGGCGTCGATCTCGCCATCGAGCGTCCGGAGGAGCTGGTGGAATCCGGGCCTGCCGGCGGTGTCGCCTACGCCCGCTACCTGAGCCAGACGACCGAGTTCTCGAATATCATCCATACCGACATGGGTGGCACGACCTTCGACGCCTCCATCGTCGACCACGGGGAAGGGCTGCTTACCCACGACTACCAGCTCGAATGGGAAGTGCCGATCACCATCCCGATGCTGGATATACGGAGCGTCGGCGCCGGCGGCGGGTCGATCGCCTGGGTCGACAAAGGCGGCTCGCTGCGGGTCGGGCCGCAGAGCGCGGGCTCCGATCCGGGGCCGGCCTGCTACGATCGCGGCGGGGCCGAGGCGACGGTGACGGACGCGAACTTCGTCCTCGGCCGCCTGGACGCCACGCTGGGCGGCAAGCTCACCCTCGACGCCGACGCCGCAGAGCGCGCCGTGGGCAGGATTGCCGACCGGCTCGGCATAGACCGGCTGGAGGCGGCCGAGGCGATCATCTCCATTACGTGCGAGAACATGGCCCAGGCGATCAAGCTCGTGCTCACCGATCGAGGCCGGGACCCGCGCGACTTCGTGCTCGCGAGCTTCGGCGGTGCAGGCCCGATGCACGCCTGCCAGATCGCCCGCGCGATGAACATCCCGCGTATCGTGGTTCCGGCCCACGCCGGCGTCGCCTCGGCCTTCGGCGCGACCGCCATGGACATCCGCCACGACCTGGAGGAGTTCTACTACGCCTCCGTGGACGAAGCGGATTTCAACCGCCTCAACCGGATGTTTTCGGAGCTGGAGAGCCAGGGCCGGGCCCTGCTCGCGCGAGACGGCATCGCGGAAGACGAGATGATGCTCTCGCGTCACGCGCAGATGCGCTACGTGGGCCAGTTCTGGGAGGTGCTGACGCCGCTGGGTGACAGCCCGCTCCCGGCGGACCGCGCTCAGGACATCGCAGATGCCTTCCACGACGCGCATGAAGCCGAGCACGGCGTCAAGTCGCCAACCTTCCCCGCCGAGTTCGTCAGCATCGGCGTCACCGCCGCAGGCGCGTTCGCACGCCCGACCCTGCATGGAGCCGAGGCTGGCGCTGCTGCCGAGGTCGAGCGCGGCGCGCGGCCGGTCTATTTTGGCGGATCATGGCACGATGTCGCGATCTATGCCGGCGAGCGGCTCTATCCCAGCGTCGCCATCACGGGCCCCGCCATTGTAGACTACAATCATTCGGAGACTGTCCTGCCGCCCGGCACGCAGGCGTCGGTCGACCGCAGCGGCAACCTGTTGATCGCGTTGGACGGAACCGTCTGAGCGCGCGGAGCAGCCGGGGCGCACGAGGGATCAAGGCAATGGAAGCTGCCAACTACAACGCATCGGAGATCCGAGATCTCGATCCGGTGACCTTCGAGGTCCTGCGCAGCCATTTCGATTTCTGCTGCGAGCGCATGAGCAAGGTGCTGCAGAAGACCGCGTTCTCGCCGATCCTGAGCGACATCCTCGACTACTCCAACGCCGTCTACGACGCGGACATCCGCCTCGTCTCCCAGTCGCCGGGTTGTCCGATCCACATGGCGGCCATGCACTTCGCCGCCCAGGAATCGGTCAACAAGTACGGCAAGGAGGCGCTCCGCCCCGGCGACGTGGTGGTCCTGAACGATCCCTTCCAGGGCGGGACACACATTCCGGACACCACCTTCACGATGCCGATCTTCAGCGACGACAGGCTCCTGGGCTTCGCCGTGAGCCGGGGGCACTGGCAGGACCTCGGCGGCGGCGCCGCTGGCGGGCAGTCCTTCGGCACGCATATCGCGGGCGAAGGGCTGCGCATCCCGCCGCTCAAGCTCTTCAACGAATACGAGATGAACCAGGACCTGCTGGCCCTGATCAAGAACAACACGCGCTGCCCGGAATACATCGAGGGCGACATCCAGGCCCACATGGGAGCGCTGAAGGTCGCCGAGCAGGAGTTCAGCCGCGGGGTCGCCCGCTACGGACTGGAGACGGTCGAGATCGCCATGCGCGAGCTGATCGCCTACACCAATCGCATCAGCCGCAGCCGCATCGAGGCGATCCCCGACGGCGAGTACGCGGTGACCGACTTCGTGGATACCGACGGCTTCAGCGAGGAGCCGATCAAGCTCGCCGTGAAGATCGTCGCCGAAGGCGAGAAGATGACCGTCGACTTCACCGGGTCGGACCCGCAATGCGTCGGCGCTATCAACTCGCCGCTCGCCAACACGTTCTCGGCCACTTATCTGGCGCTGCGCTTCTACCTCTGCCCCGAGGCCCCTGCCAACGCCGGCCTGTTCGACGCCGTCGACATCGTCCTGCCCGACGATTGCTGGCTCAACGCCAAGTGGCCCGCGCCCACCATCGGCTGTACCACGGTGACCGCCGCCAAGATCAACAGTTCGATCTGGCTGGCGATGAGCCAGGCCATGCCGCAGGACGCGACGGGCGGCACCATGTCGGACGTGAATTGGCTGGTCTGTGCCGTAACCGACCCGGAGACCCGGCGCCAAACCGTGTTCTCCGACCTGCCTGCCGGCGGTTGGGGCGGCATGAACGACATGGACGGCGCCAGCGTCAGGTTCGACCCCACCGGCAACTGCATGAATCTCTCGGCCGAGGTGGCCGAGCTCTGCTACCCCATCGTCTACGAGGCGTTCGACCTGAGGCAGGATTCCGCCGGGCCCGGCACCCACAGAGGCGGGCTCGGCGCCAGGCTGCAATTCCGCTTCAACGGAAACGCCGAGCTCAGCATCGAGACCTCGCGGACCCTCGCGGGCAGCCCTGGCGTCGAAGGAGGGCAGGAAAGCAGCGCGCAGCGGCTCTGCAAGCTCCTGCCGGACGGCTCCGCCGAGGTGATCGGCGGTCTGGCGGACGACGGCGCGTGGCACAACCCGCTGCTCGCGGCCTATCGCTTCGCGCCGGGCGAGGCCTTCCGTATCGAGACCGGCGGTGGGGGCGGTTGGGGCGACCCCATGGTCCGGCCGGTGGAGCAGGTTCTCGACGACGTTCTCGACGACTACATCTCGATCGACGAAGCGCGGGCGTCCTACGGCGTGGTGATCGACTCTGAAGAGCGCGTCGTCGACATCGCAGCCACCGAGGCGCTCAGGGGCGAACGCTGCGCGGCGTAGCCGCGCCCATCATAGAGGGACGCAGATCATGGCCACCGAACGAGTCCACGGTTTCTGCGCGCTCTGCTGGTCGCGCTGCGGCTGCATCTCCACGGTGGAGGACGGCCGCCTCGTCGCGGTCGATCCAGACCCGGAGCATCCCACGGGCCAGGCGCTTTGCGCCAAGGGCCGGGCCGCGCCCGAGCTGGTGCATAGCCCCGACCGCCTGCTCCACCCGATGAAGCGGACACGGCCGAAAGGGGACGACGATCCAGGCTGGCAGAAAATCTCGTGGGACGAGGCGCTCGACACCATTGCCGACACGCTCGCGCGGTTGGCGAACGAGTCCGGCTCGGAGTCGGTCGCCTTCGCCATCACGACGACGGCCGGCACCGCGATGCAGGACGGCTTTGTCTGGGTTGAGCGTCTGCGCCGCGCCTTCGGCAGCTCCAACGCGGTGATCGCGATGGAGCTGTGCGGCTTCGGCAAAGACATGTTTTTCGCCCAGACTTTCGGCGTGCCGCTGCCCGTGCCCGATCTTCCCCGCACCGGCTGCGTCATCCTCTGGGGGCACAACCCGAGCGCGACCTGGCTCGCCCACGGCACCCGGGTCGCGAACGCCAAGGCGCGCGGCGCCAAGCTCGTGGTGATCGACCCGCGCCATGCCGGCCTCGCGGTCAAGGCCGATCAGTGGCTCCGCGTGCGCCCGGGCAGCGACGGGGCGCTGGCGCTGGGCCTGGCCGGCGTGATGATTGACGAGGACCTGTTCGATCGCGCCTTCGTCACACGCTGGACCAACGGCCCGTTCCTGGTGCGCGAGGACACCGGCCGCTTTCTCACCGGCGCCGACCTCGACGAGGGCGGCGACCCTGCCGCACGCGTCGCCTGGGACAGCGCGTCGGGCGCACCGCTCCGCTACGACGGCGGGCGCGGGACCTACGAGCGCGAGGATGCCGCGCTCGCGCTGGAAGGCCGCTATGAGGTCGAGGGCGTCGGCGGCACCCTTGCCTGCCGCCCCGCGTTCGACCTCTATGCGGAGCTCTGCCGGCGCTATCCGCCCGAGCGGGTCGAGGCCATCTCCCATGTCCCGGCGGCGCAGGTGCGCGAGACGGCGCGACTAATCGGCACGTCGGGGCCGGTTTCGCTTCATTCCTGGACCGGGCTCGAGATGCAGGCGAACGCGGGCCAGACCAACCGTGCCGTCGCGTTGCTCTATGCGCTCACCGGGAGCTTCGACGCCGACGGCGGCAGCGTCGTGCACGCCAAGGTCCCGACGAACGACGTGATGAGCATGGACTTGTTGCCGGAGGCACTGCGCGACAAGACGATCGGGCTGGCAGAGCGGCCGCTCGGCCCCGAAACAGAGGGCTGGATCAACACCGACGTGTTTTACGACGCGATCCTCGAGCAACGGCCCTACCCGGTGCGCGCGCTGGTGAACTTCGGCAAGAACATCCTCTATTCCCACGCCGACGGTGCGCGCGGCGCTCGCGCGCTTGCTGCGCTCGAGTTCATGGTTCACACCGATCTCTTCATGACCCCGACGGCGCAGTACGCGGACATCGTCCTGCCGGTCGCCTCGGCCTTCGAGCGTGAGGGCCTTTGCACGGACTTCGTAGTGGACGACGAGGCGAGCGGGTGGCTCCAGCTCCGTCCCGCCGCCGTGGAGGCGCGGGGCGAGTCTCGCTCCGACACCTGGATTGCCTTCGCACTGGCCGAGCGCCTGGGCCTCGGCAACATGTTCTGGCAGGGCGATATCGATGCAGCCATGCAGTACCGCATCGAGCCGAGCGGTCTGACGCTGGAGGAGCTGCGGGCGGCGCCGCGGGGTCTCTCGACGGCGCAGCCGGTGCGCCGGCGCAAGTACGCCGAGTCCGTCGACGGCAGCCCGGCCGGATTCGATACGCCGACCGGCAAGGTCGAGATTTACGCCGAGCACTTCCTCGATCACGGTTACGACCCGCTGCCCGACTATGTCGAGACAGTACTCGACGATGGCGACGACGGGGACCGTGCGGCGGCCTTCCCGCTGGTGCTGACCGGCGGCAAGTCACCGCACTTCATGCACAGCATGAGCCGCAATCTGCCATCGCTCAGGCGGCACGAGCCAGACCCCATGGTGGACATCAACCCGGAGACGGCCGCCGCCCATGAGGTCGGCGAGGGCGACTGGGTCGCGCTGACCACGCCCCACGGCACGCTGCGGGGCCGGGCCCGCTTCGCCAAGAAACTCCATCCCCAGGTGGTAAGCGCCACGCACGGCTGGTGGCA
Organism: Alphaproteobacteria bacterium; assembly: GCA_022820945.1. Classification (GTDB taxonomy): domain Bacteria; phylum Pseudomonadota; class Alphaproteobacteria; order UBA828; family UBA828; genus WTGU01. Next base: position 22,645 of record JAJEEP010000005.1, on the reverse strand, counting down.
GGCCTGCGAGGAACTCTCGCTCCCCGGCTACCCGATCACCGACGGCGCCAATCTGAACGCGGCGATCGGCAACGAGACCTTCGATCCCATCGGCGGCTGCGTGCCGCTCAGGGCCTACCGCTGCCGGCTGGAGCGCTCATCGACACCGGCAGGCTGATCTTCGACCGGATCAGAAGGCGGAATAGCCGTTGTCGACCATGACGTTGGCTCCCGTGACCGTGTCCGAATCCGAGGACGCGAGAAACACCGCCGTACCCGCCATGTCGTCCGGCACCATCCACGGATTGCCGACGCCGAAGCGGCCCTGCAGGGCATCCATGAATTCCTTAAGCTCGGCCCGGTAGCCGGCGTTCATGTCGGATTCGACGCAGCCCGGCGAGAGGCTGTTCACCTGGATGTTGTGCGGGCGGAGATCGAGCGCGAGCGACTTGGTCATCAGCTTGATCGCGCCCTTGGTGGCGCAGTAGACCGCCGAAGCGGGAATCCCTGTCTCGCCTGCGATCGAGCCGATGTTGACGATCTTGCCGCCGCCGCGGGCCATCATCTGCGGCAGCAGCGCCTGCGCGGCGAAGTAGGCGCCCTTGACGTTGGTGTTCATCTGGCTGTCCCACTCGTCCTCGCTGGTCTCGCCCGGCATCGTCAGCAGGTAGATGCCCGCGTTGTTCACGAGGATGTCGGCACCGCCGAAGGCTGCCGCCACGGCGTCCGCCATGGCGTTGCAGTCCTGCGTCTGCGCCACGTCGCAGCGGATGGCGGTGGCCTCACTGCCGGCGGCCTTGATGTCGGTCACGACCTCGTCTGCGGCCTCGGCCGCCGCCTTGTAGACCACGGCGACGCGCGCGCCCTCCGCACCGAAACGGCGGGCGATGGCGGCACCGATACCGCGTGAGCCGCCTGTCACCACTGCCACCTTGTCGTTCAGCCTTCCCATCCTGGTCTCGTCCTCTGGTTGCGCCCGCGTGCCGGCCACGTCGTATTCTTGCCGAGCGGGTCAGTAGGCGGAATAGCCTTTGTCCACCATGATGTTGGCGCCGGTGACCGTATCGGAATCCGATGACGCCAGATAGAGGGCGGTGCCCGCCATGTCGTCGGGCGTCATCCACGGATCGCCCGGCCCGAAGCGGCCCTGCAGGGATTCGGCGTAGCCCTCGATCTCGACCCGGTAGCGGGCGTTCATATCGGTCGCGACGCAGCCGGGCGAAAGGCTGTTCACCTGGATGTTGTGCGGGCGCAGGTCGAGCGCGAGCGACTTGGTCATCAGCTTGAGCGCGCCCTTGCTGGCGCAGTAGACCGCCGAGCGCATGATGGCGGTCTCGCCGACGATCGAGCCGATGTTGATGATCTTGCCGCCACCGCGGGCCATCATCTGCGGCAGCAGCGCCTGGGCTGCGAAGTAGGCGCCCTTGACGTTGGTGTCCATCTGCCGGTCCCACTGGTCTTCGGTGGTCTGGCCGAGGTCGGTCAGAAGATGGATGCCCGCATTGTTGACGAGAATGTCGGCGCCGCCGAATGCCGCCGCCACGCCCTCCGCCATGGCCGCGCACTCTTTCGTCTGCGCCACGTTGCAGCGGATGGCTGTCGCCTCACCGCCGCCGGCCTCGATCGACGCGACGACCTCGTTCGCGGCCTCGGCCGCCGCCCTGTAGACCACCGCCACGCGCGCCCCCTCTGCGCCGAAGCGGCGCGCGATGGCGGCGCCGATGCCGCGCGAGCCGCCGGTGACCACCGCGACCTTGTCGTTCAGTCTTCCCATCGTGGTCTCGTTCCTTCGTTGCGGCGGCTGCCGCTCGCGCGCAGGGTCGTGCGCCCGGAGATCGGGTCGCGAGACTCAGCCGATCGAGGTCGGCGCGAGGCGTGAGAGCTTGCGGGTCTCGGCGGTGATGACGTCCACCACCGCAGGCTGGCCTTCGCGGTTGGCGCGGATCGCGCGCTCCAGCGCGGGCCTGAGCGCCGCCGGCTCGGTCACCTTCTCAGCGTGGCAGCCGAGGCTCGCCGCGATGGTCGCGTAGTCGCCCTGCTGCCGGTTCGCCTCAAAGCGCGCCGAGGCCTCGGGGATGTTGCGGTCGTAGCCGGAGAAGATCGAATCGTGCTTGATCACGGTGAGGATCGGGATGTCGTTGCGGGACGCGGTCTCCCAGTCCATCCCGGTCATGCCCACCGAGGCATCGCCCATCACGTTGACTACCAGCTTGTCGGGGTTCGCGAGCTTCGCGCCCATGGCGAGGCCGAGGGAGAAGCCGAGCTGCGAGGACTGGCCCCAGCCCAGGTAGCTGCGCGGCGGGCCGGACTCGTAGAAGACGCTCTGGATATCCCGGGACGCGCCGGACTCGTGGGTGAGCATCGTCGTCTCCGGGTCGAGCACCGACCAGAGCTCGCGCATCATGCGGTAACCGTTGATCGGCGCCGAAGCATCGGCGAACAACGGCTCGTACTCGGCGTGCCATTCCGCCTTTATGCGGGCGTTGGTGTCGGCGGTCTCGGCGCGGCGCTCGGCCCGGCCCTCGCCCACATGGCGCCTGAGCTCGGCGGCGAGCTGACCCAGAAAGAGCTTGGCGTCGGCCACGATGCCGACGGCGGCGGCATATTCCTTGTTGATGTCGATGGGATCGACCGTTGCGTGGATGAGGGTCTTGCCATCCGGAATCACCGGCGTAAAGGGCGCGCGGGTCAGGCTCGAGCCAACGGCGAGCATGCAATCGCTCGCCTGCAGGTAGTGCGCTGCCATGGCGGTGGTGGACAGCGCGCCAACGCCCGCCGCCAGCGGATGCACCTCGGGGATCGCGCTCTTTCCCTGCAGCGTCGTCATCACGGGCGCGCCGAGCAGCCCGGCCACCTCGCGCAGCTCGTCGCTCGCCTCGGCATAGAGCACGCCCTGGCCGGCCCAGATCATAGGCGTCTCGGCCTGGAGCAGGCGCTCGGCCGCCTCCCGCACCGCGCCGTCGTCGGCCGCAGAGCGCATGCGCCGCACTGGCGTGTACTCGGGCGCACCGTTCACCTCGCCCGCGCACGCATCGCCCAGCAGCTCCAGCATCACCGGCTGCGGCCGGCCGGAGCGGAGCGCCGTGAAGGCCTGGCGCAGCTTGATCGGCATGTGGTCGGCGGCCAGCACCTTCTGCGCCATCTTCGTGGTGGCGGCGTAATTCGCCTTGCTGTCGAAGGTGGGCGCCTGGTCCACGTAGGACGTGCCGGGGTGGCCGGGGAGGAAGAGCACCGGCGAGGAATCCGTGTGCGCCTGGGCGACGCCGGCGAACGCGTTCTCCGACCCCGCCAGCGCCTGGACCGTGAAGACGCCGATCTCGCGGCCGTTGGTGGAGCGCGAGACACCGTCCGCCATGTTGCCGGCCACGCGCTCCTGCCGCGTGGTGATGACGCGGAGCCCGGCGCGTGCCATCGCCTCGATGATCGGGGTCATGGGGAAGCAGAGGCACTGGCGGACGCCTTCCGCTTTCAGAATCTTCACCAAGAGATCGGCGCCGGTCATGCTGGTCTCCCCACTATCCACCATTCGTTTGCGCGCGCGCCCGTCGCCCGCAAATCGAGGCGTGGCGACACGCTTACCGTGTGCTTAGAGCGCTGCCAGGGCCTCGACGGCGTTCAGGTCGGGCGCCGTGCTGCCGGCCGGATCGAGAGGCTGGATGCAGACGTGGCTGGCGCCCGCGTCGAAGTGCTCCCTGATCCGCTCGCGCACGGTCTCGGGCTTGCCCCAGGCGACCATGGCATCGAGGAAGCGGTCGCTGCCCCGCTCGCCCAGCTCGTCCTCGCCGAAGCCGAGGCTGAGCCAGTTGTTGCGATAGTTGGTGAGCGGCATGTAGATCGAGAGGGTCTGCGCCGCGACGTTGCGCGCCGTCGATGCCTCGTTGGTGACGCAAACCTTCTGCTCGACGCAGAGCCAGGCATCGGGCCCCACGATCTCCCGCGCCCGCGCGGTGTGCTCCGGCGTCACGTTGTAAGGGTGCGCGCCCTGCGTGCGCTCCGCGGCCAGTGCCAGCATCCGGGGCCCAAGAGCGGCAAGCACAACGTTCCGCTCCTGCGCAGGAATGGCCACCTCGGCCGCGTCCATGGCGTCGAGGTAGGCGCGCATGGTCGCCACGGGCTTAGCGTAGGCATGCCCGCGGAATCCCTCCACCAGCGGCACGTGCGAGACGCCGAGCCCGAGCACGAATCGATCGCCATAGAAGTGATTGAGGGTGTCGTGGCCCGAGATCGCGGCCACCGCATCCCGCGCGTAGATGTTGGCGATGCCGCTTGCGGCGCAGAGCCGCTCGGTTTCCGACAGCACGAAACCGGCGAAGCTGAGGCTCTCGAAGCCCGTGCCCTCGGGATACCAGAGCGCGTCGTAGCCCAGGCCTTCCGCCGCCTGCGCAAAGGCCGCGACTTCGCGCGCCGATGGCGCATCCGGGAATATCCACACCCCACGCTTGCCCAACTCTTTCATGTCGCGCCTCTCCCACTCCGTCGCTGGCCCGGTGCGCCGGAACCTAGCACGGATCGGAGCCAGATGACCCGGACGCGAGACGGGGGTTATCCTGCCCGCCCGTTCACGACCGGGAGTACAAGGTATGGCAGGCGAGACGGCCGCCCATCACGACAGGGACAAGGTGTACCAGCGGCGCTTCGACAGGCAGCTGCGCGCGCACCTCAGGACCCTCATCACGCCGGCGCTCATCGAGGAATACCGCGCGAGCCCGCTCGGCCAGCACTCGGACGATCTGGAGCGCGTGCTCAACTACTTCCGGCGCGGGCCCTTCGAGGGCAAGTACGTGCTGTTCGAGCTCGAGGCCAACCGCAAGTACAGGATCGTGACCACCACGGCGCAGGAGGGCGGCCTGCCCCAGGACGTGGACGGCACGATCTACACCGACAAGAACGAGGCGCTCCACGCAGTCTTCCTCATGCGGGTGGACGCGCTGATGGCGAGCGACGCCTGAAGGCCGGGGGGAAGAGCGATGGCAGAGATTCACCTGGCGGGCTACTGCGACCGCTTCAGCGCGCGGCCGGGCGAGCGGCTCGACATCATGGTGAACGCCGAGGGCACGGACCGGGTCGAGCTCCAGCTCGTGCGCCTGATCCACGGCGACGAGAACCCGGAGGGGCCCGGCTTCGTCGAGCGCGAGGTGGATGCGACGGTGAACGGGACGCATGCCGTGACCCGGCAACACACGCAGCTCGGGAGCTTCGTCCGCGTCGCGGACCCGGAGGGCCGGCTTGCCACGAGCGGTCCCTTCACCCTCTGGGCCTACATCTGGCCCCGGACGCCTGACGACGGTCGCCAGGGCATCCTCACCCGCTGGTCCATCGCCGACGGCGCCGGCTATGCGCTCGGCATCGGTAAGGCCGGTACGCTTGAATTCCGCGTGGGCGACGGCGCAGGCAACACGGCCGCGGTCTGCGCCGACATTCCGCTGATCGCGCGCCAGTGGTATCTGGTGGCCGCCTCCTGGGACCCGGCGAGCGGCGAGGCGACGCTCTACCAGGAGCCGATCGAGAACCGCTACAGCAACCTCCTCTCCAAGATCGTGCCGCTGCCGCGCTCCTGCCACGCGAGCGCGCGGCTCTCGGCCAGCCCGGCGCCGGCGGACGCCGATTTCCTGTGGGCCGCCGCGGGCGACCGTGAGGCCGGGCGGAGCGCCTTCGCCAGCCAGCTCTACAACGGCAAGATCGACCGCGCGGGCGTCGCAGGCGCCGTGCTGGGCCGCGACGCGCTCGATGCTGCACGAGGGGCGGGCGGCGCGCCGGCAAGCGACACCGTCATCGCGGCCTGGGACACCACGGCCGGCTATGGAGAGACCGGCATCGGCGACACGGTGGTCGACACCGGCCCCCAGGGCCTCCACGGCGAAGGCGTCAACCGCCCGGTGCGGGGCATGACCGGCTTCAACTGGAACGGGCACGACGATTGCTTCCGCTACGCGCCGGCGCAGTTCGGCGGCATCGAGTTCCACGAGGACGCGCTCGCCGACTGCGGCTGGGAGCCGACCATCTCCATGGAGGTGCCGGACGTGAAGAGCGGCGTCTACGCCGCGAGACTCAGGGCGGGCGATGCGGAAGAGCACGTGGTCTTCTTCCTTCGGCCCAGGGAGCCCTCGGCGCCCATCGCGATGCTGATGCCCACCTGCAGCTATCTGGCCTACGCCAACGAGCGCATCGGCCTCGACACCGGCATGGCCCAGGTGCTGAGCAGCCAGGTGACGGTGATCCACGAATGGGACCTGGAGCTGCGCCAGCGCCCGGAATACGGCGTCTCCTGCTACGACAGCCACCGGGACGGCGCCGGCGTCTGCTACTCCACCCGGCTCCGCCCCATCCTCAACATGCGGCCCAAGCACCGCATGGCGCCCACGGTGGTGCCCTGGCAGTTCCCGGCCGACCTCTCGGTCATCTACTGGCTGGAGACCATGGGCTACGACTACGACGTGATCACCGACGAGGACCTGCACCAGGAGGGCCTCGCTTGCCTCGAGCCCTACAACGTCGTCATCAACGCCACCCACGCCGAGTACTACTCCGAGGCCATGATGGACGCGACCGAGGACTATCTCGCGTCCGGCGGCAGGCTCATGTACCTCTCCGGCAACGGCTATTACTGGGTCGTCTCGTTCCGCGCGGGCGACATGGACGTGATGGAGGTGCGCCGGCTCGACATGGGCACGCGGGCCTGGGCCGCCGAGCCCGGCGAGCACTACATGGTGAGCAACGGAGAGCGCGGCGGCCTCTGGCGCGGGCGCGGGCGGGCGCCGCAGAAGCTGCTCGGCACCGGCTTCACCTCCGAGGGCATGGACGAATCCAAGCCCTACCGCAAGATGCCCGATGCCGAGAACCCCGCCGCCGCCTGGATCTTCGAGGGCATCGACGGCGACATCATCGGCGATCGGGGGCTGGCCGTGGGCGGTGCCGCCGGCATCGAGTTCGACCGCTACGACCTCGCCCTCGGCACGCCCCCGCACACACTGATCCTCGCCTCATCGGAAGGGCATTCGGACAACTTCCCCCTGGTGGTGGAGGACATCCTCTGCAACTACCCCGGCATGGGCGGCACCCAGGACCACCGCATCCGCGCGGACATGACCTACTTCACCACGCCGAACGACGGCGCGGTGTGGTCCGCAAGCTCCATCGCCTGGGGTCAGGCGCTCCCCATCGACGCCTGCGACAACAGCGCGTCGAAAGTCACCGCCAACGTCCTGAACGCGTTCATGAAGCCCGGCCCGCTGCCTGGGGGCGAGACATAGGTTGCGTACCGTGCAACCCTCTCCTCACTTCTACTGCATCACGCGAGGCATCTGGTTCCATTCGCGATTATCCAGCGTCCGGCCCGTTCTCTTCTTGAAAACCCCACCCCACTGCTTGAAGAAGAACGGTACGTCATTGCTTTCGCACTGATCGCGAATGTCCCTCACCCAATTGGCTTCCATGGGCCTTGCGCCTGGCCCCGATTCGCCGCCGACGATTACCCAGTCGATTCCATCAAGCTCCATATTCGGCAACGGTCCGAGCAGCGGTTCAAGAGACAGGAACTTCACGCGGGCGGCCGTTCCCTTCAGAGTCGCTAGCCGACCCAACCATCGCTCGGACTCGATGCTTACTCCAAGCCAGACATTTGGCGCCCAATTCAACTTTCCTCCCATCTGAGCGACTCGGCTGGGGCGCTTGGTTAGCACCTGAAACCGGTGCTGTGGTGCGCGGCCCATTACATCGAAAACCCTTTCGATGAACTCTGCTGGTACTGATTTGTGAAACAGATCAGACATCGAGTTTACAAACACAAACCGCGGCTGTTTCCACTTTAGCGGATCGTTGAGCGCGGACTCGTGCACGTTGATCGAAAAGCCCTCCCTGTATTTCTCTAGTCCCATCTCCCGCAGTCGATTCGCCATCCGTTCAGCGTAACAGTGCTTGCATCCGTGACTGATCTTGGTGCAGCCGGTCACGGGATTCCAGGTGACGTCCGTCCATTCGATGCTAGAGTGCGTGGACACCTCTAAAGGCCCTTCATCAGGATATATTGAGCGATTCTCTTGGCGATAGATATTGCTCGGGGATTGGGGCTACCAGCACAAAATATCAATTCGAATAAATTAGAATTCTTCGAGTTTTTCAGAGATCGAGATGTTTGCAAAAGCCTATCACCGAACAAGTCGGAAAGCTTGCTCTTGTATATGGCGAGAAGCCCATCAACGCCGGATTCTCTCTCGTCCATATCGAACAAATTGGGTTGACGACTCTCCAGATATAGGCGCCGCCAGCTCTCGTCCCCATAAATCGCATTAAGGCGCGCCACCCAATTCTCATCCGGACGCCGCAATCGAGGCAGCATTCGGGAGATTGCGTAAACGGGAAATAGTATCCATGTGTCAAGTGCTTCGAATTCTGAGATTCGTTCCAGCGTTGACCATTCGACTTGGGTGGCGTATGGGTCGAGAAATAGAACTCCTCGACGACCGCGCCAGTCACCATCGAGATGTGACAGATACGTATTTGAGTCGGAGTTCACGATTTGAATATCTCTATTGTCGTGTTTGACTTTCAGATTTGCCAACTCAGAACAACGATCACGGTCTTGTTCAACAAAGACCAGCTTGTCGAAGGGCTTTTCGCTAATTTTAATCGCACGTTCAGCCGATCCGCTCACAAAGCGCCGGATATCCCTCTGATCGTTGGCGGACAGTTCGACCCGACCAGTACCCGCAAACGCGTCGATATACCAAAGTTTGAAGGGTCTATCCTTAAGCGCGGTTGTGTACGCGTCAAGATAGCTTTCGAGTATGGTGAGTTTTTCCTCGGTCCACCGTCCACCGAATGCCGGCGCGGGCTGAGATATCTGATCGTTCATAACCTAAACACAGAGCACATGTGCCACTCTAGTTCCAAGCAAAGGGCTGGAGTTGAGAGCTCTCGAGATTCATCGTTTGTTCTTTATTACGTTGCCACAACAGCACGGGTTTCGCAAGGAATAGTTTTCGTCCCCTTCACCTGCTCCCGGCCCGGCCCTCGCCCAGGCGGCGGAGGGCTTCGTTCATCAGGATCACGGGGCCGGTGCCGGCGAGCACGATGAGGAGCGCCGGCACCGCCGCCTGCTCCAGCAGTTCGTCCTTGGCGTACTGGTAAAGGTGGGTCGCCAGCGTGTCGAAGCCGAAGGGGCGGAGCAGCAGCGTCATCGGCAGCTCCTTCATCACGTCGACGAACACCAGCAGCCCGCCGGCGAGGAGGGAGGTGCCGAGCAACGGCAGGATCACGCGGAAGAGATTGGCCGGCAGGCTGAGGCCGAGCACACGGCCGGCGGACACTATGTTGCGCGGCAGCCGGTCCATGCCCGAGGTGAGCGCGCCGAAGCCGATCGCCTGGAAGCGCACCATACAGGCGAAGAGCACGAGGCCGATGCCGCCGGTGAGGAAGCCGTCGAACGTGAGCCCCATCACGCCCGAAATCAGGCCATCGAGCCCGCGGTCCACCGCGCCGGCGAAGGTGACGACGCCGATGGCCAGGATCGTGCCGGGGAAGGCGTAGCCCGACGACGCGATGCCGGCCAGCACCTTGAGGGGGCGGCTCGGCCGGTACGCGACGGTGACCACCATCAGCGCCGCCGCCGCCATCACCAGCGCCGCCACCGCGAGGGCCACGAACACCGAGTTGAGCGTGACCGTCAGCACGTCGCCATAGTCGGCAAACGCATAGCCCTGGACCACGAAGCTCAGCAGCACGCCCACGGGGATCAGGAACCCCACCGTCACCGGCAGCAGGCAAATGGCGAGACAGGCAGCGGCGGCGACAGGGCCCGCACGCTGGCGTCCGAGGCTCCGCATGCGCCGGCCGGTATCCACGTAGCGCCGGCGACGGCGCGAATAGAGCTCCAGCACCAGCATGGCGATCACGAAGATGCAGGCGAGCGTCGCGATCTGCGCGGCCGCCGGCAGGCTGTTCATTCCGAGCCAGACGTTGAAGATGCCGAGTGTCAGCGTCTCCAGCGCGAAGTAGTCCACGGTGCCGAAATCGGACACCGTCTCCATCAGCACGAGCGCGAGGCCGGCGGCGATCGCGGGCCTGGCCAGCGGCAGGCCCACGGTGCGGAAGAGGCCCCGGTCGTGCACCCGCGCGATCTCGAACAGCGTGTGCGGCGTCAGCTTGAAGGCCGTCCGCGTCATCATGTAGACGTAGGGGTAGAGCACCGCGCCCATCACCACGATGGCACCGCCCATGGAGCGGATCTCGGGAAACCAGTAGTCCCGTCGCGTCTGCCAGCCGAAGGCATCGCGCAGCGCGCCCTGCACCGGCCCCGCATAGTCCAGGAGGTCGGTGTAGACGTAGGCGATGAGATAGGCCGGCACGGCGAAGGGCAGCACCAGCATCCATTCGAGCACCCGGCGGCCCGGGAACTCGTAGCGCGTCACCACCCAGGCCGTGCTCACGCCCAGCACCAGGCTGAGCCCGCCGACGCCCGCCATGAGCGCGATCGTGTTCGCGACGTAGCGGGGCAAAACGGTCCCGAAGAGGTGCCCCCAGAGCCCGCCGCTGTCCTCCGTCGCGGCGGCGACCACCGAGAGGATCGGCGCCGACAGGATCAGCGCGAGCACGAACGCAGCAACGAACCAGCGATTCGGCCGGGCGAGGTAGGCCCGGCGCGCCAGCGTGGCTGTTGGGCTTACCACCCGGTGCGGTCGATTACGCGTTGGGCAGCGGGTGCGAGCTCGGCAATGCGCACGATCGGCAGCGCGTCTTCCTTGAACGTGCCCCAGGCACGAACCCCCGGAGCGGCTTCGACGGCGAGATTCACCGGAAACTCGTAGTTGACCGTGCCGTGGAGCACTTGTGCGGCCTCTTCCGTCAGGAACTCGAGGAACGCCACCGCCGTCTCCTTGTTCTTCGAGTGCTTGGCGACGCCGCCACCCGAGATGTTGATGTGCGTGCCACGGTCATCCTGATTGGGAAAGATCATGGTCATGGACGCTGCCCAGGCCCGCTGCTCCTCGATCTCGGAGGACGCAAGCTTTCCGTAATAATAGCTGTTAATGAGGGCAACGTCGCAGAGGCCCTCGTAGATCGCCTTGACCTGCGCCCGGTCGTTGCCTTGCGGCCGGCGGGCGAGGTTGGCCACCAGGCCGGTGGCCCACTCCTCGGCGCCCTCTTCCCCTTGGGCGGCGATCATCGAGGCCATCAGCGCCCGGTTGTAAACATGGCTGCCGGGCCGCGAGCAGACGAGCCCGGCCCACTTGGGGTCAGCCAGATCCTCGTAGGTCGTGATCGCACCGGGCTCCACGCGATCCTTGGAAACCGCGATCACCCGCGCACGCTTGGACAGCGCAAACCAGCGCCCTTCGGGGTCGCGCAGGTGGGCCGGCACGGCCTCGCTCAGCACCGCGGACTCGACAGGTGCCAGCAGGTCCTTGTCCGCATAGATGGCGAGGCGCCCGATATCCACGGTCAGCACCACGTCGGCCGGGCTGTTCTTGCCCTCGGCCTGGAGCCGCTGGGCGAGACCCTTGGAGGCGTAGACCACGTTGACCTTTATCCCGGTCTCGGCGGTGAAGGCCTCCAGGAAGGGCTCGATCAGGAAGGGCTGCCGGTGGGAATAGAGGTTGAGCTCGTCCGCCGCCTGCGCGCCGTCTGCAGCCCAGGCAAGGCCGACAAGGCCTGCGAGCAATCCCAACAAACCGACGCGGGCCGGCGACCGCATTGCGGCCCCGACGCGCGCCAGCCTCCCACGCACCGCGCGGGCCGTGCGCTCGCCAGAAGCAGCGACCGCAATCCCACGCATTGGTGTGCCTCCCTGTGGATTCATGCTGCAAACGCAAACGAGTTGCATGCGCACCCTAATCCGGCATTCGCCCCCTGACAACCCGATTCCACCCCCGCTTTGAGCGGCCGCACCTCTGCCGGTATGGTACGGCCCCGCGAGCCGATCAACGGGAGCGTCGAGGAATGAGCGAGGCTGTAACGGGCCCTGTGCGCTTCACGGGCACGAGCGATCAGGTCATCGACTGGCTGCGCGCCAACGGCGTCCAGCGCGTCCGCGTCGAGTATTGCGACTATGGCGGCGTCTCCCGCGGCAAGGCGATGGACATCGCCCATTTCGAGCGCACGATGCACCACGGCATCGCCTTCTGCGCCACAGTCATGGCCTTCGACATCGGCGCCAACGTGGTCCTCGGCACCGACTACGGCGAGAACATCGGCTACGCCGATTTCATCGCAGTGCCCGACCTCTCCAGCATGCGCATCCTGCGCCACGAGCCCGACACGGCGCTGGTCATGGGCACGATGAAATGGCCCGACGGGCGCCTGGTCGAGGGCGAGCCCCGCAACGTGCTGCACCGCGTGGTCCGGCGCATGGAAGGGATGGGCTACGGCGCCCGCTGCGCGCCCGAGTTCGAGTTCTTCCTCCTCGACGACGAGCACGAGAGGCTCGATGACGGGCTGCAGTGCTACTCGATGCAGAAGCGCACCCAGTTCCTCGCCGAGGAATACTCGCTGCTGGACGCGGTCGCCGCCCACGGGGAGCTCGAATGCAGCCACTACGAGTGGGGCCCCGGCCAGTACGAGGTCAGCATCCGCCACCGCCCGGTGCGCGAGATGGGCGACGACGGGCACCTCTTCCGCGCCACCATGAAGGAGGCGGCGATGCAGATGGGCCGCCGCGTCACCTTCATGGCCAAGCCGTTCGACAAGATGACCGGCAACTCCTGCCACATCCACATGTCGCTGGTGGATGGCGACGGCACCAACGCCTTCGCGGCGCCGGACGAGCCGCAGCACATCAACGACACCTGCCGGCACTTCATGGGCGGCGTGCTCGCCCGCCTGCCCGAGCTCACCGCCGTCTTCTTCCCCAACTCCAACTCCTACCGCAGGCTCGTGCCCGGCGCCTTCGCGCCGATCTCGCTGGCCTGGGGCGTGGACAACCGCACCGCCTCGATCCGCCTGATCAACGAGAGCCCGGCGGCGACGCGGCCGGAGCTCCGCGTCTGCGGCGGCGACGTCAACGTCTACCTCGCGCTCGCCGCCTATCTGGCGGCCGGGCTCGACGGGGTCGAGAACAGGACCGATCCGGGCCCGCCGGCGGAGGGCGACCTCGACGAGCAGGAGGTGACCCGCCTGCCCGACGACTGGGGCGAGGCGCTCGCGCGGTTCGAGGCCTCCGACTGGGCCAGGGAGTGGTTCGGCGAGGAGTTCTGCCGCAACTACGCCCTGGTCAAGCGCTACGAGTACGACGACTTCCGCCGCCAGGTGCCGGAGACCGAGCGAGCGCGCTACGTGGAGTGGCTGTAGCCGACTAGAGCGGCTCGCCGCGGGCAAGGCGCGGCAGGTCGCCGGCGAGCCCCATGGCGTGGCGCATGAAGAAGCGCTTGACCGGCGGCATTTCGTTGACCGCCGCGAGGCCGACGTCGCGGACCAGACGGAGACCCTGATTGTCGTTCGAGAAGAGCCGGTTGAGCCCGTCGGTCACGCCGATCAGCACGACTGAGTCGAAGCGCCGCCGGCGCTGGTAGTGGGTGAGCACGTCGTCGCCGCCGATGTCGAGGCCGAGGCGCGCACGGTCCACCACCAGCTCGGCCAGAACCGCAGCGTCGCGGATGCCGAGATTGAAGCCCTGGCCCGCGAGCGGGTGGATCGCATGCGCCGCATCGCCCGCGAGCGCGAGGCGCGGTGCGACGTAACACTTCGCATGGGTGAGGCGGAGCGGGTAGCTCCAGCGCGGGCCGGTCGGCTCCAGCGCTCCCAGAAAGTCGCCGAAGCGTGCGCCGAGCTCCCGGGCGAAGACCTCGGGCGGTGCGTCCATCAAAGCCGGTGCCAGCGACGCCCGCTCGGTCCAGACCAGGGAAGAGCGGTCGCCGGTCATGGGCAGGATGGCAAAGGGCCCGGCCGGCAGGAAGCGCTCGTGCGCGATGCCTCGGTGCGGCCGCTCGTGCAACACCGTGCAGACGATGCCCGTCTGCTCGTAGGACCAGCGCACGGTCTCAATCCCGGCGGCGGCGCGCAGGCCTGAGTTGGCGCCGTCGGCAGCGACCGCGAGGCGGGCGCGCACGCAGCGGCCGTCCGCAAGCCGGGCCTCGATGCCGCCGGCGGCGGGCTCCAGCGCCTCCACCGAGGCCGGCGCCAGGTGACGGAGCGAAGTCAACGCCGCCGCCCGCTCCAGCAAGGCGGCGCGGATATTGCGGTTCTCGACGATATAGCCGAGCGGGTCGTCGCCCACGCTCTTGTGGTCGTAGTGCAGGAAGAGCGGCACGTCGCCGTCGGAGACGCGGATCTCCAGGATCGGCTGGGCGTCGGCCGCGAGCGCGGACCAGAGCCCGATGCCGTCCAGAACCCGCCTGGAGCCGAGCGCGATGGACGAGACCCGCCCGTCGAATGCGGCATCCTTCATCGCAGCCGGCGGCGTGCCGTCGACCACCGCCGTCTCGATCCCGGCACCGGCGAGCGCCACGCCGAGGGTCAGCCCGACGAGGCCGCCGCCAGCAATGACGACGTCCGCGTCGATCCGCTCCCCCGCTTCAGCCGCCGCCATGTCCCACCACACTCTCGTGCCTTCCGCCGACCGCCCCATCCTACCCCGGATCGGCCCGCTACGGCGCAGGAGAGGGCTCCCGGCCTGCGTCGTTTGACAGACGCAGGACGCGCCGCGCTATGCTGTGCCTGCGGTTGCCCCCAACCACATCAGACAAATGCAACCGGGGCAGCCGACAGAGACATAGGGGAGGGAACTCATGCAGGCGGGCAGAATCCTGAAACACGCGACGATCGCCGCAGTGCTTGCGCTCGGCATCGCGGTCGGCGGCCAGAGTGCCAGCGCGGACGGGTACAAGGTCATCTACATCGCGCCACAGCTCAACAACGCCGCCGATATCGTCATCGCCAGGAACTGGCAGGACGTCTCCGAGAGCCTCGGCATGGATGCGGTCATCAAGAACGCGGAGATTTCCGCCAAGCGCGAAGCCGACGAATGGGCGACGGCCATCGCGCTCGGTTACGACGCCATCGTCGGCGGTCCGGTGGACAGCCTTGCCGCCACCATATCGGTCAAGAAGGCCAACGAGGCCGGCATTCCTGTCTTCATGCTGGGCCGCACCTCGGCGGGCGGCAAGGTCGAGCTGATCGCGCGGGCCGACAACATCTCGCTCGGTACGATCGCCGCCGAGGAGCTGGTCAGGCGCATCGAGGAGCAGCGCGGCGAGATCGCGGGCAAGGTGCTGGAGCTGCACGGCCCCATGGACCAGGTCAACGCGCGTCAGCGTTCGGAGGCGATCCAGGCGGTGCTGGCGAAGCACCCGAAGATCGAGCTGATCCGCAGGCTGCAGCACTGGACGCCGGAGGAGTTCTTCGACATCACCAAGTCGGTCGCCAGCGCCAACGAGCTGGTCGGCATCACCATGGGCAGCGACGTGATTCCGGGTGTCGATGCCGCGCTCGACTCGCTCGGCCAGCTCAAGAAGATCGGCGAGCCCGGCCACATCGTGGTCACCGGAATCGATGCCGACCCCCGCATCCTCGACCTGATCGGCAACGACCTGTGGGATGCTTCCGCCCTGCAGGACATGGTGGGCTACGGCACGATCCTCGCCCACTACATCAAGCACTACCTCGACGGCAGCTTCAAGATCGCCGCGGCCGGGCCCATCGACAATCCGGGCGCGCCGTATCACGGGATCGATGCGCGCTGGAACGAGGCCACCGAAGGCTGGGAGATCCAGACGCCGAGCCGTCCGGTGGACAAGTCGAACTACACCGACCCCAGCCTCTGGGGTAACGCGATCAAGAAGTACCAGTAGACCCGCGCCTAGGGCATGCAGGAATCGGGTTCGCGCACCCTGTTCCTGCGGCGGAGTGATGAGCCGCGCCGGCCGGGCGGCGAGCCGGCGCGGCTTCGCGTGATCGCCGGCGGCATGCCATTGCGAGGCAACCGGGATTGACCAGGTTCCTCCTCAGGAACGCGGTCTGGATCGTGCTCCTGTTCACGACCATCGCGTTCGTCGCGGTCGAGCCGCGCCTTCTCTCGGTGCGGATCTTCATCAACGTGCTGGAGCACTCGTCGATCCTCGGCATTCTGGTGATCGGCATGATCTTCTGCCTGCTCGCCGGCCGCTTCGATCTGTCCTCGGAATCGACGCTGGGGTTCACCGCACTGGTCGGTGCCTGGATGGTGTCGACCAACGCGTTCTTCGGCTCGGGCTGGCAGCTGCCGCCGGCGCTCGTCATCGTCCTCATGCTGGCCATGGGGGCGGGGGTCGGCTGCATCAACAGCTTCTTCATCATCAAGCTCCGCGTGAACGCCTTCATCGTGACGCTCGCCATGCTGCTGGCGCTCCGGGGCTTCACCTACGTCTTCACCAACGCCAACACGATGTACGACCTGCCGCCCTCGTTCGTCGCGCTCGGCGGCTACAGCATCGGCGGCCTCCTGCCGATATCGGTGATCCTGTTTCTCAGCCTGTTCGTCGTCAGCCAGTTCGTCCTCAGCTACACCGCCTTCGGCCGCGACCTCTACGCGATCGGCGGCAACCGGGAAGCCGCATTCGCGGCCGGCATCCGGGTCGACCAACACACGCTCACTGCCTTCGTCCTTTCCGGTATGCTGGGCGCGCTGGCGGCCTGGGTGCTGGCCGGGCGGCTGCAGGCGGTGACCATCAACCTCGGCCAGGGCATGGTGTTCGAGGTTTTCGCCGCCGCAGTGATCGGCGGGGTGAGCCTCGCCGGCGGCAAGGGCACCATGATGGGGCCGCTCGGCGGAGTGCTGCTCTTGGGCGTGATCACGACGGGGCTCAGCGTCATGCCGATTTCCAGCTTCTGGGTCGATGCCGTGCGCGGGGTGCTGATCCTCGCTGCCGTCGTGTTGTGGCGCGTCACCGAGATCTTCGAGGAACGATGGCGGACCGGCACACCATGACGTCTGCCGGCGCCGACGGAGCCCTCCTGAAGGTGCGCGGGCTCTCCAAGCGCTTCGACCATGTCGTGGCGCTGGATGGCGTGAGCTTCGAGGCGCACGGCAACGAGGTGCTGGGCCTCGTCGGCGACAACGGAGCGGGCAAGTCGACGTTGATCAAGCTGGTCTCGGGAGTCCACCGCCCCAATGCGGGCGAGATCGTCTTCGCCGACCAGGAGGTGGCCTTCGTCACGCCGCGGGATTCGCGCGAGCGCGGTATCGAGGTCATCTACCAGGACATGGCGCTGGTGGACGAGCTGGAGGTCTGGGAGAACGTCTTCCTCGGCCGGCTGCTGCGCACGCGGGTCAAGACCATCGACCGGCGGCGCATGATCGCCGAAGCGGCGGAGCTGCTGGAGAGCCTCGGCCTCGGCTCGCTGTCGCCGACCGCGCAGGTGGGCTATCTCTCGGGCGGGCAGAAGAAGGCGGTCGCCATCAGCCGCGCACTCTATTGGGACGCGCGGCTCATCTTCATGGACGAGCCGACCGCCGCGCTCGCGGTGGTCGAGATCGGCAAGGTGCTGGAGCTGATCGGCCGCCTGCGCGAGACCGGCGTTGCCGTGGTATTCGTGAGTCATAATCTGCAGGAGATATTCTCGACGGCAGACCGCATCATGGTGCTGCACCGGGGGCAGCTGGCGGGCATCCGCCAGACCGGAGAGACCGATCAGGACGAGATCATCAAGCTCATGATGGGCGTCCGCTGACGCGGGCGCCCGTTGCCGAGCGGGAGGGAGTGCAGTGACGATCAGTGCTGAGCAGCTGGCGCAATACCAGCGCGACGGATTCCTCATGGTCGAGGGATTGCTGTCGGACGACGACCTGCAGCCGGTGATCGACGAGATCGCCGGGGCGGTCGATTCCCTCGCCGGGCGGCTGTTCGAGGCGGGCCGGATCACGAGCGCCTACGCGGATGAGAGCTTCTACACCCGCATGGCGGCTATCGCGGCGGAGTACGACGAAGCGCCCGGCCTGATGCAGATCTCCACGCCCATGGGGCCGGCGCTTGCGGCGCTCTGGTCGTCGGACCGCCTGCTCGACATTGTGGCCGCGATCATCGGCCCCGACATCGAGGGCGGCGCGATCTGGAACGTGCGCCCCAAGGTGCCGGAAAACGTGCTGATGACGGTGCCGTGGCACCAGGATTCCGGATATCTCGCGCCCAGCGGGCAGGGCACGGCGCAGCCCGCCTGCTGGATCCCGCTGCTCGATGTGGGCGAGGAGAACGGCTGCCTGCAGGTGGTGCGCGGCGGCCACAGGCCCACCGGCAACGCCCGCCACAAGGTGGAGAAGGTGATCGGCGATCCGCGCTCCTGGTATCTCTACATCGACGAAGACGACATGCCGCCCGGCGATCTGGTGACCTGCGCGATGCGCAAGGGCTCGGTGCTGTTCATCCACGAGAACATGCCGCACCGCGGGCTCTGGAACCGCTCGAACCAGGTGCGCTGGGCGATCGACGTGCGCTGGCAGCGGCCGAGCGATCCCACGGGGCTCGAGGGCGTGCTGATCCGCGGGCCCCGGATGCGCAAGGGCGACGACCCCGCCTTCCGCCCCGACATGATGCGCTGGGCGCAGGAGGAGCGCGAGAAGTACGACGCCTGGGTCAATCGAGGCGACGGCGACCCGCTCGACCCCGCGATCGACGGCTCCTGGTACTTCTCCCGCTGGGACCCGGCGTTCCGCTCGGAGGACGCAGCACAGACCGGAGAATCCGCCTAGCGTTTCAGTCCAGCCAGGTCCCAGCCCACCTGGTTGTACATGTCGGGCGCGTTCCAGAGGCCGCGCAGATACTGAATCCGGCCGTTCTCGACGAAGCAGATCTGGGAGAACTGGCAGTCGAAGCGCTGACCGTTGCCGGGGAGGCCGAAGTAGTCCTTCGTGATGGTGCCGCTCATCCAGCCCATGTCGCAGACGACATTGCCCTGAACGCAGAACGCCTCGATGTAGAGCGAGAGGTCGGGCACCGCGTCGAGCCAGCCCGCGCCGAACGTGCGGATCGCGTCATGGCCCACCGCCGGCGGCAGGGTGATGTCGTGATAGACCCCGTCCTCGGCCATAACCGCCACAACCTCGTCGACGTTCTGGCTCGACCAGCCCCGGCACTGCCTGACGAGGAGCGCGAGATTGGCCCGCTCGCTTTCGCTCATGTCCCCGAGGCTGTTCACCGGCTCGTCGGCCAGATTGCGCTCGCTCATCAACCACTCGCGTGTCGCCATCCGTTTCTCCCTTCCTTGGCGCTCGTTTGGTACTGGTCCGTCGCATCATCCCACCAACTTGGGTCTCTCACCACGGCTGCCGCCTGCCCGGTGCCTGCGGGATAGGATTAAATTCCACGCAGGCGCATAATCATGTCGTGATGTCGGCAGTGACGGTCGAACGACACAGACTTCGGGGTGGCGCACGCCGCAGGCTCATGATGGGGGTCGCGGCAGCGCTCGGCGTCGGGCTCGTCGCCGCGCACGCGGACACCTGCCACGCGCTCGCCACCGAGGCCTACCAGAGCGTCACCGACTCCTACCTCGTCATGTGGATCGAGCGCGCGGGCGCCGCACTGGGCTGCTTCTAGCGCATTTGCCCCGGGGCCGCCGGGCGCCGGAGGAACCATGCCGAAATTCGCCGCCAATCTCAGCTTCCTCTTCCAGGAGGTGGATTTTCTCGACCGCTTCGAGGCGGCGCGGTGCGCGGGCTTCCAGGCTGTGGAATATCTGTTTCCCTACGATCTCGCGCCGCCGGCGGAGCTTGCGGCCCGGCTCGACGACAACGGGCTGAGCCAGGCGCTCTTCAACCTCTCGCCGGGAAGCTGGGAAGCCGGAGAACGGGGCATCACCGGGTTGCCGGGCAGGCAGGACGACTTCCGCCGTTCGGTCGATAACGCGCTCCGCTATGCTGATGCGCTGGGCTGCCGACAGGTTCATGTGCTGGCCGCCATCGTGCCGGAGGGTGCCGACGCGCGCGCTTACGAGGACACCTATATCGGGAACCTCGCCTATGCGGCGGACGCGTTCGGCCGCGAAGGCATCCGCTCGCTGATCGAGCCGCTGAACACGGTAGACAATCCGGGTTATCTGCTGTCGACCTCAGGCCACGCGCAGCGCGTGATCGAGACGGTGGGGAGCAAGAACCTCTTCCTCCAGTACGACTTCTATCACCGACAGATCATGGAAGGCAGCCTCGCGGCGGGCTTCGCCCAGCATCGCGCGATCGTCTCGCACATCCAGGTTTCCGGTGTCCCCGGCCGCCACGAGCCCGACGTCGGCGAGATCAACTATCCCTACCTGTTCGACATGCTCGATGCGGCGGGGTACGACGGCTGGATCGGCTGCGAGTACCGGCCCAGGGGCGGCACGCTGGAGGGCCTGGGCTGGGCCGCGCCCTACGGCATCGGCGCCGCCTGATCGGTCGCTTGAGCCGCCGCAGAGAGTGGCGACAAGGGGGAACGCAATGAGCGACGACACCTATCAGGACATCGGCTACGGCGCGATGGAGATCGGCTTCGGCGAGCGGCCGGGCATCCTCGTGGTCGATTTCCAGACCGGCTTCACCCAGCCGGAGTTCCCTCTCGGCAACTGCCCGCTGGTGCATCGCGCCGTGGAGAACACCGCGCGGGTGCTGGAGGCCGCGCGCGCGGCGCGGGTGCCGGTCGCCAACTGCTACACCGCCTATCACTCCGAGCGCGACATGCCCTACTGGAAGATCGCGCCGGTGCGCGAGAACTTCTTCGAGGGCGACCCGTGCGCCGAGATGGAGCCCCGCACCTCCGATGCCGACTACGACTACATCCTGCGCAAGTCCGGCCCCTCGATCTTCTTCCAGACCCCGGTGACCGCCTTCCTCACCAAGCACGGTGTGGACACGACCATCGTCATGGGCTGCATGACCAGCGGCTGCATCCGCGCCTCGGTGATCGATTCCTTCTCCCACGGCTACCGCACCATGGTGCCGGAGGACTGCGTCGGCGATGCCGACGAGCGGCCGCACCGGGACAACCTGCGCGATGTCGGCCGCCGCTACGCCGATATCGTCTCGTCCGAGCGGGTGCTCGACTATCTCGACGAGATCAGGAAACGAAACGCCTGAAGCCCGTGATCTTTGAGCGAGTCCGTCTTCGACGGACTCGCGACAGGCCGCGACCGCGGCCCGCCGCTTATGCGGCGCCCTCGCGGAGGCGCCGGCCGCAGGCCGGCTGCCGTGAGCGATAAAGAGTCTTAACAGGAGGGCCTGAGCCGGTAGGGGTCCGGCGCGGGCGCGATGTCGGCGCGGCCGGGAGCCAGGGCCAGCCCCTTCAGCGCCGCGGCGCGCAACGTCTCGTCGTCGACAGCGCGCTTCTCGTTGAGCGCGCGCGCCAGAGACAGAGCCGCACGGCGCGTCTGACAGGTGCCCACGAAAGCGTAGAGCTTGCGTCCTCGCGCGTGCTCCTCGGCACGGACGACACGCCAGGTCGAGTCCTCGCCCGCCAGCCCCTCGACGACCACGTAGTGGGTGGGCGTCCCGTCACTCATGGCGTCGAGGCTAGTGTTCTGTTTCATAAATTACTAGCCAAAGCTGTTGGCCTGTGATTCGCTGTGCTTCGGGTCATCGATTCGGAGGGGGCCATGGCGCGGGGCAAGGCGGTTGCGATTGTTCTGAGCGATGCCGAACGGGGTGAGCTTGAGCAGCGGGCTCGGCGTCGCAAGTCCTCGCACGGGGCGGCGCGGCGAGCGCGGATCGTGCTGTTGGCGGCGGATGGCCTGAACAACTGCGCGATTGCAGAGAAGCTGGACGTCTCGCGGCGCACCGTCGGGCTGTGGCGTTCGCGCTTTGCCGAGAGGCGTCTTGCGGGGCTCGACGACGAGCCGCGGCCCGGTGCGCCGCGCAAGATCGGCGACGACAAGATTGCCGAAGTGGTGACGCGGACGCTGGAGACGGTGCCCGACGATGCGACCCACTGGAGCCGCCGCTCGATGGCCCGAGCCACGGGCGTCTCGGTGACGACGGTGCACCGCATCTGGGGTGCCTTCGGCCTGCAACCGCACCGGGTCGAGAGCTTCAAGCTGTCGAGCGATCCGCTGTTCGTCGCCAAGGTGCGCGACATCATAGGCCTCTATCTCGACCCGCCGGAGCGCGCGCTCGTGCTCTGCGTGGACGAGAGTGAGCATGGAGCGCCACTGGTCCGAGCGAACATGCGAACCCAGATCCAGGCGCTCGACCGCACGCAACCGATGCTGCCCATGCGGCCGGGCCAGGTGGAGCGGCGCACGCACGACTACAAGCGTCACGGCACCACCACGCTGTTCGCAGCCCTGGACACCGCCACCGGCGCGATCATCGGAACCTGCATGAAGCGGCACCGGGCGCGAGAGTTCCGCACCTTCCTCGACGAAGTGGAACGCAACGTGCCCGCCGACCTCGACATCCATGTCGTCATGGACAATGCATCCAGCCACAAGACCAAGCTGATCCGGGACTGGTTCGCCAAGCGGCCGCGCTGGCACAGCCACTTCACACCCACATCCTCGTCATGGCTCAACCAGGTCGAGCGCTTCTTCGCCCTGCTGACCGAGCAGCAGATCAAGCGCGCTGCCCACCGCTCCACCGCCGAGCTCGAGGCCGCCATCGAGCGCTACATCGAGGCCCACAACCGCGACCCCAAACCCTTCCGCTGGACCAAGTCAGCCGACGACATCCTCGCCACCGTCGAGCGCTTCTGCCAACGAACTCTCAACGTCCATGCCAAAGTTGGATAGAAACTTCAGA
>JAJEEP010000006.1 GCA_022820945.1 Alphaproteobacteria bacterium | reverse complement strand
GAGGCCCCGGCGCCTCGACCCGGCGCGGCTCGCGCCATTGCGGGGCAAGCTCAAGCGTGGGCTCGGCACGTTCGACATCGAAGGCATCCGCGAGCAGGCTCATGACCCAGCGCTTCGGGATTGATACCTCGATCCTCGTGCGCCTGCTGACGGGCGACCCCGAGTTGGAATTCGCCCGATGTAGCCGGCGGCTGACTCGCCTCATCGAAGACGACGGCGCCGAAATCTTCGCGTCCAACCAGGTCATCGGCGAGGCCTACGTGGCTGTGCAGCATCACTATGGTGTCTCCAAGAAGGATTGCCGCGCAGGCCTCGAGGACGTGCTGCGAAGTGGCTTGGTGACCCCGCTAGGCGGCGATGCCACTTTGACGGTCCTCAAGGAGACCGGCGGCGCGGGCCTGCTCGACCGCCTCATCGCAGCGGACTACGCCAAGGCTGGAATGGATGTCCTCACCCTTGATCGAAAGATGGCCGGCCTTGCCGATGCCCGGCTCTTGTAACGGCGTCCGCCGAGGCGCGTGCGATGGCTGAACCGCTGCTGGTGCTCGACGGGTTGAGCAAGCGCTTCGGCGAGCAGGAGGCCGTGCGCGGCATCGACCTGGAGATCGCCGAGGGCGAGTTCATCGCGCTCATGGGGCCGTCCGGCTGCGGCAAGACCACGACGCTGCGCATGATCGCGGGCCTGGAGGAGCCCACCAGCGGGGAGGTGCGGCTCGACGGCGAGCGGGTCAACGAGCGCAAGCCCTGGGAGCGCGACACGCCCATGGTGTGGCAGAGCCTCGCGCTCTTCCCCTATCTGAGCGTGCGCGGGAACGTGGAGTTCGGCCTCAAGATGCGCGGCATGCCGGGCAAGGAGCGGCGCGCGCGGGCGCTCAAGTGGCTGGAGCAGGTGGGCATCGACGATTACGCGAACCGCAACATCGCGCAGCTCTCGGGTGGCGAGCGGCAGCGGGTGGCGCTCGCCCGCGCGCTGGTAACCGAGCCGCGCATCCTCCTGCTCGACGAGCCGCTGAGTGCGCTGGACGCGCATCTCAGGGTGCGCATGCAGGCGGAGATCACCGAGCTTCAGCGCCGGCTCGGCATCACCTTCGTCTACGTGACCCACAACCAGTCCGAGGCCTTCGCCATGGCGAGCCGCGTCGTCATCATGGACGCAGGGCTCATCCAGCAGATCGGCGCGCCGCGCGAGGTCTACCGCGCGCCCGCCAACCGCTTTGTCGCCGAGTTCGTCGGCACCAACAACATCATCGAGGGGCGCGTGCGGAGCGCCGGGGGCGGGCGCATCGGCGTGGAATCGGCGCACGGCACGATCGAGGCCGCGGTGCCGGCGGCGCGCGCGCCGGCGGTGGGCGATGCGGTCAACCTGGTGGTGAGCGCGGACCGGGTCGTGCTCGACGCGCAGGCGAAGGCGCACAGCAATGCTGTCAGCGGCGCCGTGATCAGCGAGGAGTTCATCGGCTCGGTGGTGACGCTGCACCTGGATGTCGGCGGCGGCACGGTGTTCCGCGTCCAGAAGCAGGCGCACGAGCTCGACACGGTCGACATCACGCCGGGGCAGACATTTCACGTGTCCTGGCGGGCGGAGGATACTTACGTGCTGCCGGCGTGACCGGGTGGCGCCGGAAACAGGGGAGGGGAGTGCATGTCGATACTGATTGAGGGTGCCACCATCGTCTCGATGGACCCGGAGCACGGGAGCGAGCCCTTCGAGGGCAACATCCTGATCGAGGGGGAGAAGATCGCCGCCGTCGGCGACACAGGGGAGGACGTTGAGGCCGACCGCGTGATCCCGGGCGAGGGCAAGCTGGTGATCCCCGGCCTCATCAACGCCCACATCCACACCCCGGAGGCCTTCGCCAAGGGACGCTACGACAACATGCCGCTCGAGCTCTGGATGACGCTCGCTTACGGCATCCTGGGCGCGGCCGAGCTTACGCCGCGCATGATCTACCTGCGGTCCGCGATCTGCGCCATGGATGCGATCAAGACCGGCGTCACCTTCTTCTCCGACGACATTCTCGAATTTCCGCTGCAGTCCATGGAGTCCATCGGCGCGGTGTTTCAGGCCTACGAGGACGTGGGCTTGCGGGCGTCGATCTCCGGTCACGTGATCGACCGCAAGCTGCCCGACACCATCGTCTACCTGAACGACCATCTGCCGGGCGATCTCAAGGACGAGATCGACGAGATGGTGCCGCCGACGGCGGACGAGTTCACCGCGTTCTGCGAGGAGGCGCTCTCGCTCTATCACAACCGGGCCGGCCGCCTCCGCTTCATGCCGGCGCCCTCCGGCCCGCAGCGCTGCACCGAGCCCCTGATGCACGCGGCCGACGAGTTCGCCCGCGCGAACGGGCTGCCCTTCCACACCCACATCCTGGAATCGAAGGTGCAGGCGGTGACCGGCCGCGAGCTCTACGGCAAGACCCTGATCCAGTACATGCACGACATCGGCCTGCTCACCCGCAACACCACCATCGCGCACGGCATCTGGCTCACCGACGACGACATCGCGCTGATGGGCGAGGCGCGCTGCTCGGTGGTGCACAACGCGCTCTCGAACCTGAAGCTCGGCTCGGGGATCTGCCCGGTGCGCCGGCTGCTCGATTCGGGAGTCAACCTGGCGCTGGGCTCGGACGGGATCTCCACCAGCGACACGCCGCGCATGTTCAGCGTGATGCAGTGTGCGGGCCTGATGCACAACATCTCCTCGCCCGACAACGCCTACTGGCTCGACGCCCACGAGGTGCTGCACGCGGCGACCCTCGGTGGCGCCTACAGCGTGCTCATGGAGGACGAGATCGGCTCGCTGGAGCCCGGCAAGCGGGCCGACATGGCGATCCTCGACATGCGGACCGCCAACTTCACGCCGCTCAACGACGTGCGCAATCACCTGGTCTATTGCGAGAACGGCTCCTCGGTGGAGACGGTGATCGTCAACGGCGAGATCATGGTGGAGGACGGCAGCCTTACACGGGTCGACGAGCGGGCGCTGATGGACGAGCTGCGCGACATGATGCCGACCATCAAGGCCGATCAGGAGCGGCTGGAGGCCAGGAACAAGGCGTTCATCCCGCCGCTCGCCGAGGTATGGCGCCGCTGCGCCCAGACCGACGTCGGAATCGACCGCTGGGGCAGCGACAATCAGCCGCGCTGGCCGACGAATAGGTAGAGCTGCCGGCAGGCGCGAAGAGGAGGCCGCCATGACCCGCCCCGTGCGTGTCGCGGAGATCGACTGGACCGAGTACGACCGGCGGGTCAGGGAGGAGCGGCCGGTAGTGATCCTCCCGGTGGGCTCGCTGGAGCAGCACGGGCCGCACCTGCCCATGAACTGCGACGCCGTCATCCCCACCGCGCTCTCCGAGCGGGTCGCGGCGCGCACCGGCGATCTGGTCGCGCCCACCCTCTGCTACGGCTACAAGTCGCAGCCGAAGTCAGGCGGGGGCAATCATTTCACCGGCACCACCAGCCTCGACGGCGAGACCCTGATACGCATGGTCCGCGACATCGTGAGCGAGTTCGCGCGCCACGGCGTGCGCCGCATGGCGGTGGTGGACGGCCACTACGAGAACAACATGTTCCTGGTGGAAGGCATCGACCTCGCGTTGCGCGGGCTCCGGCGGGACGGCATCGACGACATGCGGATCGCCAAGATTCCGTACTGGGAGTACGTCACCCAGGAGACCATGGACGCCGCCTGGCCCGAGGGCTTCCCCGGATGGCCGCTGGAGCATGCGGGCCTGATGGAAACCTCGGTCATGCTGCACCTGCACCCGCATCTCGTCGACATGTCGAAGGCGCCGGATCATCCTCCCGCCGACTTTCCGCTCTACGACATCTATCCCACGGACACGTCGCGGGTGCCCTGGACCGGAGCGCTCTCGCCCTCCGTCGCCGCGACGGCGGAGAAGGGCGAGCGCTTCGTCGCCGATTACGTGGACGGCATGACCGATGCGCTGATCGAGATCTTCGGATCCAGACGCCAGGACATCGCGGCCGAATAAGGAGGGGAGCGTCAGCTATGAGCGAGGGCTTCTACGAGCCAGTCAGCGGCATGGACATGCCGCGCTTCAGCGCGATGCCGACCTTCATGCGGCTGCCCCACGTCACGGACTTCTCGGCGGTGGACATCGCGCTGGTGGGCGTGCCCTGGGACAACGGCACCACCAACCGCGCCGGCGCTCGCCACGGCCCGCGCGAGATCCGCAACATGTCGAGCCTGATGCGGCGCACCCATCACACCCTCGGCATCTGTCCGTACGAGCTCTGCCGGGTGGCCGACTGCGGCGACGCCAGCATCAACCCCATCGACCTGAACGACACGATCGGGCGCATCGAGCGCTTCTTCACCGGCCTGCACGGGGCCGGCGCGGTGCCGCTCTCTGCCGGCGGCGATCACCTGATCACGCTGCCCATCATGCGCGCCATCGCGAAGGACCGGCCGGTCGGCATGATCCACTTCGACGCCCATTCCGATACCTGGGACAGCTACTTCGGCGGCTACACCATCACCCACGGCACGCTCTTCCGCCGCGCGGTGGAGGAGGGGCTGCTCGACCCGAAGCGGACCATCCAGATCGGCATACGCGGCTCGGTCTACGACCTCCACGACCTGGACTTCGCGCGCGATTCGGGGATGCGCGTCGTCACCATCGAGGAGTATTTCGATGTCGGCTGGGAGAAGGTGATGGCGGAGGCGCGCGCCGTGGTGGGCGACGGCCCCACCTACATCAGCTTCGACGTGGACGGGCTCGACCCGGTCTACGCGCCGGGCACCGGCACGCCGGAGATCGGCGGCTTTTCTACTCACGAGGCGCAGCGAATGCTGCGGGGTGCGCGCGGCCTCAACCTGGTGGGCGGCGACGTGGTGGAGGTCGCGCCGCCCTTCGATCCCAGCGGCAACACGGCGCTGGTGGGAGCCACCATGATGTTCGAAATCCTGTGCGTGCTGGCGGAGGCGGTCGCGGGCCGCAAGGGCTGACGAGGGAGGGGACGATGGACAACGAAGGCTACATGCGGCAAGCGATCGCGCTTTGCGAAGAGAAGATGGCGGCGGGCGAAGGCGGCTACTGCGCGACGATCATCGTGCGGGACGACGAGGTGATCGGCGAGGGCTGGAACAACGTGGCCGAGACCTGCGACGCCACCGGCCACTGCGAGATCAACGCCATCCGCGACGCCGGCAAGCGCACGGGCAACTGGGACCTCTCGGGCTCGACCCTCTACACCACCTGGGAGCCCTGCGTCATGTGCGCGGCGGCGATCTGGTGGGCGCGGATCGACCGGGTGTTCTACGGCAATCTGCTCTCCCACGCGGCCGACCTCGGCATCGACCTTGCCGGGCTGGATAGCGAGGTCGCGACCCCGAGCGAGCAGCGGGGCCGGCCCTACCGGCGCCTGCTGGGCGACGAGACCTACGCCATGTTCAGGGCGTGGTGGGACAGCGGGGATCGCACGACCATTTGAAGGCGCTTGCACTGCCGAGTCGGTCGCGCCATATACGAGGTGTCGTCAACAACGAAAGGAGGTGATCCAGTGTCAGACTGCCTAAAACCGCGATCGGCGGTCACCGTGAACTGGGTCTCCCCCTGCGATGGGGCCCACGGCTGACGGTGACGACGCGATCTGCGGATCGCGGATTGACGGGGAAGGGCCGCCCCAGCCGGGCGGCCCTTCCAACGTTACGGGGCCATGACCGAAGGAACGCAGGAGGCCGCGGCGCTGGGCGTCGTCCCTGGCGGATTCTGGCGGCGCGTCGCCGCGTGGCTGATCGACACAATCATCGTCCTGGTGGGCGTCTATCTCGTCGGCTCGTTCCTGTGGCCCGACCTGATAGAGACCACGACGCGCGTCTCCGAGAGCGACGGCGCCCGGCTGGAGGTGGTGAGCTACGCGCTCTCCTGGCTCGGCTCCGTGGTCTTCGGCATCGCGCTTGGCATCTACACGGCGCTGCAAGAGAGCAGCCGGGCCCAGGCGACCGTCGGCAAGCGCATGCTGGGGCTCCGGGTGATGGGGCTCGACGGTGGGCGCATCTCGCAGTTCACGGCGATCTACCGCTGCTGGCCGCTCTGGCTCCCCGGCCTCGTCAGCATGGTCGAGGGCCTGAACTACGTCGTCGGCGTCGCCGCCATCGCGGCCTGCATCGCGGTCGCCTTCACCCGCCGCAAGCAGGGCCTGCACGACATGTTGGCGCGCTGCCTGGTGGTGCGCCGGCCGCCGCCTGTCATATAAGGGGCGCGCGAAGGGCACTCGCACCCGCCGGGCTTTTGCGCCATGATCCCGCGCCGGCGGGCAGGCGAGTCGCCAGGGGAGGGCGCAGAGAGATGGTCGCTGAGCGCGCGAACGAGCGGGTCTGTTACTTCAACGGCGAGATCGTGCCCGAGAGCCGGGCCCTGGTCTCCTTCCGCGACCGGAGCTTTCGCTACGGCGACGGCGCCTTCGATACCACCCGCACCTTCGGGCACCGCCTGTTCAAGCTCGAAGAGCACATCGTGCGCTTCTACAAGACGCTGCGGTATCTGCGGATCGACCCCGGCATGGCGCCGTCCGAGATGAAGCGCCACACCGAGGAGGTGCTCGCCCGCAATCTTCACCTGCTGGGACCGGACGAGGACTACTGGGTGTTCCAGCGCATCTCCCGCGGACTCGAGCCGGCGGGCGGCGATTTCCACGGCTCGACCGACCCGGTCCTCATCATCGACTGCACGCCGCTGCCGATCCCCCAGCGCGCCCACTATTTCCGTGACGGGATTCCGTTGATGGTTCCCTCGAACCGCCGCGCCGCGCCGGATTCGCTCTCCCCCAGGGCGAAGACCCACAACTACCTGAGCCTGTTCGTGGGGAATGACGAGGTGCGCCGCATCGATCCTAATGCCCTGGCGTTGTTCCTCGATCACAACGGCAATCTCAGCGAGGGGGTGGGCTCCAACATCTTCCTCGTCACCGACGAAGTTCTCTACACCCCGCAGGACCGCTACGTGCTCAACGGCATCAGCCGCGAGACCGTGCTGGAGCTTGCGGCGGAGGCGGACATCGAGGTGATGAAGTGCGACCTCGATCTCTTCGACGCGCACGGCGCCGACGAAGCCTTCATCACGTCGACCAGCTACTGCATCTGCCCGGTGTCGACCATCAACGGAGTGCCCTTCGGCGAGCGCAACATCCCCGGGCCGGTGACGGAGCGGCTGATGGGGCTCTACTGCAAGCTCATCGGCTTCGACTTCGTGGGCCAGTACCTCAAGCACCTTCACTAATACGTCAGGGGACCTCGACCATGCTTGAGATCGTCAAGCCGGGACTCGAGACCAGCATCCAGGATTTTCCGGGCCGTGTCGGCTACTGGAACCAGGGCTTCCCGCCCTCGGGCCCGATGGACATGTGGTCGTTCCGTTTGGCCAATCTGGCGGTCGGCAACGACGAGGGCGCGCCGGGGCTGGAGGCCCAGTTCATGGGACCGACCATCCGCTTCCAGCGCGACGCCGTGATTGCCATGACCGGTGCAAACATGCGCCCGATCCTCGACGGACAGCCGATCCCGATGTGGGAGAGCGTGGCGGTGGATGCCGGGCAGACCCTACTGATGGGGCCGGCGGTCGCGGGCGCGCGCGGCTATCTCGCGGTGGCGGGCGGCATCGATGCGCCGGAGTGGCTCGGCTCGGCGTCGACTTTCCACAAGGCCGGGGTCGGCGGGCTGGACGGCCACGCGGTGCGGGCGGGGCAGGTGCTTCCGGTGAAGGAGGCCGCAGGCACGCCGGGGCGGCGGGTTGCCGATCGCGCGCGGCCGAGCTTCCCAGGGGGCAAGACCTGGGAGATCGAGGCGGTGCGGGGGCCGAACGACGACTGGATCGACGACGCCGGGCACGAACGCTTCATCGAGACGGCGTGGATGCTGGAGGCCCGGAGCGATCGCACGGGCTACCGCCTGACTGGGCCGGACTGGACCTTCACCGAGAAGGCCACGAACAAGGCGCCGGAGCACGGCGACTTCCCCTCCAACATCATCGACCAGGGCTATCCGATGGGGGCGATCAACCTGGGCGGGCAGACGCCGATTATCCTGATGAACGACGGCCCCAGCATGGGCGGCTTCATCTGCCCCTACACGGTGCCGTCCGCCGGCTTCTGGAAGCTCGGTCAGATGAAGCCCAACGAGTACATCAAGTTTCGCGAGGTCTCGGTGGGGGAGGCGCAGAAGCTGCGCCTGACCCTCGACGACACCTGCACGCTCGACAGCATCGAATAAGAGGAGATCGGTCGATGGCGGAAGAGGTTCTGACCCAGGCGCCGGGCAACGTGTGGAAGGTCCTGGTGAAGGAGGGCGATTCGGTCAAGGCCGGCGACACCCTGTTCATCCTCGAGGTGATGAAGACCGAGGTGCCCCACGACGCCGAGGGCGACGGCACGGTCAAGGCGCTCCACGTCAAGGAGGAGGACGCCGTCGACGTGGGTCAGCTTGCGGTGGTGATCGAATAGACCGCGCGCGGGCGGTTTCGCCGGCGGCCGGGGCAGGGGCATGCGGGTCCTGGTGCTCGGCGCCGGCGTCGTCGGCACCGCCGCGGCCTACTTTCTGAACGAGGCCGGCCACGAGGTCACCGTGGTCGAGCGCCAGGCCGGCGCCGGGATGGAGACCAGCTTCGCCAACGGCGGCATCGTCGGCGCCTACAGCTCCAGGCCCTGGGCGCACCCCGAAGTGCCGCGCATGCTGATCAAGTGGTTCGGGCGGGAGGATGCGCCCTACCTGTTCCGCCTGCGCCCGGACCTCGCCCAGTGGCGCTGGGCCGTGCGCTTCCTGCGCCATTGCACGCGGGCGCAGTTCGAGCGCTCGCAGCAGGTCTCGCTCAGGCTCTCCACCTACAGCTACGAGTGCCTGAAGGCGCTGCGCGAGAAGGAAGGGATCGCCTACGACCAGCGCGCGGAGGGGGTGCTGCACCTTCACCGCGACACTGCGTCGCTGGATGCGTCCTACGCCTACGAGACACGGATGGCGGACACGCGCTTTCACCCGGAGCGCCTGGATCGCGACCGGATGCTCGACGCCGAGCCCGCGCTGCAGCAGACGGCGGACCAGTTCGCGGGCGCGATCTACTTTCGCAACGACGAATCGGGGGACGCGCACAAGTTCACGACCGGGCTTGCTGCGGCTGCGGCCGCCAACGGTGTGACGTTCCGGTTCGGCGAGACGGTGCAGCGGCTGAGCGGCGACCGCCGGCGCGTGACCGGAGCGGAGACCGACAGGGGCGCCATCGAGGCCGATGCGGTGGTGATGAGCCTCGCGAGCTACAGCCCGCGCTTCCTCAAGCGCCTCGGCGTGCGCGTGCCGATCTATCCGCTCAAGGGCTACTCGGTGACGATCCCGACGGAGGGCTACAACGGGGCGCCGACGCGGGCCATCCACGACGGCCACCGGCGCATTGTGATGAGCCGGCTGGGCGACCGGCTGCGCTGCGCCGGCACCGCCGAGCTCGACGGCCACAACACGACCCTCCGCGCCGACCGGGCGAGGGCGACGCTGGACGCGGCAATGGCGGTGTTCCCGAGCTGCGGCGACCGCACCAAGGCCGAGCGCTGGATCGGCTTCCGCCCGATGACGCCGGACTGCCTGCCGATCATTGGCAAGACGCAGGTTCCGGGGCTCTACCTGGACACCGGCCACGGCAGCACCGGCTGGACCTACTCGTCGGGCTCGGGCCGGATCATCGCGGACATCGTCTCAGGCCGCGAGCCCGGGATCGACCTGACGGGCCTCTCGCCGGACCGGTTCTAACCCGGAAGTCTCAAACGCGATTAAGGCCTCGCCGATCAGGCGCCGTCGTTACCCAGCAGCCGGTCGTAGTGCGCGGCGGTGCGGGCCGCGGTCTCGCGCATCGACTCCTTGAGCGCATCGATGCCGGTCACGTCGCAGGCGCGCTCGATCACCGCGAGCAGCGCCGGCGGCGCGGTCGCCTCGACGAAGCGCTCCTCCTCCACGGTCAGGCTCAGGATGCCGTGCAGGTTGCGCCATAGCGTCGCCGCGTCCGCGAGCTCGCGCGCGGTCTCCGGCTCGATCAGCCCGTGATCGCCCGCCGCCGCGAAGACGGAGGCCGGGTCGCCGGCAAGCACCGCCTCGGTCTCGGCGGCGTGCTGGAGCTGCAGGTGCTGCGCGATGAACTCGACGTCGAGCAGGCCGCCGCGCTTCTGCTCGATATCCCAGATGTCGTCGCCGGGGTCGTCGCCGCGCAGGTCCTCGCGCAGGCCGGCGATCTGGGCGGTGAGGTCGTCCGCCTCGGGCGCCTGCCTGAGCGTGGCGAGGCGCGCCTCCTCGAAGTGCTCGCCCAGGTCGCCCTCGGCCCAGACCACGCGGGCGCGGGTGAGCGACTGATGCTGCCATCTGGGAACGCCGTCGCGAAAGTGCTCGATGAAGGAGGCGAGCGAGGTGACGATGGGCCCCGCGTTGCCAGACGGGCGCGGGCGCATGTCCACGTCGTAGAGCGTGCCCTCGGCCGTCGCCGCCCGGATCGCCGCGACGTAGCGCCGGCTGAGCTGGCCGTAGTAGCGGTCGGGCTTGAGCGGCTTGCGCCCGTCGGATTCCTCCGCGCCGGCCGGATGGTCGTAGACCAGGATGAGGTCGAGCGGCCCCGTCACCGTCATCTCCCGGCTGCCGAGACGGCCGAGCGCGACCACGGCGAAGCGGCCGCCGGGCAGGCGCCCGTGGGTGGCGGCGAAGGCCTTGGCGACGACCGGGAACGCCGCGCCGAGGCAGGCATCGGCGATGTCCGAGAGCGGGGTCGCGGCCTCCACCGGGAAGAGCAGCCCGCGCAGCATGTGCACGCCGATGTGGAAGATCTTGTCGTTGGCCCAGCGCCGCTCGGCGTCGAGAAAATCCTGCATGTCGCGCGCGCGGAGCGCCACGTCGGCGAGCTCGGCCTTCATTTCCGCCGTGCCGAACTCGCGCTGGTAGAACACGCGGACGAGGCCGCGGCGCGCAATGGTCGCGAGCTCCGGCCCCAGGTCGTCGGCATCCGGCACGTCCAGGTCGGAGAACTCGCGGCTCAGCACGCTGTCGAGCAGCATGGGCCGGTGCTCCAGCCAGTTCGCGAGGCGCGGCGCCGAGCCCATGATCTCCGTGATCAGGTCGAACAGCTCGGGGTGCGCCGCGAACATGGAGAAGAGGTGGGAGCCGGCGGGCAGGCGGGCGAGGAAGCCGTCGAACAGCGCGAGCGCCGAATCGGGGTCGGGCCAGGCGGAGAAGACGTCCAGGATCGTGGGCAGCAGCTCGGCCAGCCGCTCGCGGGCTTCCTCGCCGCGCACGGCCCGGTAGCGCCCCTCGCGCCACGCCTTGAGGGTCTCGAACGCGCGCTCGGGATGGGCGTAGCCCATGGCCGCCAGCGTCTCCAGCGTGGCGTCGCCGTCGCCCTCGTCGCTGAGGTCGAGGGTGCCTTCCGTGGTCAGCGCGGGCTCGTCCTCGAAGAGCGACATGTAGTGGCGTTCCACGGTCCGCAGATAGCCGAGCAGCACCTCGGAGAACGCATCGACCGTGTCGTAGCCGAGGAAGATTGCGGCCTGCGCGACGCCTTCCTCGTCGTCCGGCAGGCTGTGGGTCTGGCGGTCGTCCGCCATCTGCAGCCGGTGCTCGACGGTGCGGTGGAAGGTGTAGGCCTCCATCAGCTCCGTCACGGCCTGGCGGCGCATGTGGCCGGCTTCCACCAGGAGGTCGAAGGCCTCGCGCGTGCCGCGCACGCGGAGCGCCGGGTTGCGCCCGCCCCAGATGAGCTGCTGGGTCTGGGCCAGGAACTCGATCTCGCGGATGCCGCCGCGTCCGAGCTTGACGTTGAGGCCGATCACCGCGATCTGGCCGATGCCGCGGTGAGCGTCGATCTGGCGCTTGATCGCGCGGATGTTCTGAATCGCGGCGAAGTCGAGATGGCGGCGCCAGACGAAGGGCTGCAGCCGCTCGAGGAAGCCGTCGCCGGCCTCGATATCGCCGGCAACGGGCTTCGCCTTGATCATGGCAGCCCGCTCCCAGTTCTCGCCGGTGGTGGCGTAATAGGCCTCGGCGGCGCGGACCGAGAGGGCGGCGGCGGTCGAGGCGGGGTCGGGGCGGAGGCGGAGGTCGGTGCGGAAGACGTAACCGTCCGCCGTCCGTTCGTCCATGATCGTGACCAGGTTGCGGGCGAGGCGCGCGAAGATCTGCTGCAGCCCGTCGCCGCTCGGGTCGGACGCGATCTCCTCGTCGAAGAGGACGATGATGTCCACGTCGCTGGAATAGTTGAGCTCGCCCGCGCCGAGCTTGCCCATGCCGAGGATGATGAGGCCGGAGCCCTGCTCGGGTACGTCCGGGTCGGGCAGCGCGAGCTTGCCGCGATCGTGCAGGTTGCGCAGCAGGTGGGTGCAGACGGCGCTGAGCGTGACCGAGGCGATGTCGGAGAGCGCGCCGGTCACGCGCTCCAGCGGCCAGACCGCGGCGATGTCGGCCATGCCGATGGCGAGGCTGGCGCGGCGCTTTGCCACCCGCAGGCGCTTCATTATCTGCTGCCGCGACTCCTCGCCGAGGGCGCTGGTGTCCGCCGCCAGCGCGCGCGCCGCGGCGTAGGCGGCCTCCGCCCCCTGCTCGATCAGCACTCGCGCGAATTCCTGGTCGGCGGTGAGGCAATGGCTGAGGTAGCGGCTGTTGCCGAAGAGCGCTGCGAGCAGCGCGTTGGCGGTGGCGTCGCCCTCGCTCGCCTCGGCGAAGGCGATGAGGCCTTCGTCCTCGCTGCGGGCCGCGTTCTCGCGCCAGCGCTCCCAGCAGAGCGCGAGCGCCGCTTCGTCCGCAGGCAGGGGAGGCCGGGTCGCCTCCTTCCATTCAGGCGCTATGTTCACGGGCGCTCTCGGGCCATCATGGGTTTGCGCCCCGGAGGACGGGGGCAGGTGAGGGGGAGGAATTCGACATGCCGAAGGTCATGGCCAACGGAATCAATATGTACTACGAGCTGATGGGCAAAGGCGACCCGTTGGCGCTGATCGGCGGCTCGCTTTTCGGCCGGCAGAACTTCGCGATGGTGTGGGAGGGGCTGGCCGAGGAGTTCCAGCTCATCAGCTACGACCAGCGAGGCTACGGCCAGACCGACCGTCCCCTGATGCGCTACGACCTCGATATCTGGGCCGACGATCTGGCGGCGCTGCTCGACCAGCTGCAGATCGAGCGCGCGCATGTGATGGGCACGTCGGCAGGCGGCATGATCGCGCTGAAGTTCGCGGCGAAGTATCCCGACCGCTGCATCGGCGTGGTCAGCGACTGCGCGTTTGCCAAGTGCGACACCATGCGCCGGATCATGTTCCGCACCTGGCGGCACATGGCGCAGACCTGGGGCTGCGGCCCGGAATTCGCCGATCACGTGGTGACGCAGGCGGTCGGCGCGGACTTCCTCGACGGACCCAACGGCCAACCGCTGATCGAGATGGTGCGCACCATCGTGGGGCTGAACGCGGTGGAGACCGTGGTGCAGGCCTGCATCGCCATGGAGGAAATGGACCTGCGCGAGGACTGCAGGAAGATCAGGAACCCGACACTGGTGATTACCGCCGCCAAGGACATGCTGACGCCGATGGTGACCGGCCCCGACGGCGCCGGCGCGCAATGGGTAGTGGACAACGTGCCGGGCTGCGAGGCGATCGTCTACGAGAACATCGGGCACGCCGACCTGGTCGAGTGCCCGGAGAAGACCATCGCTTCGGCCACGGCCTTCCTCCACCGCGCGAAAGAGCAGGTACTGGGGTAGGGGCGGCAGGAACAATTTTTAGTCGCGCTGAGGGCTCGGGATGAGTGAGACCGCGCTGGCCGCAGGTTGTTCGAGGGAGCCCGGAACCTGTCTGGCCGACGTCATGGTGGTTTCTCGAAGCCGCCGAACGGCGTTTTCGGGCACAT
>JAJEEP010000026.1 GCA_022820945.1 Alphaproteobacteria bacterium | reverse complement strand
GCGAAGTAGTTTTCGCATTCTGTTGTGGTGAAGTTGTCTGTGGCTTCGCCGATGGCCTCCCAGAGTTCGTTGACGGAGCGGGCGGCGCGTCGTTTGAGGGAGGCCTTGAGCTTGGAGAAGGCCATCTCGATCGGGTTGAAGTCGGGGCTGTAGGGCGGCAGGAAGCGGAGCTCGGCCCCGGCGCCTTGGATGGCGTCGCGCACGGCGGCGCTGCGGTGGCAGGCAAGGTTGTCCATCACCACGATGTCGCCGGGTTTGAGGATGGGCACCAGCACTTTCTCGACGTAGGCGAGGAAGGCGGCGCCGTGCATGGCGCCGTCGAGCACCATCGGCGCGGTCATGCCGCTCAGCCTCAAGGCGCCGACGAAGGTTGTGGTCTTCCAGTGCCCATGGGGTACAGGCGCGCGGCAGCGATATCCGCGTAGCGCCCGGCCCGAGCGTCTCGCCATCTTGGTGGAAGCGCCGTTCGGCGGCTTACGCGGCCTTCGGCCACGGTCCACCTCACCATCGACGAAGACGAGCTTCTCAGGGTCGAGATCGGACAGGGCTTCGACCCAGGCGCGCCTGCGACGCAGCACGTCAGGGCGCTGCTGCTCGCTGGCGTGCACCGTTTTTTTGAAGGTGATGCCGCGGCGGTGGAAGAAGCGCCACACCGTGCTCTGGGAGACCCGCAGACCGTGCTCGTCCTCCAGATGGGTGGCGATCTCCGCCAGCGTCATGTCCGGGGTCTCGTCGACCAGCGCAAGCACCACCTCAGCGTGGGCCTCGATCCGCCGCGAGCGCCTGTCGCCGCCTTGCGCTCCGGGGCGATAGCTCCCCGTGCGGCGCCAGGCATCGACCCACTTGATCGCCGTCGACGGCGCAATCCCGAAGCGCCTTGCCGCGCCCCGGCGGGTCATGCCGCCGTCTACCACCGCCGTCACAACCCGCCGACGCAGATCATCCGAAAGAGGTCGTGTCATGCAGGCTGGCCTCCTTCACCAGACCGCATCTTGAATCACATTTCCAACCGATTGAAAATTCTAAAGATTCTCTAAGGTCGAAAAATTCTCTAACCCGAGAAAAACCCACAAAACACACCAAACCGGCCGAAAATGGCGGGTTCTTCAGCGGCCTGTTAGTGCGGATATCCATGATTCGACCGGTAGCACACGCGCGGCCGCGCGGTGCTCGGCTTGGAAGAGGGCGCGGGCTTGCTCTAGACTGACCGGCCGAGGGAGTTGGCCGGCGCGCCACCGGGCGGCGGGTCGGAGCAAGGGAGGACATGGATGAAACCGCCACCGTTCGACTACTGCTGTCCGGAGACCCTGGAGGAGGCGCTGGCGCTGCTCGCCGAGCACGGTGATGAGGCCAAGGTGATCGCGGGCGGCCAGAGCCTGATGCCGATGCTGAACCTGCGGGCGCTGCATCCGGGCGTGCTGATCGACATTAACCGCCTGCCGGGCCTCGATTACATCGGCCTGGAGGACGGGCAGCTCAGGATTGGCGCGCTGGCGCGGCACAAGGCGGTGCTCGGCTCGGCGGCCGTGGCCGAGGCCTCGCCGCTGATGGCCGAGGCCTATCCGTACGTTTCCCACGGGCCGATCCGCAATCGCGGCACCCTCTGCGGCAACCTTTGCCACAACGATCCGGCGTCGGAGATGCCGGCAGTGGCACTGGCAAGCGGTGCAGAGATGGTGCTGCAGAGCGCGGGCGGCACGCGCACCGTCGGCGCGGCTGACTTCTTTACCGGCACGCTTTCCACGGCGGCCGAGGCCAACGAGCTTCTGGTCGAGGTCCGCGTGCCGCAGGCGCCGGCCGGCCAGGGCGCAGGCTTTCACGAGGTGAGCCCGCGCAAGGGCGACTTCGCCTACGTAGCCGTGGGTGCGACGCTCCAGGTCGCGGACGGCGCCTGCACCGGCGCGAGGATCGTCTGCGCCGGCGTGGGCGACGGACCGCATCGGGCGCAGGCCGCCGAGGATGCGCTCACGGGCGCAGCACCGGGTGACGATGCCTTCCGTCAGGCGGCTGCGGCTGCGGCGGACAGCATCGACCCCAGCGAAGACTTTCACGCGGACGCGGACTATCGGCGCGATCTGGTGCGCAGCCTCACCCGGCGCGCTCTCGCCGATGCCGCCTCCCGCTGCAACTGAAGGGAGGTGGAGATGACGACGCCACGCACAGTCGAGCTTGTCGTCAATGGCGAGAGCCGCGCCGGCGAGGCCGAGCCGCGCATGCTGCTCAGCGATTTCCTGCGCGAGCAACTCGGGCTCACCGGCACCCATGTCGGCTGCGAGCACGGGGTCTGCGGCGCCTGCACCGTGCTGGTTAACGGCGAAGCCGCGCGCTCCTGCCTGATGCTCGCCGTCCAGGCGGCGGGATCGGAGGTTCGCACCATCGAGGGTCTCGGCGGGGTCGACGACATGCACCCGCTGCAGGAAGCCTTCTGGGAGAAGCACGGCCTGCAATGCGGCTTCTGTACCCCCGGCATGCTCATGACGGCGGTCGAGCTGCTGGAGAGCACACCCAACCCGAGCCTCGACGACATCCGCGAGGCGATCTCGAGCAATCTCTGCCGCTGCACCGGCTATCAGACCATCGTCGAGGCGGTGCAGGCCGCGGCCGAACGGATGCAGGGAGAGGCGCAATGACCCGCGAACGCCACTACATCCCCGAATCGCGTCAGCGCGAGAAGCCCAAGTCCAAGTATTTCGCCATCGGGCACAGCATGAAGCGGGTGGAGGACACCCGCCTGCTCACAGGCTCCGGCACCTATGCCGACGACGTGATGCTGCCCAACACGGCGCACGCGGCGGTGCTGCGCAGCCCCCATGCCCACGCGCGCATCGTGAGCATCGACAAGTCCAGGGCCGAGGCGCTGCCCGGTGTGCTCTGCGTCATGACCGGCGCTGAGGCGGCGGAGGTGACGGGGCCGTGCGCCGACTTCTCCAGCCCGCCCACGACACAGCACTGCATCGCCGTGGACAAGGTGCGCCACGTGGGCGAGGCGGTCGCCGCCGTGGTGGCGGAGAGCCGCTACATCGCCGAGGACGCGTGCGAGCTGATCGAGGTGGAGTACGATCCGCTGCCGGCGGTGGTCGACCTCGAAGAGGCAGTGACGTCGACCGGCGATGCCGTGCTCCATCCCGAGCGGGGCGACACCAACGTGGCGCACCATCGCGTCATCGATTTCGGCACGGTGGACGAGGACTTCGCGCAGGCCGATCTGGTGATCGAGCGCAGGCTGCGCTGGCCCCGCTCCGGCGGCACCCCCATCGAGACCGTCGGCGCCACCGCGCACTACGACCGCGGCACGGGCAAGTTCACGATCCATGCCAACACGTCGATGTATAACTACGTCGGCTGGCTGATCGCGGTCTCGCTCAAGGTCGAGCCCCACCGGCTCAACATCGTGCCCACCGATGCCGGCGGCAGCTTCGGCAGCAAGCTCTTCTGCCACAAGGTCTGCACGCTGGCCGGCACGCTGGCCCGCGCCGCAGGTCGGCCGGTCAAGTATCTGGAAGACCGCATCGACAACATGACCAGCGGCGACGCCCATGGCTCGGACCGCGTCTACGACGCCAAGCTCGCGCTGAAGCGCGACGGGACGATGCTGAGCATGCGGCTCAAGGTCATCGACGATTACGGCGCCTACTTCCAGTACGGCGTCGGCCAGCACGGCAACGCCATGGCGCAGGTGACGGGCCCCTACAAGATCAGCAGCGTCCAGGTCGACCTCACCGCCGTGTTCACGAACAAGTGCC
Source organism: Alphaproteobacteria bacterium (assembly GCA_022820945.1). Taxonomy (GTDB): domain Bacteria; phylum Pseudomonadota; class Alphaproteobacteria; order UBA828; family UBA828; genus WTGU01. The sequence continues at coordinate 48,552 of JAJEEP010000026.1, read as the reverse complement.
AGCAGGGGGCCTATCGCGGCTTCGGCTCGGAGGTCGGCAACTTCGTGATCGAGCGGCTGGTCGATGCCGCCTGCGACGAGCTCGGCATCGACCCCATCGAGATGCGCCGGCGCAACCTGATCGAGCCGGACCAGTTCCCGTACATCATGCCGACCGGCAACATGTACGACAGCGGCAACTACCAGGCCGTGCTCGACGAGGCGCTCGGCATGATCGACTACGACGGCTGGCGCAGGAAGCAGGCCGAGGCGCGCAAGGAGGGGCGCTACATCGGCATCGGCATCTCCACTTGCCAGGAGCGGAGCGTCTTCAGCGCCACCGAGTTCTGGATGTGGAATCCGAACGAGACTCCGGGCTTCACGCTCTCCAGCTCGCCGGAGAGTGTGTCGGTCAACATCGACCCCACCGGCAAGGCGTTCATCACGCTGAACGCGCCCTTCTGGGGCAACAGCCCGGAGACGATGGCGGTGCAGGTGCTGGCCGAGAAGCTGGAGATGGACCCGGCGGATATCTCCGTGGGCTATGCCGATTCCGACAAGGGCTTCAACTCGTCAGGCCCGGGCGGCAGCCGCTTCACGGTGATGATCGCGGGCGCGGTGAGCGGCGCCGCCGACGTGATCAGGGAGAAGATGCTGCGGGTCGCGAGCCACATGCTGGAGGCGGACCCCAGCGACCTCGAATTCCGCAACGGCTCCATCGGCGTCCAGGGGGTGCCCGGCAAGGAGAAGACTCTGGCCGAGGTGGCGCTGCACGCGCACTACTTCCGGCTGGACCTGCCGGAGGACCACGACCTCACCAGCGGCATCGACGCGGCCTACGTCTACGACCATCCGGTCACGACCATGCCGTCCGAGGACCGCACCGACCTCGGCATCTTCTATCCCATTGTCGGCCACATGTGTCACATCCCGGTGGTGGAGGTGGATATCGAGACCGGCAAGGTCGATTTTCTCGACTACGTGGCGGTCCACGATTGCGGCACCATGGTCAACCCGATGACGCTGGCCGGCCACGTGCGGGGCGGCACCGTGAACGGCATCGGCAGCGCCCTCTATGAGCACTTCCACTATGACGAGAACGGCCAGCTGCAGAACGCGCTCTTGAGCGACTACCTGCACCCGACCCTGATGGAGACTCCAGTGGATATCCGCGTGGGGCATGTGGAGACGCCGTCGCCCTTCACCGAGTACGGCATCAAGGGCGGCGGCGAGGGCGGGCGCATGGGCGCCCCGCCGGCAATCGCGACTGCCATCGAGGACGCGCTCAAGCCCCTGGGTGTCAAGGTGGATTCGCTCCCGCTCACGCCCAAGATCCTACGAGGCATGATCCGCGAAGCGGAGCAGGGAGCTTCGCGTTGAAGACTCAGGCGTCGAATTTCTGCTCTTGGATTGTCGCTGTTTGGCCCTCAGCTTTTGGGTCTCCACTCTGGACCTAGGCTAGAGACGGACCAAGCTAGTGCGGGCACGTGCCGTGATGCGTGCAAGAGTTTCGATAGCGATGTCGACACCACTTTAGTCATGTTGGTCGATGCCAGTCGCTGGCGCGAAGGATAGGCCTCTTGGTCAGTCTAAAGTCAGCGAAAACTCAGTTGCCAGCTGCACCGAGACAAGTGGTTAACAAATACTACCATGGAGAATTCTGGACTCAACTCTCACTAAGAAGAGGATGTTTCTATGCGGCAACGTAGATCTCTAGCTTCATCTAATATCCGCTCTGCGTTGTTGATCGCTCCAATTCTTATGCTCTTCTTGTGTGCATACTCAGCGACAGCAGCGCTTAAATCCGCGCACGCACAGCAAGACGATTTCGCAAGAGAAGCCCACACTTTCTCTACTTGGTACAGCAACATAAGCAGCATGTTTAGAGGACTGGAACAAGTGATCGAACACGCCGGAGAGTTGGACGAAATTTCACTTTCCTTGATCGATAATGAAGTCGATGAACAGTTCGCTCGTCGAATGGGAAAGAGAATTCTTGCTCGAGGAAAAGCATTGCTCGATGATGAAACGGAAAGGATGAGTTGTTGTCTAGAAAAACCACAATTCAAGTCTAGTAGGTTTGCTCAGAGCAGCAGAGATATAGCTGCGTTGCTACCTGTAATGCGTGATCAGACTTCTGAGTTGCTCAATGACAGTGAGGCCTTGTTTGTGGCGGCTCTGCGGGGCGAACAGATTGATATGGCCCTCTTCGATAGACGGGCCATCGAAAGAGTGGTCTTTATGCTCAATGCTACTAGCGTTACGCTCGAATCTCAGAGACTTTCGTTAGATGATCCATCGCATCCCAATTATCACTTGCTGTCGGCGGTGGTGCACGGGAATAATGCGATGGTGGCTATTCTATCGGGAGATCAGGGTGGCCCAAGAGGACGAGCGAGGCGAGAGTTGGAAGATATGAGGAAGGATATAGGTTCTGGTAGAGCCGCCACGTGGAGTTTGCATAAGAAAATCGATGAATTGCCAGTTAGTAGGTCGTCAGATTCCCGTATGCTAGAATGGTTGGAGTCAATAATTAGCAATTTTGAGGCGAGCTTTGACGTGGAGGAAGACATAGTAGAAGTGATTTATACCATGAGTGTGTTGCCCGAGACAGTGTCGGAAGTCGACTTGTACGACAAAGCATTCGTGGATTTTGACCTTTTGAATAGGCGTCGCGCTACGCTCGAGGAAAAGCGTATGTCCCTGCTTAGGGAATTTCCGAAGTAGTCAAAATTGTAGTGAACGGTGCTGAGGAGCGAGTCCCCGCTGGGCATGAATTGTCTTAAACTAGACAAGAGCTATGAGGAGATTGATCGCGACGCATTTAGGACCCAACGCCCTTTTGCGTTGCTATCACGTGCTGATAGGCTAGCCTTGGTTGTTAACATTCTAACCCTTACAACGATGAATGTGCGGGTGGTCGACAGGAAGTGCAGCACGCGCAGGGGGAGGGGCCTCATGTACATCGGTCAGGCGATTCGGCGCCGGGAGGATGAGCGCTTCCTCCGGGGGCGCGGCCGGTTCGTCGAGGACATCACCCTCGACCAGCCCATCGCCCACGCCGCCTTCGTCCGCAGCCCGCATGCCCATGCGGCGGTGACGCGCGTCGAGACCGCGCAGGCCGCGGCGATGCCGGGGGTGCTCGCGGTGCTCACCGGCGCGGACTGGACCGCTGCCGGCCACGGCGAGGCCGAGGGCGTCTGGCCGGTCAAGGACATGAGCGGCGCGGACTCGCGTACCGCCTACCGGCCGCTCATCTGCGTCGATGGCGTGGTTCGCTGCGTGGGTGAGATCGTCGCCATGGTCGTGGCCGAGGACCGCCACCAGGCCCTCGATGCCGCCGAGGCCATCGAGGTCACTTACGAGGAGAAGCCGGCCAACACGGTCACCGCCAGGGCGCTCGACCCCGACACCCCGCTTGTGCATCCCGAGTTCGGCACCAACGAGGTGATGGTCACCGAGCACGGCCTGAAGGCAGAGACCGAGGCCGCGCTCGCGAACGCGCATCACGTGACCGAAGTCGTGGTGCCCACCAATCGCGTCACCGCCGCCTCGATGGAGCCCCGCGCGTATCTCGGCCATTACGACCGGGTCAACGACCGCTACACGGTGTGGACCACCAACCAGGCGCCGCACATCGTGCGCCGCTACTTCACCAGGTCGCTGCACATTCCCGAGCACAAGCTCAGGGTGATTGCGCCCGATGTCGGCGGCGGCTTCGGGATGAAGCTCTATCACTATCCCGAAGAGGCGCTCGTGTTGTGGGGCGCGATTGAATGCGACCGGCCCGTGCGCTGGGTTGGCACGCGCTCCGAATGCCTGCTGGGCGACACGCACGCGAGAGACCACCACACCGTGGGCCGCATGGGCTTCGACGAGAACGGCAAGATCCTCGGCGTGAGGTTCGAGACCCTGGCCGCCTTCGGCGCCTACGAGAGCCAGTGGCAGGCGAGCATCACGAACGCCTATCACTTCACGATGCTCTCGTGCGCATACGACATCCCGGCGATCCACACCACCGTGCGCGCGGTCTACACCAACGCGACACCGGTGGATGCCTACCGCGGTGCCGGCCGGCCCGAAGCCGTTTATCAGGTCGAGCGCATGATCGAGAATGGCGCCCAGGAGATGGGCATCGACCCCTTGGAGCTGCGCGCGCGCAACCTGATCCCGCCGGAGAAGTTCCCGTATCAGACAGCCCTCGGCATTACCTACGATTCCGGCGACCCGCCGGTGCTCATGGCGAAGACCAAGGCGCTCGCCGACTACGATGCGCTCCGCGCAGAGCAGGCACGGCTCAGGGTGGAAGGCCAGTGGATGGGCATCGGCGTTGCGGCCTTCTTCGACATGGCCGGCGCCGGCCCGGTGAAGATGATGAACGACCTCGGCGCCAAGGTCGGCTGCTACGACGTCGCCAGCGTCCGCGTGCATCCGGACGGGCGCATCACCGTGTTCGCCGGCAGCCACAGCCACGGGCAGGGCCACGAGACCACCTGGAGCCAGATCGCGGCCGACCGCCTCGGCTGCGACATCGACCACATCGACCTGGTGGAGGGCGATACCGACCGCGTGCCCATGGGCATCGGCACCTGGGGCTCACGCTCCCTATCCACCGCCGGCATGGCCGTCTACACCGCAGCCGATCGGGTGGTGGCGAAGGCCAAGCGCATGGCGGCGCACATGATGGAGTGCGCGCCCGAAGACCTCGACCTCGCCGACGGCGAGTTCACCGTCAAGGGCACGGACCGGAAGCTCTCGTTCGCGGCCGTGGCCAACGCGTCCTACCATTCCGGCGACCGGCCGGCCGATCTGGAGATCGGCCTGGAGGAGACCTCGTTCTTCGACCCCGCCGATTGCACCTATCCGTCGGCCGTCCACCTCTGCGTCGTGCTGGTCGATCCCGAGACCTGCGCGGTGACGCTGCGCGACTACTGGGCGGTGGACGATGTCGGCACGGTCATCAATCCCATGGTGCTGCATGGGCAGGTCCACGGCGGGCTGGTCCAGGGCATCGGCCAGGCCTTGATGGAGGAATGCGCCTACGATGCCGAGAGCGGCCAGTACCTCTCGGGCACCTTCATGGACTACGCCATACCCCACGCGGAGGACGTACCTGCCTTCGGGCTCGACTCGTACTTCACGCGGGCGCTGGGCAACCCGCTCGGGGCCAAGGGCGCGGGAGAGAGCGGCACCATCGGTGCGCCCGCCTGTATCTGCAACGGGGTGACCGATGCGCTCTGGCATCTCGGCGTGCGGCAGATTACTCAGCCGATGACGCCCAGGAAGATCTGGCGCGCCATCGAGGACGCGAAGCGGGCGCGGCACTAGGGCCGGGATCGGGGCTGAGGGAGAGCGATGGACGGGGTGTCGGTAACTTTCACCGTGAACGGCCGGGGGGTCACGGCGACGGTCGATCCGCGCACCCTCCTGGTTCACTTCCTGCGCGAGCATCTGAAGCTCACGGGCACCCATATCGGCTGCGACACCAGCCAGTGCGGCGCCTGTACGGTGCACTTGGACGGCAAACCGGCGAAGTCGTGCGCACTGCTCGCGGTGCAGCTGGAGGGCGCCGAGGTGACCACCATCGAGGGCATCGCCGGGCCGGACGGGATGCACCCGATGCAGGCTGCCTTCAAGGAGCACCACGGCCTGCAATGCGGCTTCTGCACGCCAGGCATGGTGATGATGGGGATCGACATCGCGAACCGCCATGAGGCACCGGATGAGGCGACGATCCGCAGCGAGCTCGAAGGCAACCTTTGCCGCTGTACCGGCTATCACAACATCGTCGCGTCGATTGCAGCCGGCGCTGGAGCGATGCGCGGCTGAGGGGAGGGGGCGATGTATCCGTTCACCTACCACCGGCCTGCCTCGCTCGACGACGCGAAGGCCCGCCTCACCGAGAGCGAGGACGGACGCCCGCTCGCCGGCGGCATGAGCCTGCTCCCGACCATGCGCTTTCGCCTCGCTTCCTGCGCCGATCTGGTCGATCTCAACGGAATCGAGTCGCTGGCCGGGATCGAGCGGAGCGACAGTAATCTGCGGATCGGGGCGATGACGCGGCACGTAGCGGTCGCGGAATCGCCGGAGGTGAGGTCGGCGATCTCGGCGCTTGCGGCGCTTGCGGGCTCCATCGGCGACGTGCAGGTGCGCAACCGCGGGACCATCGGGGGTTCGATCTGCTTCGCCGATCCGGCGGCCGACTACCCGGCCGGCCTGCTCGGCCTCGGTGCCACGGTCAACACCGACCGACGCGCCATCGCCGCCGACGACTTCTTCACTGGCCTCTACGAGACCGCGCTGGAGGACGGCGAGATCGTGGTCTCGGTGGAATTCCCGGTGCCCGAGCGCGCGGGCTGGGCCAAGTTCGGCAACCAGGCCTCGCGCTTTGCAGTGGTCGCGGTGATGGTGTCGCGCGCGGCAGACGGCGCCGTACGCCTCGCCGTCACGGGCGCAAGGTCCTACGTCTTTCGCGTGCCGGAGATGGAGCAGGCGCTCGCGCGCGACTTCGCCGCCGAAGCCCTCGACGGAATCGCGATGTCGAGCGAGGGGCTCAACGAGGATCTGCATGCCGACAAGGACTACCGCTCCCACCTCATCGGCGTGATGGCGAAACGCGCCGTCCGCGACGCTCTCGCCCGATGAAGCCCGCTCGCTTCCGCTACCTGCGGGCCGCAAGCGTGGACGATGCGCTGCAGGCGCTCGCGGACAACCCCGACGCCCATATCCTGGCAGGCGGCCAGAGCCTGATCGCCATGATGAACCTCAGGCTGGTGAAGCCCGCCTGCCTGATCGACATCAACCGGATCCCGGATATCGGCTACATCAGGGAGGACGGCGACGGCATCGCCATCGGTGCGCTGGCGCGGCACAACGACGTCAAGCACTCGCCGCTGATCCGGGAGCGCTGCCCGTTGCTGACCGAAGCCTACGAGTCGATCGCCCACCACACGGTGCGCAATCGCGGCACCCTCGGCGGCAATCTCTGTCACGCCGATCCCTCGTCGGAGGCGCCGGCGGTGATGGTGGCGATGGGTGCCACGCTGGTGCTGCAGAGCCTGCGCGGTAGGCGCGAGGTCGGGGCGGAGGACTTCTTTCTCGGTACCTACGAGACGGCGCGGCAGCAGGACGAGATGCTGGTCGAAATTCGCATTCCCGGCCGCGGTGCCAACGGCTGGGCCTTCGCCGAGATCAGCAACCGGCACGGCGACTTCGCCATCGCCGTGGTCGCGACGACCGTAACCCTCGCGAATGGGCGCTGCGAGGCGGCTCGCGTGGTGGCGAGCGGTGTCGGCGAGCACGCCGCACGGCTCGAGCCGGCGGAAGAAGCGCTGGTCGGCGGGCCGATCGACGATGCGCGGCTCGACGCTGCGGCGTCGGCGGCCGCCGGCGCGGTCGATCCGCACAGCGACAGCCATGCCGATGCCGCCTATCGGCGGGACGCGATTGCCGCGCTGACCAAGCGGACCGTGCGCCGGGCCGCCGGGCGTTGCGGCTGAGGGGGACGCACCATGGAGCGCGAGACGATCAGCGTCACCGTCAACGGCAGGGCCTACGAGCGCGCGGTGGAGCCCCGCCGGTTGCTGAGCGACTTTCTGCGCGAGGACCTGCGCCTCACCGGCACCCACGTCGGCTGCGAGCACGGTGTCTGCGGCTCCTGCACGGTGACGATGGACGGTGTCACCGCGCGCTCTTGCCTCACCTTCGCGGTGATGGCGGACGGTTCCGAAATCGAGACCATCGAGGGGCTAGGTACGGTGGACGCCATGCACCCGGTGCAGCAGGCGTTCTGGGAGAAGCACGGCCTGCAGTGCGGCTTCTGCACGCCGGGGATGCTGATGACCGCCGTCGAGCTCCTGAAGGCGAACCCCGACCCCTCCGTCGATGACATTCGGGACGCTATCTCCGGCAACCTCTGCCGCTGCACCGGCTATCAGACCATCGTGGAGTCGATCCAGCACGCGGCGAAGCTGATGCGAGAGGACGGCGCATGAGCGAGCGCGGCCACATCCCCGAGAGCCGTCAGCGCGAGAAGCCTCGCGCCGACCTGCAATGGATCGGCAAGAGCATGAAGCGGGTGGAGGACCCGCGCCTTCTCGTCGGCAAGGGCATCTACGCCGACGACATCAACATGCCGGAGATGGCGCACGCCGCCGTGCTGCGCAGCCCCCACGCCCATGCACGCATCGTCTCCATCGACGTGAGCAAGGCGGCCGCGCTCCCCGGCGTGCTCTGCGTGATGACCGGTGCCGACGCGGCCCGAGTCTGCGATCCGCTGCCAACGTGGGCAAGCCCGCCGGTGCTCCAGCCCGCCATTGCCCACGACCGGGTGCGCCATGTCGGCGAGGCGGTGGCGGCCGTGGCGGCGGAGGATCGCTACATCGCCGAGGACGCGTGCGACCTGATCGAGGTCGAATACGAGCCGCTGCCTCCTGTGGTCGACCCCGAGGAGGCGCTGACGTCCACAGGCGATGCCGTCCTACATCCTGACCGAGGTAATACAAACATTGCGCTCGAGCGCACGCTCACCTTCGGTCCGGTGAAGGAGGACTTCGCCGCTGCCGATCTGGTGATCGAGCGTCGCTTCCGCTGGCCGCGCTCGGGCGGCCAGCCGCTGGAGACGGTGGGGGCCGTCGCAAGCTTCGACAACGGCGCGGGGCGCTTCACCATCCAGTGCAACACCTCGATGTACAACTACTGCGGCTGGATGATCGCGAGCACGCTCCGCGTCGCACCTCACAAGCTCAACATCGTGCCGACGCTCGCGGGCGGCAGCTTCGGCAGCAAGATGTTCGTCCACAAGGTCCCGGTGCTGGCGGCGATCCTGGCGCGCGCGGTGGGCCGGCCGGTCAAGTTCATGGAAGACCGGATCGACAACACCACGAGCTGCGACAACCACGCCTCCGACCGGGTCTACTACGCCAGACTCGCGTTGAAGCGCGACGGCACGCTGCTCAGCCTCAAGACCCGGATCATCGACGATTACGGCGCCTATCTGCAGTTCGGCGTCGGCCAGCACGGCAACGCGCTCTCGCAATGCGTCGGCCCCTACCGCATCAACAGCGTCGAGGTCGATCTCGCCGCGGTGCTCACCAACAAGTGCCAGCAGGGCGCCTATCGCGGCTTCGGCTCCGAGGTCGCGAACTTCGTCATCGAGCGGCTGGTGGATGCGGCAGCGGACGAGCTCGGCGTCGACCGGATCGCGTTGCGCCGACAGAACTTCATTCAGCCCGACCAGTTCCCCTATCTGATCCCGACCGGGAACATGTACGACAGCGGCAACTACCAGGCGGTGCTCGACGAGACCCTGAAGCTTGCCGATGTGGAGGGCTGGCGGGCGAAACAGGCCGAGGCACGGAAGCACGGCCGCTACATCGGCATCGGCGTCGCCACGTGCCAGGAGCGGAGCGTCTTCAGCGCCACCGAGTTCTGGATGTGGAACCTGGAGCCGGGCGTCGAGTGGACCAGCTCGCCGGACGGGGTCTCGGTCAAGATCGACCCCACCGGCAAGGCCTTCGTCACGCTGCACTCACCCTTCTGGGGCAACAGCCCGGAGACAGTGGCGGCCCAGGTGCTGGCCGAGCAGCTCACCATCGACCCGGCGGATATCGAAATCACCTATTCGGACACCGATCAGGGCCTCAACTCGACCGGGCCGGGCGGGAGCCGGTTTACCGTCATGGTCACCGGCGCCATCGTCGGTGCTGCCGGCAAGATCCGGGAGAAGCTGCTCCGCATCGCCGCCCACCTGATGGAGGCGGACGTGCGCGACCTCACGCTTCAGGACGGCGCGGTGCAGGTCAAGGGCGTGCCCGACATGAAGATGAGCATCGCCGAGCTTGCCGACAAGGCGCACTATTACCGGCTCAGCATGCCGGAGGACCTCGACCTCACCAGCGGGCTCGACGCGACCTACGTCTACGACCACCCGGTAACCACTTTGCCGGACCCCGACGAGCGGCACATGGGCATCTTCTACCCGATCATGGGCCACAGCTGTCACATCCCGGTGGTCGAGGTGGATATCGAGACCGGGCAGGTGCACTTCCTCCACTACGCCGCCGTGCACGACTGCGGCACGATGGTGAACCCGATGACGCTGGAGGGGCACATCCGGGGCGGCACGGTGAACGGCATCGGCACGGCGCTCTTCGAGGAGTTCAGCTACGACGAGGCCGGCCAGCTCACCACCGCGCTCTGGACCGACTACCTGATCCCGACGATCAAGGAGTCGCCGGCCGATATCGTCGTGGGCCATGTCGAGACGCCGTCCCCCTTCACCGAGTACGGCGTGAAGGGCGGTGGCGAGGGCGGGCGCATGGGCGGCCCGCCGGCGATCGCGGCGGCCATCGAGGACGCGCTCAAGCCTTTGGGCGTGACCATCGACAGCCTGCCCTTGCCGCCGAGCAAGCTCCGCGCCCTCATTCGTGAGGTTCAGGCAAGAGCAGCCTGACCCTGCCCGGCGTCCGGGTCTTCAGAACCAAACTGTGCCGCCTCCCAGCCCAGCATGACGCGCTTGCGGGCGGGGCCCCACTCGTAGTTCGAGATGCGGCCCGAGCGCCGGATCACCCGGTGGCAGGGAATCAGGTAGGAGATCGGGTTGGCGGCGACCGCGCCGCCCACCGCGCGGGCTGAGCGCGGCAGCCCCAATGCCTGGGCGAGTGCGTGGTACGACGTGATACGTCCGGGCGGGATGCGCAGCAGCGCTTCCCATACCTTGAGCTGGAAGTTGGTGCCGCAGAGCGCGAGCCGGAGCGGCTCGGCGGCTGTCGCCCGCCGACCGTCGAAAATGCGCGCCACGATGGCTTCGGTCGCGGCCCGGCCTTCGCGAAAGCGCGCGGCAGGCCAGCGGCGTTCGAACTCGGCACGGACGGCTTGGGCGTCGCTCCTGTGGTCGTCGGCGAAGCCGAGGGCGCAAATGCCGCGTTCGGTCTGGCCGATGAAGCAGGGGCCGAAGGGGCTCGGGTGCACGCCGTACGAGATTTCCACGCCGTCGCCGCCCTGCTTGAAGGCGCCGGGACTCATCGCCTCGTACGTGACGAAGAGATCGTGCAGTCGGGAGGGGCCGGAGAGGCCGGCGTCGTACGCGGCATCGAGGATCGAGGCGGAGACTTCGAGCTGCGCCTTGGCGTAATCGAGCGTGAGATATTGGCCGAAGCGTTTGGGCGAGATGCCCGCCCAACGGCGGAAAAGGCGCTGGAAGTGATGAGGGCTGAGACCGGTCTTCCGCGCGACGTCATCGAGGCTCGGTTGATCGCGGAAGTGCTCCTGCAGGTAAAGGATCGCGGCTTCGATGCGGGCGTAGTCGCGCGCGTTCTGTGCGATGTCCGTGGGAGTGGTTGTCATGGCGGCCCTCCTGAGCCGCCAATCTAGGGACCACGTAGGCGCCCGGCCACCCGATAGTTGCGCCCGCTCGCCCTGTTCAGTCCGTCGGCGTCACCGTCACGCCGTGATTGACTGGCCCGTGGCCGGCGCCATAGCCCGGCGCTGCCTCGATCGCCGACCTGAGGTAACGCCGCGCGCGGGTCACCGCATCGACCAGGCCCATGCCCTGCGCGATGCCCGTGGCGATGGCCGACGCCAGGGTGCAGCCGGTGCCGTGGGTGTGGCGGCTCTCGATCCTGTGCGCGTAGAACCGTTCGATCCCGCCGGTGTGGCTCAGCAGGTCCGTGATTTCGTCCGACTCGAGGTGGCCGCCCTTCACCAGGACCGCCTTGGGTCCGAGTTCATGAATGCGCTCGGCCGCACGCGCCATGTCGTCTGCCGTGGCGATGGTGAGTTCGGCCAGCCGCTCCGCTTCCGGGATGTTCGGGGTGACGAGGTCGGCGCGGCCGATGAGCGTGGTTTTAAGTGAGCGCATCGCCGAGGCCTCCAGCAGCGAGGCGCCGCCCTTGGCCACGATCACGGGATCGACCACCAGTGGGATGCCCTTGCCGTATCGTGCCGCGGCGTCGGCGACCGCCTCGATGATCGGCGCGCTATGGATCATCCCGGTCTTGATGCAGTCGGCGCCGATGTCGGCCAGCACGACACGCATCTGCTCGGCGACGAAATCCGCCGGCACCGCGTGGACGGCGTGGACCGTGCGCGTGTCCTGTGCGGTGAGCGCGGTGATGGCGGTAGCGGCGTAGCCGCCCAGCGCTGTTACGGTCTTGATATCGGCTTGGATTCCGGCGCCGCCGCCCGAATCCGAGCCGGCGACGATCAGCACGCGGCCCTTCATTGCACCGCGGCGCCTGTGCGCTCCCCCGCGTGTTCCGCCTCGGCCGCTGCGACCACGGCTTCGGCGACATCGTCGACCACTGCCGAGACCAGCGCTTCATCGTCGCCTTCGGCCATCACGCGGATGACCGGCTCCGTGCCGGAGGCGCGAATCACCAGGCGGCCGTGCTCGCCGAGACGCGCCTGGCCATGCGCGATTGCCGCTTTGGCCCCGGCACTCTCGAGCGCGCCGGCATCGGCGACGCGGACGTTGCGGAGCAGCTGGGGGACGGGTTCGAAGAGGCCGGTCACGTCACTCGCGCGGCGGCCCGTCGCCGCGAGCGCCGCCATGGCCTGGAGTGCCGCGAGCAGGCCGTCGCCGGTCGTCGCATGGTCGCTCATGACGATATGGCCCGACTGCTCGCCGCCCAGGTTGAAGCCGTGCGCGCGCATGTGCTCGACGACGTAGCGATCGCCAACGCGCGTGCGCTCCAGGGCGAGGCCGATACTCTGGAGGTAGCGCTCAAGCCCCAAATTGGACATGACGGTTGCGACCACGCCGCCGCCTTTGAGCCGCCCCGCATCCGCCCAGTTCGACGCAATCAGCGCCAGAATGTGATCGCCGTCGATGGCCGTGCCGGTCTCGTCGCAGATCACGACGCGGTCGGCGTCGCCGTCCAGCGCGATCCCGATATCCGCGCCGCGCTCCACCACGGTGCGAGCGAGCGCGGCCGTGTCGGTCGAGCCGCAGCCCCGGTTGATATTGAAGCCGTCGGGCTCGGCGCCGATGGTGATGACTTGCGCGCCAAGCTCCCACAGCACGGTGGGCGCCACCTTGTAGGCGGCGCCGTGGGCGCAGTCGATCACGATGCGGCTGCCCTGGAGCCCGAGCGGCTGCGGAAAGCTGTTCTTGACGAACTCGATGTAGCGGCCTTCGGCGTCGTCGAGGCGCCGCGCCCGGCCCAGCGCGTCAGGGGCGGCCAGCCCGTGCACGCCGGCATCGACCGCTGCCTCGATACGGGCTTCCATCTCGTCGGAAAGCTTGTAGCCGTCCGGCCCGAACGGCTTGATGCCGTTGTCGGCGAAGAGGTTGTGCGAGGCGGAGATCATCACGCCGAGATCGGCCCGGAGCGCGCGCGTCAGCATCGCCACGGCGGGCGTCGGCATGGGGCCCACCAGGATCACGTCCATGCCTACCGAGATGAAGCCGGCCGTCAGCGCTGGCTCGAACAGGTAGCCCGAAAGCCGCGTGTCCTTGCCGATGACGACGCGATGCCGGTGATCGCCACGCACGAGCAGGCTTCCGGCGGCCGCGCCGACCTTCATTGCGGTCTCTGCGGTCATCGGCTCCTGGTTCGCGATGCCGCGAATGCCGTCGGTCCCGAACAGGGTGCGCGGCGCTCCACCGGCGCGGCTCATCGGGGAACCCTCGCCGCGGCCACCTCGGGGTCGCGAATGCCGCGCCATATTGCGAGCGCCTGGCGAGTCTCGGCGACGTCGTGCACCCGCAGAATGTGGGCGCCTTCGTCGAGCGCATGCAGCCCTGCCGCGAGCGAGCCGGGCAGCCGCGCCTTGGGCGCCTCGCCGGCGCTGAGCCGCCCGATGAAGCTCTTGCGCGATGCGCCGACGAGCAGCGGACAGCCCAGGCCGTGGAACAGCGCAATGTCGCGCAGGATTTCCAGATTGTGGCGGGCAGTCTTGCCAAAGCCGATGCCGGGATCGACAACGATCCGCGCGCGGGGGATTCCGGAGGCTTCAGCCGCGTCCATGTGTGCCGCCAGCGCATCGAACACGTCGAGGCTCGCGTCTTCGTAGCGGGGCTCGCGCTGCATGGTCTCTGGCGTGCCCTGCATGTGGCCGAGTACGACCCACGCGCCCCGCCGGGCGACGACCGCGCGGGCCTGCGGGTCGTGGCTGAGCGCGCTGATGTCGTTCACCATCCGTGCGCCGGCATCGAGCGCGGCCTCCATCACCGCCGCACGGCGGGTGTCGATCGAGACCAGAATGCCGTCATCGGCGAGCGCGCGCACCACGGGAATAACCCGGCGCAGCTCTTCCGCCTCGCTCGGCGCCTGCGAGCCCGGCCGGGTCGATTCGCCGCCGACATCGACGATGTCGGCGCCGGCTGCGGCCATGGCGCGGCCATGCGCAATCGCGTCGTCCTCGGCCGCGAAGTCGCCGCCGTCGGAGAAGCTGTCGGGGGTCACGTTGAGAACGCCCATGAGACGCGGCCGGTCGAGCGCGAGTCCACAAACCGGGCCGCGGGGTGCGCTCAGCCGCGTGCTCAGTGAGGCGATCTCATCGGCCGTGCCGGGCGCGTTCTTCTCGGCCCAGCAGGCAAGCACGGCATGCTGCAGCCGCACGCGCCGGCGCTCGGGCCGGCCCCGGAACAGCACGTCCACCAGATCGAAGGTGAGTTCAGGGCCGGGGATCGGATTGCACGGCTTCAGGTAGACACCCCCGACGCACCGCTCCGGCAACGCGCCTTCGGCGTCTTCCTGTTCCGATTGTTTCAGAGGTACCGCCGGCATGGCGGCCCGGCGACGATCACGAGCCCGGTTGCGGATGGGGTTCGAGATCGGGCGGCGGCTTGCCCTTGCGCCGGCTGGAGGAGGGCACCGTGCCGCGCCGCCCCTGCGTGACCACCGGCTCGTCGTCGTCCGACCGCACGATCGATTCGCCCTTGAGGACCGCGGCAATCTCCTCGCCGTTCAGGGATTCGTACTCAAGCAGCGCGTTCGCGATTTGATGCAGCGATTCCAGATTGTCGGACAGGATGCCCCGGGCCCTGCCATAGGCTTCGTCGATGATCTTGCGGACCTCCAGGTCGATCTTGTGCGCGGTCTGCTCGGAGACGTTCTTCTGCTGCGTGATCGAGTGGCCGAGGAAGACTTCCTGCTCGTTCTCGCTGTAACTGAGCGGCCCGAGCTCGTCGGACATGCCGAACTGCGTCACCATGCTGCGCGCGATCTGGGTCGCCATCTTGAGATCGGACGACGCTCCGCTGGTCACTTTTTCGTAGCCGAAAATCATTTCCTCGGCGATGCGGCCGCCCATGGCGACGGTGATATCCGCCTCCAGCTTCTCGCGGCTGACCGAGATCCGGTCGCCTTCCGGGAGGCGCACCACCATGCCGAGCGCCCGCCCGCGCGGGATGATCGTCGCCTTGTGGATCGGATCGGAGGCTTCGAGGTGGGCAGCCACCACCGCATGCCCGCCCTCGTGATAGGCGGTGAGTCTCTTCTCCTCGTCGGTCATCACCATGGAGCGCCGCTCGGCGCCCATCATGACCTTGTCCTTGGCGTCCTCGAACTCGATCATGGTGACGACACGCTTGCCGCGACGCGCGGCCAGAAGAGCAGCCTCGTTCACCAGGTTGGCGATGTCCGCGCCGGAGAAGCCGGGCGTACCGCGCGCGATGGTGCGGGGCTTCACGTCCGGCGCGAGCGGCACCTTGCGCATGTGCACCTTGAGGATCTTCTCGCGGCCCAGCACGTCCGGGTTCGGCACCACGACCTGACGGTCGAAGCGGCCCGGCCGCAGCAGCGCGGGGTCCAGCACGTCCGGCCGGTTGGTCGCCGAAATCAGGATTACGCCCTCGTTGGCCTCGAAGCCGTCCATCTCGACCAGGAGCTGGTTGAGGGTCTGCTCGCGCTCGTCGTTGCCGCCGCCGAGGCCCGCGCCCCGATGCCGGCCGACCGCGTCGATCTCGTCGATGAATATCAGGCAGGGCGCGTTCTTCTTGCCCTGCTCGAACATGTCGCGCACGCGGCTCGCGCCGACGCCCACGAACATCTCGACGAAATCGGAGCCGGAGATGGTGAAGAAGGGCACGTTGGCTTCGCCCGCGATGGCACGTGCGAGCAGCGTCTTGCCGGTGCCGGGCGGGCCGACCAGCAGCACGCCCTTCGGAATCTTGCCTCCGAGCCGCTGGAACTTTTGAGGGTCGCGCAGGTATTCGACGATTTCCTCAAGCTCCTGCTTGGCCTCGTCGATGCCGGCGACGTCGTCGAAGGTCACCCGGCCTTGGCGCTCCGTCAGCAGGCGCGCACGCGACTTGCCGAAGCCCATTGCCTTGCCGCCGCCCGACTGCATCTGGCGCATCATGAATATCCAGACGCCGATGAAGAGCAGTAGCGGGAACCATGAAATCAGGATGCCGAGGATACTGAGCCCGCCTTCCTCGACCGGAACGGCGGCGATCTGCACGTCATGGGAGCGAAGCGTCTTGACCAGCTCGGGGTCGTAAGGCGCGTAGGTGTTGAACGCGGAACCGTTGGTGTAATGGCCGGTGATGTTGTTGCCCTGGATCGTCACATCCTGGACCTGCCCGGCTTCGACTTCGGCCAGGAACTGCGAGAACGCGAGATCGGTCGAAGTCTGCCGCGACGACGACCCCTGGAACACTTGAAACAGCGCGACCAGGACCAAGCCGATGATGATCCACAGCGCTAGATTCTTGCCGAAGCTACCCACCGTTCGGCCCCCGATTGTCCTCGCGTTCGTCTCTGGCCCACGCCGCCAGCGGCGAAGCAGCCCGCGTACAACCCACACGAGCGTCTGCCGCAGTGTACACGACATTCACTGCGCGGGCGATCAATAGTCTCTTCAACGGTTTCGTCAACTGTCTTCATCCTGCAACGGCAACACGCGGAGCGTCGCCGGAAGCCCCGGTGCCAAGGGACGCGCCGGCCGAAACGACGCCGAAAACTCTACCTCCCCGGCTTCGAGATGGCGCGATGTTCGCCTGAATCCCAAATGGGGAGCGGCGAGCGGGCCGTCAAGGTCGAACAGCGCGGGCAGTGCAGGCCGCGCCGGTGCTGGAATGTCATCGCTTGTGAGCGGCATACTTTCTCTGCGCGCCATCGCGCGGGCCTGAGCCAAGCCGTCGGTCCCGAGGCGGCGGACGATAAAGGGCCCTGTACCGGTGGACCGTCCCAGGGAGACGACGAATCGGCGGTCCCAGAGCGCGCTTTCTCCGGGGTTGATTGGCTGAATTGTCGAGGCTCCAGCTGCCTCCCTGCAAACGACGACTCGTCCATCTCGTTGCGGGACGACCCGGCATCCGCCGAGCGTCTTCGCCTTGGCGCCGTCGTCGAGCAGACGGCGCGCTAGATGCTCCAGTCTATCTTGCCGCGGCGGGTAGGCGCCGCCGGAGACCATGGTGACGACGCAGCCCAATGCACGCACCGCCAGAGCCGGCGGCGCCCGCCGCAAGACGTTCAGGTTCAGAATCACGAAGCCCGCGGGAGAGGGGAGCGCGCAGACCGCCAGGAGGTCGGTGCAGAGTTCATCCAGCGCCGAGCGGTCGCCTGCGGCCCGCGCGGCGGCTTTGGTCAGGCGTTTTGCGCTCAGTCCTTCCGTCCCCAATTGCGCCAGGGCTGCCGCCAAACGTGGGCGTTCATGACGGGTATCGCTGTTTGTCGGATCGTCAATCCATGGCTGATCCCAACGGGCCAAGGTTGCGATCAACGCATCGCGAGACGCGGGAAGCAGCGGGCGAAGCAGCCGGACGCCGCCGCCTGCCGGCTCCATCGCCAGGCGAACCGATGCCATGCCGGCGAGCCCATCGATACCGCTCCCCCGGACGAGGCGCTGGAGCGCCGTCTCCGCCTGATCCTCTCGCTGATGGCCCAGCAACAGGTGAAGCACGCCCGCCCTCCGGCACCAGCCGGTGAGCAGCGCGAGTCGCGCGGCCCGTGCTTGCTCCTGAAGCCCGGTAACAGGGCGCGCACCGGGCCAGCGCAGGGTTCGGTGGGTGATTCCTCGGGCCTTGAGCCAGCGCTTCACCTGCGCGGCTTCGGCGCCCGATTCGGGGCGGAAGCGGTGGTCCACGGTGAGGCCGTGAGCCGATCCTCCCCGCGCGCGGACCCAGCGGTCGGCCAGCAGGCACAATGCGAGGCTGTCCGGACCGCCGGAGACCGCGACCGCGATTCGAGGCGCCTGCTCGAAGGGGCCGAGCGGTGCCATGAGCGCCTCGAAGGCTGCCGTATCGATGGCTGCAGCGCCGGGGTTGGCGCTTCCGGGTGTGACGATGCGTGGCGCAGCCACGGGTGGAAATATCCTGGCTGCTGTCAGGGACAGTTCGCTTGGCGCCGCCCCTGCTGTGCCGCCCGGCGGATGTTGAGGGGCGGGTCGGAAAACGCTTGGTCGAGCTGCTCGAAGGCCCGGCACGCCTCTTCGCTGCGGCCGAGCTTGAGCAGTGCAATGCCGAGCTTGACCATGTTGTCCGGCGCCTTGCGGCCCTCCGGGTACTGGCGAAGGTTGAGCGCGTAGGATTTCGCCGCCTCCGGGTACATTTGCCTGGCGTAAAGGCTCTCGGCACGCCAATAGGCCGCGTTCTGCGCAAGGTCATGCGTGGGGTGCGCGTCGATTAAGCGCGAGAAGGCCTCGTGCGCCCCTTCGTATTGCGCCGCTTCGAGGAGGCCGAACGCTTCGTTGTACTGCTCCTCAGGACTTAGTCCCAGCGGCGGCGGATCTACGCCCGAGTCTTCCGCCGGTATGGTCCCGAGGGGTTGGGGCGCTGCGGAGGGTTCGTAACCCGCCTCCTGCCCTGGCGTGATGCTGGCCTGGACCTGGCCCGTGGGTACTGCAGCGGGCACCTCGGTGCCCGTCGACGCGACGGCAGCCGCCGGCGTCCCACCCTGCTGCTGTTCGAGGGCCGCCAGCCTGAAGTCCACATCGGCGATCAGCCGATCGATCCGGCCTTCGAGCCTGCGGAGCACGTTGTCGAACTCCTCGAAGCGGCCGGTGACGCGACGACGCCACTCTCGGGCCTCGTCGATGTCGCTCTCAAGCTCCGCGAGACGTCGGCTGTTTCGCGCTGCCTGCCCACTCTCCGACCCCGCCTCGGTAGCGGCGCCGCTCTGAGCGGCTCCGGTATGGACCGCTCGCTCAAGTTCCGCGAGCTGAACGCGCAAGCTTTGAACCTGGCTCCTCAGTTCCCGGACCTGGGGTCTGAGATCGATGCCTTGCTGGGCGTCGGCGGGCGCCGTCGCCAGTAGCACTGCAACTGCTGAAAGCACGGCCAGTAACGCCCCTGGCCCCGCCGCCGCAAGCCGCCGTCGACGGCAGCTCGCGCTGCCTTGCGGGCTGGTTGCTCCGCCGCGCATCGCTCCTACCGGCTCCTCGGACTCCTAGTCGATGACGGAGACAGAACGGCGATTGAGCGCCCACGCCTCCTCATTGTGACCGAGCGCGTAGGGACGTTCCTTGCCGTACGAGACCGTTCTGAGCCGCGACGGCGCGATGCCCTGATCGCTCAGGTACTCACGAACGGCGTTGGCTCGGCGTTCGCCGAGAGCGAGGTTGTATTCCCGGGTGCCCCGCTCGTCGGCATGGCCCTCGATCACCAGCGAGACCTCGGGGAACAGCCTGAGCCATTCGGACTGACGATCCAGCGTACGCCGCGCATCAGCTCCCAAAACCGCACTATCGAAGTCGAAGAAAACGCGATCGCCGACGTTCTGAACCAACTCCTCCTGCGATCCGGGAAGCGGCTGGCTCGGGTCAAGTGCCGCCACCGTCGTCTCTTCCTCGATCATGATGTCGCTGGAAGAGGCGTCCGTGCCCGAATCCAATGTCTGATCGACCCCGGCATCGGTGGTGGACGCGGTCTCCTCGGGCGTGCTTTCGCATGCCGCTAGGCCGAGCGCCAACAGAAGCGGCAAGATCAGTCTCAGTCGCATTCGCACGCTCTCCTTCATCATTCATTGGCGGCGGGATCGTCGCTATCCCGTCCACGCCCGGCTGGACTCCTACCGATCTCCGAACGCCAAAACACGGCGCAACGCACAATTGCGCGCCGTGGGGCTGAGCCGCTGTCGAGGCGACAGTCTCGTCGGATGGCAGGGCGACTATATCTATGGGTCATTAATGGATCAATCTTTGGGTCATCACTGGATTAACGGCGACCAGGCCGGATCGGAGGCCGCCGTGCTCGTGAACAGGATGCGCTCGTTGCGCCCTGTCAGGTCGATAGTCACCAGTTCGGCGCTGTCGGGGTCTCGCGAACTCGAGCGGAAGAACATGAGCACGCGTCCGTTCGGCGCCCAGGTCGGGCCTTCGACCAGATAGTCTCGAGCCAGAATTCGCTCGCCGCTGCCGTCGGTCTTCATGACACCGATCGAGAACTGGCCGCGATGACTCTTGGTGAAGGCAATCAGGTCGCCGCGCGGTGACCACACCGGAGTTCCGTAGCGTCCCTCGCCGAAGGTGATGCGGCGCACGTCGCTCCCGTCACGGCGCATCACGTAGATCTGCTGGCTGCCGCCCCGATCCGACTCGAAGGCGACATATTGGCCGTCCGGCGAATAGCAGGGCGCAGTCTCGATGGCCGGGTTGTTAGTGAGCCGCCTGACCTGACGCGAACGCAGGTCCATCTCGTAGATCTCGGAATTGCCGTCCCGCGCCAGCGTCATGACCACGTAATTGCCGTCGGGCGAGAAGCGCGGGGCAAAGGTCATGCCTGGAAAATCGCCGAGCAGCTCTTGCTGGCCGGTGTCGATGTGACGCAGGTAGACCTTCGGCACGCCGCGCTCGTACGAGAGATAGGTGATTTCCTGCGCGGTCGGCGAAAAGCGGGGAGTCAACACCAGGTGCCGGCCGTCCGACAGGTAACGCAGGTTGTGGCCGTCCTGATCCATGATCGCAAGGCGCTTGATACGCTTGTCGGGAGGCCCGGTCTCGGCGATGTAGACGACCCGTGTGTGGAAATAGCCGCTCTCGCCTGTCAGCCGCTCGTAGATCTTGTCGGACATGGTGTGAGCAATGGGTCGCCACGCTTCCGCCGAGCCGCTCAGCTTTAGTCCCACTAGGTCTTGCTCGGCGAACACGTCCCACAAGCGGAATTCGACCGTGAGTCGACCGGTGTCGCTGGGTACCACGCGGCCGGTCACCAGTGCCTGCGCGTTGATAATGCGCCAGTCCTGGAAGCGCGGCCGTACCGTCATTCCACCCGGCTCGCTGATGAAGGCGGCTGGATCGATGGCGCGGAACAGGCCGGAACGCTCCAGATTGCGGGTGATCACCTGTG
The DNA here is from genome assembly GCA_022820945.1 of Alphaproteobacteria bacterium. GTDB lineage: Bacteria > Pseudomonadota > Alphaproteobacteria > UBA828 > UBA828 > WTGU01. The sequence continues at coordinate 27,339 of JAJEEP010000026.1, read as the reverse complement.
TGATTTTGCGGCCGATCTCGGCATCCGGCTCGTTCGAACCGGCAAGATCGACGAGCGCAATGGGAAGAGGCTCCACATGGCCGCGCGTGATGTCCACCCGAAGCTCGGCCCTGGCGGTAGCGGCGACGAATAGAATCGTCAGACAGAGGACGATGGCGGCAGGGAGGGGCATGGCGCGGAGCATGAAGCGCTTAACGTGTCCACTCTGTGTCGGCAATCGTCTCATCGTCTCACCGTCGTTTCCTCTGTTTCCATCCTGCCCACGCGCGCTGAATGCCTCACACCGGCGGACTAAAGGTCATGGTGATGTCGCGCCAACCTTCATACCTGTCGACGTAGCGCGTCAAGACATCGAAGGGACTGGCCTTCAGCACAGCGCGGCGGCCGCTTTCCGCCATCGTCCGGTAGTTCGCGCCCCCGTCTGCGTCGACGATTTCCACCCGTCGGACGGACCCATCGGGCCCTAGCTGGATCCTCAGCGTCACCACCAGCTCGGCGGCATCCAGAACGCCGGCCGGGACGCTCCAGTTCCGCTCGACCTTCTGCTTGATGGCATCGGTGATCGTCCGTCGCAAGGGGCCGGTGAGGGGCGCGGGCGCTTCGGCGTTTGCGGGCTGCCGGTCGTCCACGCCGGCGATGCTCGCTAGCATGTCGTCGAAGGACGATTTGTCCTTCTTTTCCACTGGTGGAGGCGGTTCCGAGGCCTCCTCGTCCGTGAGGCTCTGCAGCAGGGAGTCGAAGCTCGGCTTCTTCGGCCTCTTGGGCTTGGCGAGGGGCACGGGCGGCGGTTCGGGTGCGGGCGGGGGATCCGGCTTGGCCTCCGGCGTCTTTGGCGCTGGTTCCGGCTCCGGTTCAACGACTGGCTCGGGCGTAGGCGGGGGCTCCGGCTCAGGCTCGATGATCGGCTCGGGCTCGATGACCGGCTCGGGATCCAATGCGGCGAAGACCTCGGGCTCCGGTTCCGGCACAGGCTCGGGTTCCGGCTCGGCGACGATCTCCGGTTCCGGTTCGGGCTCGGGCGCGGCTTTGGGAATCGGCTCCGGCTCGGGTTCGGGCTCGATCTCTTCGACAGGGGCGGTCGACTCGTCGGCGATCTCGACCAGGCTGACCACGATCGGTTGATCGACTGGCGTGAGCGCGTCGCTCTCGAACACCTGCGGCAGGCCGAGCACTGCGGCGGCGACCACGCCGCAGTGGAGGAGGGCGGAGAAGAGCCAGCCGCGCTTACTCATCGCTCACCGCTGTGCGCGGTTCTGTCACCAGCGCGAGGTTGTTGAAACCTGCGCGGTTGAGCGCGCCCATGACCTCCATCACGCGGCCGTAGGCGATCTCCTGGTCGCCCCTGATGAAGATCCGGACATCGGGCCGGCGTTCGGTGATCGCCTGGAGCTTGGGAATCAGCTCGTCGAGGGTCACCTCGGTTTCCTGCAGATAGGTGGTGCCGTCGCGGTCCACGGTGACCGAGAGCGGCTCGTCGTCTCCGGGCAAGGGAGGAGCATCGGACTTGGGAAGATCGACTTCCACGCCCACCGTCAACAGTGGCGCCGTGATCATGAAGATCACCAGGAGCACGAGCATGACGTCGACAAAGGGCGTCACGTTGATCTGGCTCATGGGGGGGCGCCGGCGGCGCCCGTTGCGGCTCCGACCGTTGAGCGGCCCGTCCCATTCCGTCGCCATCAGGCGGCGCGCTCCTCAAGCTGGCGGCCGAGAAGGGCGCGGAACTCGGTGCCGAAGGCCTCCAGTCGGCCGGCGTAGCGGTCGAGATCGCTGCTGAGCTTGTTGTAGGCCACCACCGCCGGGATGGCGGCCACGAGGCCGAGCGCGGTCGCAAAGAGCGCCTCTGCGATACCGGGCGCGACCACGGCGAGCGAGGTATCCTTGCTCGCCGCGATCGACTGAAAGCTGTTCATGATGCCCCAGACGGTGCCGAACAGGCCGACGAACGGTGCGGTCGAGCCCACCGTGGCGAGGAAACCGAGGTAGCGTTCGAGCTGATCCAGCTCCCGGTTGAGCGCCGCATCCATGGCATAGGCGATGCGGCGCTGGAGACCCTCCAGCCGGTCCGCCGATAGATGGGAGCCCCGGCTCGTAAAGCGGCGCCACTCGTCCATCGCCGAGGCGAACAGCACGGTCATGGGGTGACTGCGCTGATTGGAGAGGTTGTCGTAGAGCTGGTCGAGGGAGCCGCCGGACCAGAAGGCCTGCTCGAACTCGACCGCGAGCCGGCGGGCGCGGGCATAGCGGAGCGACTTGTCGAAGATGATCGCCCAGCTCCAGAGCGACGCGATCAAGAGGACCACGATCACGGCCTTGACGATAATGTCGGCCTGCAGGAACAGGCCCCAGAGGGAGAAGTCCTCGGCCACCGCGCTGGCGCCGATCTCGACGGCGCGAACCAGGTCGGATTCCATGCGTTCCCCGTTACTTCCCGCCCGCCGGCACCAGGCTCGAAAGCGCTTGGCGTAATGGCGCCGGCAGCCGTACCGCGCGGCCGTTGCGCCCGATGCAGCCGAGCTTGAGGTCGATGCTGGCCAGCAACGCCCCCTCGCGCACGACGCGCTGCTCGGCCTCGATATGGGCGCCGGCCACCGTGCCGATGCTCGTACGCACCTCGATGTCGTCGTCGAGCCGCGCCGGCTGCCGGTAATCCACGGTGCAGCGCCTCACTACGAAGGCGGCATCGTGGTCCCCGAGCAATGTGACGTGGGTGATGCCGGCGCCCCGCATCATCTCGGTCCGCGCCCGTTCGGCGAATTTGAGGTAGTTGGCGTAATAGACGATGCCGCTCGCGTCCGTATCCTCGTAGTAGACGCGGAGCGGGTAGACGTGCTCGGCGCCTTGGAAGCGGCCGGCGGACGGTGCCATCGGCGTGTCGGGCTCAACGACTGTCATGGCCTTCGTCGAGCAGGGCGAGTTGGCGCGGCGCGTCCTCCGGCTGCGCCAGACCCAGATGACCGAAGCCGTGCCGGGTGAGCATCCGGCCGCGCGGCGTCCGCTGGACGAAACCCTGCTGAATCAGGAAGGGCTCGATCACCTCTTCCAGCGCGTCGCGCTGTTCCGAGAGCGCTGCCGCGATGGTCTCGATGCCGACCGGGCCGCCGCCGTAGTTCTCCGCGATGCAGGAGAGGTAGCGGCGGTCCATCGAGTCGAGGCCGCGCTGGTCGACCTCGAGCCGGTTGAGCGCGCGGTCCGCGATGGCGTCGTCGATGGTCTCGACACCCGCGACCGCGGCGAAGTCGCGCACGCGGCGCAGGAGGCGACCCGCGATGCGGGGCGTGCCGCGGGAGCGGGCGGCGACCTCCGCCGCCCCGTCGGCGCTCAGCTCGACGTCGAGAAGCCCCGCGTTGCGGGTCACGATCTCGACCAGCTCGTCGACCTCGTAGAAGTCGAGCCTGAGTGGAATGCCGAAGCGCTCGCGCAGCGGCGTCGTGATGAGACCAGTGCGCGTGGTCGCACCGACCAGGGTGAACGGCGGCAGGTCGATCCGCACCGAGCGCGCGCCCGGGACCTCGCCGATGATCAGGTCGAGCTGCGAATCCTCCATGGCGGGATAGAGGATCTCCTCCACTGCCGGGTTGAGGCGGTGGATCTCGTCGATGAACAGCACGTCGCGCTCGTTGAGGTTTGTGAGGATCGCGGCGAGGTCGCCTGCGCGCGCGATCACCGGCCCGGAGGTCGCGCGAATGCCGACACCGAGCTCGCGAGCGACGATCTGCGCCAGTGTTGTCTTGCCGAGGCCCGGCGGGCCGTAGAACAGCACGTGGTCCAGCGCCTCGCCGCGCTCGATCGCAGCGGCGATGAAGACACGCAGGTTCTCGCGCACCACGCGCTGGCCGACGAAGTCGTCTAGCTTGCGCGGCCTGAGACTGCTGTCGAGCCTGTCGTCAGGCTCCGGCGCACCGGCGACGATGCGCGCCTCGCTCACTGTGCGAGCTCCTTAAGGCCGGCGCGGATCAGCGCCTCCACCGGGGCCTCGGCGCCGAGCGAGCGGGCCGCGCCGGAGACCGCGCCGTGGGCCTCGGTCGGCCGGTAGCCGAGATTGACGAGGGCCGCGACCGCGTCGGCATTTGCAGTGCCGCCAGCCACCGTTGGTGATGGCGCCGCACCCGGCAGGATCTCGGCCTTGTCTCGCAACTCGCTCAGGATGCGCGCCGCAAGCTTGGGCCCTACACCCGGCGCGCGGGTGAGCCCCGCCTTGTCCTGCGCGGCGATGCAGGCGGAGAGCTCCGCTGCGGGCAGCGCGCCCAGGATCGCAAGCGCGAGTCGGGCGCCAACGCTTTGCACGGTTTGCAGGAGGCGGAACCAGTCGCGCTCCTGCTCGCTGGAAAAGCCGTAGAGATGGATGTGATCCTCGCGCACCACGGTCTCGATGGTGAGGCTCACTTCCTGCCCCCGCGACGGCAGCGAGGAGAGCGTGCCGGCGGAGCAATAGGTGAGGTAGCCCACGCCGCCCACGTCGACGACCGCCCAGCCGTCCCCCAGGCTGTCGAGAACGCCGCGCAGCTTCGCGATCATCGGGCTGCCCCCGACGCCGCTTGCGCCGGCTGCCAGTGGGCGCGGGTGCCTGCGGCGTGGGCGTGACAGATCGCTGCGGCGAGCGCGTCCGTGGCGTCTGCCGTCGCGTCGCCCACGCCAGGCAACAGATGGCGGACCATCAGCGCGACCTGCTCCTTGTCGGCGTGCCCGGCGCCCACCAGCGCCTTCTTGATCCGGTTCGCCGCGTATTCGTGGACGGGAAGGCCGGCGAGCGCCGGCGCGAGCAAGGCGACTCCCCGCGCGAGCCCCAGCTTGAGGGTCGAGTCGGGGTTGCGGTTGACGAAGGTCTCCTCGACGACCGCCTCGTCCGGCTCGTACCGCGCGACGATTTCGACGAGGCCTTCGTGCAGGGCGCAGAGGCGCTCCGGAACGCTCGCGCCGGAGTCGGTGGCGACGACGCCGTGGCCGACGTGGCGCAGCCGGTTGCCGGCAGTCTCGATCACGCCCCAGCCGGTGCGTCTGAGACCGGGATCGAGGCCGAGAACCCGCGCCATGCCAGCCGCCCCCGCTCAGGCCGAGAGCTTGCGCAGGACATCGTCGGTGACATCGTAGTTCGCCGATACCTGCTGCACGTCGTCACTGTCGTCGAGCGCTTCCAGCAGCCTGAAGACGGCCTCCGCCTTGTCCTCGCCGATGGGCACGGTGGTCTGCGGCCGCCAGGCGATCTCGACCCGCTCCGGAGCTCCGAACTGCACGGTCAGTGCTTCGCTCGCCTCGCTCAGCGCCTCGGGCGGGCAGATCACCTCGTGGCCGTCCTCTTCGCTTTCGCATTCGTCGGCGCCCACTTCGAGCGCCGCTTCGAACATGTCGTCGCCGCTGGCCGCGTCCGCGGAAAAGCGAATGACCCCAACACGTTGGAACAGATAGTTCACAGAGCCGGTTTCGCCGAGCGTGCCGCCATGCCGGCTGAAGATCGAGCGGATCGTGGCTGCGGTCCGGTTGCGGTTGTCGGTGATGGCGTCGACGATGACGGCCACGCCGCCCGGCCCGAACCCTTCGTAGCTCAGCGTGTCGAAGCGTTCCTGGCCGCCGTCCCCGCCCGCCGCCTTCTTGATGGCGCGCTCGATGTTGTCCTTGGGCACGCTCTGCGACTTGGCCGCCGCAATGGCAGTGCGCAGGCGCGGATTGTGGTCGGGGTCGGGCGCGCCCTCTCGGGCGGCAACGTAGACCTCGCGGATCAGCTTGGTGAACCGCTTGGCCCGCCGGGCGTCTTGCGCGCCCTTGCGGTACATGATGTTGGCCCATTTGGAGTGGCCGGCCATGGGCGCTACTCGATCGCGTGGGAAGACACGGGTTGGCGACGCGAATTGGCGGCGTCTCTCATGACCCTGCCTAAATGCTCATTGTGGCCAGATTGGGGCAGCCTCTCTTGGGGTTGGTACTACATATTGTGGGTCACGTCACCCCTGAAACCCACGTCATCCATACGAGAGGGACGATTGGGAGAGGGGCGAATCTCGGATACCGGGAGGGGGAGGTCTATCCGCTCCCCGCAGGTGCAGCGCAATTCGCAGCGGAGCCTATTCGTCTGCCACCCGGATCGCGACGAAGCGAAGGCGGGTGTAGTCGGTTACCCAGCGCCCGTCGGGGCAGAGGCGGTCGCGGGTCAGCGCGACGGTGCGGTCTATGACCGCAGGCACCCGGCCGGGCGGCGCCGCCTCGGTAAAGTTCCGGCCGAACATGTCGATCCAGTCGGCGAGACCGTTGGGGCAGTCATCGAGCGGGGTCGGGCGGGCGAAGTAGCGGAGCTGCGTCACGTCGAAGCCGCCGTCCTCCAGCAAGCCGACGTAACGGCTCGTGCGCGGGAAGTACCAGGGGAAGTCGATCGCCTCGGCCGGGACGCCTTCCTCGGCCAGCGCCTGATAGAGCGCATCGGTGATGATCCGCACGTTGCGGTGCGCGCCCATCTCGGCGACGAAGCGGCCGCCGAGCCGGAGCGCGCGGGCAACGCAGGCGATCACCCCCGGTGGATCCTCCTTCATCCAGTGCAGCGCGGCGTTGGAGAAGACCGCGTCGGCGTGGCCCTCGATGGCGAAATTCCGCCCGTCGGCATGCTGGAAGGCGAGGTGAGGGTGAAGCGCGCGGGCCCGCTCCACCATCGCCTCATCGCCGTCGATGCCGATCACGTCGGCGCCGTGCGCGGCGATGGCTGCGGTCAGCTTGCCCGTGCCGCAGCCAAGATCGACGATCCGCTCGCCGGGCTTGGGCGCGAGCAGATCGACCATGTCGGTCGCAAAGTCCGAGACGAAGCCGAACGAACGGTCGTAGAGCCCGGCGTCCCAGGTTGCCTCGCCGGCTTTACCCGCGTCCGCGCCGGCAGCGCCTCCCTTGGCCGATGGCCGGTTCATGCCTGCAACAGGTCCCTTCGCGGTCTATTCGTCGGCGGTCTGGTGGTCGCGGGCGGTGTCCATCATGGCGTGGATCATCTTCGGGCGTGCCACGGCGGGCTTCGGGTGCGCCACCGGGCTGTGGCTGTGGCCGAGGCCCAGCACCGTCTCCACCATCTTGAGCGAGAGCGGCCCGGGATTAACCACCGGGACGGGCAGGTTCTCGGAGAGATAGGGACCGGCCTGAGAGAGAGTGGTGGAGCCGAGGACGATCACGTCGGCACCCTTGGCGAGGCCCCTCTCGCACGCTTCCTTCATCTTGGGGAAAACCTCTGCCTCGCGGCCCGTGAACAGCGCCCTCAAGTCCGATTTGGCCTCGAACAGCTCGACCGAGGTGCAGAACTGGGAGACCTCGAACTTCTTCATCAGGTTCTTGTAGAAGGCGAGCCAGGCGTCGGTGTACTGCGGATAGGCTGGATCGGTCTGCGCGATTATCGAGAAGCGGGTGCCGAGGGTGAGCGCGTAGAGTAGCGACGACTTGCCGTTCGAGACCACGGGGATGTCCAGCACGGCGCGCAATTCGGCGACGCCCGAATCGCTCAACGTGTTGACCGTGATAGCGTCATAGCCTTCCTCGGCCAGCGCGATCCCCGCCTCGAAGATGGCGAACTCGACCAGAAACTCGTCGTGGCGGCCGAGGAAGTGCATCGGACCCGCCTTGAGCGGCTTGTAGTCGAAGGTGACCTTGCCGGAGAGCTCGACCTGCTCCAACTCGGCACGCCTGTAGTCGAGGCCCTCCTCATCATACGGAAACGGCACGATCACTGCGGCGCGGGGCATGGCGTATCCTCCCTTTGGTCCTTGTTGTCTGCGTGCAGGTTCCGGCCCTACACCGGGTTCTCGGCGAGCCAGCCGGCGTATGTCCGAACGCCGTCGGCGAAGGCGACCTGGGGTTGCCAGCCCAGGTCGCGCACGGCCGCCGAGATGTCGAAACGACCGTGGCTCTGGTCCTCGGGGTCGGCGCCCTCGCCGAGCGTGATGTTCGCCTCGGGTACCGCTTGCCGCACGGCGTCGACGATTTCGCCGAATTCCAGGCGCTGGCCGCCCGTAATGTTGAAGGCGCGCTGCGGTCCGATCTCCTCGGCATCGAGCGCCGCCATCACGGCGCCAACGACGTCGTCGATGTACACGTATTGGCGTGTGAAGCCGCGGCCGTAGGGGAGCGTGGTGGCGCGACCCGCCTGCGCGTCCTTGATCATCTCTCGCACCACGCAGGTGGTGCGCCGGCGCGGCCCGTAGACCCACGAAAAGCGCAAGATGGCGGCGTCGAGGCCGGTCTGGGCCACGTAGGCACGGGTCAGGATGTCGCCGGACGCCTTCGTGGCGCCGTAGATATCGTCTGCTGCGAGTGGCGTGTCTTCGGGCACCGGTTCAAGACCGACAGCGGTGTGGCCGTAGGCAGACGTGGAGGAGCAGAACACCAGGCGCACGCCCCGCTGGCGCGCGATTTCCAGCAGGTTGGCGGTGCCCGCGACATTGGTCTCGATCACAGCGCGCGGATTGTCGCGGCCCAGCATGGGGCCGGAGACCGCGCCGCAATGAACGATCGCCCCGATTTCGCCGCTGCAGATGGCGTGCAACTTGTGAACATCGGTAAGCTCCGCATCGGTCGAGGGGAAGCTCCCGTCTTCCCTGGGCTGGATGCGGTCGGTGCCGATGACAGCGCGCCCCTGTTGCGCGAGCCGCGAGGCGACGGCGAATCCTATCAGGCCCGCCGATCCGGTGACCACGATTGCTCCCGACGCCATGGGTTTCTCCCTGTTTCGCCGCGTTGCAGGGTGCGGCGGGGCGGGCGAGCGCGTCAAGCGCCGCGCGTAAGGCGCAAAAAGACGCGCGGTTGGACACGTCGCTCTCGCTTGCCCCGCCCGATCGTTTACAATCGACGCCGTGATGCGCCCGCACCGCCCATGACTGCCCGTCCCACTCGCGATCCGAAGAAGATTCGGCAAATCCTCGAACAGGAGCGCGCCGAACTGCTTGCGCTGAGCGAAGCGGCGGCGGGCGAGCGGCGGCCGGTCACGCTCGACCAGCAAAGCGTCGGCCGCGTCTCGCGCATGGACGCCATGCAGGTGCAGGCGATGGCGCAATCGGTGGAGGCGCGCCGCCGTGCCCGGCTGCCGCTCATCGAGGCGGCGCTGCGCCGGCTCGATACCGGCGACTACGGCTACTGCACCGACTGCGGGGAGCGAATCCCCGCCAAGCGGCTCGCCATCGACCCGACCATCGCCCGCTGCGTCGACTGCGCCGGCTGAAGCGACCGGCCTGATAGGGACTCAGCCGCCGACAGAAATCGACGCATCCATGTAGAGCGCCGCGCGGCCGGCGATCGAGACTCGCTCGTCCCGATCCTCGCAGATCATGCGCCCGCCGCGCGCGGAGAGCTGATGCGCGGCTAGCCGCCGTTTTCCGAGCCGATTTGCCCAGTAGGGAACGAGCGCAGTCTGCACATTGCCGGTGACCGGGTCCTCCGGCACGGCGTTCTTGGGCGCGAAGAAGCGCAGCACGTAGTCGGCGTCGTCCTCGTCTCCGGGTGCGGTCGCCACCACTCCGCGTCGGTCCAGGGCGGTTAGCCCTGCGTGATCGGGACTGAGCGCCGCGACCTGAGCCGCGTTCTCGAACACCGCGATCCAGTCTGCGCCGGCGAGCACTTCGGCCGGGGACGCGCCAAGTGCCTGCGCGAGCACAGCAGGCGCTTGCGCCGGGCGCGCCGGCTGGGCCGGAAAATCCATCACCAGCGCCTCGCCATCGCGCGCGACCGTGAGCCGGCCGCTGAGCGTCTCGAACGCGACGCTCTCCGCGCCCGGTCTCAACTCCTCGAACACGACGAAGGCGGCTGCGAGTGTGGCGTGGCCGCAGAGATCGACCTCGACGTTGGGCGTGAACCAGCGGAGGCGATAGCCCTTGCCCTCAGGCACCAGGAACGCGGTCTCGGACAGATTGTTCTCGGCCGCGATGGCTTGCATCGTCGCCTCGTCCAACCACGCGTCGAGGGGGCAGACTGCGGCCGGATTGCCGCCCAGCACCCGGTCGGTGAAGGTATCGATCTGCAGCAATCTGATGGTCATCCACGCCTCCTATTCACGTGCGCGACGCTTGGACCAAGTAAGCACCCCAAGACCCGCGAGCAGGAGGGCGGCCGCGACCCACGCCCAGCCGCTCAGGCGCTCGCCGAAAATCACCGCTCCCCAGCCCGGCCCCGTCAGCACGATGATATAGCCGAACTGGGAAAGGAAGAGCGGGCCGCTACGCCTGAGGATCTCGAATATGAGATACCAGACCAGGGCGGTGATCACCGTCGCACCCAGGATCGCGAGATCGCCGGTCAGCATCGGGCCGGGGAAGAGGTAGGTCTCACCCATGCCGATCATCACCGGGACGAGCACGATGGCAGCGCCGAGCTGGATGCCGCAGGCCAGCGAGAGCGAGTGCGCCTTTGGCGGCCAGAGCAGCGTGCCTGTGATGTTGAACGCGGCGAAGCAAACCGGTGCGAGCAAGGCCAGCAGCAGCCAGCTTGCCTCCGCAAAGCTCGGCACCGTGATGCCCGGCAGCACCAGGATCACAACTCCCACGAGGCCGAGGGCCACGCCCACGGTGCTGAGCAGCCGGAAGCGCTCCATCCCGAGTGTCATTGCCATCAAGTAGGTGCAGGTCGGCGACAGGCAGGTGACCATGACCACGAGGCTCGCCGGAAGCTTGGGCGCCACATGGGCGAGAATCGACACCGGGATCGAAATGCCGACCGCGCCGCAGACCGCATAGAAGCGCAGATGCGCCGCGCTGAAGCCCACGGGCGTGCGGTTCGCGAGACAGCCGAGCCAGAGAATCAGGCCGGCACCCAGCGTGTGCCAGAAGACGTACGCGATCCCCGGCACCTCGTGGGTGGTCGCAACCTTGTTGACGGAGAAGAGCAGGCCGTAGAGGGCGCCCGCGACCAACAGGTAGACGACCGCAAGCACACCGACCCGGGGCGTCGTTGCCGCGGCGGCGCTCGACCGCGCTTCGCCCGCGTCGGTCATGGACTCGGTAAGAGGGTGCCGCCGCTCTGCTACGCGCTACGGTCCAGCCGCTGGCCCGGCCGGTGCCTACAGTCGGCGCCGACCGCTACCACTTCGCGTGCTTGTAGCGCTCGGCCCAGTCCACGCCTTGCCAGGTCATCTGCGAATCGGGCTTCAGGAATATGAGCCAGCGGGGCTCGACCAGCGTGGGCTCCAGATACTTGGGCCCATTCTCGCCGAGATAGCGCAGCGACATCTCTGTCGCGACCTCGACCCACTTGCCGCCGGTATTGGGCTCCTCGACGATCTCGGCCTTCCCCTTGGCCATCACCTTCTGCATCGTCTCCCAGATGTCGACGCAGATGTGGACACGGGGGTCTCGTTGGATGTGCTTGGCCCAGACGGAGCGAGCGCGCGGGACGACGTAGTAGCCGCCGTCGCGATACTGGTACCAGAGCGGCACGATATAGGGCCAACCTTCCTCGTCGAGACAGGCGAGCCGGCAGAGGTGGGGCCCCTTGAGGAATTCGTCGACCTCTTCGTCGGTCATACCGCCGACTTTGCCGCGCCACGAGTCGTTATCCGCCATCCCATCTCTCCTTTGCCGGGCCGGTGAGCGGCCGTTCCGCCGAGGTCCGGCGATGCCGCGCTGACAGGGCATGATAGCATGGTATGCCGTGGCCGCGCCGGCCGCGCGCGCAACCGTGAGCGAGGGAGGCCCTGAATGCAGCTTGGTGTTGTTTTTCCACAGACCGAGATCGGCAACGATCCTGCGGTCGTTCGCGACTACGGGCAGGCGGCCGAAGCGCTGGGATACAAGCATGTCCTCGCCTTCGACCACGTGCTCGGCGGCAACGCCGCGACCCACGATCTCAAGGGCCCCTACAAGCACACCGATGCGTTCCACGAGCCTTTCGTGCTGTTCGGCTTCCTCGCTGCCGTCACCCGGCTCGAATTCGTGACCGGAATCATCATCCTGCCGCAGCGTCAGGCCGCCCTGGTGGCAAAGCAGGCGGCGGCGCTCGACGTGCTCTGCGAAGGCCGACTCCGGCTCGGCGTGGCGATCGGCTGGAACCACGTGGAATACGAAGCCCTCGGCATGGATTTCGGGGACCGCGCGCGGCGCATCGAGGAGCAGATCGAGGTCATGCGCCTGCTCTGGACCAACGAGCTCATCACCTACGAAGGGCAGGATCATCGCATCACCGATGCCGGGCTGAACCCGCTCCCGGTCCAGCAGCCCATCCCCGTCTGGTTCGGCGGCCATGCCGATGCCGTGCTGAGGCGCACCGCCCGGCTGGGCGACGGCTGGTTCCCGCTCTTCGCGCCGGACGAGGAAGGCGCGGCCGAGGTCGAGAAGTTCCGCGGCTACATCCGGGATGCCGGCCGGGACCCGGCGGCGGTCGGGATCGAGACCTGGCTCGACGTGCTGGACAAGACGCCCGAGCAGTGGCGAGAGCACGCCGCGGGCTGGAAGAAGCTCGGCGCCACGCACTATTCGGTCAACACGATGGGCATGGGACTCTCCTCGCCGAGAGCCCACATCGACGCCATCGAGCGGATCAAGACGGCGCTCGCGGACATCTGAACCTGGCGGCACTGTAGCGACATGGGCGGGGGCAGGGCGGCCGTCCTCGGGGAGGACGAGCGCGCCTTCCTGGAGGCGCAGCGGGTGGCGTATCTCGCGACGGCGGATGGGGCGGGCCTCCCGAATGCCGGCCCGGTGTGCTTCGCCCTCGCCGACGATTCCGTCTACATGACGATCGATCGCAAGCCCAAGAGCGGGAGGCCGCTGAAGCGCCTCCGCAATATCGCGGAGAACCCGAACGTCGTGCTGACCGCCGATCACTATGACGATGACGACTGGACGAGGCTGCGCTGGGTCATGGTGCGCGGCCGGGCGGAGATTCTGGAGAGCGGCGCCGAGCACGACGCGGCCCAGGTTCTCCTGCGTGCCAAGTATCGGCAGTACCGCGCGATGGACCTGGCGCCGCTTCCGGTAATCGCGATCAGGATCGAGCGGGTCACAAGCTGGAGCGCTGCCGGCGGAGGCGGCGCGTCGCGATGACCGCACGGCCGGCGCGACCCCGCGCGCTCTCCCTCTTCGCGTTGCCGGGCATTCCCATGGTGCAGCCCGGCGACGATCTCGCGGCGTTGATCGCAGACGGCTTCGCACAAGCCGGTGAAGCGGCGGCGGCCGGCGACGTGCTCGTGGTCGCGCAAAAGATCGTGTCCAAGAGCGAGGGGCGCTACGCCAATCTGGCAGAGATCGAGGCCGGTGCCGAAGCGCGGGAGCTTGCCGCCCGCGCCGACAAGGACCCGCGCATGGTCGAGCTGATCCTGAGCGAGTCGCGGCGGGTGGTGCGCCATCGGCCCGGGGTCATCATCGTGGAGCACCGGCTGGGGTTCGTTATGGCGAACGCCGGCATCGACAACTCCAATGTGGAGCCGGCGGGCGCGGATGAGCGGGTGTTGCTGCTGCCGCGCGATCCCGACGGCAGCGCGCAACGTTTGCGCGAGGGGTTGCGGGACCGGCTCGGCACGGACTGCGCCGTGATCGTCAACGACAGTGTCGGACGCGCCTGGCGGGTGGGCACCGTGGGCCTCGCGCTGGGCGCCGCGGGGTTGCCGTCCCTGCTCGATCTTCGGGGGCGCGACGATCTCTTCGGCCGGCCGCTGGAAGTGACCCAGGTGGCGCTGGCGGACGAACTGGCCGCCGCCGCCTCGCTGCTGCAGGGCGAGGCCGACGAGGGCATGCCCGTGGTGGTGGTGCGCGGACTCGCTGCTGCAGGGCCGGGCAACGACGGTGCCGCGCTCATTCGCGACGAGGCCGATGACCTCTTCCGCTGACGCCAGCTACATCGCGCTCTCCGGCGGGGTGGGCGGCGCCAAGCTCGCGCTCGGCCTCTGCGATGTGCTGGAGAATCCCGGCCGTCTCACGGTCGTCACCAACACCGGCGACGACTTCGAGCATCTCGGTCTCAAGGTTTGCCCCGACCTCGACACGCTCACCTACACGCTGGCCGGGCTCGCGAACCTGGAGACCGGCTGGGGGCGGGCAGGGGAGAGCGGCGCCTTCATGGAGGCGCTGGGGGCACTCGGCGGCGAGACTTGGTTCTTCCTCGGCGACAAGGACCTCGCCATCCATGTGGAGCGCACGCGGCGACTGCGGGCCGGCGAGAGCCTGAGCACGGTCACGTCTGACCTGTGTGCGAGGCTCGGCATCGAGGCGCGCATCGTGCCCATGAGCGACGACCCGGTGCCGACCGTTGTCGAGACCGAGGACGGCCCGCTCGCCTTCCAGCACTATTTCGTGCGCGAGCGGTGTAGGCCGAAGGTGCTGGGGTTCCGTCACGAAGGGGCCGAGCAGGCGCGGGCCTCGTCCGGGTTTCTCGATGCGCTGGCGGCGCCCGATCTCGGGGCCGTCATCGTCTGCCCGTCAAACCCCTACATCAGCATCGACCCGATTCTCGCCGTTCCTGGCGTGCGCGACGCGCTCGCGGCCTGCGAGGCACCGGTGATCGCGGTCTCGCCCATCATCGGTGGGGAGGCGGTTAAGGGGCCGACCGCGAAGATGATGGCGGAGCGCGGCATCGCGCCGAGCGCCCTCGCCATTGCTGAGCACTACGCCGGGCTGATCGACGGCTTCGTGCTCGACGAGGCCGACCGGGCCGAAGCGGCCGGAATCGCTGCGACCGGCGTCGCGGTCGAGGTTACGGCCACGATGATGACCGCGCGCGAGGAGAAGCAGGCCCTCTCCCGCGCGGTCCTCGCGTTCGCCAATAGGCGCGGCGCGGCGCGTTAGTCGAGCTCCACTGCGTAGGCCGAGGCGGGCAGTGCCTCCGGGATCAGCCCCTGGGCCTGGAGGAAGACGGCGAAGCGCTCGTAGCGTGCGGTATCCAGCGCCGCCGGCCTCAGCGCGAAGCGCGGCAGCGTGTCGCGCCAGGCGCGCTTGTTGAGCTCGTCGTCGAGTTCTTCCTGGCCTCGCAGGAACAGCTGCCAGGACTCGTCCGGGTGATTGATGAGGAACTGCACGCCGCGTTCCAGGGCATCGACGAAGCCCCGGAGCGCGGGGTCGCCTTGCCGGCCGGTGTGGGCGACGACGATGAGCTCGTCGTAGGGCGGCACGCCTTCCTCCTCGATGTAGAAGGCGCGGCCGGCGTGGCCCTCGATGTCCATCTGGTTGAGCTCGAAGTTGCGGTAGGCGCCGATCACGGCATCGACCTGGCCGGAGAGCAGCGATGGCGAGAGCGAGAAGTTGACGTTGACCAGGGTCACGTCGTCGACGCTCAGGCCGTGGCGCTCCAGCATCGCGCCGAGCAGCGCGTCCTCGAAGCCGCCGACCGAGTAGCCCACGGTGCGCCCCTTGAGATCGGCGATGGACTGGACCGGACCGTCGGCCAGCACCAGCAGCGTGTTGAGCGGCGTCGCCACCAGCGTCGCGATGCGCACCAGCGGCAGCCCTTCGGCCACCTGGAGGTGAAGCTGCGGCTGGTAGGAGACCGCGAGGTCCGCCTTCTCGGCCGCGACCAGCTTGGGCGGGTCGTTGGGATCGGCCGGCGCGATCAGCTCGACCTCCAGGCCCGCGTCCGCGAAGTAGCCCTGCTCAAGGGCCACGTAGAGGGGCGCGTGATCGGGATTGACGAACCAGTCGAGCAGCACGGTCAGCTTCTCGGCCGCGGCAGAGGGTTTCGGTGCGATCAGGGCCGCCGCCAGGCACAAGGCGACGACTGCCAGCAATGTCTTTGCGAAATTTCGCATATGTCATTCTCCCGGTTGGTAATTCAGGTGTCGGGCTGCCAGTGCAGAGCCCGGCGCAGCACGTGGTCGATGATGAAGTAGATCGCCACCGCGAAGACCGCGAGGGTGAGCAGCACGGCGAACATCAGATCGATCTGCATGCGCCCGTTGGCGTGCAGCATGAGGAAGCCGAGGCCCGCGCTGGAGCCCACCCACTCGCCCACCACGGCGCCGATGGGTGCCACCGCGGCGGCGACACGGACGCCCGAGGCCAAGGCGGGGAGCGCCGCCGGCACGCGGATGCGCCACAGCGTGCGCCACGGGCTCGCGCCCATGGCGCGCGCGAGATCGAGCCAGCCCGGCTCGGTGCGCCGCAACCCGTCGAAGAAGTTCGCGGCCACGGGGAAGTAGATGATGAGAGTCGCCATCGCGACCTTGGACGCGATGCCGTAGCCGAGCCAGAGCACGAGAATCGGCGCAAGCGCGAAGACCGGAACCGCTTGGGATGCCACCAGAACCGGCAGGAGCCAGAGCCGCGCCGGCCTGACGTAGGTGAGCACCAGCGCACTGATTACGCCCAGCAGCGTGCCCAGCACGAGGCCGAGCGCGATCTCCAGCAGCGTGGTCTGGGCATGGCCCAGGATCAGCCCCACATGCTCCCACCAGGTCGCCCCCACCCGCGCCGGCCCCGGCAGGATGTAGTGGGGCGTGTCTGCCAGCCAGACGATCGCCTGCCAGACCAGCACCAGGACGCCGCAGATCGTCGTCAGCCTGAGGGCGCGCATTCCAGGTCCGTGCCATCAGTGGGGCCGCGCGTCGACGCCGGCGTCGTCGGCCGCAGCGAGCCGTTCCAGCAGCGCGGCGTGCTGAGCCTGGAGGGTGCGGTCGCCGGGCTTGCGGGGCGGTGCCCCTCCGGGCGCTGAGGCGCGTTGCAAAGCCGCCGGCCGGCCGGCCATGACGTAGATCCGCTCGCCCAGCCGGAGCGCCTCAAGCGGATCATGCGTGACCAACAGCACCGTGCGCCCGGCGAGGAGGCCGGCGGCAAGCTCCTGCAAGCGCATCCGCGTAATTGCGTCGAGCGCAGAGAAGGGCTCGTCCATGAGCACGATGGGCCGGTCCTCCATCAGGGTGCGGGCGAGCGCGACCCGCTGGCGCATACCGCCCGAAAGGGTGTGCGGCAGGGCGTCCGCATCCCCGCCCAAACCCACGCGCTCCAGCATCGCGAGGGCGCGCGCCCGGTCGGGCGTCTCGCCTCTGAGCCGCGCGCCGAGGGAGACGTTGCCGAGCGCGCTGAGCCACGGCATGAGCAGATCCTGCTGTGCCATGTAAGCGACCGACGCGCCGCTCAGGACGCTCAGGCTGCCGGATTCCAGCCGCTCCAGGCCCGCGATGACCCGGAGCAAGCTGGATTTTCCCACGCCGCTCGGTCCCAGCAGGCAGGTCCAGCGGCCCCGCTCCAAGGTCAACTCCAGACCGTCGAAGAGCAGCGTGCCCTCGAAGCCGAAGCGTGCGGCCTCGACCCGGACGGCGTGGTCCGATTCGGATTGTGGGTGTTCTGGCGGGGTCACGTCTCGTTTCCTACGCCGGTCCTAACCGGATCAGGTTCAAGGGGTCGTCGGGGTTGTTCCGACCTCTCAGCCGCGTACGGCTCCCCCAGAGCGCTTGCGATTGTGGCGAAGCGGCCGATTCGTTGCAAGCGCAGTGTGGGCACGGCAGTGTTTCAGTCGGTGCCGCGCTGGAGCGGATTCGGGGGCAGGGGATGGAATGGAGCGATACGGGGATCGTTCTCTCCGCCCGCCGCCATGGCGAGAATGCAGCCGTTGTCTCGCTGCTGACCGAGCATCACGGCCGCCACGCCGGGCTGGTTCACGGCGCCCGCGGCCGGCGCGCGCGCGGGCTCTACGAGGCGGGAAATACGCTCACGGCCCGCTGGCAGGCCCGCCTCGCCGAACACTTGGGCCGCTACGCCTGCGAGCTCGTGCGTGCGCGTGCGAGCCTGCTGCTGGACGATCCTCCCCGCCTCGCGGCGCTCGCCGCCGTCTGCGCGCTGACAGAGGCGACGTTGCCCGAACGGCATCCCTATCCGCAGATCTATGCCGACACCGAACGCCTGCTAGACACGCTCGAAGCGGGCGAACAATGGGCTGAGGCGGTGGTGCGCTGGGAGCTCGCGCTGCTTGCCGAGCTTGGCTTCGGTCTCGACCTTTCGGCCTGTGCGGCGACCGGATCGGTCGAAGACCTGGCCTACGTGTCGCCCCGCAGCGGGCGCGCGGTCTCGCGCGAGGCCGCCGCGCCCTATGCGGACAAGCTGCTGCTGCTGCCGCCCTTTCTCACGCGATCAAAGGATAGCGCCGCCGTCCCCGTCGCCGACATCGTACCGGGCTTGCGGCTAACGGGCTGGTTCTTCGAGAAGCACGTGTTCGCAGGGCAGGGCGGTCGCATGCCCGCAGCCCGAGAGCGCTTTATCGATCGTCTGCAGGCAGGGTCCGCGCCCCCGCTCACCGCACCGGATACGCAAGACCCTTAATCCGCTCGCCGCCTATGCTATAGCGGCTGTCATGGCGCGAATCGCAGGCGAGGCCGAAACCGAGGGTGCGGTCCATCCCGTACCGCTCGGCGATGCGCTGAGCGAGCGTTATCTGGCCTATGCGCTCTCGACGATCACCGCGCGCTCGCTGCCCGACGTGCGCGACGGGCTCAAGCCGGTCCAGCGCCGTCTCCTCTATGCCATGCGGGCTCTGAAGCTCGATCCCGACGCGGGTTTCAAGAAGTGCGCGCGCGTCGTGGGCGACGTGATAGGCAAGTACCACCCCCACGGCGACGCGGCGGTTTATGACGCCCTGGTTCGGCTCGCCCAGACCTTCGCCGCGCGCTACGCGCTGGTCGAGGGGCAGGGCAATTTCGGCAATGTCGATGGCGATAACGCCGCGGCGATGCGCTACACCGAGGCGCGACTCACCGAGGTCGCACAAGCGCTGCTCGACGGGCTCGACGAAGACGCGGTCGACTTCCGCGAGACCTACGACGGCGGCGACAGCGAGCCGGTGGTGCTGCCGGCGGCCTTCCCCAACCTGCTCGCCAACGGGGCGACCGGGATCGCCGTGGGCCTCGCCACCAGCATCCCGCCTCACAACGCCGGCGAGCTCTGCAATGCACTCACCGCACTGCTGAAGGACCCCAAGCTCGCGGACGATGCCCTGGTGGCGCTCGTGCCGGGGCCGGACTTCCCGACGGGCGGCGTGCTGGTCGAGGACCGCGAGCAGATCGCAGAGGCCTACGCGACAGGCCGCGGCGGCTTCCGGGTCCGCGCGCGCTGGCAGAAGGAAAACATCGGCCGCGGCCAGTACCAGATCGTGGTCACCGAGATTCCCTATCAGGTGCAGAAGGCGCGGCTGATCGAGCGCATCGCCGAGCTTCTTCAGGCTCGCAAGCTCGCCCTGCTCGCGGACGTGCGGGACGAATCGGCCGAGGACGTGCGCATCGTCCTGGAGCCCAAGAGCCGCACGGTCGAAGCCGAGCTCCTGATGGAGATGTTGTTCCGCCAGACCGAGCTGGAGACCCGCATCGGGCTCAACATGAACATGCTGGATGCGGCGGGCGTCCCCCGCGTGATGACGCTCAAGCAGGTGCTGCAGGCGTTTCTGGATCACCGGCGCGAGGTCCTGCTGCGGCGCACCGCCCATCGGCTGGCGGCGATCGCTCACCGGCTCGACGTGCTCGGCGGCTATCTCATTGCATACCTCAATCTTGACGAGGTGATTCGCATCGTGCGCGAGGAGGACGAGCCGCGGGCGGCGCTGATGGGCGCGTTCGGAATCAGCGAGGTGCAGGCGGACGCGATCCTCAACATGCGCCTGCGCGCACTGCGCCGGCTCGAGGAGGCGGCGATCAGGCGCGAGCACGAGGCGCTGGAGGCGGAGCGCGGCCAGCTGGAGAAGCTCGCGAACAGCACCCGCCGGCAGAAGACCGTGCTCGCCGCCGAGATCGCGGAGATGAAGACACGCTTCGGGCAAGAGACCGCGCTCGGCGCGCGCCGAACCTCCATCGGAGAGGCGCCTCTGCCGCAGGAAGTCCCGGTAGAGGCGCTGGTGGAGCGCGAGCCGATCACCGTGATTTGCTCGGCGAAGGGGTGGATCCGCGCGATCAAGGGCCATGCCGAGGCGGACGCGGCGGTGCGTTACAAGGATGGCGACCGCGAGCGTTTCCGCTTCCATGCCGAGACCACGGACAGGCTGCTGCTTTTTGCCACCAACGGGCGTTTCTACATGCTCGCGGCGGATCGGCTGCCCGGCGGGCGCGGCTTCGGCGAGCCGGTGCGTCTCATGGTCGACCTCGGCAACGATCACGAGCCTGTCGCGCTGTTCGCGCACCGCCTTGGCCGGCGCCTGCTGGTGGCGGCGAGCGACGGGCGCGGATTCTTCGTGCCCGAGGACGAGGTCGTCGCCCAGACCCGCGCGGGGCGCCAGGTACTCAATCTGGCGGAAGGGGCGGAGGCTGCGGTCTGTGTCGAGGCGGCCGGCGACTGGGTCGCGGTGGTCGGCACCAACCGGCGGCTGGTGATCTTCCCGGCTGCCGAGGTGCCCACCATGGCGCGCGGCCGCGGCGTGATCCTGCAGCGCTACCGCGATGCGGCGCTCTCGGACGCGCAGGTGTTCGACGGCGCGGCGGGGCTGCGCTGGCGCTCGGGCACCGGCGTGCGCACCGAGACGGTGCTCGACCAGTGGCGCGGCAAGCGAGGGCAGGCCGGGCGCGCGGCGCCGCGCGGCTTCCCCGCCGCCAATCGTTTTCTGTGAAGTGGGAGCCGGGCTCCTGATTCGGAGGATCAGAGCCCGGCGTCGCGGCAGTCCGGGCGTTCGGTCAGGCTTTCATGCGTGATGTCGGCATGCGCTGCTCCAACCGTCAGGAACAGGGCCGCGGCGAGACCGACACCCAACGCAACGAACAAGAGCACCAGACCATAGCGGATCGTGTACCGATTGATTGGGCGGTTGCGCGGGTCCCGCTCCGTCGTGGTGGCGCTTTCGACGCCGCTCTTGTGCCGGCTATGCGTATACTCCGTATGGCCGCGTTCCATACGATCCGATTCCCAGTGCAAACGGTTGCGAGAGCGGTCGCGGACCGGTGTTTCGCTCCCCTGCCGTTGACAGCCGGTTGCCGAACAAAGCAACGAGCTGCCATTTGTGAAAATTGAAAGCGCGTTGATAACCAAGCGCTAACAAATCGGTTCGCAACAGTCACATAGACCGAATAGGCAGTCAATCACTTATGGTATGTCAGGATATCATATGTGCCGCATCTGCCGATTCATATGCAAGGCAAGTCATGATGCAACGATGGACTTGGTGCTCCTTGCTGGAAATCGCGGCGAAAACCTGCAGAAGCGTGAGGAGCCGGGGTGTAGCTCGTTCTCAGGCTTCCAGGAGGCCCAGCGCATGGGCGAGGGGCGGGGCCGCGCGCCAGGGTGCGGGACCGGCGGGGAGGCGGGGCAGAATTTCGATCGGCAAGGGGTCGGCGTGCCTGGCGATGGATTCCGCCGTCTCCGCTGGAGGCACCGGACTCTCTGGCGATTCGCTGATGACCAGCCCGGCGACGGGGATGCCTCGCCCGCGTATAGCTGCCAGCGTAGTGAGCGTGTGGCTGATGGTGCCGAGGTAGCTGCCCGTCACCACCAGCGCCGGCGCGCCGAGTTCCGCGATCCAGTCGAGCACGGTGTAGTCATTGTTCAGCGGCACCATGGCGCCGCCGATGCCCTCGATCAGCAGCGGGTCGCCCTCGGCCGCGCGGCAGAAGGCGACGATGTCGGCGAGGTCGAGGCGGCGCCCCTCGCGGGCTGCGGCCATGTCGGGAGAGAGCGGGGCGGCGAAGCGCCAGGGCGTGATCTCGGCGACGGTCGCCTCGGTCACGACCTCGTCCAGGCTCGCGAGGAGGATGCCGGGGTCGCTGTCCGCGAGCGTCGCCGGGTCGTAGCCGCTCAGCACCGGCTTGAGCGCGCGCACGGGCCGGCCCGCGGCGCGAAGCTGGTGACAAAGGGCGGCCGCGACGAGGGTCTTGCCGATCTCGGTGCCCGTGGCGGTAACGAAGAGCGTGCTCATCGCTCGTCTCCGTCGAGAATGCGCTCGCGCACGATCTCCGCGAGCCGCTCGATGTCGTCGTCGTCGTGGCCCGCGCTGAAGGTGAGGCGGAGACGCGCCGTGCCCTCCGGCACCGTCGGCGGCCGGATTGCGGTGACGAGAAAGCCCGCGTCCTCCAGTAGCCGCGAGGCCGCGAGCGCGCGCTCAGGGGCGCCGAGCAGGATGGGCACGATGCAGCTTTCCGGCGCCGGCAGGTTGAGGCGCGCGCAGAAGAGCGATGCCTTGCGCAGCGGCGCCGCGACCAGGCCAGGATCGTTCGCGATCTGGTCGAGGGCCGCGATGCTGGCGGCGACCACGCCAGGCGGCAAGCCGGTGGAGTAGATGAAAGGACGCGCGCGGGTGCGGATCAGGTCGATCACGGGCTGCGACGCGCAGAGATAGCCGCCGTAGCTGCCGACAGCCTTGGAGAGCGTGCCCATCTGCAGCGGCACGTCCACCTTCGCGCTGCCGGCGAAGCTCGAACCCCGACCGCCACCGACCACGCCGATGCCGTGGGCGTCGTCGGTCATCAACCAGGTGTCGTGAGCCGACGCGATCTCGGCGAGCGCCGGGATCGGCGCGAGGTCGCCGTCCATGCTGAACACGCCGTCGGTGAGTAGCAGCGCGCGCTCGTGGCCGGCACGGTGTTCGGCCAGCAGCTCCTCCACATGGTCGAGGTCGTTGTGACGGAAGATCTCGACCCTGGCGCGTGAGAGCTCGGCGCCGGCGCGGAGACACGCGTGGCTCAGCTCGTCGGCGACAATCAGGTCGCCGGCGCCGACGAGGCTGGGGACGATCCCGAGGTTGGCAAGGTAGCCCGAGCCGAAGACGCAGGCATCGTCGGTGCCCTTGAGGCGGGCGAGGCGGCGTTCCAGCGCGGCGAAGAGGGGATGGTTGCCGGTCACCAGCCGCGACGCGCCGGCGCCGGCCCCCCAGCGCTCGGTGGCCTCGATGGCGGCCCGCTTCACCGCCGGGTGCTGCGACAGGTTGAGGTAGTCGTTGCTGCAGAACGAGATCAACGTGTGTCCGTTGCGCTTCACACTGACCGGCCCGCACGGTGCGGTTTCGTGGACGGTGCGGCGCAGTTGCCGCTCCGCCAGTGCGGCGAGCTTGTCCTCGGCGAAGCGTTCGAGCGTATCCATGCGCACTCCCGCGCCGAGGCGGCGGTGCCGCGCGCGTGGCGGCTAGAGCTCGCCCTCGCGGCGCAACATGCGGATGGTCTCGCGGAAGGCGTCGACGGTGACGGGGAGGTCGTCGGCGGTGTTGGCAGCCGAGGTCATGCCGCCGGGCCAGCCCTGAATGTCCACACCGTTCACCAGCAGGCCGAGGCGGATCTTGTTGACGAGCTCCGGCGGGCGGTCCTTGAGCTCGGCGTAGTCGATCTCGAGAGGATCGAAGGTGGACGGTGTGATTGCGCGCCCGCGCGGGTTCATGAAGAGGTGGAAGGAGGAGAAGCTGCCATAGACCGACCAGGGCACGCCTTCATCCTCCAGCACCGCGTTGAGCCCGGCTCGCAGCTCGGCGCCGAAGGCTGTCGCCCGCTCGCAGGCGTCCGAATCCCGCACGATGGTGAGCGCAGCCGTGCCGGCGGCGGCGGAAACGGGGTTCGCGTTGAAGGTGCCGGGATGGAAGATCTTCTCGCGGCCGGTCTCCCTGGTCGCGTAGAAGTCCAGGTCGTCGAGAATCTCCTTGCGCCCGGCCACGGCGCCGCCGGGCAGGCCCCCGGCGATGATCTTGGCGTGGGTGCTCATGTCGGGTGTGACGTCGAAATACCCCTGCGCGCCGCCGGGGGAGACGCGTAAGCCGGTAATCACCTCGTCGAAGATCAGCGCCACGCTGTGCTTCGCCGTCAGCTCCCGCAGGAAAGCGAGGAACTCGAAGGCGTGGGGCACGAGCCCGAAGGAGCCGCCGGTCGGCTCCAGGATTGCGGCAGCGATATCGTCGTCAGCCTCGAACGCCGCGCGCGCGGCCTCCTTGTCGCCGGGAGGCAGCAGAATCACCTGGGACGCGAGGTCGGGCAGCACGCCGGCAGTCGGCGCACCGTCGAAGTGCGAGATGTAGCCGGAGGTCATGTGGTCGTGCCAGCCGTGGAAGTGACCCTTGAAGCGCACGATCTTGTGCTTGCCGGTATGCGCCCGGGCGAGGCGGAGCGCCATGTGGGTCGCCTCGGTGCCGGAGGAGGTGAAGCGCACCCGCTCCGCGCAGGGCACCAGCTCGCGCACGATCTGCGCCCAGCGCACCTCGCGCTCGTGATTGGCGCCGGGATGCGTGCCGTCCGGCAGCGCCTCCTGGATCGCGGCGAGAACCTCCGGCCGGCCGTGGCCCAGCAACAGGGCGCCGTGGCCGCCGGCGTAGTCGACATACTCGTTGCCGTCCCGGTCCCACTTGCGCGAGCCTTCGGCCCGCGTGACGTAGATGCCGTAGGGCTGCATGTGGCGCGCATCGTGGACGATGCCGGAGGGCAGGATGTCCCTGGCCTCGGATGCGAGCGCCGCCGAAGCCGGCGTCTTCGAGAGATAGGCCTGAACGATGCCGGAGTTCGAGGCGAGGATGCCGGTGCCCGGCGATGGGTCCGGCTGCGGTGTTGCTGCGCTCATGTCCTGTCCTATTCGATGTAGGGATCGACCGCTTCGCGCACGGCCTTGGCGACCGCGACGGCGCCCGGCGTGTCCGAATGGACGCAGATCGTCTCCGCCTTCGTTGGCACATCCTTGCCGTTGACGGAGCGGATCACGCCATCGTTCACCACGCGCATGATCTGCTCGACTGCCTGCTCCGGCGCCACCGACTTGTGCTCGCGGGTGATGATGCAGCGGCCCTCGTCGTCGTAGTCGAGGTCGGCGAAGATCTCCCACACGACATCCGCGTACTTCGGCCAGACGGTCTCGTGCATGGTGCCGGTGGTGCCGTACATGGGCACGCCGAAGACCTGTGCCGCCTCGGCGCAGGCGGTTGCCACGTCCTCGTCGATCCAGGCGGCGCCGTAGAGCGCGCCGTGCGGCTTCAGGTGATTGAGGGTCATCCCCTCCATCTCGAGGAAGCCCTTCAGCGCGCCGCACTGGTAGATGATGGCGTCGCGCAGCTCCTTGCGGTCCATCTTCATGTAGCGCCGGCCGAAGCCGTCGCGGTCGGGGAACGAGGGGTGAGCCCCCACCTTCACGCCGTGCTCCTTGGCGAGCACGACGGTGGCGTGCATGACGCCGGGATCCGAGGCGTGAAAGCCGCAGGCGACGTTGGCCGAGGTGATGTAGGGCATGATCGCCTCGTCGTCGCCGCAGGTGTAGATGCTGTAGGCCTCGCCCATGTCGCAGTTGATGTCGATCCCCATGGTCTCCCCCGCCGTTCCGTCGCCTGTCCGCCCGCCATCAGCCGGAGCGTGACGCGCACCGTCATTCAACCGTAGCAGGAATGCGCTGCAATCTCGATTCCGCCGCTGCGCTGCGGCGAGCGGACAGGGCGCGATCGAGAACGGCCCGGCTGCTTTGTGCTCCGTGGCCATGTGTTTATATGGCGAACGAGTCGGAACCCGAGTCGCAATGATTGCGCCCGCCGATGCCGTGACCAAGATCGGTCGTCGAGTGACCCGCGAGCTCGACCGCTTGAAGAAGTATCGAGTGGCGGCCGGGCTCCTCTCCTTTGCCGGCCTCGTGCTCGGTACTCTGCGCGATCTGGCGCCGATCATCGTGGTGGTCGCGGTCTTCCAGATCGGGGTCCTGCGCCAACCGTTTCCCGACCTCGGCGGCATCATCGGCGGGCTCGTGCTCGTGATGCTGGGGCTCGCGCTCTTCATCAAGGGGCTGGAGATGGGCCTCTTCCCGTTGGGCGAGGGCCTGGCCCAGGGGTTTGCGCAGAAGGGGAGCCTGTTCTGGCTCCTCGTCTTCGCCTTCGCGCTCGGCTTCGGGACCACCGTCGCGGAGCCTGCGCTGATCGCCGTCACGGCAGAGGCTGCCCGGGTCGCCGCCGAGGCCGGAGTCGTCGCCGCCGATGCGGACGCGATGGACTCTTACGCGCTCGGACTGCGCTACACGGTCGCGGTCTCGGTCGGCGTCGGTATCACGCTCGGCGTACTCCGCATCCTCAAGGGCTGGCCGCTCCACTACTGGATCATTGGCGGTTATGTCATCGCCGTCGGTCTCACCTTCCTCGCGCCGGACGAGATCGTCGGCATCGCCTACGATTCCGGCGGGGTCACGACCTCGACCATCACGGTGCCCATGGTGACGGCGCTCGGCGTCGGCCTCGCCACCGCAATTCGCGGACGCAACCCGCTGATCGACGGCTTCGGACTCATCGCCTACGCGAGCCTCACGCCTATCATCTTCGTGCTCGTCTTCGGCATGGTGTTCTGAGAGGGAAGCGCTGTGGAACTGCTGTCCCGCTTGGCCGTCGTCGGACTGGACACGGTGCGTGACGAAGCCCCTCTGATCGGCATCGTCCTGTTCTTCCAGATCGTGGTGCTGCGCAGGCGCCTGGCGAACACCGGCCAGGTGGTCGTGGGCTTCGTCTATGTCACCATCGGGCTCGCGTTGTTCCTCATCGGACTGGAACAGGCGCTCTTCCCGCTCGGCAAGACGATGGCGGCGCAACTGACCGACCCGGCGTTCCTCGGTATCGCGGAGGGGGCCAAGGCTCATTGGCTCGACTATGGCTGGATCTACGCGTTTGCGGCAGCGATCGGCTTCGGCACCACCATCGCGGAGCCCTCGCTCATGGCCGTCGCCGACAAGGCCGGCGCGGTCTCCGGCGGAACGATCAGGCCCTGGGGCCTGCGTATCGCGGTCGCCATCGGCGTTGCGATCGGCGTTGGGCTGGGCGCTGTCCGCATCGTCATCGGGCTGCCGCTGCACTATCTGATCATGGCCGGCTACGCGATCGTGATCGTGCAGACGATCTTCGCCGCGCGCACCACCATCCCGCTCGCTTACGATTCCGGTGGCGTCACGACCTCCACCGTGACCGTGCCGCTGGTCGCCGCGCTGGGTCTCGGCCTCGCTGCCAACGTGCCGGGGCGCAGCCCTCTGATCGACGGCTTCGGACTTATCGCCTTTGCCAGTGTGTTCCCCATCATCGCCGTGCTGGGCTACGCCCAACTGGCGTCGGCGCGTGAGGCCATGCGCAAGCGCCGGCATTTGCGTCACCGGCACTGATGCGGATGCGCAGACCGGTGAACTGAGGAGAGGCGGATATGGTGGATATTCTCGTCGTATTGCCGTCGGTCGGCCTCGATACGGTACGCGACGTCGTGCCGCTGATCGTCCTCGTCCTGTTCTTTCAGATCGTCGTGCTGCGTCAGCGACCCGCGAATTTTCGCCGTATCGCGGTCGGCTTCGCCTATGTCGTCGTCGGGCTCGTGCTCTTCCTCATCGGGCTGGAGGAGGCGCTGTTCCCTCTTGGCAAGACCATGGCGGCGCAACTCACCGACCCCGCTTTGAACGAAGCCGCTACGCGGAGTTGGCGTCGTAGGGTTCGCTCGTCAGCGTTCCCGTGAGGTGAGAGAAGCCGGCAGCCTGGCGATCACCAGTAGTTAGCATCGATCTCCGAGACGATCCGCCGTCGGAACGGTTCGGC
>JAJEEP010000034.1 GCA_022820945.1 Alphaproteobacteria bacterium | reverse complement strand
ACGCACCCCTAGGCTACCGCCGAAGGAACGGCGGGTTCTGTCGTGAGGTTGTAGGACCTCAAGCAAAACAGTCACTCACGCAGCTTCATGTCGCACGTCGAGGAACTGGATCCGCGAGCCGGGGACCAGCAGGATCTCGGTCGAGAACCGGTCGCTGTCCTCGCCGTCCTTGCGCCACTTCCTGGTCTGCAGCTTGCCCGCTACGTAGACCAACCGGCCCTTCTTCGCGTGCTTCTCGAGCATGTCGATCAGGCCGCTCTGGAAGGTCACGACCCGGTGCCACTCCGTCTTGTCGATCCGCTCGCCGCCGCCGGCCTTGTCGATGTACGACTCGTCGGTGGCGATGCTCAGGTTGGCCACGCGCCCGCCGCTCTGCAGGTGGTTGACGGTGACATCGGCGCCCAGGCGGCCAATGACTTCTGCCCTGTTCAATCCGAAAGCCATGGTCTTGTCTCCTTGCGATTCGAGTTCATGACGAAGGTTGACGAGCGGGCTGGAGCCTCTCCTCGGCCCCACCCTGCTCACCTTCTCCAAGCTCCACACCTCCTCTCGTCTGCCGTCTGCTCCGAGGCCCGCCGGGTTGACGAGGGCCTTGCGGACCGCACAGCCGCTGACCACCGTGGAGTGTGTTCGGGATCGCGGACGTCGGGAGCGGGCTCACCTTCGGAACGCCCACGGCGGGTCCGCACTCATGAGGGAGACAGCACCATGAGCGGCACGTTGGAGAGGACTTAGACCTGGTCGGGGCGCAGGCGGGCGAAGGTGATGCAGGCGGCGGCCTCGGCTTCGGTCTCGAAGGTCCCCAGCTCCTGCAAGGTCTGCAACTCGATCACCGTGATCTGTGGCGGCCAGAGCGCCGCCAGGTGACGCTCGGGCGCGCGGGAGTTGGAACGATATGCGCAGCGCTCACAGCGGGCCGCACCACCGGTGCGGACTCCACAATCCACACATGCGCCCTGCGTGCGCCTCGCGGCATAGCGTCTCTTCCCGGCGGCGCTCTTTTGCTGGGGACAGACACGCTCCTTCTCCAGCGCGAGGCATCGGCCGCAGCGCGACAGGCCTCCGACCGTGGGCTGCGTGCAGCGTACGCAGCGGCCGGCAGTGCGGCGTGCGGCATAGCGCCGGCGGTCGAGGGCACGTCTAGCCTCGCGGCACGGCTCGCAGACGGAGCGATCCTCCTCCGGTTGGCGGTGGCCGCAGGACGTGCATAGCCCCGCCTCCTGCCGCGCCCGGCGGCGGCGCTTGTCGCCGGCGCGGTCGGCGCGTCGGCACTGCTCCGGATCCCGCCCGCCGTAGAGCTTGCCCTCTGCGCGGGCCTTCGCGCGGCGGGCGCGGTCGGCGGCGCGGCGCTTCTTGGCACAGCCGCTGCACACCTTCAGGCCGGGCTCGGGAGGAAGCTTGGCGCAGCGCGTACATACACCGCTGGCGACGCGCGCAGCTTGGCGTTGACGGTGGCGGCGATCCCGCGCCTTCTTATTCGCAGGGTCCCTGACCGGCATGACCGGGCTTCCCGGTCAGCGCGCGTAGCGGGTGGTCAGCAACCCTGTCGCCTGGACCCCCCACATTTGGACCCCTGATCGCGCCAGGGTGACCCCGGTGCAGACGATGATCTCGTCGCGTTCGGGCCGCAACTCCCGAACCGCCTCGCGCGAGACGATCTTCCTGCGCGGCCTGCGAAGGCCCTTCGTCTTGGGTTGCTCCGCCTGGATGGGCTCGATCTCGCCATTGGGGCGAGAGCGGTATTTCTCGACAACGTAGCGCTCGTCCTCGAGGCCTTGCCCGAACAGATGAATCAGAAACGTCTGCGCATCGCGATGGAACATCCGGCCGGTCCACATGACATCGTCTCCCCCGGTGGTGGCTGCCGAAGGCGGGGGCACGCTCCGCAGCGCCGCCCCCGCCGCCCCGATACCGGCCGGCCTCTCTCTCGCGGCGGCGCACAGGCGGGTGGCGGCGGAAGGACGACAGAGAGCGTCGCCGAGGAAGCGTGCGGCCCGACGGACGCTCCCGCGTCGTCGTGCCCGGGACGGCTGGGGCGTGGGACGGGGCGTTTTCGGAACTGTCGCCGCACCATAGCCGGCGATATGATGGCGGCGGTCCGGCCAGCATCGCCGCCGCCATGATTGGCCCGGCGGCCCCGGCGTCGGGCTCTCCCCATCAATCCACGGCAGACAGGTCGCTCACCATGTTCGAAGGCGGTTCAGGATCGGCGCCCGGCGCACGGTCGTTGCGACGGTCAAGTGGTACGACCCGGTCAAGGGATTCGGCTTTCTGGCACCCGCCGACGGCTCGCGTGACCTCTTCTGCCACGTGTCGGCGGTATCCGGCGCTGGTTTGCTGACGCTTCCCGAGGGCGCGACGGTCACCTGCGAGGTCGAGCAGGACCCGCGGGGGCCGCAGGTGTGGCGCATCCACGCCGTCGATGCCGCGACCGGGTCGCCCGGACCGACAGGGAGCGGCGGGCCGCTGCGCGGGGAGCACGGCCATGAGCTCGGCGAGCGGGGGCCGTCTTCCGGCCGCCGTGTGGCGGCCGTGGTCAAATGGTTCGTTCCGTCGAAGGGCTTCGGTTTTCTGGTTCCCGACGACGGTTCGCCCGACGTGTTCTGCCACGCCTCGGTCGTCGGGGACGCCGGGTACGACACGCTCCCGCAGGGCGCGATCGTGACCTGCGAGGTGGCGGAAAGCCGGCGTGGTCCGGTGGTGGCCTTGATCCTGGCCGTCGACCCCTCGACGGTCCCGGCCGGCAGTGGGCGCCGCGAGGAGCGGTGGCGCGGCCGGCGGGACCGCGCCGGTCCTGGCGGACCGGCCGGGCAACGGCTGCAAGCCCTGGTGGACCGATACTGGCCCAAACCGTGGATCCGACACCCGTGGCCGGGACAGCGGTTCGACGTCAAATACCCGAGGTAGGAGCCGGATGGTTTAACGACCACGTCCGGTTCTGTGCGGGGGGCGCCGGGAAACCGGCGTCCCTACCGCGACCTCTCAACAGGAGGTTTGCTCATCTCGACCGCCAAGCCCAAAAGCTCTGCTTCCAACTCATCCCGAAAACCCAAGGAGTGGAAAAACAGAACCCAATGCCGTCAATCGCTTAGGCACCTGTTACTCAAGAGACGTGAGCAGACACATCGTCATGGACGAGCTCGCAGCGGCCGAACCGCCCGATACCGGGGAAACAGAGGACAGATTCACTGTTCAGAGTCTACGGAAACGAGAGATGGCGATGCCAGTCATTGCGTTGAATTTAGGTTCATTGACGATTCGTACGAGTACTCAAGAGATCCTGCTGGGGTGTATGAGTATTCGGTGTACGAAGTTAGGATGATTTGTGACGATGATCGAGCCATTGCAGTATTTTAGTGCGACAGCAATCCAAAAGGCGACCATTGTGGCGCTAGAGCCAACGAATCCAGCGCTGAAAGGAATGTAGACGATCCAATGCAGTTTTACGCACGGAATGTCTTTGAATGGCGGATGCAGAATGTTATCGAAATTCATCCTGTCGTGAGAACCTTGGCTATCCATTTAGCTACATTAGAATAAACCCTTATCGTGAATTCTACTGGGGTGCTTGCTTTGATGAGTATGACTCTGCACGAGGAAGCCGCGCATTTGGATCGGACTCTAGGGGAAACTATACGTGCAACTGGCACCGCTAATACGCAAATGTTCGCGAGTCTCTTACAGCTTCTTGCAAAATAGCTGAGGCGAGCGGCTTTTCTGCCTGAGTGGAGGCCCTTGCGGTGGGACCGGCCCACCCTCCTGAGTATCATGTGCTGTCAGCAAACACCGCATGATGCCCAGAGAGGAGTGGAACCGTGTCCCTGCGCGAGATGCTATCGGACAATTGGTTCGCGTTTCAACAGGAACTGTTCACGAGGCTGGAAGACGAGCTCGGCCCGATGGGCGAGCGCTACGAGCTCTTCGTGGCGGTCCTGGAACTGGCACGGGTTGAGGCTCTTCTTCCCTACTTCCGCGGGCAGGTAGGGCGCCCGGAGGAGGACCGCGCGGTGCTGGCGCGCGCCTTCATCGCCAAGGCGGTGTTCGACATTCCGACGACGGGGCGCTGATCGAGCGTTTTGAGGTTGACGGCAGGCTGCGCCGTCTGTGTGGCTGTAGCGGTGGCGGGCGGCTTGCGAGCGAGGCGACGTTTTCGCGGGCCTTTTCCGAGTTTGCGGAGAGCGGTCTTGCGAACCGTCTGCATGAGACGTTGATTGCGCGGACGATGGCTGGACACCTGGTGGAGCACATCTCGCGGGATGCGACGGCGATCGAGGCGCGGGAGAAGCCTCAGCTGAAGGTGAAGGCATCGAAGCCGAAGCGGCGCAAGCGGGGGCGGCCGCGCAAGGGAGAGGAGCGGGCGAAGAAGCCGAGCCGGCTGGAACGGCAACTGACGATGAGCCTGGCGCAGATACTGGCGGACCTGCCGAGGGCCTGCGATGTCGGCACCAGGCGCAACGCCAAAGGCCACACCACCTCCTGGATCGGCTACAAGCTGCATGTCGACACGGCCGATGGCGCCTTGATTCAGGCGGAAAAGCCGTTCGCCTCAGCTATTCTGCAAGAGGCCGTGCCGATTGACAGCGCAGGAGAACGTGCGACAAGCGACCTCGCCGCGACACCCTCGCAGTCGCGCCTGTCGTCGCAACGTCAACCGATCAAGAGGCGTGTGCGCTGTCGTGAATCCCTTGGTGATCAAGGGCTCCAGCTGACCCGAGACTTTTCTTACCCCAGAAGCATCGCAGATTTCTGCGGATCTGCGATGTGCGGATAGGGCGGTTCGAGGATTTCCACCCCATAGC
>JAJEEP010000107.1 GCA_022820945.1 Alphaproteobacteria bacterium | reverse complement strand
CCCTCGGTCGGGTCGATCAGCCGCAGGACGGTGCGCCCGACGGTGGACTTGCCGCAGCCGGACTCGCCGACCAGCCCGACGACCTCGCCGCGCGCAATATCGATGTTCACGCCATCGAGCGCATGGACCGTTTCTTCATGGACGTCCGCGCCGAGCCGGCCCGCGATGCGTGCCGCAAGGTCCGGCATCTTCACGAAACGCTTGCTGATGCCCCGCGCCTCGATCATGGCGCCGCCTGCAGCTGCGGGCGGTGGCAGCGCAGCTCGCGGCCGGGCAGCGGGTATGTCGTCTCCGGCTCGACGATACAGGCGTCGCCCGCGACCGGACAGCGCTCCCGGAAGGCGCAGCCCGGGGCCAGGTTCAGCAGCGAGGGCGTCATGCCGGGAATCTGGAACAGCCTGCCGCCGCGCGTATTGCGGCTCGGCACGGAGCCGATCAGACCGCGCGTATAGGGATGCGCCGGCCGGTCGAGTATGTCGCCGGTCTCGCCCTGCTCGACGATGCGCCCGGCATACATGACGCAGATGCGGTCCGCGAGGCCGGCGACCACGGCGAGATCGTGCGTGATCCAGATCATCGCCGTTCCCGTCTCCCGACATAGCTTCTGGGCTTCATAGAGGATCTGCCCCTGGATGGTCACGTCGAGCGCCGTCGTCGGCTCGTCCGCAATAATCAGGTCCGGCTTGTTGAGCAGCGCGATGGCGATGGCGACACGCTGGCGCATGCCGCCGGAAAACTGGTGCGGATAGGCCCGGAGGCGTTCGTCCGGCGAGGGAATGCCGACCTGGCCGAGCGCGTCCCGCGCCATGGCGCGCGCCTCCTCCTTCGAGACCGCGCTGTGGGCGAGCACCGCCTCGACCATCTGCGTCTCGATGCGCAGCACCGGATTGAGGGTCATCATCGGGTCCTGGAAGATCATCGCGATGCGGTTGCCACGCAGGTTGCGCATCCGCTCGCCGTCCATGCCCACCACGTCCTCGCCATTGTGGAGGATGCGGCCCTCCACCACCCGGCCCGGCGGGTCCACCAGGCGCATGATCGAGAAGCCGGTGACGGATTTGCCGGAGCCGGACTCGCCGACCAGCCCCATGATCTCGCCGCGGCCGACCTCGAAGCTCACCCCGTCCACGGCCTTGACGATGCCGGCTTTGGTGAAGAAATGCGTCTTCAGGCCCTCCACGGCCAGGGTGGCGGTCGCCGCGGCCATGACGCTATTTCTGCAATCGCGGATTCAGTATGTCGCGCAGCTGGTCGCCCACCAGGTTGATCGACACGATGGTGACGAGCAGCGCCACGCCCGGATAGACGCTGATCCAGTATTTCATGCTCAGCATGTATTCGAAGCCGTTGGCGATCAGCAGCCCCAGCGAGGGCTCGGTGATCGGCAGGCCGATGCCGAGGAAGCTCAAGGTCGCCTCCAGCGCAATGGCGTGTGCGGTCTGGACCGTCACTACCACGATCAGCGGCGGCAGGCAGTTCGGCAGCAGGTGGCGGAACAGGATGCGCCGATGGCTGAGCGCCAGGCAGGTCGCCGCGTCGATATATTCCTTCGAGCGTTCCACCAACGCGCTCGCGCGCACCGTGCGCGCGTAGTAGGCCCATTGCACCGTCACAAGCGCAATCAGGATCTTGTCCACGCCCTTGCCCAGCACCGCCAGCAGCACCAGCGCCACTAGGATCGAGGGGAAGCTCAGCTGGATATCGACGATGCGCATGATGAGCGTATCGACGCGCCCGCCGAAATAGGCTGCGGCAAGGCCCACGGCGCAGCCGATCGCCATGGCGATGACGCCGCTCATGACGCCGACGCCGAGGCTGATCCTGAGCCCGTAGCAGATCGCGCTGACGAGATCGCGCCCGGCGCCGTCCGTGCCGAGCCAGAAGATGCGCCCGTCGAAGGCCTCGGTGCCGGGCGGCATATGCGAGTCCAGCACGCTCACCTGGGCGAGGTCGTAGGGGTCGGTCGGCGCGATCCAGGGCGCAAAGAGCGCGATGAAGGCGATGACCGCGAACACGATCAGGGCCGCCGTCGCGATGCGGCTTTCCAGAAAGTCCGAGGCGAACCGGCGGAACGGCGTCTCGACCCGGGCGGCCTCCGCCGGCCTGCCGACACCGGCGGTCATGCGCTGGCGTCCTGAAGGCGGACCCGGGGGTCCAGGACCGAATAGATGATATCGACCAGCAGGTTGATAATGACGAACATCAGCACGACGATCATGAGGTACGCCACGACCACGGGCCGGTCGAGCTCGTGCAGCGAGTCGATGATGAGCTTGCCCATGCCGGGCCAGGCGAACACCGTCTCGGTCACTACCGAAAAGGCCACCAGCCCTCCGAATTCGAGGCCGAGCACGGTTACCACCGGGATCATGATGTTCTTGAGCAGGTGGACGAGCACGACACGGCTTTCGCTCAGCCCCTTGGCACGCGCGAACTTGATGTAATCTTGGTGGATCACCTCGCGCGTGCCGGCCCGCGCCAGACGAATGACGAGCGAGAGCTTGAACAGCGACAGGTTGATCGCCGGCAGCAGCAAGTGCTGCAGGCCGTCCCAGGTGAGGAAGCTGACCTGCATGCCGAGGAACGGCACCGTGTCGCCGCGCCCGGTCGAGGGCAGCCAGCCCAGCATCACGGCGAACAGCATGATCATCATGATGCCGACCCAGAAGCTGGGCAGGCTGAAGCCGAGAATCGAGCCCGCCATGATCGCTTTCGACGACTTGGCCTCCGGTCTCAGCCCTGCGAGGACGCCGAGCGGGATGCCGAGCACGACGGCGATCAGGAGCGCCGCGATCGCAAGCTCGAAGGTCGCCGGCATGCGCTGCACGATCAACTGCAGCGCCGGCTCGCCGAAGATGAACGACTTGCCGAGATCGCCCTGGAGCGCGTTGACGACGAAATAGCCGTATTGCTCATGCACCGGCCGGTCGAGGCCGAGGTCGCGCATCACCCGCTCGATCTCGGCCTG